>NZ_JYIT01000082.1 GCF_000956545.1 Microbacterium azadirachtae
GGTGTGGGTTGGTCCGTGAGGTTCTCGAAGGGACGGGGGTCGCTTCGAGTGCCTCAGCGACCGAAGGGGGCGCGGGGGTCGCTTCGAGTGCCTCAGCGACCGGGGCTCGGCGACCGGGGGTCAGCGGTCGGCGGCGAACACCGTGCGGCCGTCGACGATCGTGCGGGAGATCCCGATGGCGGCGATCGCGCGACCGGGCTCGGCGGGGTCCTCGTCCAGGACGGCGACATCGGCGACCTTGCCCACCTCGAGCGTGCCCTTCCAGGAGTCGGCGCCGTCCTGGCGGGCCGGGTCGACGGTCACGCGCCGCAGCAGCTGCTCGCGCGTGCCGGCGTCGTCGCGGTCGAGCAGGGCGAGCGAGGCGTCGAGCCCGACCCGCCAATCGGGCGTCGCGATCGGGGCGTCGCTCGTGATCGTCGTGAGCGTCCCGGAGGCGATCATCTCGTGCAGCGGCCAGGCCGCCGCGGCGCGGGCCGGGCCCAGCTGCGCGCCGGCCCAGGCGCGGGTGTGCTCGGCGATGAGCGGCTGCACCGCGAATCCGGCGCCGACCGCCCGCATGCGCGCGATCTGCTCGGCGGAGGCGAGGTCGGCGTGCACGACGTAGTGCGGGGCGGATCCGGATGCCGGCCGGTCCTCGAGCACACGGAGGAACTCCTCGATCGAGCGGTCGCCCGTGGCGTGCACCGCGACCTGCTCGCCGCATTCGAGCGCGAGCGAGATCATCCGCCGATAGGCGTGCAGCGCGCCGTCGGCGCCCCGCGGCAGCAGCGCGCCCGTCGTTCCGTCGGGGTAGGGCGCGCTGACCCAGGCCGTGCTCATGGGCGGTATCCCGTCGGCGAAGATCTTGACGCCCGTGACGGCGAGCCAGCGCAGATCCGTGTCCGGCTTCGGCGTGCGGATCCCGCGTTCGAAGGCCGCGAGGTCCGCCGTGCCGTCCAGCTCGCCGAACAGGCGCAGCAGGGTCACGCGGGCGGTCTGGGATCCGGCGCGGTGCAGCTCGAGGTAGGCGTCCATCATCGCCGTGCCGAAGCAGCCGGTCTCGCCCTCGTCCTCGCCGGGGCCGATCCCCGGCTCGGTGTAGCTCGTGATGCCCAGCTCGGCGAGCAGGCGCCAGGCGCGGCGAAGGGCGTCACGGCGCTCCTCCTGCGTGTGGACGAGCCGCCCGGACGGCTGCTCGTGCGGCGGGGTTTCGGAGAAGAACAGGTGCGGCCAGCGCGCGCCGAGCCAGGCGGCATGCAGGTGCGCGTCGTTGACCCCGGGGATCGCTGTGCGACCGTCGAGGTCGAGCGTCTGCGCCGCCCGGAGCCGGAGTGCGTCCCTGCCGGTGGCGACGATGCGGCCGGCGCGGACGGCGAGCGCGTCGACGACGGAGCCCTGCGCATCGAAGGTGCGGATCCGCCCGCCGTGGAGGAGGAGATCGGCCTCGTCGCCGCGCGGTGTCCCATTCATTATTCCACCAGTGTAGACGAAAACGAAGATGATCGAGGACGAGCGGATCCGGCGCGCCGCCGTGCGCGATCCACGGAGGATCCCGCGCAATTGCCTGGGCCGCCGAGGACATGTCGGGGCTCTGCTTCAGCCTGGCGTCAAGAAGCGCATTTCTTGCGACCCGGAATGGGCGGATCGGCGCGAGGCCGGCGCCTAGCCTGGGAGAGGGCGGATCCGCCCCTCCCGATTCCGCGCCACTCATCCCTGGCGCATGTGCTTGCAAGGACGCTGATGAACGACTTCGCCGCGCGCCGCGACGACTGGAAGGCCCGAGAAGAACTCGCCGAGCGGATGATCCCGCTGATCGGCGGCCTGAACCGCGAGCGAGACGTGGTGACGTCGCTGCACGGTCACCGTCTGCTGGGGCTGGGCACCACCGAGATCCTCGAGGTCCACGAGCGGGTCGCCGCCCTCGGCCACGATGAGCTGGCGCTCGAGGACACGCTTGCCGTGCTCGAGGCGCTTCGGCAGCTGTCGCCCTCGGCCGCCTCGCTCGACGTCGGCCGCCTCGCCGAGTCCGTGCAGGGGGACGTCGCGGGCCTCGTCGACCGGCTCCGCACCGAGCTCGCCCCGGCGCTGAGCGAGGCCTCCCCGGCCGAGCCGACCGATGTGGTGCTCTACGGCTTCGGGCGCATCGGCCGCCTGCTCGCGCGCATCCTCATCGCGCACACCGGCGGCGGCAGCGGACTGCGCCTGCGCGCGATCGTCGTGCGCAAGGGGGCCGAGAACGACCTCGTCAAGCGCGCCTCGCTGCTGCTGCGCGACTCCGTGCACGGCCGGTTCGAGGGCTCCGTCGACGTCGACGAGGAGAACTCGCAGATCATCGCGAACGGCACGCGGATCCAGGTCATCTACTCGGACGACCCTGCGGCGATCGACTACACCGCCTACGGGATCCACGACGCGATCGTGGTCGACAACACCGGCCGCTGGCGCGACGAGGCCGGCCTCAGCCGCCACCTGGAGTCGACCGGCGTCGCACGCGTGCTGCTCACGGCCCCGGGCAAGGGCGAGCTGAAGAACATCGTGCACGGCATCAACCACGACACGATCGAGGATGCCGACCGGATCCTCTCCGCCGCGTCCTGCACCACCAACGCGATCACGCCGGTGCTCAAGGCCGTCGACGAGGCGTACGGCATCGTCCGGGGGCACGTCGAGACCGTGCACTCGTTCACGAATGACCAGAACCTCATCGACAACTTCCACTCGGGCGATCGCCGCGGCCGCTCCGCCGTGCTCAACATGGTGATCACGGAGACCGGCGCCGCGAAGGCCGTGGCCCGCGCGCTCCCGGAGCTCGCCGGCAAGCTCACCGGATCCGCGATCCGCGTGCCCACGCCCGATGTCTCGCTCGCCGTGCTGCACCTCACGCTCGAGCGTCCGGCGGAGAAGGCCGAGATCAACGACTACCTGCGCCGCGTGTCGCTGCACTCCAAGCTCCGCCAGCAGATCGACTACGTCGAGTCGCCCGAGGTGGTCTCCACCGACTTCGTCGGCTCGCACCGCGCCGGCATCGTCGACGGCCTCGCGACGATCGCGAACGGCACCGACGTGATCCTCTACGTCTGGTACGACAACGAGTACGGCTACTCCAGCCAGGTCATCCGCGTCCTCGAGGTGATGGCGGGATCCCACCCGATCGTGCTGCCGGTGCGCCGCGAGGTGACCCTGCACGGCTGACCGGCCGCAAACCGTCCCCCTCCTTCCGTCTATTTCTGCCGAACTGCGGCTTTCGGGGCCCCGGAGCCGCAGTTCCGCAGAAATAGACGGATCCGGACGGATCCAGGGGGCGGCGCGTTTCTGGGCTTCGTCTTGGAAGCGGTGTGGTGCGATCCTGAGGACAGGAGGACCGCATGACCGACCCGCGACCTCGGCTGCTCTACGTCGAGGACGACGCCGCCATCGCCGAGATGACGCTCGAGGTGCTCGGCGACGCATACCTCGTCGACCATGTGACCGACGGGACGGTGGCGCTGCGCCGCGCGCTGGACGAGCGCTACGACGTGATGCTGGTCGACCGGCGCCTGCCGGGCATGGACGGAGCGAGCCTCGTCGGCGCGATCCGCACGGCGAGGATCACCACGCCCGTCCTCATGCTCACCGCCCTCGGCGCCGTGCCGGACCGGGTCGAGGGTCTCGATGCGGGCGCGAACGACTACCTCACCAAGCCGTTCGACTTCGACGAGCTGCTGGCCCGGCTGAGGGCGCTTCGCCGGGGGTTCCAGGCGGAGGGGCGGCGGAGGACGATCGGCGACTGGATCTTCATCCCGGACTCGTGGGTGGTGCATTCCCCGGCCGGCCTGCGGGTCTCGCTGACGGCCACGGAGGCGGCGTTCCTGGAGTTCCTCTCCGCGAGCCCGGAGCGCGTCTTCAGCCGTGAGGAGATCCTCCGCGGCGTCTTCTCCTCGGCGGACGGGGTCGGCACCGTCGACACCTACGTGCACTACATCCGGCGCAAGACGACGCCCGAGATGATCGACACGGTCCGCGGCCGCGGCTACCGCGCCGGGGATCCGACATGACCGAGCGCGGCATGGCTGAAGGGCGGGCGGCGTGAGCGCCTCGGCCGATCGCGCGCGCGTGCGGCGCTCGGCGCGTCAGATCGGACTGTGGACCGGCATCGCGTCGGCCGTCGTGATCGCGGCCGGCGTCGGCATCCTCGTCGCCGTGATCCTCGGGACGTCCCGGCCGCAGGGCGGGGATCCGGTGTCGGCGGGGTCGAGGCCGGGCGGCTTCGAGCTGCGGGATCCCGACCATGTCGTCGTCGACGTGGATCGCGTGCTGCCCTGGGTGATCGTGCTCGGGATCCTGGGCGTCGCGGTGCTCGGGATCATCGCGTGGCTCACCGCCCGCCGGGCCGTGGCCCCGCTGGAGGTGGCGCTGCAGGCGCAGCGCGATTTCGTGGCCGATGCGAGCCACGAGCTGCGCACCCCGCTCACGGCCCTGTCCAGCCGGGTGCAGATCCTCCAGCGCCGCGTCGCCCGCGGCGAGGACATCGGCGACGCCCTCGGCCGGCTGCGCAAGGACGCCGCCGCGATGGACGACATCCTCACCGAGCTCCTCCTCGCGGCCCAGGCCGACCAGGAGCCGGTCGAGCAGGCGGTGTCGAACCCGGCCGACGCGGCGCGGGAGGCGATGGAGCTGGTCCGGCCGATCGCAGACGGCGCGGGCGTGAACCTGGAGGCCGGGAGCCTTGCCGAGCTCGCCGTCGCGGTGCCCGCCGTGACGCTCACACGCCTGTGCACCGCGCTGCTCGACAACGCCGTGCAGCATGCCCCGAACGGTACGGCGGTGGCGATCTCCGCGGTCGCCGTCGGCGCGGCGGTCGTCGAGGTGCGCGTGACGGACCAGGGACCCGGCGTCCCCGCGGGTGAGCGGGATCGCATCTTCACCCGGTTCGCGCGCGGGCCCGAGACGGGGCGCCGGCGCGGCTTCGGCCTGGGGCTCGCGCTGGTGCGCGACGTGGCGACGCGCTACGGCGGATCCATCGCCCTGGAGAGCACGACGGCGGCGGGCACGACGTTCCTGCTGCGCCTTCCCGCGGCGGTCAGCCGCCGACGGTGAGGAGCGCGTCCGCGGACGGGCCGACTTCGACGCCGTGCGTCCACCGCCGGATCCGGCCGTCCGGTGCCTGGATCATCCCGGACGTGTCCGGTGCCTGCCGCAGCCAGCTCAGGTCGTCGAACCCCGCCACCACCGCGATCGTGGCCCAGGCGTCCGCGTCGCTCAGCCGCTTCGCCATGACCGTCGCGGTGGCGGCGTCGGCGACCGGTGCGCCGGTGCGCGGATCGACGATGTGGGCGCCGCGCTCCCCGGGGCCGGAGGTCGCGACCGCCCCGTCGCGGAGGGGCATGCGCGCGCGCAGCGCGCCGGGACGCCGCGCGTCGACGATGCCGACGTCCCAGGTCCAGTCCGCCCCGGGCGCGGTGTGCAGCTGCATGTCGCCGCCCGCGGAGAGCCCCGCGGCGACCACCCCCTCTTCCGCGAGCAGCGGCGTCAGGTGCGCCGCGGCGCGCTCGACCGCCCAGCCCTTGACATAGCCGGTCGGATCGAACCAGCCCTGCCGTGCGGCGTCGAAGCGTCCGCCGCTCGCCGCGGCGAGGCGGATGCACGCGTCGAAGACCTCCCGCACCAGCGGATCCGCGTCCTCGAGACACAGGCCGCCGTCGCGCAGCCGCGAGATCTCCGAGTCGGAGCGGAACGGCGAGAACAGCGCGTCAAGGCGGCGGAGCTCGTCCAGCGCCGCGTCCTGGGCCGCGGAGATCCGCTCGGCCGCCCCGTCGGCGGGGGAGCCGACGGTCAGCACGTGCGCGCTCGCGACCGTGCCCATGAGCTCGGCGGTGCGGACGTGACGGTGCGGGGACGCGAGCGGGCGCGCAGGGGAGCGTCGTCCGGACGCGGGAGCGGCGCTCATGCCTTCGCCTGGTCGATCGCGCTCTGCAGCGACTGCGTGTACCCGTCCGACGTGAAGGTCGCGCCCGACACCATGTCGATCTGCGCGTTCTGGGCGCTCTTGGTCTCGGAGATGAGGATCGGGATCGCCTGCGCGTTGATCTCCTCGTCGCGGCGCTCGGTGTTCGGGTACTGCGGCACCGAGACGTCGGTGATCTGTCCGCCGGACACCGTGATCGCGACCTGGACCGCGCCGTAGCGGGTGTCGGCCGCCTGGCCGGTGAACGTGCCGTCCTTGAGTCCGCTCGTCGTCGTGGATCCGCCGGACGAGGATCCGGACGTGGAGGATCCGGACGCAGAGGTTCCGGACGGTGCGGATGCGGAGGTCCCGGTCCCCGAGGCGGACGGCGCGCTCGTGCTCGTGCCGCCGGACGTGCCGGTCGTGGTCTTGGGCGCGATGCTGCCTGCAGCGGTCGGGGCGACCGCTTCGAGCGAGGTGCGGTAGCTGAACAGCAGCACGAGCCCGGTGAGGGTGGCGAGGACGGCGTAGACGATCTTCTTCATGATGTTCTCCTCGTGCGTCTCAGACGGCGAACGCTTCGCTGTGGATCCGGGATCGTGCGACGCCCGCCCGGCGCAGATCGGCGCGGATGCTCTCCATCCAGGGGATCGGGCCGCACAGGTACACGTCGTAGCGGCTCAGGTCGCCGGCGATGCGCTGCAGCAGCTGCGCACCGTCCCACTGCGCGTGCGTCGCGGGCACCCAGCTCGTGCCGGTGCCCCCGCGCCGGCCGTGCAGCGTGTAGTGCACGAGCCCGCGCTCGACGGCGAGCCGGTCGATCTCGGCGCGGCGCAGGCCGTGCGCGGCCGAGTGGTCCCGGGTCAGCAGGATCGCCTCCCCGGGGGCGTACGCCTCCGATTCCAGCAGGGCGACCAGCGGGGCGACGCCGGCTCCCGCGCCGATCATCAGGAGCCGGGATCCGCTGCGCCGTTCACCGGTCATGTGGCCGTAGGGGCCCTCGACCATGACGCGGGTCCCGGGGCGGAGCTCGGCCAGCCGGTCCGTCCCATCGCCCACGCGGCGGGCGGAGATCACCAGTTCTCCGCCGGCCGGATCCGCGGCGAGCGAGAACGGGTGGCCACGCGTCCAGCCCGGGCCGTCGAGGAAGCGCCAGACGAAGAACTGGCCGGCGCGGGCGCCGAGCCGGTGCACCGCGCGCCCGGCGACGCGCACCGAGACCCCGTCCTGTCCGTCGGCGGTGACGGCGACGACGCGGAGCCCGTGGCGGGCGCTGCGGATCAGCGGCACCGCCCCGCGGAACCACAGGACGCCCGCAGCCGTGACGCCCCACAGCGCCCACCAGTAGACGGTCGCGCCGGGGGAGGCGGTGAAGTCCGCCCCGGTCCACAGCATGTGCGGGATCGCGAGGCCGACGCCGAGGTAGCCGTACAGGTGCAGCAGGTGCCAGGACTCGTAGCGCAGCCGGCGCCGGGCGCGGCGGATCGAGGTGACCACCACCAGGATCAGCAGCCCGGTGCCCGCGGTGGCGAGGAGCATCCCCGGGTAGTCCCACACGAAGTCCCACGCCTGGACGAGCACGTCGGTGTGCGACGTGATCGCGTAGCCGGCGGTGATCAGCACCAGGTGCGCGATGAGCAGCCAGAACGACCAGAACCCGACCAGCCGGTGCAGACGCGTGATGCCGTCCCTCCCGAAGCCGCGTTCGAACACCGGGATCCGGGCCATGAGGAGCACCTGGTACAGCAGCAGGTTGGCCGAGACGAGTCCCGTGAGGCGTCCGAGCGTGGTGAGGGAGTCGCCGTCGAGCGCGAGCAGCGATTGCACGCCGGCGCCCGCCACCCAGAGCGCGAGCACGAAGAGGCTCGTCGCCCAGATCAACGTCACCGCGGCGAGGCGCCAGCGCTCCGGCTGCGGTCGGCGCAGCGGTGCAGACCGCCGGGTGGCCGGGGCGAGGGTGGTGAGGGTTGCCATGGCACCATCGTCGAGGCCGTGCTGACAGAGAAGTCCAAGAATCGGGGTCCTTGAGCGCAGTCATAGCGAACTCATCGGAACGGCCGGGGATCCGTCTCGTGGCAGGGACCGGGCCTGCGACCGATCGTGCTTCGGGCCGCCGTCGATGGATGTCCGTCCGGCGCGGCATCATGGGGGCATGACGGCACTCCTGCGCGAACGGCTGCGCTCGCATCGGCTCACCGCCCCCGCCCGCACGCCCGTGGCCGCCGCGCGGCACATGCTCGCGGTGCAGGCCCAGGAGTTCCTCGCCGGCCGGTGGGCGCTCGGCGTCCGGTCCTCCGGCGCGCCCACGCTCGCCGCCGTCGACGCCGCGTTCGACCGCGGCGAGCTGGTGCGCACGCACACGATGCGGGGCACGCTGCATGTCATCCCCGCCGAGGACGTGCGCTGGGTGCTGTCCGTGACCGGCGACCGGCAGCTCCGTCAGGACGCCTCGCGCCAGCGCCAGCTGGGCATCGACGACGCGCTGGTCGCCCGGGTCGAGGCCGCGTTCCGGGAGCGGCTGGCCGGGGGAGGGCGCACCAGGGCGCAGCTGTTCGACGACCTCGTCGAGATCGGCGTCGACCCGTCCGGTCAGCGCGGCGTGCATCTCATCTACGCCCTCAACGTGCGGGGCGTCCTCGTGCAGGGGCCGGTCGTGCATCGCGACGACGCGGTCTCGCGCGAGCAGCTCTTCATGCTCGCCGAGGAATGGATCCCCGAGAGCGTCCCGCCCGCGGATCCGCTCGCGGAGTTCTTCGTGCGCTTCATCGACGGGCACGGCCCCGCCACCGTCGACGACTTCGCCTGGTGGTCGGGGCTGCCGATCACCGTCGCCCGCGAGGCCGCGGAGCGCGGTCGCGCACGCGTGACGGAGCAGGACGACGGAGTCTTCGTCGGCGCGGTCCGTCCGCGGCGAGCGGCGGGCGCCGACGATGCCGCGACGCTCGCGCTGCCGATGTTCGACGAGTACTACATCTCCTACGCCGACCGGTCATCCGTGGCATCGCCGGACAGCATGGCGCTGATCGGGCCCGGCAAGAACGGCATGGTGCGTGCGAGCCTGCTCACCGCGGGGCGCATCGCCGGCGCGTGGATGCATTCCGCGGCGGTCGGCCGGCACCGGGAGGATCCGGTCGCCGAGCTCTTCGACGAGGAGCAGGCCCCGGATCCCGGCGCCGTGGCCGCGGCCCTGCGCCGCTACGCCGACTTCGTGTCGGTGCACTGAGGCAGGGCGGTGCCTCCTACTGCGCCGCGTGCCGATCCAGGAACGAGTACACCTCGTTGTCGTCGACGCCCGGGAACGCGCCGCGGGGGAGCGGCGAGAACATGTGGGTGTGCACGCGTGCGCTCGGCCACGCCTTGTGGCTCCAGCGCTCCGCGATGCCGGCAGGAGGGCGCCGGCAGCACGCCTCGTCCGGACAGGTCGACTGCGCGCGATCCGTGGTCTCCCGGCCGCGCCACCAGCGCGCGTCGTCGAACGGCACGCCGACCGTGATCGAGAACCCGCCGCCATCGGTGGATCCGGTCTGCGTCGAGCACCAGAACGTGCCGGACGGCGTGTCCGTGTACTGGTAGTGCTCGGTCGTGCGGTTGCGCTGGCTGAAGGCGGCGCGAGCCGAGAACTTGCGGCACACGGTGAGGCCCTCGACGGATCCGGTGACGTCCATCGGCAGCGGGAGGTCGTCGTTCTCGTACACGCGGGTGAGGGCGCCGGACTCGTCCACGCGCAGGAAGTGCAGGCGCATGTCGAGGTGGGTCGTCATGAGGTTGGTCATGCGCATGCCCGCCGCCTCATGGGTCACGCCGAACGCGTCCCGGAAGTCCTCCACGGCGAGGTTGCGGTCCTTCTTCGCCTGCTGCAGGAAGGCGACACCGGCGGTCTCGGGGATCAGGCAGCACGCGGCGTAGTAGTTGATCTCGAGCCGCTGCTGCAGGAAGTCCGCGTAATCGGTGGGCGGGGTGTGCCCGAGCAGCCGGTGCGCCATGGCCTGCAGCGCCATCGAGCGCAGTCCGTGGCCGCCGGGGATCGAGGCCGGCGGCAGGTAGATGCGTCCGTGCTCCAGGTCGGTCACCGAGCGGGTGGAGTGCGGCAGGTCGTCGACGTAGAGCAGCTCGAAGCCGAGCTGCTCGGCCATGATGCTGACCGTGCGGTGCGTGAGCGCTCCGGAGGAGTGCCCCGCGGCCCTGAGCTGCTTCTCGGCGAGCGCCTCGATGTCGGGCAGGTGGTTGTCCAGGGCGCGCATCTTCAGGCGCAGCTCCGTGTTGGCGCGACGGGCCTCCTCGGGGGTGGCGATGGCCTCGCGCTCACGGCGGTGCAGTTCGCGGTGCAGTCCGAGGATCGACTCGATCGTCTCGTCCGGCATGCCCTTGCTCACCCGCACCGGGGCGATGCCGAGCTGGCGGAACACCGAGCTGGACTGCGCCCGGTCGAGCTCGATCTCCAGGGCGGCGCGGCGGTTCGGCGGCTCGCCCGAGATCAGGTCGCTCACCTCGGTGCCGGTCGCGTCGGCGATCGCCTGGAGCAGGGAGAGCTTCGGCTCGCGCTTCCCGTTCTCGATGAGGCTGAGCTGCGATCCGGCGACGCCGACCGCGGCGCCCAGCTCGTCCAGGGTCATGCCGCTGCGCGTGCGGTGGTGACGGATGCGGTGTCCGAGGGTCGTGAGCTCGAGTCCTGAGGCCATGGAATTGATACTAGCGAAAGAAACCATGTTCTTGATGCCGGCTTTGGCTCAAAGAGTGGCGATAACTGGCGCAAGATGGGTTCAACGCCCCGACCTTTAAGGAGCAGACCATGGCAATCGCCGAGACCTCCACCCCGCGGACCTCCCCGCTCGCTCTCGTGCGCGAGTACGGTGCGGCCCCCGAGTACGACACCCCGGCCTTCGCCGAGCTGTCGGCCTGGGTCGAGGAGATCCGCGCGCTGACCCAGCCCGACCGCGTGCACTGGGTCGACGGCTCCGCGGCCGAGAACGACGCCCTGCTGCACGAGCTCGTCGACGAGGGCAAGCTCATCAAGCTCAACCCCGAGTGGCGTCCCGGGTCCTACCTGGCCCGCTCGCACCCGAGCGACGTGGCGCGCACCGAGGCGCGCACCTTCATCGCCTCCGGCCAGAAGATCGACGCCGGCCCGACCAACAACTGGGCGGACCCCGCCGAGATGCACGCGAAGATGACCGAGATCTTCGAGGGCTCGATGCGCGGCCGCACGATGTACGTCGTGCCGTTCTCGATGGGTCCCGTCGGCGGCCCGATCTCGCAGATCGGCGTGCAGATCACCGACAGCGCCTACGCGGTCGCCTCCATCGGCATCATGACCCGCGTCGGCACCGCCGTCGTCCGCCAGATCGCGGAGGGCGCGCCGTGGGTGCGCACCGTGCACTCGGTCGGCGCTCCGCTCGCCCCGGGTGAGGCGGACACCACGTGGCCGTGCAACGACGAGAAGTGGATCGTGCACTTCCCCGACACGCTCGAGGTCTACTCGTTCGGCTCCGGCTACGGCGGCAATGCGATCCTCGCCAAGAAGTGCTTCGCGCTGCGCATCGCCTCGGTGCTCGCCCGCGACGAGGGCTGGATGGCCGAGCACATGCTGCTCATCCGCGTGATCTCGCCCGAGGGCAAGGCCTACCACGTGGCCGCGGCCTTCCCGTCGGCGTGCGGCAAGACCAACCTCGCCATGCTCCGCCCGACGATCCCGGGCTGGAAGGTCGAGACGCTCGGTGACGACATCACCTGGATCCGTCCGGGTGCCGACGGCCGCATGCGTGCGATCAACCCGGAGGCGGGCTTCTTCGGCGTCGCTCCCGGCACCGGCGAGTCCACCAACGTCACCGCCGTGGAGACGCTGTGGGGCAACACGATCTTCACGAACGTCGCGCTGCGTCCGGACGGCGATGTGTGGTGGGAAGGCTTGACCGACGAGGCGCCCGCCAACCTCATCGACTGGGAGGGCAACCCCTGGACCCCGGAGAGCGGTCGCCCCGCGGCGCACCCGAACTCCCGGTTCACCGTCTCCGCCGCCCAGTGCCCGCAGATCGCGGAGGACTGGGAGGATCCTGAGGGCGTGCCGCTCGACGTGATCCTGTTCGGCGGACGTCGCGCCACCAACGTCCCGCTCGTCGTCGAGGCGACGGACTGGAGCCACGGCGTGTTCCTCGGCGCGACCATCTCGTCCGAGCGCACGGCGGCGGCCGAGGGCACGGTCGGCGAGCTGCGCCGCGACCCGTTCGCGATGCTCCCCTTCTGCGGCTACAACATGGGCGACTACTTCGCGCACTGGCTGAAGATGGGTCGCGCGGTCCGGTTCGACAAGGCGCCGCGGATCTTCCAGGTGAACTGGTTCCGCCGCGGTTCCGACGGCCGGTTCCTGTGGCCCGGATTCGGCGACAACGCGCGCGTCATCGACTGGATCATCCGCCGCATCGAGGGGCAGGTCGACGCGGTCGACAGCCCGATCGGCCGCCTGCCCCGCATCGAGGACCTCAACCTCGAGGGCGCGCAGGTGAGCGACGAGGATCTCGCCGAGCTGTTCAGCGTCGACACCGCGTCGTGGAGCCGTGAGGCAGACTCGACCGAGGAGTTCTTCGCCACCTTCGGCGACCGTCTCCCCGCAGCGCTGACGAGCGAGCTCGCCTCGCTGCGCTACCGTCTCGCGAACGCCTGAGACGCGATCCGGCTCCTCCCCCGCCCCGAGGATCTCGGAGACGCGGGGGAGGAGCCGGGTCCACCAAGACCCGCGGCGGCGGGATGTCAGGGACGAAAAGCTGAGTGGTCCCCGGCATCCTGCCGCCGCGTTCGTGTGCGCCGGTCCTCGAGAGTGCCCGCGGGGCGCGGTCCCGCGGGTAGCGTCGCATCATGGACGTCATCGAGTACCTGATGGAGGGGGATCCCGCGATCCGCTGGCAGGCGATGCGGGATCTGGCCGATGCGGCGCCCGAGGCGGTCGCCGTGGAGCGCGCACGGGTCGCGGACGAGGGCTGGGGTGCGCGCCTGCTGGCGCTGCAGGCCGAGGACGGGCTGTGGGACGGCGGTGTGTACCGTCCGGGCTGGGTCGATCGGGAGCGTCCGATGTACGACGCCTGGACGGCGACGCACTTCAGCCTCCAGCAGCTGGCGGACTTCGGTGCGGATCCCGCCGATGCGCGTGTGCGACGGGCGATCGGCCGCGTGCGCGACCACGTGCGCTGGGATCAGCCCGGGGCGCCTGCGTACTTCGACGGCGAGACGGAGCCGTGCGTCAACGGGGTCGTGCTGACCGTCGCCACCGCCTTCGGCGAGCCGGGCGACACCGTTGTCCGGACGCTCCTCGACGGCCAGCTCGCCGACGGCGGCTGGAACTGCCGGGCCGAGTACGGGGCGGAGGTCTCGTCGCTGCACTCGACGATCTGCGTGCTCGAGGGGCTGCGGGACTGGGAGCAGGCGACGGGCGGCACGGTCAGGTCGCGGGCCGCGCGTCTGGCCGGCGAGGAGTACCTGCTCGAGCGACGCCTGTTCCTGAGCCGGCGCACCGGGGCGGTCATCGACCCCCGGTTCACCATGGCGTCCTACCCGGTGCGGTGGTACTACGAGGTCGTGCGCGGGCTGGAGTACCTGCGACGTACGTACCCGGAGCCCGACCCCCGCTGCGAGGAGGCGCTCGCGCTGCTGCGCTCCGCTCGCCGTGCGGACGGGCGCTGGACGCTGGCGAACGAGCACTCCGGTCCCACGTCCTTCGCCATGGAGGGCGAGGAGGAGGGCCTCCCCAGCCGTTGGGTCACCCTGCGTGCCCTCCGCATCCTGCGCTGGGCCGGCGACCCGATCGGGTGAGGGTGTCCCGGTCGGGTGCGAGCACGCCGCCCGCCTAGGCTGGGGCGATGCTCCTCCCGCCCAAGGCCCGCCCTGGCGATCGGGTCGCCGTCCTCTCGCCCGCGTTCGCGGCGCCGGCGGTCTCGGTCCCCGTCCACGAACAGGCCCTGCGCCGGCTGGAGGAGCTCACCGGGCTGATTCCGGTCGAGTTCCCCACGACGAGGATGCTCGGGGCGTCGGCGGAGGCGCGCGCGGCCGACGTGAACGCGGCCTTCGCCGACCCCTCGATCCGGGCGATCATCGCCACGATCGGCGGCGACGACCAGATCCTCGTGACCCCGCACCTCGATGCGGGCGCCGCGCAGGCGGATCCCAAGCCGTTCCTGGGCTACAGCGACAACACCAACATCCTCAACTGGCTGTGGCGCAACGGGATCGCGGGCTTCTACGGCGGCTCGACCCAGGTGCACCTCGGTCCTGGGCCCGCGGTGGACCCGATCCATGCCCGCTCGCTGCGCGCAGCACTGCTCGACGGCGGGCGGCTCGAGCTCGACGAGCCGGGGGCGTCCGAGGACTTCGGCGTGCGCTGGGAGGATCCGGCCGCGCTCGTCCGGTTCGGCGACCGCGAGCCCGCCGACCCGTGGACCTGGGCGGGGCCTGCGGTCCACCGGGCGGGTCCGACGTGGGGAGGCTGCGTGGAGGTCCTTTGCCAGCTCGCCCTCGCCGATCGGTTCCCGCGGACGGAGCTGCTGGATGACACGATCCTGCTCCTGGAGACGAGCGAGCGGCTGACACCCGCATCGGCGGTGGCGGAGCAGCTCCGCGCCTACGGGGAGCGGGGGCTTCTGGAGCGCGTCGCGGGCGTCGTGGTCGCGCGGCCGCCGGCGAGCACGCACGAGGTCATCCCGGAGGCGGGCGAGCGGCGCAGGATCCGCGCTGAGCAGCGCGATGCCGTGCTCGCCGCGATGGAGCGCTACAACCCCGATGCCGTGGTGTGCATCGGCGTGCCGTTCGGGCACACCCGGCCGCAGTGGATCGTTCCGTACGGCGGCGCTGTCGCGCTGGACGGCGCCGCGCGCCGTGTCGTGGCCGACTACGCGTGAGCCGCCTCAGCGCCGGCCGAATCGGCGATGCGCGGCCTGCCGGGTGGTGCCCAGCGCGCTCGCGATCGCCTGCCACGAGTAGCCTGCCGCACGGGCGCGGCGCACCTGCACCTCCTCGGCGCGGGCGATGTCGCGACGCACCGCGACCAGTCGGTGCAGCTCGGCGAGCGGCTCGCCCTGGGGATCCAGATCGTTCGCCGTCCTCATCATGATGACCTCCTGGTGTCAATGCTTGTTGACGCCGCGAGATCTGTCAATCGATGTTGACGGTTTCCCTTTCGCCTGCGGCGGACAGGATCCGTCGGCGGATCCCGAGCGCCGCGCAGCGAGGGCGGCCCCGATCAGGGCAGCGTGGGCACGCCCAGGTCGTCCTCGTAGTCGTGGTCCTTGGTCTCGGGGATGAGGATCAGGGCGATGAGCGTCAGCACGGCCATGGCCGAGAGGTAGATGCCCACGAGCACGGGCGAGCCGTCGGCGAGCTGCCACAGCCACACCGCGATCAGCGGCGCCACGGCGGCGCCGAGGATCGACGAGACGTTGTACGCGACCGCGGAGCCGGTGTACCGCACATTCGTGGGGAACAGCTCGGGCAGCAGCGCGCCCATCGGCCCGAACGTCGTGCCCATGAGCAGGAAGCCGAGGATCAGGAACGACTGGGTCAGCACCGCGGCGAACGGCTCACCGGCGTGCCGCCCGAGGAAGAGCGGGAAGGTGAAGCCGAAGAGGATGATCGCGACCGTCGTCCAGATCAGCAGCGTGCGCCGCCCGATCCGATCCGCCCACGGACCGGACAGCAGCGTGAAGATCCCGAAGAACACGACGCCGATGATCTGCATCACCACGAAGTCGGTGTAGCCGAACCCCTGACCCGGGTAGAACTGCGCCGCGAACGCGGCCGGGTCGAACGGGGCGCCCTTCGCCTCGGCCGCCTTCTGCGCCGCGGCGGACGCGATCTCGACCGACCACGGCTTCGTGCCGAACGACAGCGTGAAGTTCGTCATCAGGTAGAACAGCACATAGGTCGCCAGCATCACGAACGTGCCGAGGATCAGGTGCTTCCAGTGATGGCGGAAGACGGTCGCAAGCGGCAGCTTGCGGATCGTGCCCTTGACCTCGGCGCGCTTGAAGGTGTCCGACTCGACGAGCTTCAGCCGCACCCACAGCCCGATGATCACCATCACGGCCGAGAACAGGAACGGCACCCGCCAGCCCCAGCCGAGGAACGCCTCCGACTTCTGCGTCGGATCCGAGGCGTGCGGCAGCAGGGCGTTGATGATCAGGAACAGGCCGTTCGCGATGATGAAGCCGAGCGGCGCCCCCAGCTGCGGGAACGAGCCGTACCAGGCGCGCTTGCCCTCCGGGGCGTTCTCCGTGGCGACGAGCGCGGCGCCCGACCACTCGCCTCCGAGCGCGAATCCCTGCGCGAGACGCAGGATGAGCAGCAGCAGCGCCGCCCACCAGTTGATCTGCTGGAACGTGGGCAGCACGCCGATCAGGAAGGTCGCGATGCCCATCGTGAGCAGCGAGGCGACGAGGGTGGCCTTGCGGCCGTAACGGTCGCCGAAGTGGCCGAACACCATCGCGCCGATCGGGCGGGCGATCATCGCCGCGCCGAACACGCCGAACGACGCGAGCAGCGCCGTGGTGTCGTTCCCGGTCGGGAAGAACAGGATGGGGAAGACCAGCACCGCCGCCGTCGCGTAGACGTAGAAGTCGTAGAACTCGATCGTCGTGCCGATGAGGCTCGCGAGGATCACCCGCGATCGAGGATTGGCGGGTGCGGTCGTGGCGGTGCTCATGCAGTCCTCCGGTCGGTACGTCGATCACGCTCGCCGGGCCCCCCAGCAGCGCGGCAGCACGGGGGAGTCTACGCCCGGCGTTCAGCCGATCCACAGGCGGACACGCGACCACCGCGGAGTATGACGACGAGGACGTATGCGCCTTGTCGGATGAACGACGAACGCGGGACCCGGATGACCGGATCCCGCGTTCGACGAGGTGGTGCGCGGTGCTCAGTGCCAGAAGAACCCCAGCCCGGCGTTCAGCAGGGCCAGGATCCCGACCGTCCAGAACATGCCGCCAGGAACGGTCTCGCCGCGCTTCTGGCGACCCATGCCGATGCCGAGCAGGGCGCCGATGATGATCAGGACCACGAGCTTCACCGTGATCTTGATGTAGAAGCTCATCCCGGGCGTCCAGTCGATGCCCCAGGGGGCGGCGAGCGCGAGGCCCGCGACACCGGCGATCGCGAGGCCGATGTTCATGAGCTGCGTGAACTGGCGCTTGCCCCCGAACGCCTGGGCCAGCCAGGCGCCGAACAGCGTGGCGAAGCCGATCAGGTGGATGAAGACGACGATCTCGCGGAGGGTCTGCATGAGCACAGGCTATGCCCGCGTCCGCCCCCCTCGCCAGGCAGGCTCGCCTCAGCCGCGGGCGCTCAGCCGCGCAGCGACCGGATCACCTGGGCGGTGCGCAGCGCGGCGTCCGCCGCCTCGGCACCCTTGTCCTCCTTGGAGCCCTCGAGCCCGGCGCGGTCGAGACCCTGCTGCTCGTCGTCCAGCGTGAGCACGCCGAAGCCGACGGGCTTGCCCGCGTCCAGCGAGACCCGGGTGAGGCCGTCGGTGGTCGCCGCCGAGACGTACTCGAAGTGCGGGGTGCCGCCGCGGATGATCACGCCGAGCGCGACCACGGCGTCGGCGCCGCCGGCGAACGCCGCCTGCGCCGCCACGGCGAGCTCGAACGATCCCGGGACGCGCACCAGACGGTGGTTCGCCCCGGTCTCCTCGAGCACCCGCTGGGCGCCGGCGATCAGGCCGTTCGTGATCGTCTCGTGCCAGGTGCCGGCGACGATGACGACGTTCAGGCCGCTCGCGTCGAATCCTCCGGTGGTCGGTGCTCCCGCGCCGCTCATGCGTGCTCCTCTGCGTTGTCGGCCGTGTTGGCGGCCAGGGCGGCGGCGAGCTCGGACTCGCCGATGATGTGGCCCATGCGGTCGCGCTTGGTCTCGAGGTACTGGTGGTTGTTGGGGCCGACGCCGACGATCAGGGGAACCTGCTCGATCACGTCCAGTCCCAGCTGGCGCAGCTGCGCGACCTTGTCGGTGTTGTTGGTCAGCAGCCGCACCTTCTTGACCCCGAGGTCGCTGAGGATCCCGGCCGCCGCCGCATAGTCGCGGGCGTCCGCGGGCAGACCCAGGGCGAGGTTCGCGTCGACCGTGTCGAGCCCCTCCTCCTGCAGCGCATACGCGCGCAGCTTGTTGATGAGGCCGATGCCGCGTCCCTCGTGGCCGCGCATGTAGATGACGATGCCGCCGTCCTGCTCGATGGCGTCGAGGGCGGCGTCCAGCTGGGGGCCGCACTCGCACTTCAGCGAGCCGAACGCCTCGCCGGTCAGGCACTCCGAGTGCACGCGTACGAGCGCGGTCTCGGTGGGCTCGCCGGAGACGACCGCGATGTGGTCGGTGCCGGTGATGCGGTCCTTGTAGGCGAGGAAACGGAACACCCCGTGCGTGGTGGGAACGGTCGCGTCCGCGCGCAGGCTGACCCGGCGGCGCGTGTTGCTCGCGACGCAGTCGGCCTCGTCCCGCGGGTCGACCTCGTTGAGGTGCGCGACGAGCTGCTCGATCGTGATCACCGGGATCCCGTCGCGCTCGCCGAGCTCCAGCAGACCGGGCAGGCGCATCATGCTCCCGTCCTCGGCGACGACCTCGGCGATCGCGCCGATGGGGCGCAGCCCCGCGAGACGCATCAGCTCGACCGCGGCCTCGGTGTGCCCGCCGCGCTGACGCACGCCGCCGTCCACGGCGCGCAACGGCAGCACGTGACCGGGGCGGATGAGATCGGACGGCGTCGACGCCGCGTCCGCGAGCACGTTCAGGGTGCGGGCGCGGTCGGCGGCGCTGATGCCGGTCGTGACGCCGCTCGCCGCGTCGACGCTGATCGTGTACGCGGTGCTGCGGGCGTCCTCGTTGGCCTCGACCATGGGCGGGAGGTTCAGCGCATCGGCGATGTCGGCGGGCATGGGCGCGCACAGGTAGCCGGAGGTCCAGCGCACCGTCCACGCGACCCATTCGGGGGTCGCGAGCTCGGCGGAGAGGATCACGTCGCCCTCGTTCTCGCGGTTCTCGTCGTCCGCGACGAGCACGGGGCGTCCGGCGCGGAGCGACTCCAGCGCCTCCTCGATGGTGGAAAGGCTCATCGCGAGCCTCCTTCCGTTGTGACGGCGCGGTCGGCGCCGGGGACTGCGGGGTCGCCCGCGGCACGGAAGGCGAGCAGGCGCTCCACGTGCCGGGCGAGGATGTCGGTCTCGAGGTTCACGCGGTCGCCGACGGCGCGGGTTCCGAGCGTGGTGGCGGCGAGGGTCTCGGGGATCAGGGACACCTCGAACCACGCGGCGTCCGCGGCCGGCGCGCTTACGGCGCTGACGGTCAGCGAGGTGCCGTCGACGGAGATGGATCCCTTGTCCACGACGAGCGGTGCGAGGTCGCCGGGCAGCGAGATCCGCAGCACGCTCCACTGGGCGCCGGGTCGCACCTCGAGCACCTCGCCGACGCCGTCGACGTGGCCCTGCACGATGTGCCCGCCCAGCCGGGCGCCGACCGGCATGGCCTTCTCGATGTTGACGCGGGTGCCCACCGTCGCGCCGCCGATCGCGGCCACGTCGAGCGTCTGCTTCATGACGTCCGCGTCGAACGTCTCGGCGGTCGACGCGACCACGGTCAGGCACACCCCGCTCACGGCGATCGACTCGCCGTGCACCGCGTCGGACGCGGCCCGGGGGGCGCGCACGGTCAGGCGCCAGCCGTCTCCCTCGGGCGTGATCGCCGTGATCTCGCCGATCTCCTCGATGATTCCGGTGAACATCAGGCGTCTCCTTCGTTCCGGGATGTGTTCTCGCCCGACGTCAGCGGGCGGGCGATCGCCAGCAGATCCGGGCCCAGCGGCAGCCACTCGTCGACGACGAGCCGGTGCGCCTCGTCGATCGAGGTCACGCCGATGTCGGTGAGCGCGAGCCGCGGGCCGCCGAGCAGGACCGGGGCGACATACGCGAGGACCTGGTCGGCGAGGCCGGCCGCGACGAAGGCGCTCGCCAGGGTCGGACCCCCCTCGACGAACACGCGCTGGACGCCGCGTTCCCGCAGCTCCGCGAGCACCGCGTCGAGCTCGTGACCGGAGTAGAACAGGGGGGCGTGCGGGTGCCGGCGCACGGCCGCGTCGGCCGGTGTCGTCCGCGAGCCGATCACGACGGGGATCGGCTGATGGGGGAGCAGTGCGTCGCCGTCGCGCGCGGTGAGCGCGGGGTCGTCGGCGAGCACCGTGCCGGTGCCCACCACGATGGCGTCCGCGGCGGCGCGGCGGCGGTGCACGTCGGCCCGTGCCTCGGGGCCGGTGATCCACTGGCTGGATCCGTCCGCCGCGGCGGCGCGGCCGTCCAGGCTCTGCGCCCACTTCACGGTGACGTGCGGGCGCCCCAGGCGCTGCACCGTCAGCCAGTCGCCGATGAGCGCCTCCGCCGCATCGGCCTGCTCCCCGGACTCGACATCGATGCCGGCCGCGCGCATCCGCTCTGCGCCGCCGCCGGACACGACTCCCGGATCGTCCAGCGCGTACACGACGCGGGCGACGCCGGCGTCGATGAGCGCCTGTGCGCAGGGTCCGGTGCGGCCCGTGTGGTTGCAGGGCTCGAGCGTGACCACGGCGGTGGCGCCGCGGAGCTGTTCCGGGGCGAGCTTCGAGAGCGCGTCGACCTCGGCGTGCGGCGTGCCGGATCCGCGATGCCACCCGTCGGCGAGCATCTCGCCGCTCGGGGAGAGGATCACGGCGCCGACCTGCGGATTCAGGCCACGGGGTCCGCGGCGCGCGACCTCGAGAGCGTGCGCCATCGCTGCGCGCTCTGCCGCTGTCGCCGTCATGTCGCCTTCTTCGTCCTTGTTCAGGGAGTCGGGGTCGGGCGCACGACGATCGTGCGTGCTTCCTCTCATCCGGACTCGCAAGCTCTCGCTCGCATCACCGTCGGTCCCGGAATTCCACCGGATCGGCCTCGGATCCCGGTCGGATCCTCGGTTCGCGGACTGTCACCGCCGGTTCGGATTCTCACCGACCCCGGAGCACGTTGTGTTGCTCTCAGCTTAGTCAACGCGCCGGTTCCGGTTTCATTCCGGCGGATGCATCTATGACGTCCCATGTCGCGGTCGGCTACTTCAGCAGCCGGGACAGTCGCCGGTCCGCGAGCACCTTGCCGCCGGTCTGACAGGTGGGGCAGTACTCGAGCGAGCGGTCGGCGAAGAACACGCTGCGCACCGTGTCGCCGCAGACGGGACAGGCCTCGCCCCGGCGGGCGTGCACCTGCATGCCGCGCCTCTTCGCGTCCTTGAGGTCGGCCGGCGGCTTGCCGCTCGCGGCGGCGACGGCCTCGCGCAGCGTGGTCTGCATCGCGTCGTACAGCCGCGTCACGTCGTCGTCGCCGAGGCCTCCGGCGGGCGCGTACGGCGACATCCGGGCGGCGTGCAGGATCTCGTCGGAGTAGGCGTTGCCGATGCCGCCGATCACGCCCTGGTCGCGCAGCAGCCCCTTGATCTGCGTGCGCCTGCCCTCGAGCAGCGCGGCGAACGCGTCACGGGTGAACGCCGGGTCCAGCGGATCCGGCCCGAGCCGGGCGATTCCGGGGACCTCGGCCGGATCCCGCACGACGTACACGGCGAGGGACTTCTTCGTGCCGGCCTCGGTGAGGTCGAACCCGCTGCCGTCGTCGAACGCCACGCGCAGCGCGATCGGAGACTTCCCGGGCCGGATCAGCGTGGTCGGCAGGGCGTCGTACCAGCGCAGCCAGCCGGCCTTGGCGAGGTGGAACACGAGGTGCAGCCCCGGCTCCGCGGCGCTCTCCAGCGTCAGATCCAGGTACTTGCCATGCCGCGTCGCCGCGCGGACAGTGGACCCGGGCAGCGCCGTCACCGGCGGGTCGTAGGTCTTGAGCGCGGAGATCGCCGACACGGACGCGCGCGTGACCTTCAGCCCGACCGCGCGCTCGGCGAGGAAGTCGACCAGCCCTTGCACCTCTGGCATCTCCGGCATGGGAACATCCTGCCACCGGAGGACGACATCGGGGCCGCCGACCGGGACCGCGGCCGGTCAGCCGAGGTCGATCGGCCAGTCCACCGGCGTGCGGTCGTCGGTGCGCAGCAGCCCGCCGCTCCATCCGTCGTCCCGCCCGCGCGGACCGGCCAGTCCCTGGCGCAGGAGACCCTCATAGCGGAACCCGAGCGCCCGGGCGCTCCGCGCCGAGGGGACGTTGCCGACCACCGCGCGCCACCGGATGCGGGCCAGGCCCAGCTCGGCGAACCCCCAGTCGATGACGGCACGGGCCGCCTCGGTGAGGTACCCGCGGCCGCGCGCCGGCGCGGCGACCCAGTAGCCGAGCTCGGCATCGCCGCCGGTCGGGTGATCGACGATGTGGTGCAGGCCGATGGATGCGACGAGCTCGCCGTCGGCGTATGCCGCCCACACGGTCTCGGATCCGTCCTCCCACCACTCGCCGATGAGGCGGACGAAGTCCTCGGCGTCGGCGCGGACGTAGGGGCTCGGCACTGTGGTCCACCGCGGGATCTCCGGATCCTGGCACGCCGTCGTGATCGCGTCGACATCGGCGGACGTCGGGGCGTGCAGGATCAGGCGGGGTGTGCGCAGCTCGACCGGTTCCATCGGCCCAGCCTAGGCCCCGCCGCCGGCTCCCCTGGTGGCTGTCCCGACCACCCGCGTACACAACGCAGGAGAAAAGGGGTCCAACTCCCGGATGAGTCCGGGCAGGGACCTGATCTCCTGCGTTGTGTTCGCGCGGGGCCGCTGACCAGGACCTCCTGCACAGATCAGGCCACGGAGCAGTTGTCCACCGATCACGTGAGGGCGCCTCCATGTCGGTGCGCGCACGGGAACGATCGCCGTATGGCTGACGTCGACGCGTTCGGGATTCCGCTGGACCGCTCCCTCTCCGGGTGGGCCCCGCAGGAGCGGGATCGATGGCGCGACCTCGCGCTCGCTGCACGAGGGCATGTCTGCATCCGGCCCACCGCCAGCATGGTCCTCACCACGCCCCGCGTGCTCACGGATGCCGTCCGGGCTCTTCTGGCCCTTCGCCGCTGAGGCGGAGAGACAGAACGCAGGAGAATCGGCGCCGAAGGGCCCCGGATCGCCGGAGGGGAGTCGAATCTCCTGCGTTGCGTCGGTGCGCGGGCGTGCAACCCACGGCACCGGGCTCAGACGCGGCGGAGCAGTCCGACCCGGTCGTACACGTCGGCGAGGGTCTTGTCGGCGACCTCGTCGGCACGGGCGGCGTTGGCCGCGAGGATCCGGTCCAGTTCCGCCGGATCGGCGAGCAGCTCGTTCGCGCGCTCACGCACCGGGCCGAACTCGTTCACGACGACCTCGGCGAGGCCCTTCTTGAAGTCGCCGTAGCCGCGTCCCGCGTACTCGTCCTCGATCGACGCGATCTGGCGGCCGGTGAGGGCCGCGTAGATCGTGAGCAGGTTGGAGACGCCGGGCTTGTTCTCGCGGTCGTAGCGCACCGAGCCCTCGTTGTCGGTCACGGCGCGCATGACCTTCTTCGCCGACTTCGCCGGATCGTCCAGCAGCCACAGCACGCCGGCGTCGGACTCGGCCGACTTCGACATCTTCGACGTCGGGTTCTGCAGGTCGTAGATACGCGCCGTGTCCTTCTGGATCACGGGGATCGGCACCACGAACGTCTCTCCGAAGCGCGAGTTGAAGCGCTCCGCGAGGTCGCGCGTCAGCTCGACGTGCTGCTTCTGGTCGTCGCCCACCGGCACGACGTCGGTCTGATACAGCAGGATGTCCGCGGCCATCAGCACCGGGTAGGTGAAGAGCCCGACCGAGGTCGCGTCGGCGCCGAAGCGCGAGGATTTGTCCTTGAACTGCGTCATCCGGCCGGCCTCGCCGAAGCCGGTGATGGTGCTGAGGATCCAGGCCAGCTCGGCGTGGGCACGCACATGCGACTGCACGTACAGCGTGGACTGCGAGGGCTCGATGCCGGCGGCGATGTACTGCGCCGCGGTGCGACGGGTCTTCTCGCGCAGCTCGGCGGGATCCTGCGGCACGGTGATCGCATGCAGGTCGACGACGGAGAAGAACGCGTCGTAGGAGTTCTGCAGTTCCCGCCACTGCAGGAGCGCCCCGATGTAGTTGCCGGCCTGGAGGGAGTCGGCGGAGGGCTGCATTCCGGAGTAGAGGCGGGGCTTGGTCACGAACCAATCCTACGGGGACGGCACACAGCCCCCCGACCGCAGCCTCGGTCAGTACGTGTAGTCGACGATGACCGGCGTGTGGTCGCTCCACCGCTCGGCGTACGTGGCGGCCCGGGCGACGCGATAGTTCGTCGCCCGTGCCGCGAGGGGCGCCGTGGCGAGGTGGTAGTCGATCCGCCAGCCGGAGTCGTTGTCGAAGGCCTGGCCGCGCATCGTCCACCAGGTGTACGGACCGGGGACCTCGCCGGCTGCAGCGCGCCCGACGTCGACCCAGCCGAGCCCCTTGCCATCACCCTCCGTGACGAAGGGGCGCGTGTCGCTGAGCTGGCCCACCATTCCGCGGCCGACGCCCTCCTGACCGATCGCCGGTTCGCCCGCGGCTCCGAGGAATCGGTCGAAATAAGCCCGTTCACGGGCGAGGAAGCCGGCCTTCTTGACGTTCCCCTTCCAGTTCAGGATGTCGAGGGGGCGATGAGCGACGTTCAGGTCGCCCGTCACCAGCGCCAGGGCTCCGTCGGCGCCGAGCTCGCCCATGCGGACGGTCATCGCGTCGAGGAACTTCCACTTCTCGTCCTGCTTCGGGCTGTCTGCCTCCCCGCTGTGCACGTAGGCGCTGACCACCGTGAGGGGAGTGCCGCCGAGCGCGAAGTCGGCCTCGAGCCAGCGCCCCTTGGAGTCGAACTCGTCGGGCCCGAACGCGGTCCGCGAGGCGAGCGCGGGCTCGCGGCTCAGCACGGCGACGCCGGCGCGGCCCTTCGCGGTGGCCTCGTCGTGCAGGATCGACCAGCCGGGGAACGCGGCCTCGAGGTGCTCGTCCTGGGCGCGCACCTCCTGCAGGGTCAGCACATCGACCTCTGCCTCGTCGAGCCAGCCGTGCATTCCGTTGCGGACCGCGGCGCGGATCCCGTTGACGTTGACCGTGGCGATACGCAGGTGGGGCATGGATCCAGCCTAACGAGCGCCTCCGACATCGCCGTCCGCAGCCGCAGGGCCGGCGTCGCCGCGTCGCGGACCCTCGAGCAGCAGGCGGAGCAGGCCTTCTTCGTCCGCCGGGGGAGGAGCGGCAGCGGCCTCGTCGGCGAGCGCGTCGCCCCACTCCTCGCGCGCCGCGCGCACGGCCCTGGCGGCCGATCGACGGCGCCACCAGGGTGCGGCGTCGTACTCCTGCTCCGCGCGTCGCAGGCGCACCTCGGCCGCGAGCGAGAGGGCGGCGAGCTCGGCGCGCCGAGCGGCGTCCTCGTCGACCTCCTGCAGCGGCTGGTCGCGGTCTTCCGCGGTCAGCGCGATCCATGCGGCGGCGACCAGGATCACGACCGCCACCCAGCGGCACCACAGCAGCATGGCCACGACCACGGCGAACGTCGCGAGCAGCGGGTTGCCGGGCGTGTGCGCGAGCAGCAGGCCCGCGCCGAGCTGCAGCACCACCACCGCGCCGCCGCCGAGCATCGAGCCGGGCAGGATCGTGCGCCAGGCGAGCCGCGTGCCCGTGAGGAAGCGGACCAGCAGCGCGATCGCCGCAGAGTCGAGCGCGAACATGACCACGACCGATGCCGCGCGCGTCAGCAAGTCGAACACTGCGGCGCCGAGCTGCCACCCCAGCAGGTCGAGCATCTGGCGCAGCGCCCACACCCCGACGAAGCCGAGGACGGATCCGACCAGCAGGGCCAGACCGAACAGGATCCCGGCCACGCCGTCGCGCAGCTTCAGCAGCACGAAGCTGCGGCTGTCGTAGGGCAGGCCGAAGATGTCGCGCACGGCCCGCCGGGTGAAGGTGACCGCCGTGATGCCGGTCCAGGCGACGACCGCGGCGGCCACGATGCCCGTGACGCTGAGCACGCCGCTGGCCTCGGAGGCGAGCGCCTGCACGTCCTCGGGATGGACGAGGCCGTGATCGCTGATGATGCCGGGGATGTAGCTGTTGGCGATCGCGGTGAGCAGGGCGATCGCCCGCGCGCTTCCGCCGAGCCAGAGCCCGGCCGAGGCGAAGCCGATGTAGAGCAGGCCGAACACGGCGAAGAGCCCCTGGTAGCTCATGCCCGCCGAGAGCAGGAAGCCGTTGCGCTGCAGGAACCGGCGCCAGACCCTGATCGGGAACGCCTGCATCGTGCGGCGGGTGAGCGCGGCGGCGCGCTCGATCGGCGCCTCGAGCCGCGCTCTCAGCTCAGAATCGGATTCCGCCACGCCTTCACCCTAGCGACCGCCGGCCCTCGTCCTGCCGCGCTCGCCCGCGAACGGGAAGAGGCGCCACCCCGCTGCGGGGATGGCGCCTCTCGGACCGTTCGACGGTCTCAGGACCTGGTCTCAGGGGCGACCGCGAAGGACCGCCTGCTTGACCTCGGCGATCGCCTTGGTGACCTCGATGCCGCGCGGGCACGCCTCGGTGCAGTTGAAGGTCGTGCGGCAGCGCCAGACGCCCTCCTTGTCGTTGAGGATGTCCAGGCGCACGTCGGCGCCGTCGTCGCGGGAGTCGAAGATGAAGCGGTGCGCGTTCACGATCGCGGCGGGACCGAAGTACTGCCCGTCGGTCCAGAACACGGGGCACGACGAGGTGCACGCGGCGCAGAGGATGCACTTGGTGGTGTCGTCGAAGACGGCGCGGTCGGCGATCGACTGCACGCGCTCCTTGCCCTTCTCCGGCTCGCTCTTGGCGAGGAGGAACGGCTTGATATCGCGGTAGGCGGCGAAGAACGGATCCATGTCGACCACGAGATCCTTCTCGAGCGGCAGGCCCTTGATCGCCTCGACGTAGATCGGCTTGGAGATGTCCAGGTCCTTGATCAGCGTCTTGCAGGCGAGGCGGTTGCGGCCGTTGATGCGCATCGCGTCGGATCCGCAGATGCCGTGCGCACAGGAGCGGCGGAAGGTGAGCGACCCGTCGACCTCCCACTTGATCTTGTGCAGCGCGTCGAGCACGCGGTCCGTGGAGTAGAGCTCCACGTCGTAATCGACCCAGTGCGGCTCGCTGTCGACCTCGGGGTCGAAGCGGCGGATGTTGAACGTGACCAGGAAGGACTGCACGCCGGTGTCCTCGACGACGGTCTCGGTGACGACTTCCTCCACGACCTGGGCGGACATCAGTACTTCCTCTCCATCGGCGGGTAGTTCAACTCGCCCTGCTCGTTCTTCGTGAACACGACCGGCTTCCAGTCGAGCTTGATGTGATCGCTCGGCGTGGACGAGTGGGGGTCGCCGGTCAGGTAGGCCATCGTGTGCTGCATGTAGTTCTCGTCGTCGCGCTTCGGGAAGTCGTCGCGCATGTGGCCGCCGCGGCTCTCCTCGCGGTTCTGCGCGGCGTAGACGACGACCTCGGCGATGTCGAGGAGGAAGCCCAGCTCCACGGCCTCGAGCAGGTCGGTGTTGAACCGGTGCCCCTTGTCGTCGACGTGCACGTTCTTGTAGCGCTCGCGCAGCTCCGCGATCACGCCGAGCACGTGCTGGAGGGAGTCGTGCGTGCGGAACACCTGCGCGCCCTTGTCCATCTCCTCCTGCAGCTTCTTGCGCAGCACGGCGATGCGCTCCGTGCCGGTGTTGTTGCGCAGGCCCTCGAGCATCTCCTTGACCGCGGTCTCCGGAGCCTCGGGGAGGGGGAGGAAGTCGGCGGTCTTGACGTACTCGACCGCGTTGCGGCCCGAGCGCTTGCCGAACACGTTGATGTCCAGCAGCGAGTTGGTGCCGAGGCGGTTGGCGCCGTGCACCGAGACGCACGCGCACTCGCCGGCCGCGTACAGCCCGGGCACGATCGTGTCGTTGTCGGCGAGCACCTCGCCGTTGTTGTTGGTGGGGATGCCGCCCATCGCGTAGTGCGCGGTCGGCATCACGGGAACCGGCTCGACGACCGGGTCGACGCCCAGGTAGGTGCGCGCGAACTCGGTGATGTCCGGGAGCTTGGTCTCCAGCACCTCGGCACCCAGGTGGGTGCAGTCCAGCAGCACGTAGTCCTTGTGCGGCCCGGCGCCGCGGCCCTCCGCGACCTCCTGCACCATGCAGCGCGCCACGATGTCGCGCGGTGCGAGGTCCTTGATGGTGGGGGCGTAGCGCTCCATGAACCGCTCGCCGGAGGCGTTGCGCAGGATCGCACCCTCACCGCGGGCGCCCTCGGTCAGCAGGATGCCGAGACCGGCGAGCCCGGTCGGGTGGAACTGGAAGAACTCGAGGTCCTCCAGCGGCAGGCCCTTGCGCCACACGATGCCGACGCCGTCACCGGTGAGGGTGTGCGCGTTGGAGGTGGTCTTGAAGATCTTGCCGAAACCGCCGGTCGCGAAGATCACGGCCTTGGCGTGGAAGACGTGCAGCTCGCCGGTGGAGAGGTCGTAGGCCACGACGCCGGCGATGCCGGTCTTGCCCGCCTCGTCCTTCACCGTGATGAGGTCGAGCACGTAGAACTCGTTGAAGAAGTTGATGCCGAGCTTGACGCAGTTCTGGAACAGCGTCTGCAGGATCATGTGGCCGGTGCGGTCGGCGGCGTAGCAGGCGCGGCGGACCGGGGTCTTGCCGTGCTCGGCGGTGTGGCCGCCGAAGCGGCGCTGGTCGATCTTGCCCTCGGGCGTGCGGTTGAACGGCAGGCCCATGTTCTCGAGGTCGATGACCGCGTCGATGGCCTCCTTGGCGAGGATCTCCGCCGCGTCCTGGTCGACGAGGTAGTCGCCGCCCTTGACGGTGTCGAAGGTGTGCCACTCCCAGCTGTCCTCCTCGACGTTGGCGAGCGCGGCGGCCATGCCGCCCTGCGCCGCACCCGTGTGGGAGCGCGTCGGGTAGAGCTTCGAGATCACCGCGGTCTTCGCGCCGGGGCCGGCCTCGATCGCCGCGCGCATGCCGGCGCCGCCGGCGCCGACGATCACGATGTCGAACTGGTGGTGGTGCACGCCGTTCTTGACGACGGAATCCTGGGTCTCAGTGGTCACTGGTTCTGCCTATTCTCTGAGCTTTGTCGCCGCTGCGGCGGGGGAGCGTGTGTCGCCGGTGTCGCGGGGCTACTTGCCCAGCGCCTTGCAGGTGTCCCACATGGCGCCGTTCTCGAACACGCCGTTGCACGGGTCGAACGTGAAGACGACCAAGGTGCCGAGGAGGATCAGCAGCGCGGCCGCGAGCCCCAGCACGACGAGGAGGGTCTTGCGCACGCCGGCGTGGCCGACGTAGTCGTTGACGACCGTGCGCATGCCGTTCGCGCCGTGGATCAGCGCGAGCCACAGCATCAGCACGTCCCACCACTGCCAGAACGGCGTGGCGTACTTTCCGGCGACGAAGGCGAAGTCGAGGGCGTGGATGCCCTCGCCCAGCATGAGGTTCACGAAGAGGTGGCCGAAGATCAGCACGACGAGCACGACGCCCGAGACGCGCATGTAGATCCAGCCCCACTTCTCGAGGTTCACGCCCTTGTTGCGGCGCGGAGCGGCGAGGTGCTGGGTGGTGAAGACGTCGGCGGCCATCAGTGCCCACCTCCCACGTTCGAGAACACGTTGATCAGGTGGCGCGGTGCGAAGCCGAGCATGAGCACGGCCCACACCCCGATCACGCACCAGAACATCTGCCTCTGGTACCGGGCGCCCTTGGACCAGACGTCGACCAGGATGATCCGCAGCCCGTTCAGCGCGTGGAACACGATCGCGGCGACGAGGACCGTCTCGCCCAGCCCCATGATCGGGTTCTTGTACGTGCCGAGGACCGCGTTGTAGGCCTCCGGCGACACCCGGATGAGCGACGTGTCGAGCACGTGCACCAGGAGGAAGAAGAAGATGGCGATTCCGGTGATGCGATGCAGAACCCACGACCACATGCCTTCGCGCCCTCGGTAGAGGGTGCCGCGCGGCGTCTTGGACGTGGTTTCCGCAATCGAAGGTGTCAAGCGCGTGCTTGCGGACACAGTCGTCCTCCCTGATCTAAGCGGCGGATCGAGGCGCGCAGGCGTCCGATCTCCCACATCCTATTCCTGTCAGCTCGCTGGGAGCGACGAAGGGGACCCTTAGCGCGATGCGGTTCTGCGATCGTGACGATGCACATCCGCGATCGTTCCCCGCATCCTCCGACGCGCCGATGGGGGGCACCGATACCCTGAATCCATGCGCGAGCCGATCCCCGACTTCTACGCCGTCATCCCCGCCGGGGGCATCGGAAGCCGGCTGTGGCCGCTGTCGCGCGCCGATGCGCCCAAGTTCCTGCACGACCTGACCGGCTCCGGGCAGTCGCTGCTGCGCGACACGTGGGACCGGATCGAGCCGCTCGCCGGGCACGACCGCATCGCGGTCGTCACCGGGCGCGCGCATCGCGCCGCGGTCGAGGCGCAGCTGCCCGGCATCCCCGACAAGAACGTGTTCCTCGAATCGGAGCCGCGGGAGTCCGCGGCGGCGATCGGGCTGGCCGCCGCGATCCTGCACCGCCGCGATCCCGACGTGATCATCGGCTCCTTCAGCGCCGATCACGTCATCCGCAGCACGCGCAAGTTCGAGTTCGCCGTGCGCGACGCGGTCGAGGTCGCGCGGCAGGGCTACATCGTGACGATCGGCATCACGCCGACCGAGCCCGCGGTGGGCTTCGGATACATCCAGCAGGGGGAGGAGCTGGAGGTCGACGGGGTGCGCGAGGCGTCGCTCGTGGAGCGCTTCGTGGAGAAGCCGGACCTGGCGACCGCCAAGACCTACTACGAGGACCGGAACTACCTCTGGAACGCCGGCATGTTCATCAGCCGGGCCGACGTGCTCCTCGCGGAGCTCGCGCAGCACCAGCCCGCCCTGCACGCCGGCCTGCTCGAGCTGGCCGAGGCATGGGACGACCGGGAGCGCCGCGGCCCGGTCGTGGATCGGGTGTGGCCCGCGCTGCCGAAGATCGCGATCGACTACGCGGTCGCCGAGCCGGCCGCGGAGCACGGACGCCTGGCCGTGGTGCCCGGTCACTTCGACTGGGACGACGTGGGCGACTTCGCCTCGCTCACCAAGCTCATCCTCAACGGGCGCAAGAACGACCTCGCCGTGCTGGGCCCGTCCGCGCGCGTGCTCTCGGATGCGGCCAGCGGGATCCTGGTGAGCCAGACGTCCCGGGTGATCAGCCTCGTGGGCGTGCAGGACATCGTCGTCGTGGACACCCCCGACGCACTTCTCGTGACCACGACCGAGCATGCGCAGCGGGTGAAGGGCGTGGTCGAGTCGCTCAAGCTCAACGGACGTGGCGACGTGCTCTGACGCCGCCACGGTCACCTGCAGATGCGCACGGCAGTGCACGAAAGCGGGGGACGCCCTACCCGTCTGCTCATGTGAGCAAAGACGAGCGCACGTGATCTCATGTTTGTAACCATTGACTCCAGCGACACGGACGAGGATGCCCGATCTTCGTCACAGTCGGTAACTTTCAAGTGACCCGCGATGGCCGCGGGCTCGTTTTCTGGAGGCCCGAGTGACCATCTCCCTCACCAAGAAGCTGATCGGCGCGACCGTCGCTGCCGGTGTCATCGTCGCCCTCGCAGGCTGCGGCTCCGCTCCTGCTCCGGCCAGCTCGACCGGCGGCGCGAAGCCGGCCGACGCGAACTTCAAGCCCTGCCTCGTCTCCGACAGCGGAGGCTTCAACGACAAGTCCTTCAACGAGTCGGCCAAGATCGGCATGGACAAGGCGGCCAAGACGCTCGGCGTCAAGGCCCTCGAGGTCGAGTCGAAGTCGGACAACGACTACAAGAGCAACATCGACTCGCTCATCGCCGGCAAGTGCACGATGATCGTCGGCGTCGGCTTCAAGCTCGATGCGGCGATCGCGGATGCCGCGATCGCGAACCCGAAGGTCAACTTCGGCATCATCGACTCGCTGGCCGACAAGAACGGCGACGGCAAGCCCGACGCGCCGAACATCAAGCCGATCCTCTTCGACACCGCTCAGGCGGCCTACCTCGGCGGCTACGCCGCGGCGGCATGGTCCGCTCAGGAGGGCGGCAACAAGGTCGGCACCTTCGGCGGCATGAAGATCCCGCCGGTGACGATCTTCATGGACGGCTTCGTCGACGGCGTCAAGAAGTACGACGAGGACAAGGGCACCTCCGTGGCCTCGGTCGGCTGGGACAAGGCCGCGCAGGACGGCTCGTTCACCGGCGCCTTCGCCGCGAACGACACCGCCAAGCAGACCGCGAACTCGATCCTGGGTCAGGGCGTCGACGTGATCTTCCCCGTCGGCGGTCCGATCTACCTGTCGGCCAGCGCCGCGATCAAGGACAGCGGCAAGAAGACGGTCATGCTCGGCGTCGACTCCGACCTCGCCGTGGCCGACCCCTCCGTCGCCGACCAGATCCTGGTCTCGGTCATGAAGCGCATCGACGACGCGGTCAACACCACCGTCCTCGACGCCGCCAAGGGCAGCTTCGACCCGACCCCGTACGTCGGCACGCTGGAGAACAACGGCGTGGGTCTGTCCTCGTTCCACGACTTCGAGAGCAAGCTCCCCAAGGGTCTGACCGACGAGCTGAAGGCTCTGCAGGACAAGATCATCAAGGGTGACATCAAGGTCGAATCGGCCGCCTCCCCGAAGTAATCCCCCTCTGACGCGGGGCGCTCCGATCCCGCCGTCGTCGCCGACCGGCGCGACGGCGGGATCCGGCGCCCCGCGCTCTTCTTGAGTCCCCCCTTCCCGGATAGGGTCACAGTTATGAAGCTCGAGCTCCGCGGCATCACCAAGCGCTTCGGATCCCTGGTCGCCAACGACCACATCGACGTGGTCGTCGAACCCGGCGAGATCCACGCACTCCTGGGCGAGAACGGCGCCGGCAAGTCGACGCTGATGAACGTGCTCTACGGCCTCTACCAGGCCGACGAGGGCGAGATCCTGCTCGACGGCGTTCCGCAGCACTTCCGCGGCCCCGGCGACGCGATGGCCGCCGGCATCGGCATGGTGCACCAGCACTTCATGCTCATCCCGGTGTTCACGGTCGCCGAGAACGTGATGCTCGGGCACGAGCAGTCCAAGGCCTTCGGCGTGCTCGACATCGCCGCCGCGCGCGAGCACGTCCGCGAGGTCGCCTCGCGGTTCGGCTTCGAGGTCGACCCCGACGCGATCGTGGGGGATCTGCCGGTCGGCGTGCAGCAGCGCGTGGAGATCATCAAGGCCCTGAGCCGTGACGCCAAGGTGCTCGTGTTCGACGAGCCGACCGCGGTGCTCACGCCGCAGGAGACCGACGAGCTCATGGAGATCATGAAGCAGCTGCGCGACGAGGGCACGGCGATCGTGTTCATCACGCACAAGCTGCGCGAGGTGCGCGCGATCGCGGACAAGATCACCGTGATCCGCCTGGGCCGGGTGGTCGGCGAGGCCGACCCGAAGTCCTCGAACACCGAGCTCGCGTCGATGATGGTCGGACGCGCGGTCGAGCTGACGGTGCACAAGGACCCGCCCAGGATCGGCGAGGGCGGCCTGCGCGTGAAGGACCTGCGCGTGATCGCGCCGGACGGCGTCGTCGTGGTCGACGACATCAGCTTCGAGGTGCGCCCGGGCGAGGTGCTCGCGGTCGCCGGCGTGCAGGGCAACGGGCAGACCGAGCTGGCCGAGGCGATCATGGGCCTGGGTGCGCGCTCGACCGGGTCCATCTCGCTGGACGGCGTCGAGCTGATCGGCCGCAACGTGCACCAGGTGCTCGACGCCGGTGTCGGGTTCGTCCCGGAGGACCGCAACGAGGACGGACTCGTGGGCGCCTTCTCCGTCGCGGAGAACCTCATCCTCGACCGCTCGGACGACCCCGCCTTCACCCGTTTCGGGACCATCATGCGCGGCGTGCTCGACACGTTCGCGAAGGAGCGCATCGCGGAGTTCGACATCCGCACGCAGGGACCGGGCCAGGCCGCGGGATCCCTCTCGGGCGGCAACCAGCAGAAGGTCGTGATCGCGCGCGAGCTCAACCGCGACCTCAAGCTGCTGCTCGCCTCGCAGCCCACCCGCGGCGTGGACGTCGGATCCATCGAGTTCATCCACAAGCGCATCGTCGAGACCCGCGACTCCGGGATCCCGGTGATCGTGGTGTCGACCGAACTGGACGAGGTCACCGCCCTCGCCGACCGCATCGCGGTCATGTACCGCGGCCGCATCGTCGGCATCGTCCCGGGGGACACCCCGCGCGACGTGCTCGGCCTGATGATGGCCGGCGAGAACCCCACGGAGGCACCCGCATGAGCACCGAGTCCGCGCCGACCTCCGGCACGCCCGCACCCGAGCCCGCGCCCAGCGCGGACGGCGGACCCGCGGCGCCCGCACCGCAGCCCCCGATGACGCGCAACATCCAGGAGATCCCGGTCTCGAACCGCGTGCTCCGGGAGATCCTGCGCGGCAGCGCGGTCACCACGGTGCTGGCCATCCTCCTCGCGCTGATCGTCGGCGGCGTGCTGATCGCCGTCACCAACCCCGATGTGCAGACCGCGGCGGGCTACTTCTTCGCCCGGCCCACCGACACGCTGGGTGCCGCATGGAGCGCCGTGATCGGCGCGTACTCCGCGCTGTTCAACGGATCGATCATCGACTTCGGCGCCTCCGACTTCTGGTCGGCCGTGAAGCCGCTGGGCAACACGATCGGGTTCGCCGCGCCGCTCATCGCCGCCGGTCTCGGCATCGCGGTGGCGTTCCGCGTCGGCCTGTTCAACATCGGCGCCCGCGGCCAGATGCTGATCGCCTGCGCGGCCGCGGCTCTCGTGACGTTCCAGCTGAACCTGCCCGCGCTCATCCAGATCCCGCTCACGCTCATCGTCGGCATCGCGGCCGGTGCGCTCTGGGGCGGGCTCGTGGGCCTGCTCAAGGCCCGCACCGGCGCTCACGAGGTCATCCTCACGATCATGCTCAACTACGTCGCGTTCTACTTCGTGACGTGGATGGTGCAGGTGCCGCAGCTGCTGCAGCGTCCCGGCCAGATCCAGCCGATCACCCGGCCCACGCCGCCGAGCGCGGTGCTGCCGAAGCTGCCCGGCCTCGACCTGATCGACTGGGGCTTCCCGATCGTGATCCTCGCGACGCTGTTCGTGTGGTGGCTCGTCGAGCGCTCCGGACTCGGCTTCCGGATGCGCGCCGTGGGCGAGAACCCCAGCGCAGCCCGCGCCGCGGGCATCAGCGTCCCGCGCGTGTACATCTACGCGATGCTGTTCTCCGGCGGCCTGGCGGGCCTGGCCGGCATGTTCCAGATCCAGAGCACGATCACGAGCGGCTTCGACGGCGGCATCGATGCGGGCATCGGGTTCACGGCCATCACCGTCGCCCTGCTCGGACGCAGCCGCGCATGGGGCACGTTCTGGGCGGGTCTGCTGTTCGGCGCGCTCAAGGCCGGTTCCTTCCCGATGCAGGCGCTGCAGTCGATCCCGGTCGATATCGTGCTCGTGGTGCAGTCGCTCATCGTGCTGTTCATCGCGGCGCCCCCGCTGATCCGGACCATCTTCTTCCTGCCCAAGGACGACTCGGAGCGCTCGCAGCGCTCCAAGGCGCGGATCGCGCGCAGGGCGGCCAAGAACTCCGATTCCTCCGACACGAAGGCGGCGGCAGCATGAGCACCTCCCTCTCCTCGGCACCCGTGCTCGACGCGCCGACCGTCGTCAAGGTCCGCTCGCTGAAGGTCCCGATCACGCTGCTCGCGATCGTGGCGCTGCTCGGCCTGCTGTTCCTGTTCGTGCCGCGCTACGGCACCACCACGTTCCGGCTTTCCGAGGCGAGCGCGGTGATCCGCCTGGGCGACATCGCGGTGCCCGCGGGCCCGGTGCTCTGGATCACCTGGGCGATCGCGGTCGCGCTCGGCGTGCTGGCCCTGATCGCCGCGCTGCAGTACCGGAAGATCCCCCTGTGGGTGCCGATCGTGTACGCGGTGCTGGCGATGACGGCGTTCCTGACCTGGGCGGGCGCGGGCGCCGCCGGCGCGATCACGCTCGCCGGGCTGCTCGGCGGATCCATCTCCCTCGCCGTGCCGCTCGTCTTCGGCGCCCTGGCCGGAGTGATCGGCGAGCGCGCGGGCGTCGTGAACGTGGCGATCGAGGGGCAGTTCCTCCTCGGCGCCTTCACCGCGACGATCCTCGGCTCCCTCACGCACAACCCGTTCGTCGGCCTCATCGGCGCGATGTTCGGCGGCATCCTTATCTCGCTCGTGCTCGGCGCCTTCGCGATCAAGTACCTCGTCGACCAGGTCATCGTCGGCGTCGTGCTGAACGTCTTCGCGTCGGGTCTGACCGGCTTCCTGTATCAGGGCGTCCTCGCTCCGAACGCGCAGGCCCTGAACAGCCCCACCCGGTTCTCGCTGATCAAGATCCCGATCCTGGGCGACATCCCGGTGATCGGCCCTGCCCTGTTCAATCAGACGTTCCTCGTCTACCTGATGTACGTCGTGGTGGCGCTGGTGGCCTGGGGCATGTACCGCACCCGCTGGGGCCTGCGCGTGCGCGCCGTCGGCGAGCACCCGCACGCCGCCGACACCGTGGGCATCAAGGTGAACCCGACGCGGTTCTGGAACCTCCAGCTCGCGGGCGCGATCGCCGGCATCGGCGGCGCGTACTTCACGCTCGTCTCGGTGCCGCAGTTCACGAAGGACATGACCGCGGGGCTCGGCTTCATCGCGCTCGCGGCCGTGATCTTCGGTCGCTGGGATCCGGTGCGCGCCGCGCTCGCCGCGCTGCTGTTCGGCTTCGCGACCAACCTGCAGAACCTGCTCGCCGTGCTGCGCACGCCGATCCCCGGCGAGTTCATGCTGATGCTGCCGTATGTGGTGACGATCCTCGCGGTCGTCGGCTTCGTCGGCCAGATCAAGGCGCCCGCCGCCGACGGCAAGCCGTACATCAAGTCCTAGGAGGTTCTCGTGGACATCGACTGGGATGAGCTGCGCCGCGTCGCAGACGAGGCTCAGCGCAAGGCCTACGCGCCGTACTCGCACTACCGGGTGGGCGCCGCCGCGCTCGTCGACGACGGGCGGATCGTCGCCGGCTGCAATGTCGAGAACGCCTCGTACGGCGTGACCCTGTGCGCCGAGTGCGCGATGGTGGGCGACCTGTTCATGTCGGGCGGAGGGCGCCTGGTCGCCTTCCTGTGCGTGAACGGCGAGGGCGAGACGATCATGCCGTGCGGGCGGTGCCGGCAGCTGCTCTACGAGCACTCCGCGCCCGGGATGCTGCTGGAGACCGTCTCCGGCATCAGGACCATCGACGAAGTGCTGCCCGATGCGTTCGGGCCGAGAGATCTGGAGAACGTCCGTTGAGTGTTGAGCCCTTTGACGCCGTCGATGTGATCCGCGCCAAGCGCGACGGCGGTGCGGTGCCGGAGCCGGCGCTGCGCTGGATGGTCGACGCGTACACGCGCGGCTACGTCACCGACCCGCAGATGGCGTCGTTCGCGATGGCCGTGTTCCAGCGCGGCATGGAGCGGGACGAGATCCGCGTCCTCACCGATGCGATGATCTCGTCGGGGGAGCGGATGAGCTTCGCCGCCCTCGGCAAGCGCACCGTCGACAAGCACTCCACCGGCGGCGTGGGAGACAAGATCACGCTGCCCCTGGCGCCGCTGGTCGCGAGCTTCGGCGTCGCGGTTCCGCAGCTGAGCGGTCGCGGCCTCGGCCACACCGGAGGCACGCTCGACAAGCTCGAGTCGATCCCCGGCTGGCGCGCCGCCCTGAGCAACGAGGAGATGTTCGCCCAGCTGAAGGGCGATGTCGGAGCAGTGATCTGCGCGGCCGGATCCGGTCTCGCCCCGGCCGACAAGAAGCTCTACGCCCTGCGCGACGTCACCGGCACGGTCGAGGCGATCCCGCTGATCGCGTCGAGCATCATGTCCAAGAAGATCGCCGAGGGCACCGACGCCCTCGTGCTGGACGTGAAGTTCGGATCCGGTGCCTTCATGCAGGACATCGACCGCGCGCGTGAGCTCGCCCGCACCATGGTCGCGCTCGGCACCGACTCCGGCGTGTCCACGACGGCGCTGCTCACCGACATGAACGTGCCGCTGGGTCTCGCGATCGGCAACGCGAACGAGGTGCGCGAGTCGGTCGAGGTGCTCGCCGGCGGCGGGCCTGCGGATGTGCGGGAGCTCACGCTCGCGCTCGCCCGGGAGATGCTCGCGCTCAGCGGTCAGCCGGACGCGGACGTCGAGAAGGCGCTCGACGACGGTCGTGCCATGGACTCCTGGAAGGCCATGATCCGTGCGCAGGACGGCGACCCCGATGCCGCGCTCCCCGTCGCGCGGGAGACGCACACCGTCACCGCCGGAGCGGACGGCTTCATCACGCGCATGGATGCGCTGCCCTTCGGCATCGGCGCCTGGCGTCTGGGCGCCGGACGCGCCCGCGCCGAGGACGCGGTGGTGTTCGCCGCCGGCATCGACCTGCACGTGAAGCCCGGCGACGCCGTGCGCGCGGGGGATCCCGTGTTCACGCTGTCCGCCGACGACGCGGCGCGGTTCGAACGCGCGCTCGAGGCGGTCGAGGGCGCGTGGGAGATCGGCGCCGCGCCGATCGAGCGCGGGCCCCTCGTGCGCGAGCGCATCACCGCCTAGGCTGATTCCGGGCGCGGCGTCCGCGCGGCGCCCGCGCCCGGTTCCTCTCGGAACATCCCTGACGATTCCCATCGATCGACCGCTGAGGAAGGATCTGTCATGCCCATCGACGCGAACGGCGACCTGGAGGTCGAGGGCCTGTCCCTCCGGAGCCTTCCCAAGGTCTCGCTGCACGATCATCTCGACGGCGGCGTGCGTCCCGCCACGATCATCGAGCTCGCCGACGCGGCCGGGATCGAGCTGCCGCACACCGACGCCACGGCGCTCGGGATGTGGTTCCGCACGCAGGCCTCGGCCGGATCGCTGGTCGACTATCTGAAGACCTTCGACGTGTCGCTCTCGGTGATGCAGACGGCGGAGAACCTGCGCCGGATCTCCCGCGAGTTCGTCGAGGACCTGGTGCGCGACGGCGTCGTCTACGGCGAGGTGCGCTGGGCGCCCGAGCTGCACCTCACGTCCGGGCTCACGCTGCAGCAGGCGGTCGACGCCGTGCAGGACGGCATCGACGAGGCGGAGGACGCGGCGGAGAGCCGCGGCAAGAGCATCCGCGTCGGCCAGCTGCTCTCGGCGATGCGGCAGACGGACCGGGTGCGGGAGATCGCCGAGCTCGCCGTCGCGAACCGCGACCGGGGCGTCGTGGGCTTCGACACGGCCGGTCCGGAGGCGGGCTATCCGTCGTCGCGTTACCGGGAGACGTTCGAGTACCTCGCGCAGCAGATGTTCCCGATCACCGTCCACGCGGGCGAGGCGGCGGGGCCGGACTCCATCCGCTCCGCGCTCGTCGACGGGCGCGCTCTCCGGCTGGGTCATGGCGTGCGCATCGCCGAGGACCTGGAGATCGTGAACCGCGACGGGGAGGAGGTGCAGGTGCGCTTCGGCGATCTCGCCCGCTGGGTGCGGGACCGGGAGATCCCGCTCGAGCTGTCGCCGTCCTCGAACCTGCAGACCGGCGCGATCGCGGCGTGGGGGAGCGAGTTCGCCGACCACCCGTTCGACCTGCTGTACCAGCTCGGGTTCGCGGTCACGGTGAACGTCGACAACCGCACGATGAGCGCGACGTCGCTGACCCGCGAGATGGCTCTCCTGGTCGATTCCTTCGGGTACGACCTGGAGGACCTGGAGTCGTTCCAGTTCAACGCCGCGGCCGGCGCCTTCCTCCCGGTCGAGGAGCGCGAGGAGCTCGTGGAGCTGATCGCCGAGGGGTTCGATGAGTGAAGCCCCCGGGGCGGGGCGGGTCGCGGTCGTCGGGGCGGTGTCCTGGAACACGATCGTGCTCCTGGATCGGCTTCCCGATCCAGCCCCGCACATGCAGTTCGCCGAGGCCGACTGGCAGACCGTCGGGGGCACAAGTGCCGGGAAGGCCCTGGCCCTCGCCGGGCTCGGCCGCGCCGTCTCGCTGCGCGCCCGCGTCGGCGACGATGCCGCAGGCCACCGCATCCGCGATGCGCTCGGGCGTGCGGGTCTCCCGCTGGAGGGGCTCCGGGCGGCGGACGTCTCCGAGCGGCATCTGAACCTCATGACCGGGGCGGGGGAGCGCGTCTCGCTGTACCTGTCGTCCCCCGAGGCCGTCGACGAGCCGGACGGGCCCGCCGCAGGCGAGTCCGTCCTGTCCGACGCCGCGGCGATCGTGCTGGATCTCTCCGCCGAGGGCCTCGCCGCCATCGAGGAGTCGCGTGCGACCGGTGCGCCGATCTGGGTCGACCTGCACGACTACGACGGATCCTCCGCGTTCCACAGGCCGTTCCTCGAGGCCGCCGACACCGTGTTCTGCAGCGCGGATCGTCTCGACGATCCGGAGGACTTCCTGCGCGGCTGCATCGCGGCGGGAGCCGTGCTCGCGGTCTGCACGCTCGGCGCCGAAGGCGCGATCGCCGTGGATCGCGACGGCGTGCTGCATCGCGTGGCCGCCGTGCCGGTCGACGTCGTCGACACGAACGGCGCGGGGGACGCCTTCTTCGCCGGGGTGCTCGATGCGACGCTGTCGGGGCTCACGCTCGACGCCGCCCTCGCCGCAGGCGCCGCGACGGCGGCGATCGTGCTGCGCACCCGACACCTGCACCCGGTGCTCGACGATGTCCTCCGCTGAGCCTCCCGTCCCGGTCGACGATGCGGCGGGGGCGGGTGCGCGCCGTCCCAGCGCCTGGCCGCCGCTCCTGCTCGCGATCGTGCTGGAGGTCAGCGCGACGCTGAGCCTGCGCGCGGTGTCGACCGGCGGATCCTGGTGGTGGCTCTGCGTGGTCGTGATCGGCTACGGCGGCTCGTTCTGGCTGCTCGGAGTGGTGCTCACGCGCGGCATGCCGGTGGGCGTGGCGTACGGGATCTGGTCGGCGATCGGAGTGGCGCTCACCGCCCTCGCCGCAGCGGCGCTCTTCGCCGAGGCGCTGAGCCCGCTCTCGCTCGCCGGCCTCGGCGTGATCATCGCGGGCGTGCTGCTGGCCGAGCTCGGCACCCGGCACGGCCGGGGCGAGCAGGGGAGTGCCGGATGACCGTGCTGCTGCTCCTGGGCGCGATCGCCGCGGAGGTCACGGCGACCCTGAGCCTGCGCGCGTCGGAGGGCTTCCGGCGACGGCGCCACATCCCCGCGATCGTCATCGGATACCTCGTGTCGTACGTCCTGCTGGGGGCGACGCTCGCGCTCGGCATGCCCGTGGGCATCGCGTACGCGGTCTGGGCGGCGCTCGGCGTCGCCGCCACCGCGGTGCTCGGGCGCGTGCTCTTCCACGACCGGATCTCGGTCATGACCGCGATCGGCCTGGCCGTCATCGTCGGCGGCGTGATCCTCGTCGAAGCAGGATCGCACTGACCGTCGGCGCGGGAGCGCGGCACGGGCGCCTTCCGCTGCGGCGTCTCCCCTGACGCCGGGACGCCCGCCGGCCGACCGACGAGCGCGGCCCGATCAGTCGGCGCGCACGACGCCCGGATGCGTCCGCAGGTACTCCTCGAACGCCTCCGACGAGGTCAGCCGGGGCACGTAGCCGAACTCCTCCTTGAGGCGGTCGTTGCGCAGCACGGGGCGGTAGCGCAGGAAGCGGATCTTCTCCGGCCCGTGCTCCGTCAGCCGCAGGGCGCTCCCGATCGCGAGGGCGATCGCGAGCAGCGGCGCCGGGACCGTGAGGAGCGGCTTGCGCAGCCGTCGCGCGATCTCGGGCACGGTCAGCGCGCCGTCCCCCGCGACGTTGTAGATGCCCGCCGGACCGTCGCCCACGGCGGCGCGCACCATGGCGGCGGCGACATCGTCGACCCAGACGAACACGAACGGGGATTCGGATCCGGCGATGTGCAGGATGCGCTTCGCGTCCCAGAGCGCCGTGATCTGGTTGCGCACGGTGGGACCGAGGATGGTGCCGATCCGGAAGATCACCTGCTCGAGGGCGGGGTGCGTGCTCCGCGCCGCGGCGAGCAGCTCCTCGATCATGCGCTTGTGCCGCGAGTAGGGGAACTGGTCGTTGCCGCGCAGGGCGTCGTCCTCGCCGATCCACGGCGGGTTGTCCGGATGGTAGCCGTAGGCGGCTCCGGAGCTCGACACCACGAGCCGGCGCACACCGGCGTCGACGCATGCGGCGAGCACGTTCGACGAGCCCTGCACGTCGACCCGGAACTCGCCCTGCACATCGCGCCCCGGGTTGACGATCGCGGCCAAGTGCACGACCGAGTCGATGCGGTGCAGCCGCAGCAGATCGGGCAGCGCAAGCGGATCCGTCACGTCGACGTGCACCGACACCACTCCCGGCACGTCGGACTCGCGGAGATCGCCGCACAGGACGACGTCGACGTCGGGATGGTCCGCGAGCAGGGCGGTGACCCTGCTGCCCAGGAATCCGGCGCCACCGGTGACCAGCACCCGGCGGCCCGCGGCACCGAGGTTCATGACGCCTCCCGGACGGGAGCGGCGAGCTCCGCCTTCTCGCGGCGCACGGCGTTCCGGTACGCGTCCTTGTTCACGTAGTAGGACATCCGGGCGAGGCCGAGGTAGCGGTAGCCGCCGGTGAGGTCCGGCCAGGCCCGGGCGCCGACCCGCGCGCGGAACCGTGCGGCGCGCGCCGGATCCTGCTCCACCGCGGCCAGATAGGCGGCGATCAGCTCGGCCTGCTCGTACCGTCCTTGCCAGCCGATGCCGCTGGCCTCGATCATCCCGCAGACGAAGAGGCCGTTGAACGAGGGCGGGAACACGTTGAGGAACAGCCGCGGCGAGGCGCCCGTCCAGTTCAGGTGCTCGCGGTCGACGAACGGATAGTCCAGCGTGTACCCGGTGGCCAGCAGCACGAGGTCGTAGTCGCCGCTCGTGCCGTCGCGGAAGCGGACGGTCGAACCGTCGAAGCACTCGACGTCGGCGCGGATGCGCAGATCGCCCTGCCCCAGATGGTTCAGCACCAGGGTGTTCACGATCGGATGCGATTCGTAGATCCGGTAGTCGGGCTTCGGGAATCCGAACCGCACCGGATCTCCGGTGAACGCCCGGAGCACCCGGGAGTCGACCGCCTGCTTGAGACGCGCCGGGAGCGGCCGTCCCTGGTTGAGGGTGTCGCTGGGGCGGCCGAACAGGTAGCGGGGCACGAAGTAGTAGCCGCGGCGCACGCTCATCTCCACGCTCGCGGCGTGGTGCACGGCGTCGACGGCGATGTCGCAGCCCGAGTTCCCGGCTCCGATGATCAGCACGCGGCGCCCGGTGAGCGGGGACGGATCCTTGTATGCGCTGGTGTGCATGAGCTCGCCCGAGAACGCACCCGCGAAGGCGGGGACGTTCGGCTCCGCGAGCGTGCCGTTCGCGAGGACGACGCCGTCGTAGCGCTCCTGGACGGCCGTCTCGACTCCCTCCGCATCGCGGGCGGTGGCGCGCAGGATCCAGCCCTCTCCGTCCCGCTCCAGGCGGTCCACGCGGGTGTCGAAGCGGAACCGGTCGCGCAGCCCGAACGCGTCCGCGTAGTCGTCGAAGTAGCGCTTGAGCACGCGGTGGCCCGGATAGTCCACGTCGCTGTCCATCGGGAATTCGGCGAACTCCGTCGTGGTGCGGGAGGAGATGAGGTGCGCGGAGGCGTACATCGTGCTGCGCGGGTTCGTGATGTCCCACAGGCCGCCGACGTCGTGCGAGGCCTCGAAGCCCGTCGCCTCGATGCCCGCCTTCTGAAGGGCGCGCATGACCGCGAGGCCGGAGGGCCCGGCGCCGATCACGGCATATGACCTCGTCATGCTCTCCTCGTCGGCGCGGACCCGGGTCGCCGCGCGCAGTGCCCCGATCCTATCGGGGTGCTGAGAACGACGGGAGAAGTCCTCAGCGACGCCGGTCGAGCCGGGCGTCCAGGCCGTTGCGGACCGCGGGCCACTCGTGCGGGAGGATCGAGTAGACCACGGTGTCGCGCAGGGCTCCGTCGGCGCCGACCCGGTGGTTGCGCAGGATCCCGTCGAGCTTCGCGCCGAGCCGCTCGATCGCCGCGCGCGACTGGCGGTTGTGGAAGTGGGTGCAGAACTGAACGCGGTTCGCGCCGCACGTCTCGAAGGCGTGGGCGAGCAGCAGGCGCTTGGCCGAAGGGTTCACCGCCGTGCCGTGCACCTCCGGCGACAGCCACGTGTAGCCGATCTCGACCGTGCGGTTGGGCTGGTCGATGTCGCAGTACGTGGTCATCCCGACGGCGCGCCCGGTGTCCGTGCGGATGATCGCGAACGGGTTCATCGAACCCTCCGCGTTCATCCCTCGGCGCCGCTCGATCTCGGCCGGCACACCCGCCGCGGAGGGCACCGACGTGTACCACCGGTCCTCGAGACCCGCCGTCGCCGCGGCGAGGTCTGCGGCGTGCGTGTCGGCGAGCGGCTCCAGCCGCACGAAGTCGTTCTCGAGGGTCACGGGTGCGGCGAAGTCCATGCTCCGAGCGTATCCGGCGGCGGGCTCCGTCCCGGACCGCGCAGGCGCTGCTACCGGTCCTGGTGACGGGCGACCTCGTCGCGCACCGCGGCGAACAGCGGATGCGCGGCGTCGAGGCCGGTCACCTCGGCGGTGAAGGCGTCGGCGTCCAGGGTGTGCAGCAGCTCCTGCAGCTGCACGGCCTCCTCGTCCTCCGGCGCGTCGAAGGAGAGGGCGGCGCCGACGGCGGCGACGAGCGCCGTCGTGCCGAGGCCGCGCTCCGCCGCCTGCGCCGCCGGGCCGATGAACCGCTCGTGCCGCGAGAGCTTGCGCAGCGGCTGGCGCCCGACCCGCCGCACCGTGTCGGGGAGGAGGGGGTTGCGGAACCGGTCCAGGATCTTCGCACGGTACGCGGCGAGCTCCGCCGGATCCAGGCCGTGCACGGCGGAGAGGACGTTCGAGGTCTCCTCGAGCGCGGCTTCGACGGCCGCGGCGGTCGCCGGATCCTGCAGCGCCTCTGCGATCGTGATCGCGCCGGCGCGCTCGCCGAAGTAGGCGGTCGCGGCGTGCCCCGTGTTGACGGTGAACAGCTTGCGCTCGATGTAGGGCGCGAGATCCGCGACGAAGTGCGCGCCGGGGATGTGCGGCGGGTCGTCGCCGAACGGCCCGCTCTCGATCGCCCATTCGAAGTAGGGCTCGACGGTGACGTCCACGCCCTGACCGGGGGCCTGGGCCGGAACGATCCGGTCGACGGCGGTGTTCGCGAACACCGCGAGGGCGAGGAGCGCGGGCGCGTCCTCGCCCGCCGCGCCCGCGATCTCGGCGCGCAGCAGGTCGGTCGCGCCGATCGCGTTCTCGCACGCCATGATCTGCAGCGGCCGACGATCCGCGCCGCGCAGCCGCAGGCCCGCGACGATCGTCGGCGCCACGAACCGCAGCACGGTCGGGCCGACCGCGGTCGTGACGACGTCGGCCGTGGCGACCGCCTCAGCCGCTGCGGCGGGGTCGGTGCGGCTGTCCACGGCGCGATAGCCGGTGACCACGCGGTCGACGCCGCCGGGGCCCGCCTCGTGCACGGTGTACTCCGGCGCGGCGTTGATCGCGTTCACGAGATCGGCGGCCACGTCCGAGAACACCAGCTCGTAGCCGCCCTCGTGCAGCAGCAGGCCGACGAAGCCGCGGCCGATGTTGCCCGCGCCGAAGTGCACCGCGACGGGCATCAGCCGTTCACCTCCGCCAGCATGGCGAACAGGTCCTCCTCGGATCCTGCGGCGGCGAGACGGGCGACGTCGTCCTCCTCGGAGAACAGGATCGCGATCTGCGACAGGATCTCCAGGTGCTCGTCGCCGCGGCCGGCGATGCCGATCACGAAGGTGACCGGATCCCCTGCCCAGTCCACGCCGCCGTCGTAGCGGATCACGCACAGCGCGGAGGAGAGGATCTCGTCCTTCGCCTCGTTCGTGCCGTGCGGGATGGCGAGTCCGTTGCCCATGAACGTCGAGACGGTCTGCTCGCGCTGCCGCATGGCGTCGAGGTAGGCGGGGGTCACCGCGCCCGCGCCGACCAGGAGTGCCGCTGCTTCCTGCAGGGCCTCCTCCTGGGTGGCGGAGCCCGGATGGATCCGGACGCGGTCGGGGGTGAGGATGCTCATGTCGTGTTCCTTCCTTCGGTTCTCGCGGGCGCGATCAGGCGTCGCCGTCGTGCTGCTTGCGGACGATCTCGACGACCTCGTCGTAGCGGGGCGAGTTCATGAAGTTGTCCACGGAGACGTGCATCGCCTCGCCGTTGCGCGCCCGGGCGCGGTCGGTCAGCTGCTGCTGGGTGACGATTAGGTCCTCCGTGCCGTCCAGGTTCGCGATGGCCTTGTTGGTGACGTCGACGCCGTCGATGCCGGCCTTCTTGAACTTGTTGCGCAGCACGCTGGCGCCCATCGCCGACGAGCCCATGCCGGCGTCGCATGCGAACACGATGGTGGAGATCCGCCGCTCGGTCGCGGTCGGGGCGGGCGCCTCGGCGTTCGTGGTCGCTCCCGCTCCGGCAGCCGCGCCCGCGGTCGTCGAGGCGCGCAGAGCGTCCATCGCGGCGGAGGACTTGCCCTTGTTCGCCTCGGTCTGCGCGATCGCGGCGCCGAACGTGTCCTCGGCGGCCAGGTCGCGCTTGCGGGAGGCCCGCAGGATGACGCCCGAGATCAGGAACGTGACCGTCGCCGCGAGCAGCACCGACAGGTACACGATGAACAGGTTGCCGACGCCTCCCGCGGCCGGGCTCAGCGCCGCGGCCGTGACCGCGATGATGCTGCCCGGCGCCGACGGGAACGCGAGACCGCCGCCGAGGATCATGTTGGTCGTGACGCCCGTGGCGCCGCCCGCGATCAGCGCGAGGACCGTCATCGGCTTGCTCAGCGCGTACGGGAAGTAGATCTCGTGGATGCCTCCGAAGAACTGGATGATGATCGCGCCGGGTGCCGACGCCTTGGCCTGGCCCAGGCCGAAGAAGGTGAAGGCGAGGAGCAGGCCGAGCCCGGGGCCGGGGTTGGCCTCGATCAGGAACAGGATCGACTTGCCCGCGTTGGTGGCCTGCTCGATGCCGAGCGGGGTGAAGACGCCGTGGTTGATCGCGTTGTTCAGGAAGAGCACCTTGGCGGGCTCGACGATGATCGACACGATCGGCAGGAGGTGGATCGACACCAGCCAGGCGACCACGGTGCCGAGCACGGCGCTGATGCCCAGCATCACGGGGCCGAACCCGAAGAAGCCGACGATGGCGAGCAGCATGCCGAGGATGCCGGCGGAGAAGTTGTTCACGAGCATCTCGAAGCCGGGGCGGATCTTGCCGTCCCAGATCCGGTCCATCCACTTCGTGATCAGACCCGCCAGCGGGCCCATGATCATCGCGCCGAGGAACATCGGGATGTCCGTGCCCACGATGACGCCCATCGTCGCGATGCTCGCCACCACGCCGCCGCGCTCGCCGTAGACCATGCGGCCGCCGGTGTTGGCGATGAGCAGGGGGAGCAGGTACGTGACCATCGGGCCGACCAGGCCCACGTACTGCGGGAAGGTGGTGCCGTCCTTCGCGGCGGCGAGCGCGGTGAGCGCTCCCTTCCAGCCGACCGCGTCGGCGTTGCCGAAGCCGCCGAGCAGATCCGCGACCGGGTACCAGTGGCCGAGCCAGCCCACCGAGATGAAGAGCATCGTGATGAAGCCCCAGGCGATGAAAGCGGCGATGTTGGGCATGATCATGCCTGAGAGGAACGTGCCGAAGCGCTGGACCCCGACGCGGGCCCGGTTCGCTCCGGAGATGGGTGCTGACGTCGTCGTCATGATGTGACTTTCTGTGTGTGGGGGATTGCGGTGGGAAGCGGGATTCAGCCGGCCGCCTGAGCGGCTGCACGGGCGGAGGCCGCGTCATCGGCGGCCAGGGCGGCCTCGGCGATGCGCCGGGCCTGGTCGAGCGTGTGCAGCGAGAGGGTGCGGCGCACGTCCGAGAGCGCCGCGGGGGCCATGGAGAGCGAGCCGACGCCGAGGCCGACGAGCACGACGGCCAGCAGCGGATCGGCAGCGGCCTCGCCGCAGACGCCCACCGGCTTGCCGAGGGCGGCGCCGGCGCGGCCGACCTCGGCGACCAGCCGCAGCACGGCGGGATGCCAGGGGTCCTGGAACGAGGCGACCGACCCGAGCAGCCGGTCGGCGGCCATCGTGTACTGGGTGAGGTCGTTCGTTCCGATCGAGGCGAAGTCCGCGTGGGCGAGCAGCCGGTCGGCGAGGAGCGCGGACGACGGGACCTCGACCATGATCCCCGCTGTGCGGAGGCCGTACTCCCGGGCGAGCGCCGTGAAGTACGCGGTCTCCTCGACCGTGGCGACCATCGGCGCCATGACCCAGAGGTCGGCCTCGGTCTCGGCGTCCGCCTCGGCGAGCGCGGTGAGCTGCTCGCGGAGGATGTCCTCGCTGGCGCGGAGGGCGCGCAGGCCCCGCAGGCCGAGGGCCGGGTTCTCCTCGTGCGCGTCGTTGAGGAACGGCAGCGGCTTGTCGGCACCGGCGTCGAGCACGCGCACGACCACCTTGCGGCCGGGGAACGCGGAGAGGAGCTCGCGATAGGCGTCGCGCTGCGCGGTCACCGTGGGCGCCTGGCTCGCGGACAGGAACAGGAACTCCGTGCGGAACAGACCGACGCCCTCGGCGCCGCGCGCGACGGCGTCCACGGCGTCGCCGGGCTTGCCGAGGTTCGCGAGCAGGGCGATCGGGGTGCCGTCGGCGAGGGCGCCCGGTGTCGGCGGCGCCGTGTCGGCCGCTCGTCGATCCGCGGCGCGGGCGGCGGCGCGCGCGATCTCTTCCGGCGCGGGCTCGGTGGTGACGGTGCCGGAGGCCGCGTCCACGATCACGGTCCCGCCGTCCGGCACCCCGGCCGCCTCTGCGGCGCCGACGACGGCGACGATGCCCTTCTCGCGGGCGAGGATCGCGGTGTGCGAGGTCGGCCCGCCGTCGGTGGTGACCAGTGCGAGGACCTTGTCCAGGTCGAGCAGGGCCGTGTCGGCAGGAGCCAGGTCGCGGGCGACGAGCACGAACGGGTGATCCGGATCGGGGACCCCGGGCGCGGCGACCCCGCGGAGCCGGGCGATCACGCGCTGAGCGATGTCGTCCAGATCCGCCGCGCGCTCGCCGAGGTAGCCGCCGACCGCCTCGAGCGAGGCCCGGAAGCCGGCGAACGCGTCGTGCACCGCCCACTCCGCGGTCGATCCGGCGGAGATCCGCTCCTCGACCTCGTCGGCCAGGGTCGGATCCTCTGCGATCATCGCCTGCGCCTCGAGCACGTCCCGGGCGGCGCCGCCCGCGGCTTCTGCGCGACGGTTCAGCTCGGCGGTGACTGCCGCGATCGCCTCCTGCACGCGGGTGCGCTCGGCGTCGGCGCCGACGGTGCTCGGCACGTCCTCGGGGGCGGGGGCCGCCTCCGCCATGTGCAGCACGGGGCCCGTCGCGACCCCCTGGCCGATGCCCACTCCTCGCAGCACGGCCATCAGGCGACGCCCTCGTCGTGGTCGGTGGCCAGCAGCTCGGTGAGCCGATCGAGCGCGGACTCGGCCGACTCGCCGTCGGCGGTGAGGGTCGCGTAGTCGCCCTGCTCGAGACCGAGCGCGATGACGCCGAGGATGCTCGCGGCGTTCACCGCCTTTCCGGAGTCCTTGGCGATGGTGACGGGGATCCCGGTCTCCTTCGCGGCCTGGGCGAAGATCTTCGCCGGACGGGCGTGGAGTCCGTGCGACGAGCCGATGCGGACGGTGCGGGTCAGGGCGGTCATGGCGTTCCTTTCGGTGCGGAGTCGGCGGCGACCACGAACGCGTGGATGCGCCTGCCGTCCAGGTCGGTGAAGGCGTCCTCGGGAAGCACGGCGACCCGGGCGCGGGGCGCCTGGCGGCCGATCTCCTCACGGAGCGCGGCGATGTGCGGACCCAGCAGGATGACGTCGGCGAACGGATCCACGTCGTCGGCCGGCGCGGCGGCGACCTCCCAGTCGGAGCCCGCGGCGAGTGCGGCGCGGCGGAGTCGTGCCGCGACGAAGGTGCTGGAAGCACCCGCGCCGCAGATGACCTGGATCCTCATCGATTCGTTCCTCCTTCCGTCATTGTTCGACGGAGGGCGCGGCCTCGGCCACCAGGAACGCTTCCGCCTGGGCGGAACGCCCGTTCCGGAGCCCGGTGCCCCCGATGCTGGCATCATGAGGGTGACCGTGCGGTGCGCGGGGACGGGTGAAGGGACGACGGGGTGTCTACTCGACGGCAGGATCGGCTGCTGAGCGTGCTGCTGCGCGAGGACGCGTGGATGACCGGTCCCCGCCTCGCCGACCTCCTGGGCGTCACGCCCCGCAGCGTCCGGGCCTACGTCACCGCCCTCAACGCGCGCGTGCCCGACGGCGACGCCGTCGTCTCGGGCGCGGCGGGATACCGCGCCGGCCCCGCGGCCCGGGCCGCGCTCGCCGCCAGGGCGGGTGCCGGATCGACGCCGCGCGCGCGGCTGCACGGGCTGGTCCGCGCGCTGCTCGACGACGAGGCGGGCATCGACGTCTTCGACACGGCAGAGCGGCTGCACGTCAGCGAGGCGACCCTCGAGGCCGACCTCGTCCGGATCCGCTCGCTGCTGGAGGGGACGCGCCTGACGCTCGAGCGTGACAGGGACGTCGTGCGGCTGCGCGGTGCGGAGCGCGATCAGCGCCGGCTGCTCAGCCGGCTCGCGCACGACGAGATGGACGCGGCGGACTTCCCCGTGGACCCGTTCCGCTTCGCGCTCGCCGGGGGCGCGATCCCCCCGGAGGCGGTGTCGCCGTTCAAGGACGCGCTGGTGGCGGCCCTCGGCGGACTCGGCTACTACGTGAACGAGCTCGCGATCGCCGACGTGCTTCTGCACATCGCCATCGCCGCGGACCGGGTCGCCTCGGGACGCGAGCTGGAGGGCGCCGACCGCCCCGGCGACGACTCCGCCCCGGGGGCGGATCCGGTGGCGGAGGCCATCGGCCGGCTGGCCCGCGAGCAGCTCGGCGTCGAGCTGGGCGCCGGCGATCTCGCACATCTCGCCCGCCTCGTCCTCACCCGGATCGTGACGCCCGGAGGCGCGGATCCGGCCGATCTCGCCCGTGCGGGCCTCGACGCCGAGGTGGAGGCGGCGGTGCGCGCGGAGGTGGTGCAGGCGTCATCGGACTATCAGGTGGATCTCGTCGACGAGGCCTTCATCCTGCGCCTGGCCCTGCACGTGCAGAACCTGCTCCGCCGCGCGCAGGAGGAGTCGCGCGCGCGGAACCCGCTGACGCGCTCGCTGAAGGCGGCCTACCCGATGATCTTCGAGGTGGCCGTCTCGGTGGTCAGCGGGCTGCAGGAGCGACTCGGCCTGCGCGCCGACGACGACGAGATCGCGTACGTGGCGATGCACATCGGCGGCCGGCTGGAGCGCAGCCGCCGGGCGGAGTCCCTGCTGACGGCGACGATCGTCTGCCCCGGCTACTACGAGCTGCACGAGGTCCTGCGCTCGCGCGTCGACCACTCGCTCGGGCAGGGCATCGAGGTGGTGCGGGTGATCACCGCGATGGATCCGCGCGAATCCGAGATCGACAGCGATCTGGTGCTCAGCACGGTCCCGCTTCCGGCGGCGGCCGAGCGCGTGGTGCTGATCCAGCCGTTCCTCACCGAGGCCGACGTCGAGCGCGTGCAGCAGGCCGCCGCCCGGCTGCGGCGTGCGCGCCGACTGGCCCGGCTGCGCGAGGAGCTGTCCCGCTACCTCTCGGAGGACGCGTACGTGCACCCGCTGCCCGACATCGGGGAGGAGGCGATCATCCGGCTGCTGGGCGGTCGGCTCGTCGAGGCGGGCCTCATCGGCGAGGACTACATCGAGAACACGATCCAGCGGGAGCGGCTCTCGTCCACCGCGTTCAGCGACGCCCTCGCCGTGCCCCACGCCCTGCAGATGACGGCGCAGCGCACCGCGATCGCGGTGGGCGTCGCCGCGGGCTCGGTCGCGTGGGGGAGCGGGCGCGTGCAGGTCGTGGCGCTCGCCGCGTTCAGCGAGCAGGACCGGGACGCGTTCCAGACCGTGTTCGAGCAGCTGGTGGAGGTGTTCGGCGAGGGCGAGAGCGTCCAGCGCATCGTGCGACGCGGGGCCGCCTTCGCGGGCTTCCTGGACGAGCTCGTCGCGGTGATCGACGGCTGAACCGGCGCTCAGCCGTCGAGCACGTGCGCCATCGCCGCCAGGAGCCGTTCGGCGCCCGGCCCGTCCGCGCTGAGCACGACCTCGTCCCCGGGGGCGAGGGCGAGATCCATCACCGCCAGGACGCTGCCGAGATCGACGGTCCGCCCCTCGGCGGTCGTGAGCGCGACGGCTCCCTCGTGCGCCAGCGCCAGGCGCACCAGCTCCGCGACGGGGCGCGCGTGCGCCCCGCCCTCGGCGCGGATGACGACGGATCGGGCCGGCACGGTCAGCCCCGTCGCGCCAGCAGCTCGCGGATCGCGGCGTCGAGGCCGGCGACCGCGGCGCGGGCGGCATCGGCCGAGTCCGCCCTGGCGTCGATGTACACCTTGAGCTTGGGCTCGGTGCCGCTGGGGCGCACGATCACCCGGGACCCGTCGGCGAGGCGGTAGCGCAGCACGTCGCCCGCGGGCGCGTCGCCGCCGGCGACGAGGAGGTCCTCCGTCGCCGAGATCGCCGTCGCGCCGAAGGCGGCGGGCGGATCCTGGCGCAGCGCCGCCATGATGCGGCCGATCACCGAGACGTCCTCGACGCGGATCGAGACCTGCCCGCTGGCGAAGTGGCCCACCTCGGCGGCGACCTCCTCGAGCAGGTCGGCGAGCGTCGCCTCGCGGCTGCGGGCCTCCGCGGCCAGGCCGAGCAGCGCCACCGCGGCGGAGATGCCGTCCTTGTCGCGCACCGTGTCGGGATTCACCAGGTAGCCCAGCGCCTCCTCGTAGCCGAACGCGATGCCGGGGGCGCGGGAGATCCACTTGAACCCGGTCAGGGTCTCGTGGAAGTCCAGCCCGTAGTGCCGGGCCACCGCGCCGAGCGCGGGGGAGGAGACCAGCGAGCACGCCAGCGACGTGCCCGGGGCTGCGGGGCCGTCCGCGGTGGCTGCGCGCGCCGCGCGCCAGCCCAGGAGCAGTCCGACCTCGTTGCCGGTCAGCCGGCGCCAGCCGCCCTCGACGCTCTCGTCGGGGATGCCGACGGCGAGCCGGTCGGCGTCCGGGTCGTTCGCGATCACGAGCTCGGCGCCCAGGGTGCGCGCCTTCGCGAAGGCCAGATCCATCGCCCCCGGCTCCTCCGGGTTGGGGAAGGAGACGGTGCGGAACGTGGGATCCGGGTCGCGCTGCTCGCCGACCGTCCACGGCGCGGGGTAGCCGGCCTCGCCGATGATGCGGGAGAAGGTCTCCCAGCCCACCCCGTGCATGGCCGTGTAGACCCAGCGGAGGCCTGCGGTGCCCACCGGCGCCGGAGCGACCGCCGCGGTCGCGGCGACGTAGGCGTCGACGACGTCCTCGCCGGCCGTCTCGTACGCGTCGGAGCGCGGGATCGACCCGGCGTCGCCGCGGTCGGCCACGCGCTGGATGTGCGCGGCGATCTCCGCGTCGGCGGGGGAGACGATCTGCGAGCCCTGATCGGCACCGCCGAGGTACACCTTGTAGCCGTTGTCGTTCGGCGGGTTGTGGCTCGCGGTCACCATGACCCCCGCGTCGGCGCCCAGGTGCCGCACGGCGAAGGCGAGCACCGGCGTCGGAAGCAGGCGCGGCAGGAGGACCGCGCGGAGCCCCGCGCCGGCGAAGATCTCCGCGGAGTCCTTCGCGAAGACGCGCGAGTTCTTGCGGCCGTCGTAGCCGATCACCACGGTCGGCACCGTGCCGGGGGCGGCCTTCTCCGAGAGGTATGCGGCGAACCCGGCGGCGGCCTGAGCCACGAGCACCCGGTTCATGCGGTTCGATCCGGCGGCGAGCTCCCCGCGGAGGCCGGCGGTGCCGAACGCGAGGCGGGTGCGGAAGCGGTCGGCGAGGTCGGTGAGCGCCGCCTCGTCGCCCGATCCGGCGCGCGTGATGAGACCGGCGAGCTCGTCGCGGGTCTCCGGATCCGGATCCTGCCGCAGCCAGGCGCGCGCCTGCGTGAGCAGGGCCGCCTCCTGGCCGCTCACAGCGCCCCGATCACGCGGGCCAGCAGGCCCGAGATCACCGGCTCGGCCTCCCTGCCCGCCTCGATGACCTCGGCGTGGCTGAGGGGGGTCTTCTGGATCCCCGCGGCCAGGTTCGTGATGAGCGAGAACCCGAGCACCTCCATGCCGGCCTCCCGGGCCGCGATCGCCTCGAGCGCGGTCGACATGCCGACGATGTGGCCGCCGATGGCCTTCGCCATCTGCACTTCGGCCGGGGTCTCGTAGTGCGGCCCCCGGAACTGCGTGTAGACGCCCTCGTCGAGCGTCGGGTCGATCGTGCGGGCGAGCTCGCGCAGCCGCGTGCTGTACAGGTCGGTGAGATCGATGAAGGTCGCGCCCTCGAGCGGGGAGTCCGCGGTGAGGTTGATGTGGTCGCTGATCAGCACGGGCTGCCCCGGCTTCCAGGTCTCGCGGATCCCGCCGGCGCCGTTGGTGAGCACCATGGTCCTGGCGCCCGTCGCCGCCGCGGTGCGCACGCTGTGCACGACCCGGCGCACGCCGTGGCCCTCGTAGTAGTGCGTGCGCGCGCCGATCACGAGCACGTTCTTCCCGCCGGGGGTGACGATGCTGCGCAGCGTGCCCACGTGGCCCTCGAGCGCGGGCTTCGAGAATCCGGTGACCTCCGTGGCGGGGATGGTCGCGATCGTCTCGCCGATGAGCTCGGCGGCCTTGCTCCAGCCCGAGCCGAGGGTGACCGCGATGTCGTGGTGGTCGACGCCGGTCAGCCGGTGGATGTCGGCGGCCGCCTCCGCGGCGATCGCGAAGGGGTCGGCGCCCGGGTCGTCGAGGGGGTGGATCTGATCAGCCATGAGATCGAGGATACGGCCCCGCGCTCGCCGCCGGGGAGGCGGGCTCGGAAGAGCAGCGAGGGCGCGGATCGTCGACCTCGCGCGGATGCGGAAGAATGGATCCCATGACCTTGATGTTCGAGCGCTCTCAGCGTGTCGCCGTGCTCGGCGGCGGCCCCGGCGGATACGAGGCGGCGCTCGCCGCAGCCCAGCTGGGTGCGGAGGTGACGCTCGTCGAGAGGGTGGGGGTCGGCGGCTCCGCCGTGCTCACCGACGTGGTTCCCTCCAAGAGCCTCATCGCCACGGCCGACGCCGCGGTGGCGATCAGCGAGGCCACCGACCTCGGCGTGCAGTTCTACGCGAAGGGCGCAGAGGGCAAGCCGCTCAAGCCGCAGATCGCGATCAACCTCGCCGCGGTGAACAAGCGGCTGATGGCCCTCGCCGGCCAGCAGTCGGAGGACATGCGCACCACGCTGCTCGACGCCGGGGTCACGATCCTCTCCGGTCACGGCCGCCTGGACGGTCCCAACGCGATCGTCGTGTCGACTTCGGAGGACGGCACCGACTTCGACCGCGTCGAGGCCGACACCCTCATCGTCGCCGTGGGCGCGTCCCCGCGCGAGCTCGACTCCGCCAAGCCCGACGGCGAGCGGATCCTCACCTGGACCCAGCTCTACGACATGAAGACGCTGCCGGAGCACCTCATCGTGGTCGGCTCGGGCGTCACCGGTGCCGAGTTCGCCTCCGCGTACATGAACCTCGGCGCCAAGGTCACCCTGATCTCCAGCCGCGACCAGGTGCTCCCGGGCGAGGACCAGGATGCCGCGCACGTGCTGGAGAAGGTCTTCAAGCGCGGCGGCATGACGGTGCTCTCCAAGTCCCGCGCCGACAAGGTCGAGCGCACCGCGGACGGCGTCACCGTGACGCTGTCGGACGGGCGCACGGTCGAGGGCAGCCACTGCCTGATGGCGGTCGGATCCATCCCCAACACCGCGGGCATCGGCCTGGAGGACGTGGGGGTCGAGCTCACCGACTCCGGCCACGTGCGCGTCAACCGGGTCGCGCGCACCTCGGTCTCGAACATCTACGCGGTTGGCGACTGCACGAACTTCTTCCCGCTCGCCTCCGTCGCCTCGATGCAGGGCCGCACGGCCGTGTTCCACGCCCTCGGCGACATCGTGATCCCGCTCGAGAAGCTCAAGATCACCGCGAACATCTTCACCGCCCCCGAGATCGCCACGATCGGCTTCTCGGAGAAGGACATCGAGGACGGCGTGGCCGACGGCATCGCCTACAAGCTGCCGCTCGCCGCCAACCCGCGCGCCAAGATGCAGGGGATCCGCGACGGCTTCGTGAAGATCCTCGCGCGCAAGGGATCCGGCACGGTGATCGGCGCCGTCATCGTGGCCCCGCGCGCCTCGGAGCTGATCTACCCCCTCGCGATCGCCGTCGAGCGCCGGCTGAACGTCGATCAGGTGTCGCGCGTGTTCGCGGCCTACCCGTCGATCACGAGCAGCATCACCGACGCCACCCGCGCGATGCACCAGGTCTACATCGCGGGCTGACCGCACCGCGGACGACGAAGCGGCGCCTCCCTCGGGAGAGCGCCGCTTCGTCGTCCACGCGGCCTTCGCGGGCCGCGGGGAGTCAGCTGATGGTGAGCAGCTGATGCCCGGCGGACACGGTCGCACCGGCGTCCGCGTTGATGTTGCCGATCACGCCGTCCTTGTGCGCCTGCAGGGGCTGCTCCATCTTCATCGCCTCGAGGACGACGACCAGATCGCCCTTGACGACCTGCTGTCCCTCCTCGACGGCGACCTTGACGACGGTGGCCTGCATCGGCGACTTCACGGCGTCGCCGGACGCGCCGGCGTTCACGGTCTTCGCGTGGCTGCGCCGGGACGGCGGCACCGCGGCGGGACGTCCGCCGGTGCCGACGACGGAGGCGGCGACCCGATCGGGCAGGCTCACCTCGAGACGCTTGCCGGCGACCTCGACGACGACCGTGTGCCGGCCCTTCGGCTCGGCGGCCGGCTCGAGCTCGCCGTCCCAGGCCGGGATGTCGTTGACGAACTCGGTCTCGATCCAGCGCGTGTAGACGCCGAAGCGGCCGTCCTCCGCGGTGAAGGCGGGGTCGTTCACGACCTTGCGGTGGAACGGCAGCACGGTCGGCAGGCCGGAGACCTCGAACTCGTCCAGGGCGCGGCGCGAGCGCTCCAGCGCCTCGGCGCGGTCCTTGCCGGTCACGATGATCTTCGCGAGCAGCGAGTCGAAAGCCCCGGAGACGACGTCGCCCGCCGTGACACCGGAGTCAAGGCGCAGGCCGGGGCCGCCGAAGGTCTTGAACACGTGGATCGGTCCCGGCTGGGGCAGGAAGCCACGACCCGGGTCCTCGCCGTTGATGCGGAACTCGATCGAGTGGCCCTGCGGAGCGGGGTCGTCGTAGTCGATGGTGCCGCCGGCCGCGATGCGGAACTGCTCGCGGACGAGGTCGATCCCGGTGACCTCCTCGGAGACCGGGTGCTCGACCTGCAGGCGGGTGTTCACCTCGAGGAACGAGATGGTGCCGTCGGCGCCGATGAGGAACTCGCATGTTCCCGCGCCGACGTAGCCGACCTCCTTGAGGATCGCCTTGGACGCCTCGTAGAGCACACGGTTCTGCTCCTCGGTGAGGAACGGCGCGGGGGCCTCCTCGACGAGCTTCTGGTGGCGGCGCTGCAGGGAGCAGTCGCGCGTCGAGATGACGACGACGTTGCCCTCGGCGTCGGCCAGGCACTGCGTCTCGACGTGGCGCGGCTTGTCGAGGTACTTCTCCACGAAGCACTCTCCGCGGCCGAAGGCGGTGATCGCCTCACGGGTCGCGGACTCGAACTGCTCCGCCACCTCGTCGAGCTCGCGGGCAACCTTGAGGCCGCGTCCGCCGCCGCCGTAGGCGGCCTTGATCGCGATGGGCAGGCCCACCTTCTCGGCGAAGGCGATGACCTCCTCCGCCGTCTCGACCGGACCGGGGGTGCCGGGAGCGAGCGGAGCGCCGACCTTCTCCGCCACGTGACGGGCGGTGACCTTGTCGCCGAGCGCCTCGATGGCCGCGGGGGAGGGGCCGATCCACACGAGCTCTGCGTCGATGACGGCGCGGGCGAAGTCGGCGTTCTCGGCGAGGAAGCCGTAGCCGGGGTGGACGGCGTCGGCACCGGCGCGGCGGGCCACCGACAGGATCTTGTCGATCTGCAGGTAGGTCTCGGCGCTGGTGGAGCCGTCGAGGGCGTACGCCTCGTCGGCGAGCCGGGTGTGCAGGGCGTCCCGGTCCTGATCCGCGTACACGGCGACGGAGGAGAGACCGGAGTCGCGCGCGGCGCGGATGATGCGGACGGCGATCTCGCCGCGGTTGGCGACGAGCACCTTGGCGATGGCAGGCATGGATGTCAGCCTATCGACAGCCGAGCCGATATTTTTGACGACCCTCCACAAGAATTCGGTCGGATCGCTTCCTGGATCCTACGAAGCGGAGAGGAGGTCGCGGGTCGATCCCGGCCGGAGTCGGGCTCAGGAGGCGTCCGGCAGGGCGTTCCAGAGATCGGTCCAGCGGATCCCGAGGCGTCCGACGAGGTGCCGCAGCGTGGACAGCGACATGCCGACGACGGTCGACGGGTCGCCCTCCACCCGCTCGATGAACGCGCCGCCCAGGCTGTCGACGGTGAAGGCGCCCGCGACGAGGAGCGGCTCGCCGGTGGCGACGTACGCCTCGATCTCGGCGTCGTCGATGTCGCCGGCGAACGTGACGGCGGCCTCGGCGACGGCGTGGACCTCGCGGGACGGCTCGCCGGGCCGCACCAGGAAGACGCTGTGCCCGGAGTGCAGCACGCCGGTCCGCCCGCGCATCGCATGCCAGCGGGCGATCGCGCGCTCGGGTTCGTACGGCTTGCCGTGCACCGCGCCGTCGAGCTCGAACATGGAGTCGCCGCCGATCACGATCCCCTCGAAATCGGGATGCGCCTCGTGGATGCGCGCCGCGACCTCGGCCGCCTTCGCGCGCCCGAGCAGCAGCACGACCTCCTGCGGCGTGAGCACGCGGCCCCGGCGCTCCGCCTCGGCGGCGGCGACCGCGTCCTCGTCGACGTCGGGGCTCAGGCAGAGGGGCTCGATCCCGCTCTGACGCAGCAGGGCGAGCCGGGCGGGCGAGGTGGAGGCGAGGCACACGCGCATGGGCTCCACGCTATCGGGTCGGATCCGCGGACGGCCGTGGTCTGGGATGATCGAGAGGTGACCGATTCCGACGCGTCCGAGGGCGCTCTTCTCGACCTCGACGTGACCGCGATCGCGCACGGCGGCGTCTTCGTCGCCCGGCATGAGGGACGCGTCGTGTTCGTCTCCGACGCGATCCCCGGGGAGCGTGTGCGGGCGCGGCTGGACCGGCCGTCCGCCGACGCCGACACCCGGTCGTTCTGGCGTGCCGAGACCGTCGAGGTGCTGGACGCTTCGCCCCACCGTCGCGCGCATGTGTGGGCGGAGGCCGACGTCAGCCGTGCCCCCGGGCAGCGCCCGGGCGGCGCCGACCTCGGCCACATCGAGATCGGCCACCAGCGGGTGCTGAAGCGCCGGGTGCTCCAGGAGGCGCTGGACCGCTTCGCCGGCGGGGGCATCGAGGCCCCGGAGGTCGAGGCGACGGGCGTGGACGAGCACTGGCGGACCAGAGTCACCCTCCACGTCGACGACGAAGGGCGGGTCGGGCCGTTCGCGGCGCGCAGCCACCGCGTCGTCCCGGTCGCCCAGCACGTGCTGGCGCGCCCGGCGATCGATGCGGTGGCGCGCGGGCTCCGGGGGATCCCGGAAGGGCGGGTCGAGCTGATCGAGCCCGCCGACGGCGAGGTGCGACAGGTGCTGCATCCTGAGGCGGATCGGCGGGCCCGCGGCCGCGGAGCGCGGCGCACGCCCCGGCGCCCCGCACCCCAGACGATCGTGGAGCAGGCCGCCGGGCGCTCCTTCGCGCTCGACGCGGACGGCTTCTGGCAGATCCACCCGGCCGCCGCGGATCTCCTCGACGGCGCCGTCGCCGAGCTGCTGGACGGAGTCGTGGATCCGTCGGCCGCGCATCTGGACCTCTACGGCGGCGTGGGTCTCTTCTCGGCCACCCTCGCGAGACTCGGCGCTCGCCGCATCACGACGGTCGAGTCGTCGCCGCGCGCGATCCGGCACGCGGCCGAGAACCTGCGCGACCTGGGCGTGCAGGCGGTCACCGCCCGCGTCGACCGCTTCCTGAAGGCCGGCGAAGCCGACCTCGGAGACGTCGCCGGCGGCGCGGTCGTGCTCGACCCGCCGCGCTCGGGAGCCGGTCGTGCCGTGGTGGAGGACGTCGTCGCCCTCGAGCCGGCGGCGGTCGCCTACGTCGCGTGCGACCCCGTCGCGCTCGCCCGTGACCTGGCCACGTTCCGCGCGCACGGGTACGAGCCGCGTCGGATGCGCGCCTTCGACCTCTTCCCCCACTCCCACCACCTGGAGACTGTCGCACTGCTGACGCGGTAGCCGGCTCGAGGCAGGAGCGGCGGATCCCGGCGGCCTGGCCCTCCTCGGGCGACGGGCGCACGATCCGCCACGGGATACAGTGAGAGCGTGAGCAGCGTAGCCCTGATCGACGACCACGAGTCCGTTCGCCTGGGACTCGCCGCCGCGCTCGAGCGTGCCGACTTCGACGTCGTGTTCTCGGGTGCCGGCGTGGCCGAGTACCTCGATGCGCGCGGGCGCGCACTGGCGCTGCCCGCTGACGTCGTCCTGCTCGATCTCACCCTCGGAGACGGCACGACGGTGACCGAGAACGTGACCCGGCTGGTCGCCGACGGATCCAGCGTGGTCATCCACAGCGTCGCGGACCGGCCCGTCGCCGTCCGCGAGGCCCTGGCCGCGGGCGCCGCGGGCGTCATCAGCAAATCGTCCCCGCTGGACGACGTGATCGCCGCCGCCCTCACGGTCGCGCGCGGCGAGGCGCTCAACAACGTGGAGTGGGCGAACGCGGTCGACGGCGACACGGCGTTCGCCGACGCGCAGCTCTCCACCCGCGAGCGCGAGGTGCTGCGGCTGTATGCGACCGGGCTGCCGCTGAAGGTCGTGGCCGAGCGACTCGGCGTGGCGTATTCCACCGCCAAGGAGAACATCACCCGCATCCGCGTGAAGTACGTGGAGGTCGGACGCCCCGCGCCGACGAAGGTCGATCTGCTGCGTCGCGCGATGGAGGACGGCATCGTGGAGAACGCGCAGGAGGATCCGCAGGGTGTGGGCTGAGCACGGCGCGCTCGCTCGGAGCCGCTCCGCAGCAGGCACGACGCCTCGGCGGGCGGGCTAGGCGCATGTCGGCGGACCAGGGTCTCAGGGAGGCCTGGGAGCGGATCTCCACACCCGGCGAGGTCGGGCAGGAGCTGGAGCGCTTCGCCGGGCGGCGGATGGAGCGCATCATCGCCATCGTCGTGGGCGTCGGGGCCCTCGCGCTCGGCACTCAGGCGCTCGTCAACGCCCTCTTGAAGATGCGCGTCGTGGACGTGCCGCACGTCTCGATGATGGCGCTGGTCTTCGTGCCGTGGGGCGCGATGCTCGTCTGCTGCGCGCTCGGGCGCGCGGTGCGCCTCACGGCGGGGATCTTCTTCGTCGCCTACATCGTCGATCTCGCGCTCTGGCCCTTCGTCGCCACGCATCAGAACCTGGATCCGTCGGACCAGCCGTGGATCTTCTTCCTCGTCAACGTCGCGGGAGTCGCGGCGGTCGTCGCCTTCCCGCTCGGGGTTCAGGTGGCCTGGGCGCTGGCCGGGCCGTTCCTCTACGGCACCGTGCGTCTCGTGCAGGGCGACTTCCAGCGCGGGTTCTGGGTGGTCACGGCGTTCGATGTCTCGTTCACCCTCATCCTCGGACTCGTGCTGGTGGCCCTGGGATGGATGTTCCGGTCGGTCGCGAACGGGGTCGACGAGGCTCGCGGCCGGGCGGTGGCGCTCTACACCGCGGCGGCCACGGCAGAGGCGTCCGAGCACGAGCGCGTCGCGGTCGCGGCCCTCATGCACGACAGCGTGCTCGCCGCGCTCATCGCCGCAGAGCGCGCGGAGACCGAGCGCGAGCGCGCCCTCGCCGTCGACATGGCGCGTGAAGCGCTCACCCGCCTGGCGAATGCCGAAGCCCCGGCCCAGGAGGGCAGTGAGGAGCCCGTGCAGATCGAGCGGCTCGCGGAGGATCTGCGCCGGGCCGTGGGGCAGATGGGGCTGTCGATCGAGGTCGAGCACTTCGGGCACGGCGCCGTGCCCGACCGGGTTGCCCGGGCGATGGCGCTCGCGGCGCGGCAGGCGATCGGCAACGCCGTCGCGCACGCATCCGGCCGCGGACTCGCCGTGGTGGTGGAGGGACACGGCGACACCGGCCTCACCGTCAAGGTCAGCGACACCGGAAGCGGGTTCGATCCGGCGCAGGTCGGCGCGGACCGCCTCGGCATCCGTGCGTCGATCCTCGCCCGGATGGCGGCGGTCGGCGGGGTCGCCACGATCGAGTCCGACCGGCACGGCACGGTCGTGACGCTCGGGTGGTCGCAGTCATGAGGCTCACCGTCCGCATGGTGGCGACCGGGCTGGCGCTCGTGTTCGCCTGCTACTTCGCCGCGCGTGCCCTGTGGTGGACCACGCCGCCGCCGCGCCCGATGCTCGTGCTGCTGGCCGTCGCGATCTATCTCGGCTCCTTCGCGGTGATCGCGATCGTCGGTGCGGGGCGCTCGGTGCAGATGCCGCGCTGGGCAGCCGCCCTGGCGCTCGCCTCCGCGCTCGCCATCCCGCAGCTGAGCAACCTCGGTCTCGACGCCGCAGACCTGCGCGCCCCCTACGCGACCTGGTACATCGGCTCCGTCGGACTGACCGGCGTGGTCTGCATCGTGCGGCGCCGCCCGTGGGCGGGCTGGATCGTGCTCCTCCTGCTCACCCTGTCCTCGACAGCCTGGATCGGTTTCCTGCAGGCTCTGGGCCTGGGGCTGGTCGGGTCGACGGTCTGGATGGTGATCGCTCAGCTGCTGGTCGCGTTCTGGCGGCGCGCCGTGCGCGACACCGATCGGCTCGCGGGGATCCAGCAGGCGGCATCCGCCTGGCAGGCGACGCAGATCGTGCGTCAGCGCGAGCGCCGGGAGCGGGTGCAATACGCGCTGACCGTCGCGGGCCCCGTACTCAGCCGCGTGATCGAGACGCGCGGCGAGCTCTCTCCGGACGAGAAGCGCGCCGCGCACCTGGCCGAGGGACGTCTGCGGGACGAGATCCGGGGCGGCGAGCTGCTCAACGAGCGCGCCCGTGCGGCGATCGAGTCCGCGCGCGCCCGCGGCGCGTCGGTCACGGTGTTCGACGACGGCGGCCTGGAGGGGCTGGACGAGCACAGCAAGGGGCGCATCCGCGAGGAGCTGGCTGACGTGCTCTCCGGCTCCTCCTCGGCGCGGCTCATCATCCGTGCCCCCAAGGACGCGAGGATCGCGGTCACCGTCGTCGGCCGATCTGCGGCAGGCGAGTCGTCCGACGAGGACTCCGTGGAGCTCTGGCACGAGATCCCGCGCGCCGAGACGGATTGATCCCGCCGCCGGGTGCCGAATCCGGAGGCCGGCAGAAGAAAGGGCGAGGGGCGGCGAAGCCGCCCGCCCCTCGCCAGGTGCGGAACAGTTACCCGAAAACCGTCCGCAAAGACCGGAGATCGTCTGCCTACCCTGTGGCGGAGATCCGGTCGAACGCGAAGCGTTGCAAGAAAGAGTCTTCCGGGTCGTGCAAAAGATGTCTGTAGGTATTTTGGGGGACAAATCCGGACGCAGGTGATAATCCGGATACGAAGCCGGTCCGCAGGCCCGGGTTCAGCCCGAGAAGCGGCCCCACGGGATGTCTCGCCGCAGGGGGGAGCGCAGGGCGCGCTGATTGCGCTCCCACGCCGACACCGGCTTCTGCGCGGCCACGGCGTCGGCCTCCTCCGCCACGAACGCCTCGGAGAGCACGGCGATGAGCGCCGCGAGCTCCTCTTCGCTCGCGGTTCCGCGGAGCACCTGGATCTCGACGGCGTCGGCCGCTGCGTCCTCCGCGCTCACAGCGGGATGTTCCCGTGCTTCTTCGGGGGCAGCTCGGCGCGCTTCCCCCGCAGCGCGCGTAGCGCCTTCGCGATCGAGACGCGCGTGTTGGCCGGCTCGATGACCCCGTCGATCTCGCCGCGCTCGGCAGCGAGGAAGGGGCTGGTGACGTTGTAGGTGTACTCGTTCGCCAGGCGCGTGCGCACGGCGGCGACGTCCTCGCCGGCCTCCTCGGCGCGCTTGATCTCCCCGCGGTACAGGATGTTCACCGCGCCCTGGCCGCCCATGACGGCGATCTCGGCGGTCGGCCACGCGAGGTTGACGTCGGCGCCCAGCTGCTTCGAGCCCATGACGATGTAGGCGCCGCCATAGGCCTTGCGCAGGATCACGGTGACCAGCGGCACCGTGGCCTCCGCGTAGGCGTAGATGAGCTTCGCGCCGCGGCGGATCACGCCGGTCCACTCCTGGTCCGTGCCGGGCAGGTATCCGGGCACGTCGACGAGGGTGACGATCGGGATCGAGAACGCGTCGCAGAAGCGGACGAAGCGGCTGGCCTTCTCGCCGGCCTCGATGTTCAGGGTTCCCGCCATCTGGGACGGCTGGTTGGCGATGATGCCGACCGAGCGTCCCTCCACGCGGCCGAAGCCGATCACGATGTTGGGTGCGAACAGCGGCTGCACCTCGAGGAACTCCGCGCCGTCGACGACGCGCTCGATGACGGTGTGGATGTCGTAGGGCTGGTTCGCCGAGTCCGGGATGAGGGTGTTCAGCGTACGGTCGGCGTCCGTGGTCTCGAACTCGAAGTCGCTGGAGTAGGTGGGCAGCTCCGCCATGTTGTTGTCCGGCAGGAAGCCGAGCAGGGTGCGGGCGTAGTCGATCGCGTCGTCCTCGTCCTCGGCGAGGTAGTGCGCGACGCCCGAGCGGGTGTTGTGCGTGTACGCGCCGCCGAGCTCCTCCATGCCGACGTCCTCGCCGGTCACGGTCTTGATCACGTCGGGGCCCGTCACGAACATCTGGCTGGTCTTGTCGACCATGATCACGAAGTCGGTCAGCGCGGGGCCGTACACGGCACCGCCGGCAGCCGGGCCCATGATGATGGAGATCTGCGGGATCACGCCGGAGGAGCGGGTGTTGTGGCGGAAGATCTCGCCGTACTTGCTGAGCGCGAGCACGCCCTCCTGGATGCGCGCGCCGCCCGAGTCGAGGATGCCGATGATCGGCACGCCGCTGCGCAGCGCGAACTCCATGATCTTGATGATCTTATCGCCGGAGACCTCGCCCAGCGAGCCGCCGAAGGTCGTGAAGTCCTGCGAGTAGACGGCGACCGTGCGTCCGTTGATGGTGCCGACGCCGGTGACCACCGAATCGCCGTACGGGCGGTTCTTGTCCATCCCGAACGCGGTCGTGCGGTGGCGGACGTACTCGTCGAACTCGACGAAGCTGCCCGGATCCACCAGCAGCTCGATGCGCTCGCGGGCGGTCATCTTGCCCTTGGCGTGCTGCTTCTCCTTCGCCTTCGCCTCGGCCGAGACGACGGCCTCGTCGTAGCGGGCGCGGAGGTCGGCGATCTTGCCGGCGGTCGTGTAGAGGTCAGGCGTGTCCGTCACGGTCTCCACATTAGCGCCGGGCCCGCGACGTCCGTTGGATGAGAGGCACAACTCCGGGGCCGGATCCTCTGTGCGGACCCTCCGAGCCGCCTGGGCGTCTCGAGGCCTCAGGCGGCGCGGATAGGGTGACCGCATGAGCTTCCCGCACAGCACGGCCGCCGCGGCGCGGCTCGAGGTCGTCGCGTCCACCGGGTCCACGAACGCCGACCTGCGCGCGCACGCCGACGACGACCGGGGGTGGCCGCACTTGTCGGCGATCCTCACCGAGGATCAGGTCGCCGGTCGCGGGCGCCTCGACCGCGTCTGGACCGCGCCGGCCGGCGCGGCGATCGCGCTGTCGGTGCTGCTCCGCGTTGCCGATGTGCCCATCCCTCAGCGCGGCTGGATCCCGCTCGCCGCGGGGCTCGCGATGGCCGACGCGATCGCTGCGCAGCTGCCGGAGCGGAGCGTCGGCGTGAAGTGGCCGAACGACGTGCTGGTGGGGGAGCGGAAGATCTGCGGGATCCTGGCCGAGGCGTCGGGATCCGATGTCGTGATCGTCGGATCCGGCGTCAACACGCGGATGACGGCCGAGCAGCTGCCCGTGCAGACCGCGACGTCGTTCGCCGTCGAGGGCGTCGAGGCCGACGTCGACCTGCTGGTGGCGGGCTATCTCGCACGCCTGGACGGGTGGATCGCACGGCTCGCCGAGAGCGGCTCGGCCGTCGCGAGCGGTCTGCACGACGCGGTCGCGGCGCGGTGCGTCACGCTCGGTCGCACCGTGCGCGTGATGCTGCCCGGCGGCGACGACCTGGTGGGCGAGGCGACGGGCCTCGGCGGCGACGGCTGCCTCCTGGTCTCGGCCGGCGGGTCGGTGCACCGCATCGCGGCCGGCGACGTCGTGCACGTGCGCCCGGCCTGAGCCGGCGCGTCCCATGGCGCGGGAGGGCCTACGGCGTCGCGCCGGGCGGCGCCTCCGGGATCATCGGCGCAGGGAGAGCAGCTCCGTGCAGGTGAGCGTGAGAGAGCGCCAGGGGGCGACGGGCAAGGTCACGGTGTCGGGCGGCCTGGCCGATCCGCATTGATCCATCGCGGCGATGACGGCGCTCGGCCATTCGGCGACGGTCGCGCGCAGGGAGTAGGGGTGAAGATCGCCGCGCCCCATGATGCCCACCACCGCGATGCAGGCGATCACGGAGATCGCCGTGGTGATCGCGACCCGTCGCCCCGGAGACGCTGCGGCGTCCGCGCGGCGAGCGCGGGAGACGAGGATCGCGGTCGCGAGCGGGATCACGGCGCTGAGAAGCATCCCGGACGGTACCCCGTAGCGGATGTTGACGATGAGCGTATCGATGTGATCGAGACCGAACTCGGCGTACCGGAACCCGTCCTGGCTGTTCGCCCACGCGCTGCCCGTGTAGGTCGCGGCCGAGCCGAGGATCAGCGCGATCGTGAGCAGGCGCTGTGTCGAGGTGCCTTTCCACAGGGCGATCACCGTCGCTGCGGCGATGGGGATGAGGATGATCCACGCGACGAGCAGCCCGGAGGAATGAATGAGATTCCGGACGGCGACCGGGTCGGCCTGAACCAGCGGAATGACGGTGTTGACCATCCAGCCGAGGAAGGTGGATCCGACGCTCAGCGGGCCTTCGCTGGTCGCCCGCGGGACCAGGAGCGCGGTGACGATCTGCCAGGCCGCACCGACCAGGAACGCCGCGAAGATCGGGAACGCGCGCGCGTGTGCGCGTCGCGCGCGGAACGGGATCAGCCAGAAGAAGAAGACGCACTGGATCTCCGTCATCACGAGTGCGAACGCGAGGAGCGCCCAGGCGATGCCGGTGGACCACCGTCGGGGTCGATAGAGCAGCAGCCACGGCATGATCCACATGGCGTAGACGTGCAGGTCTGCGAGGTTGCCGATCGTCTCCTGTGTGGCCAGGGGGAGCAGCATCGTGATCGCCGCCAGGGTGAGGCGGGCCGGGATCCAGGGCACGAGGTCACGCGACAGCCAGTACACGGCCGCCGCAGCCAGGCCCACGAGCACCGAGCAGATCGCGAAGATCAGCATCGGGTAGCGCACCACGTCGAAGAAGGGATAGATCACCGCGACGACCAAGCGCGGGATCAGGTGCTGGTACCCCGCATAGCCGTGCACGATGACGTTCCACGCCCCATCGCGCACGGCCTCGTCGAGAAAGATGTTGGCGTCCTCGGCCCACGGGCGTCGGCGGTGGTCGGCGGGGACCCGCACCCACGTCACCCAGGCGCCCGCGATCACGATCGTCATGACAGTCGCCCACTCGAGCAGACGGCGCGTCCGGGTCGGCGGGCGGTGCGATACGGTCATCCCGCCCCCTCGATCGTGTGAACACCGGTCCTGACGACGTTATCGCAGGGCGTCCGGAAGGCGCGTGCAGGAACACGACGGCTCCGTTCCGTACGCTGGGATCCGACATGGCACATCTTCTCGGGGCCGAAGGGCTCCATCTCGAGTTCCCCACCCGCGTCGTCTTCGACTCGGTCACCCTCGGCATCGAGGAGGGCGATCGGATCGGCATCGTCGGCCGCAACGGCGACGGCAAGTCCAGCCTGCTCGCGATGCTCGCCGGTCGCCTGGAGCCGGACGCGGGCCGGGTGACGGTGCGCGGAGGCACGACGATCGGCGTGCTCGACCAGGCGGACGTGCTCGACGACGCGCTCACCGTGGGACGCGCGATCGTCGGCGACGCCCCCGAGCACGAATGGGCGGGCGACGCCACGGTGCGCGACGTGATCGACGGGCTCGTGAGCGACCTGGACTGGGATGCCTCGGTCGCCGATCTCTCGGGCGGGCAGCGCCGGCGGGTCGCCCTGGCGAAGCTGCTCGCCGGGGACTGGGACATCGTGGCTCTCGACGAGCCCACCAACCACCTGGACGTCGAGGCCATCGGATGGCTCGCGGAGCACCTGAAGCGGCGCTGGCCGGCGAACCAGGGCGCGCTCATGGTCGTCACGCACGACCGCTGGTTCCTGGACGAGGTGTGCACCGAGACGTGGGAGGTGCACGACCGGATCGTCGAGCCGTTCGAGGGCGGGTACGCGGCGTACATCCTGCAGCGTGTCGAACGGGACCGGATGGCGGCGGCGACCGAGGCCAAGCGGCAGAACCTCGCCCGCAAAGAGCTCGCCTGGCTGCGCCGCGGCGCTCCGGCGCGCACCTCGAAGCCGAAGTTCCGCATCGACGCGGCGAACGCGCTCATCGCCGACGTGCCGGAGATCCGCGACCGGATCGGGCTGCAGTCGCTCGCGGTCTCGCGCCTCGGCAAAGATGTCGTCGACCTCATCGACGCGGGCGTCACCTTCCCGGCGACCGCCACCGCGCCGGAACGCACGGTGCTGCGCGACGTGGAATGGCGGATCGCGCCGGGGGAGCGCACCGGCATCCTCGGGGTGAACGGCGCGGGCAAGTCGACGCTGCTGAGCCTCGTCGCCGGCACTCTGGCCCCCACGAGCGGACGCGTCACGCACGGCAAGACCGTGCAGGTGCGCACGCTCACGCAGCGGCTGGACGAGCTGCAGGACGTGTGGGACGAACCCGTCCGGGTCGTGATCGGACGCCTGCGGACGACGTACACGTTCGGCACCGGATCCAAAGCCGCCGAGCTCACCCCCGGTCAGCTGCTGGAGCGGCTGGGCTTCTCGTCGGCGCAGCTGTCCACGCCGGTCAAGGACCTCTCCGGAGGGCAGCAGCGCCGGCTGCAGCTGCTGCTCGTGCTGCTGGATCAGCCCAACGTGATGATCCTCGACGAGCCCACGAACGACATGGACACCGACATGCTCGCCGCGATCGAGGATCTCCTGGACTCGTGGCCGGGCACGCTCCTCGTCGTCAGTCACGACCGGTACTTCCTGGAACGGGTGACGGATCAGCAGTACGCCATCCTCGGCGGGCGCCTGCGGCATCTGCCCGGAGGCGTGGACGAGTATCTGCGTCTGCGCGCGCTCGAGCAGGCTGCGCCGAAGGACACCGTGACGGCTCCCGGATCCACGCCGACGGCGGCCGGATCCGCCCTCGCGGGCGCCGACCGCCGTGCGGCGGAGAAGGAGGTGTCGGCGCTCGAACGGCGCATGCAGAAGCTCGCCGAGCAGATCGACCGCGCCAAGCACGCCCTCGCCGACCATGATCAGTCCGACTACGCGGGTCTCGGCGAGAAGATGAAGGCCATCCAGGAGCAGCAGGACGAGGTCGACGAACTCGAGCTGCGCTGGTTCGAGCTCACCGAGCAGCTGGGCTGAGCGCGGCCTCGCCGGCCAGCCGGAAGTCGTCCTCGACGAGCGCCCCGTTGACGGCGGCACCCGCCATGGCGCCCGCACCGACCGCCATCGGCACGGTCGCCATCGGGTTCACGACGTTGCCCGCAGCCCAGATCCGGGGATGAGAGGTCTTGCCGGCGGCGTCCGCCTGCAGGAACGCCCCGAGGCCCGACGGGAGCTCCGCGCGGGCGAGGCGCAGCTCGTCGAGGAAGCCGTCGTGCGGCACCGGCCGGCCGCCGGTGAACACCGCGTCCACGGGGATCTCGGCACCGTCGGCAGTGCGGATCGCGGCGACCGCGGTCCCCTCGCCGATCACCTCGATCGCCGGCGACGCGACGATCTCGACGCCGCGGGCCCGCAGCAGGCGCTCGTCCTCGGGGTCGAGGGCGCCGAGCCCCGCCGAGAAGAGCACCACGTCTCCGCTCCACTGCCGCACCATCTTCGCCTGATGCAGGGACGCCGGTGAGCTCGCGAGCACCGCCAGGCGGCGATCGCGCACCTCCCAGCCGTGGCAGTAGGGGCAGTGCAGCACGCTCGTGCCCCAGCGCTCGGCGAGCCCGGGGACCGCGGCGAGCTCGTCGCTGATGCCGCTGGCGACCACGAGCGCGCGGGTGCGCTCCTCGGCGCCCTCCTCGAGGACGACCGTGAGCGCGTCGCCGTCCTCGCGCACCGCGGCCACCGCGCCCGCGCGGAACGCGACGCCGTAGGCGGCGGCCTCGGCCCTCCCGCGCTGCACGAGATCCAGGGGCGGGGTCCCCTCGTTGCCGAGGACGCCGTGCATGTGCGCGGCGAAGCGGTTGCGCGGCAGGCCGGCATCGACGACCAGGGTGCGGCGTCGCGCCCGTCCGAGCAGGAGGGCGGCGGAGAGGCCCGCCGCCCCGCCTCCGATGACGATCGCATCCCACGAGGGGGAGTTCAGGGTTTCCATGGATCCAGTCCACGGGTAGCATCGCGGAATCGCAATCGAGTTTGCGGAATCGGCAAGAGGAGACGATCGTGCAGGACGAGCTCGCCCAGGTGGGACCGCGGCTGCGAGCGGCCCGCAGGGCCCGCGGGTGGACTCTGGACGAGCTGGCGGAGCGGGCCGAGATGTCGGCCAGCACGCTGTCCCGCCTGGAGTCGGGAAAGCGTCAGGCCAGCCTCGAGCTGCTGCTGCCGCTGACCCGGCGCCTGGGCATCCGGCTCGACGACCTCCTGCCCGACGAGGCGCCGGATCCCCGCATCCGCCGCCCGGTGATCCGCCGGGACGGACTCATCATCGTGCCGCTCTCGCCGGAGGGGTCTCCCGTGCACACCTACCGGATCACCTATCCGCCGGTGACCCGGCTGCCGGCGCTGCGCGTGCATGACGGGTACGAGTGGTTCTCCGTCATCTCCGGCCGGCTCCGCCTGCGGCTCGGTGCGCAGGATCTCGTCCTCGGCCGCGGGGAGGCCGCCGAGTTCGACACCCGTACGCCGCATGCCATGTCCGCGGCCGGCGGACGTCCGGCGCAGATCATCAGCATCTTCAACGACGAGGGCGTCCGCATGCACACGCACGTCGCGGATCCTTCCTGACCCCTGGGCGGCGCGCACCTCGCTCGGTATCCTGAGCCCATGACCCCCGGAGCGGCGCCGGACGCGACGCGGGCGAAGCTCCTTGCCGCGGCGGCCGAGGAGATCGTCGCACGTGGCTACACCGCGGCGTCGCTGTCCCGGACGGCGGAGCGGATCGGTCTCACGAAGGGCGCGTTCAGCCGCCACTTCCCGACGAAGGACGACCTCGTCGAGGCGATCATCGCCGAGGCGGCCCGCCGGGGCCCCGGCCTTCTCCGGGACGCGCAGGACGCGTTCCCCGCGAGCCCCCTCCGCGCCTGCATCTACGCGGTCGGCGAGATCTCCGCGGCCGGGCGCACGGATCCGGTTCTCGCCGCATCGCTCCTCCTCGTGCAGGATCCGGCGATCGACGCCCGCCGTGTCGCTCCGCTGCGCCGTATGGTCGCCGACGTGCTGCGCGTGCCTCTGACGGCGGCGGTGGCGGAGGAGGGCTATGACCTCACCCTTCCCGTGGAGGACGCCGTGCAGTTCCTCGTGGTGCTGCTGACGGGGATCCTCTCATCCGCGCGGTTCGCCGACGATTTCGGACCCCAGCACGAGGTGCTGTCGGTGCAGGCGGCGCTGGCGGGGCTCGGCATACCGGACGCCGCCGAGGTCGTGGCCGACGTGATCCGGCGTCTCGGAGCCTGAGCGGGCTGCGCCGCTCAGGCCGTTCACTCCGTCGTGCTACGCTCGCTCGCGGGGGAATTGTAGACGATCGTCTACGCGCTGGGGGCTGCAGCCCGTCGCCGTGGATGTGGGGACATCGATGGCGGCGGGCTCCCACCGGGAATACCGTGGACGCATGCAGCGCTGTGCCCTCAGCGGACGGCGCTCGCAGTCCGCCCGGGCGAGAGGAGACGGCGCATGGAAGGCCTCGAGGTCACCGTTCTGCTGGGGCTCACGATCCTCACGGGGGCACTGCTGGCCCCGCGGGTGCGACTGGCGCTGCCGCTCGTGCTCGTCGTGCTCGGCCTCCTCCTCGGATTCGTGCCCGCGCTGCGCGAGATCCAGCTCCCGCCGGAGACGGTGCTGCTCCTGTTCCTCCCCGTGATGCTGTTCTGGGAGAGTCTGACCACCTCGCTGCGCTCGATCCGGCGCGACTTCCGCTACATCCTTCCGATGAGCACGCTGCTCGTGGTCGCCTCGGCCTTCGCCGTCGCCGGCATCGGACTGCTGTTCGGGCTGCCGTGGGAGACGGCGCTGATCCTGGGCGCCGCCGTCGCTCCGCCCGACGCGACCGCCGTCGCCGCCCTCGGGCGGATGCTGCCGCGACGCATGTTCATGAAGCTCAAGGCGGAGAGCCTCACCAACGACGGCACCGCGCTGGTCCTGTACGCGATCGGGCTCTCGCTCGCGGTCGGCGGCCACATCACGCCGCTCAGCATCGGGTGGACCGTGGTGGTCTCGTATCTGGGCGGCATCGCCGCGGGAGTCGCGGTCGCCGCCCTGGGCTACTTCCTGCTGCGCGCGATCTCCTCCACGATCATCATCAACACCACGCTGCTGCTGATCCCGTTCGTCGCGTTCCTGCTCGCCGAGCTCATCGGCGCGTCCGGCGTGCTCGCCGTCGTCGTCGCCGGCGTGATCATCGCCTACGTGTCGCCGACCGTGACCACCGCTCCGTCGCGACGTCAGGCGGAGTCGGCCTGGCCGTTCGGCGTGTTCCTGCTCAACGGCGCTCTGTTCGTGCTGATCGGGCTCGAGGTGCAGTACGTCGTGCACCAGATCTCGGCCGGCGCCATCGGCCGCCTCGTGCTCGTGACGATCGCCGTGTGGGTGGCGCTGCTCGTGGTGCGCTACCTCTTCCAGCTGCTCAGCGTGCCGTTCTACGGGCGCTCCGGTCCGAGGCCGCCGCGCGGCGTGCGCGCTCGCTCCCGCGTGCTCAGCACGTTCGCCGGGATGCGCGGCGCCGTCTCCCTCGCGATCGCGCTGTCGGTCCCCGCGGGCGCCGTCGCCGGCGGAGCGGTGGACGGCCGTGACGAGATCGTCTTCGTCACCGCGGGCGTCATCCTGCTGAGCCTGCTCGTGCAGGGCATGCTCCTGCCGGCCATCGTGCGCTGGGCGCGGATCCCCGCCGACCAGGCGGAGGTCGAGGAGTACGAGCTCGCCGAGCGCACCATCTCCGGCGCGGCGCTCGCGGCGCTGGACGACCTCGCCGTGCAGCACCAGGTCAGCGACGAGGTGCGCGACCGGATCCGCTTCGAGGGCTACCAGATGCTCGAGTACACGAACGCGCGCACGCTCGCCCGCGAGCAGGCGCTGGTCGACGCGGAGGTGCGCGCACTCGACGAGATGCTCGGCCAGCCCGACCCCCTCGCCGCCGGCACCGACGCCCGCGAGGACGGGGGCGATCCGCTCGCGGCGGGGACCTCTTCCGACACGGTGGACTCCGCGCCGAACGCGGACGGCTCGGGAGGTTCCTCGCGCCGCACGATCATCGAGGGCGCGACCCTGCAGATGATCGCGACCTCGGAGGACGTCGACCTCCTGCAGCGCTCACCGTTGGTCCGGCACGACGAGCTCACCCGGCTCAAGCTCGCGCTCCTCGACCGCAAGCGCGAGGTGCTGCTGGGGCTGCGTCGCTCCGGCACGGTCGACGATCTCATCGTGCGGCGGATCTCCGCCCGCCTCGACCTCGAGCAGCTGCGGCTGCAGGGGCTCGAGGACTTCGACTGAGCGCGCTGACGGCGCGCCCGCCGGTCGTACTCCGGTAGCAGACCGGCCGCGGAGGATCATTCCGCAGAGGGACGCGATCGCCGACGGGGCCGACCTACCGTGAGGTCATGGCCGAACTCCTCAGTGCTTTCCTCCTCACGCCGTGGGCGCCGCTGCTGATCCTGCTGTTCTGCTTCCTGGACGGCTTCTTCCCGCCGGTGCCGAGCGAGACGGTGGTCGTGGGAGCCCTGACGATGGCCTTCGCGACCGGGGCGCAGGCCGCGCCGACCGCGATCCTGATCCTGTTCGCGGCCGGGATCGGCGCGGCGGCGGGCGACAGCGCCGCCTACGCGATCGGGCGTCGTGCGGGCACGCGGCGGTGGGGGTGGATGCGACGTCCCCGGGTGCAGTCCGCGCTGGTCTGGGCGGGGGAGCGTCTCGCCGCACGCCCTGCGATCCCGCTGCTCGTCGCCCGGTACATCCCGGTCGGCCGGGTGGCCGTGAACATGACCGCGGGAGCCACGCGGCTGCCGTACCGCCGGTTCCTGCCGCTCTCCCTGGTCGCCGCCGCCGGGTGGGTCGGCCTCAGCGCACTGATCGCATCGGTCGCCTCGGCCTGGCTCGGACATTCGCCGCTGCTCGCGGCCGGCGTCGGCGTGGCGCTCTCGATCGTGCTGGGACTCGCGATCGATCTGGGCGCCCGGCTCGCGCGTCGGCTTCGGCCGCAGAGCGCCCCTGTCGATCGCGACGGCGCACGGCAGGAGGGCGAGCGTGCCCTGGTGGATGCCTCGGCGGAACGCTGTGACGCCGTGTGACGGATCGATTCGAGGGGCTCTCGACGCCCGCATACCGTGGTCGAGTCCCCCAAGAGAGGAACTCACAGCCATGTCCCGCAAGCTCACCACCGCACTCGCCGCCGCCACCGCGGCGGCCGCACTCGTCTTCTCCCTCGTCGGCTGCTCGTCGGCCTCGGGCGCCGGATCCGACCCCACCGCGGAGGCCGGCAAGACCGTCAAGGTCGGCGTCGTCGGCAAGAGCGACCCCCAGTGGCCGGCCTTCGTCGAGGCGGCCAAGAAGGAGGGCATCACCGTCGAGCTGGTGGACTTCGGCTCCTACGAGCAGCCGAACCCGGCACTGTCCGAGGGCGAGATCGACCTCAACCAGTTCCAGCACATCGTGTACCTCGCGCAGTACAACGTGAAGTCGGGCAAGGACCTGCAGCCGATCGGCTCGACCGCCATCTACCCGCTCGGGCTGTACTCCAAGAAGTACAAGAGCGTGAAGGAGATCCCCGCGGGCGAGACCGTCGCCGTGCCGGACGACGCATCCAACCAGGCGCGCGGCCTGCTCGTGCTGCAGTCCGCCGGCCTCATCACGCTGAAGAGCGGCGGGTCGATCTTCTCCGACCTCGCCGACGTGGACACGGCGAAGTCCAAGGTCAAGGTGACGGCGCTCGAGGCGGCTCTGATCCCGACCTCGCTGCCCGACGTGGCCGCGGCGATCATCAACAACGACTTCGTCAAGGACGCCGGTCTGACGTTCAAGGACGCCATCGCGCAGGACGACCCCAAGGATCCGAACGCGCTGCCCTACGTGAACATCTTCGCGGCGCCGGCCAAGGAGAAGGACAACGCGACCTACAAGAAGCTGGTCGAGATCTTCCAGACCGACGCCGATGTGCAGAAGGGCCTCGCCAAGGCCTCCGGCGACACCGGGGTACCGCTGAAGGTCGACGCGGCCGAGCTGCAGAAGACCCTCACCACGGTCGAGGGCGACGTCAAGAACCACAAGGGCTGACCGAGACCTGCGAGAGAATCGGGCGGTGCGTTCTGCGCCGCCCGATTCCCGTGCCACCGCTACCTCCGGAGTGACCATGCCGATCGTGAGCCTGCAGGGCGTCACCAAGTCCTATCCGCCCACGTCCCGCGACGGCGCTCCCGTCGTCGCCGTCGATGACGTCTCCCTCGACATCGCGCAGGGCGATGTCTTCGGGATCATCGGATACTCCGGCGCGGGCAAGTCCACGCTCGTGCGGCTGATCAACGCGCTCGAGCCGGCGACGAGCGGCCGCCTGGTGGTCGACGGCGTCGACATCACGACGCTCTCCGAGCGGGAGCTGCGTCGCGTGCGCGGCGGCATCGGGATGATCTTCCAGCAGTTCAACCTGTTCTCCGCGAAGACGGTCAGGGCGAACATCGCCTATCCGCTCAAGCTGGCCGGCTGGGCGAAGGCGGACATCGACGCGCGGGTCGCCGAGCTGCTCGCGTTCGTCGGCCTCTCGGACAAGGCGAAGGCGTTCCCGGAGCAGCTGTCGGGCGGTCAGAAGCAGCGCGTCGGCATCGCGCGCGCCCTCGCCACCCGTCCGGCGATCCTGCTCGCGGATGAGGCGACAAGCGCGCTCGACCCGCAGACCACCCACGAGGTCCTGGAGCTGCTGGCGCGGGTGAACCGCGAGCAGGGCGTCACGATCGTCGTCATCACGCACGAGATGGACGTGATCCAGACCCTGGCGACCAAGGTGGCCGTCATGGAGAACGGCCGGGTCGTGGAGCAGGGGGACGTCTTCGAGGTGTTCTCGAACCCGCAGAACCCCGCGTCGCAGCGGTTCGTCGGCACGGTGATCAAGGGCGTGCCGAGTCCCGCCGAGCAGGCGTCGCTTCAGGCCCGTCACGACGGACGGCTCGTGACCTTCTCGTTCCGCGACGGAGACTCGTCCCAGGCGCAGGTGTTCCTCGACCTCGCCGAGGCGGCACTCGAGTTCGAGCTCGTGTACGGCGGGATCAACGACATCCGAGGCCGCGCCTTCGGGCACCTCACGCTCGCGATCCGCGGATCGGATGCGGCGGTCGACGCCGCTCTCACGAAGATCCGCAGCCACGCGTCCGTCACGGAGGTGCCGCGTGCGGCTTCCGCGGGCACAGCGCGGACCGAAGGGGAGGTGCGCTGATGGACCGCCTCATCGAACTGCTGCCGGACTTCTGGCAGGCCGCCGTCGAGACCCTGTACATGACGACGATCGCGCTCGTCATGTCCGGAGTGATCGGCACGATCATCGGGATCGGTCTGTACGTCACCCGTCCGGGCGGACTGCTGCCGAATCGCCCGGTGAGCATCCTCATCTCGTTCCTGGTGAACTTCATCCGCCCGATCCCGTTCGTGATCTTCATCGCGGTGCTGCAGCCGTTCACGCGGATCGTGATCGGCACCGGCATCGGCATCAACGCGGGTGCGTTCGCGATCGGGGTCGCGGCCTCGTTCGCGATCGGGCGCATCGTCGAGCAGCACCTCGTCTCGGTGTCGCCGGGGGTGATCGAGGCGGCGCGGTCGATGGGCGCGGGTCCGTGGCGGATCCTGCTCACGGTCGTGATGCCCGAGGCCCTCGGGCCGCTGATCCTCGGCTACACGTTCATCGTCGTGGCGCTCATCGACATGACCGCGATGGCCGGGCTCGTCGGCGGCGGCGGCCTCGGCGCGTTCGCCCAGGTCTACGGCTTCCGGCAGTTCGAGCCCGTCGTGATGTGGGCGGCGATCATCCTCATCGTCGTGTTCGTCCACCTCGTGCAGACGCTCGGCACGTGGCTCGCCCGCAGGATCATGCGCCGCTGAGACGCGGCGCCTCCTGCAGGGTGCGCCGGGTGACGAACTCGCGCGGCGCGCCCGTGAGCGGATCCGTGAAGCGCAGCTCGCGGGCCAGCAGCTGCAGGGGACGGGTGAAGTCGTCGGGCGTCTCGGGGAGCAGCTCCGGGTAGAAGCCGTCGTTCAGGATCCCGGCGCCCAGCTCGGCGAGATGCACGCGCAGCTGGTGCATCCGTCCCGAGTGCGGGCGCAGCAGGGTGTGCAGCACGCGGTCGTCGAAGCCGCGCAGCTCGATGAGCGTCTCGGCGTTCGGCTCGCGGGCGGGGTCCGTCTGCACGCAGACCTGACCGCGGAGCTTGACGATGTGATTGCGGTGGACGAGGGGGAACGCGGCGCCGCCGAGAGCCGGAGCCGCGGGATCCCAGTCCGCGGGCAGCGGGGAGACGGCCTCATAGACCTTCTCCACCTCGCGACGCTCGAAGAGCAGCTGGTACGCCCCGCGGGTCGCGGGCCGGGTCGAGAACATCAGCAGGCCCGCCGTCGCGCGGTCCAGGCGGTGGATCGGGGTGAGCTCCGGGATGCCGAGGGCGTTGCGCAAGCGCACCAGGGCGGAGTTCTGCAGGTACTTGCCGCCCGGCGTCGTGGGCAGGAAGTGGGGCTTGTCGACCACGACGAGATCCGCGTCCTGGTGGAGGATCTCCACGTCGAACGGGATCTGCTTCTCCACCGGCGGCTCGCGGTAGTACCAGACGAAGTCGTGCACGCCGAGCGGGGTCTCGCGGCTCAGCGCGGAGCCGTCGATCGCGACGATCTCGCCGCGGTCGAAGCGGCTGAGAAGCCGCTCCGGGTCGAGGTGGAAGAAGCGCTCGGCCATGTACGCGCCGACCGTGGGCCACGGCCCCTCGTCGGGCACGCGCAGCCGCGTCGCGCCGACGCCGTCGCGCACGGGCAGGGGGGAGCGCATCGCCATTCGGCCCAGCCTAGTTCGCGCTGCGGCGCGTCTCGAACTCCGCATCCGCCGCGTCCCGGGGCGGGCGTCATGCGGCGTCACGGGGAAATAGGGCGTCACGGGGAAATAGTCCGTGCGGATGCGCGGTTGCCCCGGATATGACTCGCATCGGATCCAGTGACCTGTCCGTCTTCCCGCTCTCGCTCGGCGGCAACGTGTTCGGCTGGACCGCCGATCGCGACACGTCGTTCGCCGTGCTCGACGCGTTCGTCGCGGGGGGCGGGGACTTCATCGACACGGCGGACGCGTACAGCGCCTGGGTCGAGGGCAACAGCGGCGGCGAGAGCGAGACGATCATCGGCGAGTGGCTCGCCTCGCGCCGGCCCGAGGGGCTCGTCGTCGCCACCAAGGTCAGCCAGCACCCGCAGTTCCGCGGGCTGTCGGCGGCGAACGTCCGGCGTGCGGCCGAGGCGTCGCTGAGCCGGCTCGGCGTGGACGCCATCGACCTCTACTACGCGCACTTCGACGACGAGACCGTGCCCCTCGAGGAGACGGTCGCCGCGTTCGGACAGCTCGTCGAGGACGGTCTCGTGCGTAACGTCGCCGTGTCGAACTACTCGGCCGACCGCATCCGGGAGTGGATCGAGATCGCCCGGTCGACGGGTGTCGCCCTGCCGGTCGCGGTGCAGCCGCACTACAACCTCGTGCACCGCAACGAGGTCGAGGAGACGATCGTCCCGCTCGCGACCGAGTTCGGGCTCGGCCTCATCCCGTACTACGCCCTCGCCAGCGGCTTCCTCACCGGGAAGTACCGGTCCGCCGACGCGACAGGACAGGCCTCACCGCGCGCGGCCGGTGCCGCGAAGTACGCCACGGAGCACGGCCTGCGCATCATCGACGCGCTCGAGGAGATCGGGGAGGCGCACGGCGCCTCGATAACGGCGACCGCGCTCGCCTGGCTGCGCGCGCAGCCGGCCGTGGTGGCCCCGATCGCCAGCGCGCGCACGGTCGACCAGGTGCCCGACCTGCTCGCAGGAGGCCGGCTCGAGCTCTCCGCCGACGAGGTCGCGCGACTCAGCAGCGTGTCCGAGTGGACTCCGGCCCAGGTCTGAGGGGAGTCGTCGTGCGCGCAGCCGTCTACTCGTCCGCGGGGCCTGCCGCGGAGGTCATCGCCGTGCAGGAGGTCGACGCGCCGGTCGCCGGCGCCGGAGAGGTCCTCGTCCGTGTCGCGGCGGTCGGACTCAACCCCGTCGACGTCAAGATCCGCGCGGCGGGGCACGACTTCGGTGCGATCCGTTACACCGAGCGCCCGGGCTGGGACGTCGCGGGAACCGTGGTCGCCGTGGGACCCGGCGTGGCGGGGTGGAGCGAGGGGGACGCGGTGTTCGCGCTCGCGCGCTTCCCCGAGGCGGCGCACACCCTCGCCGAGCTCGTGGCCCTCCCCGTCTCCGACATCGCGGCGGCGCCGCGCGCATGGAGCGCCGCCCAGGCGGGTGCCGCCCCGCTCGCCGCGCTGACCGCGTGGCAGGCCCTGGACGCCGCCGGCGTCGGCGCGGACGACGGCGCACGCGTGCTCGTGCTCGGCGGCGCCGGCGGAGTGGGACACCTCGTGGTGCAGCTCGCGAAGGCGCGCGGAGCGCACGTCATCGCGACCGCCGGTCCGGCGAAGCAGGAGCTCGTCACCGCGTGGGGCGCGGACGAGATGGTCGACCATCACGATGACGACGCGCTCGCCGCGATCGAACCGGTGGACGCGGTCATCGTCACGGTCTCGGACACGCTCCCGCCGCGCGGCGCGATCCGCGAGGGGACCGCGGTCGTCACGATCACCGGGTACTCCGCAGCGCAGGAGGCGGAGCTCCGCGCCGGGGGAGCGGATCCGGTCCGGCGGATCCTGGTCGCCGCGAACGGGCCTCAGCTGGCGGAGATCTCCGCGCTCGCCGATGCGGGCCGTCTCACCGTGCACCTGGACTCGGAGTACCGCCTGAGCGATCTCGCCGCCGCGCAGGAGCGGGTCGAGACCGGGCACGTCACCGGCAAGGTCGTGGTGCTCGTCGATCCTCGCGACTGATCGGGCGACCGTCGCGCGTCAGGCGTCGAAGCTCAGGCTGAGCTTGCGCAGCAGGGCGGCGATGCGCTCGCGGTCGCCGCGGCTCAGGGCGGACAGCAGGGTGGCCTCGGCGTCGACGAGGCGCGTGATCGCCGCATCCACGCGCAGCCTGCCGTCGTCGGTGAGCGTCACCAGGACGCTGCGACCGTCGTCCGGATCCGCCTCGCGGCGCACCAGCCTCCGGCCGACCAGCCGGTCGATGCGGTTGGTCATCGTGCCGCTGGAGACGAGGGTCTGCTGCAGCAGCTGCTTCGGGCTGAGCTGGAACGGGGAGCCCGCCCGGCGCAGCGCCGACAGCACATCCCATTCCCAGGTCTCCAGGTCGCTGCGGCGGAACACGTCGCGGCGGGCGCGGTCCAGCAGCCGCGAGAGGCGGTCGACGCGGGAGAGCACCTCGAGCGGGGAGAAGTCCAGATCCGGACGCTGCGTGTTCCACGCCGCGACGATCCGGTCGACCTCGTCGCCGGTCCGTTCCGCATCGATGCTCATCCGTCCATTATCGCGGGACGGGGGCGAGGGCTCCCGGCACCGGCTGCGGGCCGGTGGCGATGCTGACCGGCAGCGTCCGCGGTGCCACGCGGATCGTCATGAAGAGGCTGTGCGGATCGTCGGTGTAGCGCCCGAACGGCTCGCACTCGTCGAACCCCGCCTGGGTGTAGAGACGATGCGCGGCCCAGAAGAAGTCGTCGGCGCCGGTCTCCAGGGACACCCGGCCGATGCCGCGGTCGCGTGCGTCGTCGAGGAGCGCGGCGAGCATGACCGACGCCACCCCTCTGCCGCGCATGGCCGGAGCGGTGCGCATCGATTTGAGCTCCTCGTGACCTGGCTCGAGCGCGGCCAAGGCGCCGGTGCCGGCGAGGACGCCGTCGACCGTCGCGGTGAACAGCCGCACGGTCGGCGCGAGCAGGCGGGCGATGTCGAGCGCGTGCCGGCTCTCCGGCGGCGCGGTGGCCTCCATGTCCCGCAGATGGTCGGTCAGGAAGCGCTCCAGCTCCGGCGTCGGGGTGTGCACCCGGGTGATGCGGATGTTCATCGGACAAGCGTGACGCAGGGACGTTACAGGGGTGTTGCCGCCGGGTTCCGTGCCGGTCACGTACGGCGGGGTCTGGCAGACTTGAGGGGCGGCCGTCGCACCCGGCGTCCGCGGTCCGCCGTGGTGTAATGGCAGCACGACAGCCTTTGGAGCTGTGAGGTCCGGGTTCGAATCCTGGCGGCGGAGCATGACGCAGAACGCACTCGCCATCATCGTGCTCGCCGCCGGTCAGGGCACGCGCATGAAGTCCCGTCTTCCCAAGGTGCTGCACCCGATCGGCGGGCGCACGCTCGTCGGGCACGTGCTCGCGACGGCGTCGCGGCTCGGCGCGGAGACCGTCGAGGTCGTGGTGCGCCACGAGCGCGACCAGGTGGTGGCGGCTCTCGCGAGCGAGCACCCGGACGCGGTCATCGTGGACCAGGACGAGATCCCCGGCACCGGCCGGGCCGTGCAGGTCGCACTCGACGCGCTGCCCTCCGGCTTCGACGGCGACGTCCTCGTGCTCTCCGGCGACGTGCCGCTGCTGGAGGAGGAGACGCTGCAGGGCCTCGTGGACGCGCATCGTGCGGCGGCCGCCGCGGCGACCGTGCTGAGCGCGATCGTCGACGACCCCACCGGATACGGGCGGATCATCCGCGACGAGGCCGGGGACGTGGCCCGCATCGTCGAGCAGAAGGACGCGGACGACGCCGAGAAGGCCACGCGCGAGATCAACGCCGGCGTGTACGTGTTCCGCGCCGGACTGCTGCGTGCGGAGCTCGCGCAGGTGACCACCGACAACGCCCAGGGCGAGATGTACCTGACCACGGTGATCGGGCTGCTGCGGGAGCACGACCAGAAGGTGGCGGTCGAGATCGCCGCCGACACCGCCGCCACGTTCGGCATCAACGACCGGATCCAGCTCGCCGAGGCGGCGCGCACCCTGAACGACCGCATCGTGCGCCGCTGGCAGCGCGAGGGGGTGTCGATCCAGGATCCGGCGACGACCTGGATCGACGACGACGTGACGCTCGCCCCCGACGTGACGATCCTGCCGAACACGCACATCCTGCGCGCCAGCACGGTCGCGACCGGTGCGGTGATCGGCCCCGACACGACCCTTGTCAGCACGGAGGTGGGGGAGGACGCCGAGGTGCGCCGCTCCGAGGCGACGCTCGCCGTGATCGGTGCGCGCGCCACCGTCGGCCCGTTCTCCTACCTGCGCGCCGGCACGACCCTCGGCGAGGGCGGCAAGATCGGCGCCTACGTCGAGACGAAGAACGCCCAGATCGGCGACGACTCCAAGGTGCCGCACCTTTCCTACGTCGGCGACGCGACAGTCGGTCGTGGCGTCAACCTCGGCGCGTCCACCATCACGGCGAACTACGACGACGTCAACAAGCACCGCACCGAGATCGGGGACGAGGTGCACACCGGCTCGCACACGGTGCTCGTCGCGCCCGTTAGGCTGGGAGCCGGCGCGAAGACCGGCGCCGGAGCCGTCGTCCGCAAGGACGTCCCCGCCGGTGCTCTCGCGATGAGCGTCGCACCCCAGCGCAACATCGAGGGGTGGGTCCAGAAGAACAGAGCAGGCACGGCCGCAGCAGATGCGGCGCGTGCCGATTCGGCGGAATAGGCGGGTCCGATGGGGCGCAAGAAGAACACGACGGTCGAGCTGGATCGCGAGAACGACATCGCGCCAGGACTGGTCGCCAAGACCAAGAAGAGGCTCGTCGTCGCCGGCGGACGCTCGCATCCGGAGCTGACCGCCGCGGTCGCCGCGGCGCTCGGCACCGAGATCGCTCCGGTCGAGCACCGCACCTTCGCCTCGGGCGAGCTGTACGCCCGCTTCGAGGTGTCGATCCGCGGCTGCGACCTGTTCATCGTGCAGTCGTTCGGCGATCCGATCAACGAGTGGCTCATGGAGACGCTCATCATGCTCGACGCCGCCAAGCGCGCGTCGGCGAAGCGCATCACCGTCGTCGCGCCGTACTATCCGTACGCCCGGCAGGACAAGAAGGGCCGCGGCCGCGAGCCGATCTCGGCCCGTCTGGTCGCCGACATGCTCAAGGTGGCCGGCGCCGATCGCGTGATGAGCGTCGACCTGCACGCCGCGCAGATCCAGGGCTTCTTCGACGGTCCCGTCGACCACCTCTTCGCCAAGCCCGTGCTGCTCAAGCACTTCGAGGACACCCTGACCGCCGAGGACCGGGCGACGCTCACCATCGTCTCGCCCGACATGGGCCGGGTGCGGGTCGCCGACACCTGGTCGGACAGCCTCGACGCGCCGCTCGCGATCATCCACAAGCGCCGCGACCCGAAGGTCGCGAACCAGGTCTCGGTGCACGAGATCGTGGGCACCGTGGACGGGCGCACCTGTCTCCTCGTCGACGACATGATCGACACCGGCGGCACCATCGTCAAGGCCGCTCAGGCGCTCAAGGCCAACGGCGCCCGCAAGGTGATCGTCGCCGCCACCCACGCGATCTTCTCCGACCCCGCCAGCGAGCGCCTGCAGGACTCGTCGATCGACGAGGTGGTCGTCACCGACACGATCCCGCTGTCCGAGAAGCGCCGCTTCCCTGGACTCCGGATCCTCCCGATCGCGCCGCTGCTGGCCACCGCCATCCGCCAGGTGTTCGAGGACGGATCCGTCACGAGCATGTTCGACGGCGCCGCCTGATTACGACGGATCTCGAAGGGCCCGACCGGCGCACGCGGGTCGGGCCCTTCGCCGTTTCGCCGCTCACGTCGGAGACGGACTTCTCAAAGGGAACGCACAGGCGCGTTGCGGAAGCTGGATCCATGAAGCTCTCGACCCCGGTACGTCACGGATCCGCCCTCGTCGGCATCGCCGGAACGCTGCTCCTGGCCGGGTGCGCGGCCGAGGCCTCCTCGGCCGAGACGACGAAGGACACGACCCCGCCGCAGAACACGGCGACGGCGACCCCGTCTGCGACCTCGGGCTCCTCGTCGTCGACGGGCGGAGCCGGAACGATCTACAAGGACGGCACCTACACCGCGGACGGGTCGTACCAGACGCCCGAGACGGTCGAGAAGATCTCGGTGTCGATCACGGTGCACGACGACGCGGTGACTGCGGTCGAGGTCACCGGGGATCCGCAGGCCGCGGAGACCAAGCACTACCAGGCGCAGTTCATCGGCGGGATCTCCGCGCAGGTGGTGGGCAAGAAGCTCGACGACATCTCCGTCAGCCGGGTGTCGGGATCCTCGTTGACCAGCAAGGGGTTCACGCAGGCGCTCGACGAGATCCGCACCGAAGCCAAGCGCTGAGCGACGCGTGGACGTCTGGCGGTTCGAGGCGATCGGCACCGTCTGGGAGATCGAGACGGCCCGGCCGCTGACGGCCCGGGAGCGCGAGGCGATCGGGGACGCGATCGAGGACTTCGACCACACCTGGTCCCGCTTCCGCGACGACTCCCTCGTGACGGCGCTCGCCGCCGAGCCTCAGGAGGTCCCCGCGCCGCCGGACGCCGTCGCCATGCTCGACCTCTACCGCGCCCTGTCGGATGCCACGGGCGGTGCCGTGCAGCCCCTCGTGGGCGACAGCCTGGTGGCGCGGGGGTACGACGCGGGGTACTCGCTGCAGGACCACGGGGCCCGGCCGGCGCCCCGCGACTGGACCGAGCAGCTCGCCTGGGACGACGGGGCCCTGGAGCTGCACGCGCCGGCGCTCATCGATGTCGGGGCGATCGGCAAGGGACGGCTCGTCGATGTCGTGCACGACCTTCTCGGCGCTCTCGGCCACGTCGAGCATCTCGTCGATGCCGGAGGCGACCTCCGCCGACGCGGAGGACCCCTCCGCGTCGGGCTGGAGCATCCGTTCGATGCGACGCGGGCGATCGGCGTCGCCGTCGTCACGGATGCGGCGCTGTGCGGATCCGCCGTGAACCGGCGCGCGTGGCCGGGGCTGCACGGCGGGCTGCACCATGTGCTGGACGCCCGCACGGGTGAGCCGGTGCGCACGATCGCCGCGACCTGGGCGATCGCAGGGGAGGCGATGCTGGCCGACGCGGCCGCCACGGCGCTCTTCTTCGACGGGGGTGCGGAGTTCGCCGCGCAGTTCGGTGTGGAATGGGTGCGGATGACCACCGCGGGCGTGGTCGAATGGTCGGCCGGGAGTCGGATGGAGGTGTTCGCGTGATCGCGACGCTCGTCGAGGTGCGCCAGAGGGTGCTCGGTCAGCTGGGACGGCTGTCGATGTACCGGCTGACGCTGTACGCGCTGATCGCCCTGACCGCGATCGCGGTGGCCGAGTCGGCGGCGGGATGGATCGGCGTCACGCCGCTCGACCTCGTCGCGAGCCTCGGCGTGCTGCTGCTCGCCACGTTCTGCACGGACGCGGTCGCGCAGGCGCTGCTGCGTGTGCCCCGGCGGATCGAGTCCTCGCTGATCACGGCGCTGATCCTCCTCTTCGTCGTGCAGCCGGGGGCGAACCCCGACCAGGTCGGCGGCATCGCCCTGGCGGGCGTCGCGGCGAGCGCCTCGAAATACGTGCTGGTGTGGCGCGGACGCCACCTGCTCAATCCGGCGGCGGTCGGCGCGACGGTGCTGACGCTCACCGGGCTGGGCTTCTCCGCCTGGTGGATCGGCACCCCGACGATGGCGGTGCCCGTGATCGTGCTCGGGCTGCTCGTGCTGTGGCGCACCGAGCGGCTCACCATGGTGCTGCTGTTCGTCGTCGTGTACGCGGGGGTGTCGGTGGCGCGGCTCTCCGCGCAGTCGGCCGCCGCGGGCCTCGCGGTCGACACCGGTTCGCTGCTCACGTCGGCGCTGCTGCAGTCGCCGGTGCTGTTCCTCGGCGCGTTCATGCTGAGCGAGCCGCTCACGCTGCCCGCCCGCCGCGGGCAGCGGCTGCTCGTCGCGGCCGCGGTGGCGGTCCTCGCGGGCTGGCCGCTGAACCTCGGTGTCATCACCCTCGGACAGGAGCGCGCGCTGCTGGTCGGCAACCTGCTCGCGGCCGTGCTCGTCGGACGCGCCGGGATCCGCCTGTCCCTCGTGCGCCGCCGGGCTCTCACGCCCACCGTGGACGAGCTCACCTTCCGCACGCGGCGCCGGCTGCGCTTCGTCCCCGGCCAGTACCTCGAGCTGCAGGTGCCGCATCGCCGCCCCGACGCCCGCGGCACCCGTCGCGAGTTCAGCATCGCGTCCGCGCCGGATGAGCTGCCCTTCGTGCGCATCGCCTACCGCGAGGCCGAGCCCGGCTCGTCGTACAAGCGCGCGCTCGGCGTCGTGCAGATCGACGACGTGCTCACCGCGACCGGCGTCTGGGGCGACTTCGTGCTGCCCGGTCCCGACGTGCCGGTCCTTCTCGTGGCGGCGGGGATCGGCGTCACGCCGTTCGTGTCGCAGCTCGGCGCCGGCGACCGCGCCGACGCGGTGCTCGTGCTCGTCGCGTCCTCGGCGCAGGAGAGCGCGTACCTCGACGAGGTGGCGGCATCGGGCGCCCGGGTCGTCGTGGTGACGCCCGACCGTCCTGCGGAGCTGCCCGCCGGAGTCGAGTGGGCCGGCGGAGGACGCCTCGACGCGGCTGCGCTGCGCGCGCTGGTGCCGGACCTGGATCGCCGTCACGCGTTCGTGTCGGGACCGCCGCGCCTGATCGCGGACCTCGCACCCGCGCTGCGCGGCGCGCGCCGGCTCACCACCGACGCGTTCGCCGGATACTGACCCGCCGGGCGGAAGGGCGAGCGGCGCTCTCAGTGACCGCCGACCGTGCGGGTCATCTCGTGGCCGCCCTCCGCGGGACGTTCACGGTCGGCCTGCGGCGCAGGCAGGGGCGGGTTCGGGGCGCCGGTCGGCTGCGCGCGCGGAACGCGCGGCAGGCGCACGGTGAACGCTGTGTCGCCCGGTGCGCTCTGCACCGAGATCGTGCCGCCGTGCCCGTCGACGATCGCCTTGGTGATCGACAGGCCGAGACCGGATCCGCCCGTCGCGCGGTTGCGGGAGCGGTCGCCGCGCGCGAAGCGGCTGAACAGCTCGTCCCGCACCGCGGGGTCGATGCCGGGGCCGTCGTCGTGCACTCGCAGCACCGCGTCGTCCCCGTCCGTCGCGACGGCGATCGTGATGCGCGTGCCGGCGGGCGTGTGCGTGCGGGCGTTGGCGAGGAGGTTGGCGACGACCTGCTGCAGGCGTCCGATGTCACCGATGAGCTCGACCGGCTCCTCCGGCACGTCGATCGCCCATTCGTGCTCCGGCGCGGTGGGTCGGGCGTCCTCGACGCCCTCGATCGCCAGCCGGGACAGATCCACGGTGGACAGCGACAGCTCCCTTCCCTCCTCGAGCCGGGCGAGGAGCAGAAGGTCCTCGACCAGGCTGGTCATCCGCAGCGACTGCGCCTGGATGCGCTCCAGCGCGGTGTGAGCCGAGGCCGTGGCCGGATCCTCCGGGGCGGACGAGGTGGACAGCGCCCGCAGCGACAGCTCCGAATACCCGCGGATGGACGACAGAGGGGTGCGCAGTTCGTGGCTCGCGTCCGCGACGAACTGCCGCATCCGCTCCTCATTGCGCTGGCGAACGGCGAGGGAGGCGTCGACGTGGTCGAGCAGCGTGTTCAGCGCGGCGCCGACGAGCCCCGTCTCGGTGCGCGGATCGGCCTCCGCCGCGGGCACGCGCTCGGTGATCGACACGTCACCCCGGTCGAGCGGCTGATTCGCCACGCGGTTCGCCGTGGCGGCGACCTCGCGGAGCGGTCGCAGGGCGACGCGGATCGTGATCGCGGTGGAGAGCGCGAGCAGGATGAGTCCGCCGATCGTCGTGAGCGCGATCATCGAGAACAGCGTCGTGATCTGCGCCTCGACCGAGGCGCGGGGGAGGCCGGTGACGACCTCGAAGGATCGCGGTGTGCCGGGGATGACGACCGACTGGTGGGCGAGCTGGTAGGAGCCGAGGCCGCCGACCTCCTCCTGGTACCGCTGCTCGTTGAGCGCGGTGATGACCTGGCGCAGCTGCGTCTCGCCGAGGTCCTGCGCCACGCGATCCGGGTTCACGTAGGAGCCGGTGACCGCCCCGGTGTCGGAGACCACCATGACCAGCGTGCCGGTCGGCACACCGGTCTGTCCCGCCCAGAGGGACTCGGCGTCGGGCACGGTCTTGCCGACGAGCGCGTTCCCGGCCGCGGCGCGGGCGAGGCTCTTGCTGGCCGCGGACAGCTCGTCCTGCAGCCGCCCGTTGAGCACGTTGCCGAGCACCACGCTGGTCGCGATCGCGATCACCACGAGGATCAGCGACACGAAGCCGGTCACGGCGGCCATGAGCCGGGTCTGCAGCGACAGCGGGCCGTGCGTGCGAGGGCGGAACGGGTTCATCGGCGCGAGGACTCCATCGAGGCGGACTTACTGCTGCGGGGCCTTGATCATGTAGCCCACGCCGCGGACCGTGTGGATCAGCGCGACGTCGCGACCGGCGTCGAGCTTCTTGCGCAGGTACGAGATGTAGAGCTCGACGACGCTGGAGCGCCCGCCGAAGTCGTAGCTCCACACGCGGTCCAGGATCTGGGCCTTGGAGAGCACACGGCGCTCGTTGCGCATCAGGAACCGCAGCAGCTCGAACTCCGTGGCGGTGAGCTCGATCTCGTCGCCGGCGCGGACCACCTCGTGGCTGTCCTCGTTGAGGGTGAGGTCGCCCACCTGCAGGATGGAGTCGCTGGCGTCCGTGGTCGCCCCGCCCGAGCGGCGGATCACAGCGCGCAGCCGCGCGACGACCTCCTCCAGGCTGAACGGCTTGGTGACGTAGTCGTCGCCGCCGGCGGTGAGGCCCGCGATCCGGTCGCTCACCGCGTCCTTGGCGGTGAGGAACACGACGGGCACCATGTTGCCCTGCTCGCGCAGGCGCTTGAGGACGCCGAGCCCGTCCAGGTCGGGCATCATGACGTCGAGGACCAGGGCGTCGGGGCCGAAGTCGCGGGCGACCTGCAGCGCTTCGAGTCCTGAACCGGCGGTCCGCACCTCCCAGCCCTCCATGCGCAGAGCCATGGCGAGGAGGTCGGTGAGCATCGGCTCGTCGTCGACCGCGAGGATCCGCAGGGGAGAGCCATCGGGGCGGCGCAGCTCAGTGGCGTGATCGTTCATGGGATCCATTCTCCTCAGTTTCCTATGAACGCTCTATGAGCCTTGGCGGATCCTGTGCCGTCCCGCTCCGCGACGCGCGTGCTTAGCGCGCGCATAGCATCGCCATCATCACGCCCCAGAACGCGCTCATAGCGTCACCAGCACAGCAGTGACCGAAGAGGAGAGACATGTACGGGACGTATCTGCGGCGAGAGCTGGCGGGGCGGAAGAAGCAGACGGTGATCGTCGCGGTGGGGCTCGCGATCGCGATCGCCCTGGTGATCGTCGTGAACGCGCTGGCCGCAGGAGTCCGCGATGCGCAGACCCAGGCGCTCGCGCGCGTCTACGGCGTGGGCACCGACCTGACGGTCAGCGGCGCTCCAGCACAGCGCGGCAGCGACACGGGCCAGCGGTTCGACTTCGGGGCGGCCGGGGGCTCCGCCGGAAGCGACGGCAGCACCACTCTGAAGACCTCGGTGCTGCGCGCCTCTCCGGCGCGGGGCACCATCGACGCGGCAGGCGTGAAGACGATCTCGGGCACCGCGAACGTCGCCGCGGCCACCGGCGCGCTCAGCCTGACGAACCTCACCTTCGACGGGTCGATCGCCCAGCAGGGCTCGCAGGGCGGCACCGGCGCGGACACGGGTCCGTCGGGCGCGGGCCAGGGGCAGGGCACGGGGGAGCGGCCGCGCTTCGGCGGCGGCAACTTCGGTCTCAACTCCTTCAGCGTCCTGGGCGTCGACCCCTCCGCCGACACGTCGGTCGGGCCGCTGTCCTCGGTGAAGGTCTCCACGGGGCGCGCGCTCGGCGCGGCGGACGCCGGGCAGCTCGTCGCCGTGGCCGACAGCACCTACGCCACCTCGAAGAGCCTGAGCGTGGGCAGCACGATCGACGTGGGCGGGTCGACGGTGAAGATCGTCGGGATCGTGACCTCGTCGTCGGACTCGGCCGACACCGCGGCGAACGTCTACCTGCCGCTCGACACGGCGCAGAAGATCGCCGGCACCGGCGACGTCGTGTCCACCGTCTACGTCAAGGCGGCGTCCGCGTCGGACATCGCCTCCGTGCAGGCCGCCCTCGCCAAGGCCCTCCCCACCGCCACCGTGAGCTCGCAGGCCGACCTGGCCTCGACCGTCTCCGGATCCCTCGCCAGCGCCGCCGGCATGATCGAGGGGCTCGGCACCTGGCTGTCGATCATCGCGCTGGCCGTCGCCGTGCTGCTGGCCGTGCTCTTCACGCTGTCCGGCGTCGCCCGGCGCACCCGCGAGTTCGGCACCCTCAAGGCGATCGGCTGGTCCAACGGGCGGATCGTGCGTCAGGTCGCGGGCGAGTCCCTGGTCCAGGGGCTGATCGGCGGTGCGGCGGGCCTGGCGCTGGGCCTGATCGGGATCCTCGTGGTCAATCTCGTGCACCCGACCATCTCCGGCGCGTCCGCCTCCGGCTTCGGACGACGGGCCGCCGAAGCCGGCGGCGGCACCGGCGGCGGCGGCACCGGCGGCGGGGGCGCCTTCGGCGGTGGCGGCGGCGGTGCGTTCCGAGGCCTCGCCGGCGCCGCGCAGGACGTCGTGCTGCACGCGCCGCTCAGCGTCGGGATCCTGGTCGCGGCCGTGGGCCTCGCCGTTCTCGGCGGACTCGTCGCCGGTGCCGTCGGAGGATGGCGTGCCGCCCGCCTCAGCCCCGCCGAAGCCCTGCGGTCTGCCGCCTGAGACGCATCCCGAACTGGAGAGGACATCATGAGCATCATCGAAGGCACCCCGGCCGAGGCGCTGTACCGGCTCGACGGCGTGACGCGCACGTACGACGCCAAGGGGCGGAAGGTCACGCCGCTCACCGGCGTCACGGTCGAGATCGGCGCCGGCGAGTTCGTCACCATCCAGGGCCCGACGGGAGGGGGGAAGTCGACGCTGCTGCAGCTCCTCGGCGCTCTCGACCGCCCGACCGCGGGGTCCCTCATCCTGGCCGGCACCGAGCTGTCCTCGGCGTCGAACGCCGAGCTCGGCCGGATCCGGGCCGAGGACGTCGGCTTCGTCTTCCAGGGCTTCAACCTGATCCCGACGCTGACCGCGCGGGAGAACGTGGCGATGGCGCTGGTGCCGACGAAGACGCCGGTGCCGGAGCGCGCGTCCCGGGTCGAGGAGGCCCTGGCGCACGTCGGTCTGGCCGATCGCGGAGACCACCTCCCCGGTGAGCTCTCCGGCGGTCAGCAGCAGCGCGTAGCGATCGCGCGCGCCATCGTGAAGAGGCCGAGGGTCCTGCTCGCGGATGAGCCGACCGGCAACCTGGACGAGGAGATGCGGGACGAGATCCTGGCCCTGCTCGAGTCGCTGTGCGCCGACGGCCTCACGCTGATCGTGGTCACCCATGACTCCGCCGTGGCCAAGCGTGCTCACCGCCGGCTCCGCCTGAAGAACGGTCGCGTGACCGAGGTGTGAGCAGGCGGGACAAGCAGACGCCGCCCCCGGCCATCGGCCAGGGGCGGCGTCTCTGAGTCTGCCGTCAGTGGGTGTCTTCGGCTTCGATCTCGGTGCGGTCGCCGGACCAGAGGGTGTGGAAGGTGCCGGGCTTGTCGATGCGCTTGTAGGTGTGCGCGCCGAAGAAGTCGCGCTGTCCCTGCACGAGCGCCGCGGGCAGCCGGTCGGCGCGGATCCCGTCGTAGTACGACAGCGACGACGAGAACGCCGGGGCGGGGATCCCGGCCTGCGCGGCCTGGACGACCACGCGCCGCCAGGCGGCCTGCGCCCGGCCGATCGCCTCGGCGAAGTACGGCGCGGTCATCAGCACCGGCAGATCCGGGGTCTCGGCGTACGCGTCCGCGATCCGGTTCAGGAACTGGGCGCGGATGATGCACCCGCCGCGCCAGATCTTGCTGATCGCGCCGAGGTCGATGTTCCAGCCGTACTCGGCGGCGCCCGCGCGGATCTCGTCGAAGCCCTGCGAGTACGCGACGATCTTCGACGCGTACAGCGCCAGGCGCACGTCCTCGATGAACGCGTCGACCTGGTCGGCCGGCACCGTGAACTCGTCGGTCCCTGAGCCCGTCGAAGGGCCGGGGAGGGCTCCGGCGACCGCGCGCTGCTCCGGGTGCGAGCTCAGCGAACGGGCGAAGGTGGCCTCGGCGATGCCGGAGACCGGGACGCCCAGCGACAGCGCGGTCTGCACGGTCCACGCACCGGTGCCCTTCGCGCCGGCCTGGTCCACGATCACGTCGACCAGCGGCGTGCCGGTCTCGGCGTCGACCTGACGAAGCACCTCGGCGGTGATCTCGATCAGGTACGACTCCAGCTCGCCCCTGTTCCACTCGGCGAAGATCTCCGCGATCTCCGCCGGACTCTTGCCGGTGCCGCGACGGATCAGGTCGTACGCCTCGGCGATGAGCTGCATGTCGGCGTACTCGATGCCGTTGTGCACCATCTTCACGAAGTGGCCCGCACCGTCATGGCCCACGTGCGTCACGCACGGCTCGCCCTCCGCGACCGCCGCGATCGAACGCAGGATCGGGCCGAGCGTCACCCAGGACTCGTCGGATCCGCCGGGCATGATCGACGGACCGGTCAGGGCCCCCTCCTCGCCGCCGGAGATGCCCGCGCCGACGAAGTTGATGCCCGTCGCGCGGACCGCCTTCTCGCGGCGGATCGTGTCCGGGAAGTACGCGTTCCCGCCGTCGACGATGATGTCGCCCGGCTCGAACACCTTCACCAGCTCGTCGATCACCGCGTCCGTGCCCGCGCCCGCCTTGACCATGATGATCGCGGTGCGCGGCTTCTGCAGGCTGTCGGCGAACTCCTGGTACGTCGCGGCGGGGATGAACCCGGCCTCCGGGTGCGCGTCCAGCACGCCCTGCGTCTTCGCGTAGCTGCGGTTGAAGATCGCCACCGTGTTCCCCTCGCGGCTGGCGAGGTTGCGGGCGAGGTTCGAGCCCATGACGGCGAGCCCGACGACTCCGATATTGGCGTGGGCGGTGTGTTCTGACACGCGGGACTCCAGACGACAGCGTGGATGGGGTTCCCAGATTATCGCCTCGCCTTCGAGGGGGCCGATCCGTGTCGCCGGAGCAGCGGATCCGCCCGTGCGGCATGGACGGAGGAATGTGTCGATCCCGAGAACAGCATGTAACGATCCGAATACCCGTTCGTCGCGGGGGAGCGAAAAACTGCACCCCGTCGGACTAGTGTCGTTCGCGGAGCGCGTGCAACGAGGTACGCTCACCACACCTTGATGACATCGACGTTCGCAAGGAGCGGTCGATGACCCGAATCGGAAGGCAATCACAAATGATGCGAAAGAAGGCCCTCACCGCGGGCGTCGCAGCAGCAGCGGCCCTGCTCCTGCTCGCAGGTTGTGCGAACAAGGCGGGCAGCCCGAGCTCCACGAGCGGCGGAGGCGGAATCGACGTGCCGGCGGTCACCTCGGTCGACACCCCCAAGGATGCGGTCCTGCCCGCGGGCGACGGCAAGGGCAAGTGCGCGGCGACGACCACCATCGCGTACATCGGGGCGGAGACGGGCGCCAACGCCCAGCTCGGCATCAACATCTTCAACGGCGTGCAGCTCGCGATCGACCAGCACAACAAGGCCAACCCCGACTGCCAGGTGCAGTTCAAGAAGTTCGACACCGAGGGCACGCCGGACAAGGCGACCGGCCCCGTGACCCAGGCCGTCGGCGAGGCCGACATCGTCGGCGTCATCGGCCTGCCGTTCTCCGGCGAGTCCAAGGCGACCGGCAACATCTTCGAGCAGCAGGGCCTCGTGCACCTGACGCCGTCGGCGACCAACCCGGGTCTGACCAAGAACGGCTGGACGACGTTCTTCCGCGCGCTGGGCAACGACTCGCAGCAGGGTCCCGCCGCGGCCAAGTTCGTCACCGACACGCTGAAGGCCAAGAAGGTCTACCTGGTCCAGGACGACTCCGACTACGGCATCGGCCTCGGCACCGCTACGGGCGAGGCGCTCGGCTCCGCCCTCGCCGGCACCGACAAGGTCACGACCGGCCAGAAGGACTTCTCGGCCACGATCTCCAAGATCATGAACGCGAAGCCCGACGCCGTCTACTACGCCGGCTACTACGCCGAGGGTGCGCCCTTCGACCAGCAGCTCGTCGCCAAGGGCTACAAGGGCGCCTTCGTGGGCCCGGACGGCGTGAAGGACGACCAGTTCATCAAGCTCGCGGGTGACGCGTCCAAGAACGCGTACTTCACCTGCCCCTGCATCCCGGGCGAGCTGCTGACCGACTTCGCGAAGCAGTACCAGGCGGCGTCGAACGCGGCTCCCGGCACCTACTCGATCGAGGGCTACGACGCGGCCACCGTGCTGCTGGCGGGCATCGACGCGGGCAAGCAGACCCGCGCCGACCTCAAGGACTGGGTGAAGAACTACGACAAGGACGGACTGAGCAAGCACTACAAGTGGGACTCCACGGGTGAGCTGCAGGCCCCCGCGGTGTACGGCTACAAGGTCGACAACGGCAAGATCGTCTACGTCGGACCGATCGGTCAGTGATCCACGAGCCCCGCGACGCGAAAGCAGCGTCGCGGGGCTCTCTTCCTCTGCTCTCTCCGGGCGCCACGAGCGCCCCCCTTGTGGAAGCGAACCCGAATGCTGGATCTCCTCGCTCAGTCCGTCGTGCACGCGGACAACTCCTGGATCAATTTCGACGTCAACGCCCTCTTCCAGAACTTCTGGAGTGCGACGTTCGACGGCCTCACCTTCGGGGCCGTGTACGGCCTCATCGCTGTCGGCTACACCCTCGTCTACGGTGTGCTCAGCCTGATCAACTTCGCCCACTCCGAGGTCTTCATCGTGGGTGCGTACGGCGTCGTGATCACCCTCACCACTCTCGGCTTCGGCCCGAGCGCCCCCACGATCGGGCCGGCGGAGATCATCATGGATCTGCTGCTCGCGCTCGTGGTCGGAATGCTGGCCTCGGCGGTGACGGCGTTCCTCGTCGAACGCGTCGCCTATAGACCGCTGCGCAAACGGAACGCGCCGAGGCTGGCGTTCCTGATCACCGCGATCGGCGTGTCGTTCGCGATCCAGTACATCATCTTCCTGCCGTTCGTCGGCGGGGCGAACGCGCAGCCGGCCGTGACGATGTTCATCCCGGAGCCGATCTTCGACGTCTTCGGCACGATCATCACCAACCAGCAGATCATCATCGTGGTCGCCGCGGTGCTGCTCATGGTCGGAACGGACATGTTCATCCGCCGCAGCAGGACCGGGCGCGGGATCCGCGCCGTCGCGCAGGACCCTGACACCGCGACCCTGATGGGCGTCTCGAAGGAGCGCACCATCGTGATCACGTTCGTGATCGGTGGTCTGCTCGCCGGTGCCGCCGCCCTCTTCTACGTGATGCTGGTGCCCTCGGGCGTCATCTACAACGGCGGCTTCATCCTCGGCGTCAAGGCGTTCGCCGCGGCGGTCCTCGGCGGCATCGGCAACGTCCGCGGCGCGCTGCTCGGCGGCATCCTGCTGGGCATCGTCGGCAACTACGGACAGATCCTCCTCGGCGACGCCCAGTGGGCCGACGTCGTGGCGTTCGTCATCCTCGTCCTCGTGCTGCTGGTCCGCCCGACCGGCATCCTGGGCACCACACTCGGAAGGAGCAAGGCATGAGCACCTCCGCTGACGGGCCGCGCCCGCTGCCCACGGCCGAGTCGGCCCGCGAGGCGATCGAGACCGAGTCGATCGCGGCGGTTCGCCGCGGTCCGTTCCGCGGACTCCGCGAACGGTGGAACGAGATGTCCCGGCCCATGCAGTGGGCCTGGATGCTGCCGGTGGTCGCGATCGCGTATGCGATGCCGTACCTGGACTTCTTCCCGATCAGCACGACGCCGGGCACCAACTGGTCGATCGCGCTGTTCTCGATGGCGGTGTACGCCCTCGTGGCGGTCGGCCTGAACGTCGTGGTCGGCTACGCGGGGCTCCTCGACCTCGGCTACGTGGCCTTCTTCGCCGTGGGGCAGTACACCGCGGCGATGTTCACCAGCCCCGATTCGCCGTACCTGAAGATCCCCTACCTGTGGACTCTGCCGGCCGCGATGATCGTCGCGATGATCTTCGGCGTCGTGCTCGGCGTGCCCACGCTGCGGCTGCGCGGTGACTACCTCGCGATCGTGACGCTCGGCTTCGGTGAGATCGTGCGCATCCTCGCGACGATCATCCCGGCGATGAAGGGTCAGGTCGGTTTCCAGAACATCGGCCGCCCGCCGGGGGAGACCGCCAGCGGTGTTCCGATCTTCTCCAACTCGAACGGTGCGCCCTGGTACTGGCTCACGATCACGGTGCTGATCATCGTGCTGCTGCTCGTGGGCAACCTCGAGCGCTCGCGCGTCGGCCGCGCCTTCATCGCGATCCGCGAGGATGAGGACGCCGCCGAGACGATGGGCGTGCCCACCTTCAAGTACAAGGTGTGGGCGTTCGCGATCGGCGCGAGCGTCGGCGGCCTCTCCGGCGCGCTGATGGCGGGCCAGATCGGCTTCGTGAACAACCAGAAGTTCGACGTGCAAACCTCGATCCTGTTCCTGGCGGCCGTCGTGCTCGGCGGCACCGGCAACAAGGTCGGCGCAATCCTCGGCGGCGCGATCGTCGCGTACATCCCGCTGCGGTTCACGGCGATCGCCGAGTACAAGTACCTCATCTTCGGCATCGCCCTGGTGATCCTGATGATCTACCGCTCGCAGGGCCTGATCCCCGCGAAGATGCGTCTCATGGCGTACTCGCGCAAGGCGCTCGAGTGGGTGGCGCCGCCGAAGAAGCCGAAGGGCGCGGAGCCGCCGCGAACAGCCACGCCGAGCACGGAGGGAGGAGCGTCGTGACCGATTCCCACGAGAACCAGGTCCCTGAAGAGGTGACCCCCGAGGAGCCCACGGTCGCCGGCGCCGAGCCGGACATCGTGCCAGGACAGGATCCGCCCCTCGTCGAGGGCGCCGAATCCGAGCGCGAGATCGACGTGGCGGTCGGGGAGAAGCTCGTCGAGGTGAAGAACCTGACGATCAAGTTCGGCGGCCTCACGGCCCTCGACGACGTCACGTTCGACATCAAGCGCGGGGAGATCCTCGGCCTCATCGGACCCAACGGGGCCGGCAAGACGACCTGCTTCAACGCGATGACGGGCGTCTACAAGCCGACCAGCGGCGACGTGCTCCTGGAGGGGCAGTCGGTCAAGGGACGCAAGCAGCACCAGATCACGCGGCTGGGCTTCGCCCGCACGTTCCAGAACATCCGCCTCTTCGGCGAGATGAGCGCCCTGGAGAACGTCGTGGTCGGCCTGGACGCGCGGCACCGCACGTCGGTGCCCGGTGCGCTGCTGCGCCTGCCCCGGCACGTCCGCGAGGAGCGCAGCTCGGTCGACCGCGCGATGGCTCTGCTCGATTTCGTCGGCATCGCCCAGCACGCGCAGAAGCGGTCGAGAGACCTCTCCTACGGTTCGCAGCGCCGCCTCGAGATCGCCCGCGCCCTCGCGACGGATCCGAAGCTGCTCTGCCTGGACGAGCCGGCCGCCGGCTTCAACCCCGCCGAGAAGGAGGACCTGATGGCCCTCATCCGGTCCATCCGCGACGAGGGCTACACCGTCCTGCTCATCGAGCACGACATGAAGCTCGTGATGGGGGTCACCGACCGCATCGTGGTGCTCGAGTTCGGCAAGAAGATCGCCGACAACGTGCCCGCGGTGATCCGTGACGACCCGCGTGTGATCGCCGCCTACCTGGGAGTGCCTGAAGATGACGTTGCTTGAGCTGAAGGACGTCTCCGTCCACTACGGGCGGATCAAGGCGATCCATGACATCTCCTTCTCCGTGGACGAGGGCGAGATCGTCTCGCTGATCGGCGCGAACGGCGCGGGCAAGACGACCACCATGCGCACGATCTCCGGACTGCTGCAGCCGTCCAGCGGATCGATCACGTTCGACGGTGAGGACATCACCAAGATGAAGGCGCACCTGCGCGTCGTCAAGGGGATCTCGCAGTCGCCCGAGGGCAGGGGGATCTTCCCCGGCATGACGGTGCTGGAGAACCTCGACATGGGCACGTTCGGCCTGAAGAGCAAGTCGGGCGTCTCCGAGTCGTACGAGCGCGTGTTCTCGCTGTTCCCGCGTCTCGACGAGCGCAAGAAGCAGCTGGGCGGCACGATGTCCGGCGGCGAGCAGCAGATGCTCGCCATCGGGCGCGCGCTGATGTCCCAGCCGCGCGTGCTGCTGCTGGACGAGCCCTCGATGGGACTCGCACCGCAGTTCATCCGGCAGATCTTCAAGATCATCACCGAGATCAACGCGCAGGGGACGACCGTGCTGCTCGTGGAGCAGAACGCGAATCAGGCGCTCGCCAGGGCGCACCGTGCATTCGTGCTCGAGACGGGTGCGATCACCCGCACCGGCACCGGCAAGGAACTGCTCGCCGACCCGGCCGTCAAGGAGGCGTACCTCGGCGTGGGCTGAGCCGCTTCCCCGACACACGAGAAGAACCGCGTCGCCCTCGGGCGGCGCGGTTCTTCGTCGAAGGCCTCAGTCCTTGCGGTAGCCGGAGCGGCCGAGCGAGAACAGGGCGCCGAAGCAGAGGACGGTGGCGCCGACGGCCATCAGGCCGATCAGCCAGGCCAGCGCTTCGGAGAGGAATGCACCATCGGTCATGCCGTACAGCCTATCGTCAGAAGCATCGGCCGAACTCGGGTAACATGGTGTGGTCCTCGGCGAGGGATGGCGCGTACGCGTGCACATCCGTGATCGACGCGGTGAGCTCTGGCTCTCCTTCCGTCGTGTCGAGACGACGCACCCAGACCACCGCACGGCCCCTGAGCCGCGTGTGAACGAGGAGAACATCATGACCGAAGACAACAAGGTTGTCGCCGAGCTCCGCACCAGCTTCGGCAAGGGCTTCGCCCGCCGTCTGCGCGCCGCGGGCCAGATCCCGGCCGTCATCTACGGCCACGGCACCGAGCCGGTGCACGTCGCGCTGCCGGGCCACCAGGTCGCCCTGCTCATCCGTCGCGCCAACGCGCTGCTCGAGCTGGACATCGAGGGCCGTGCCGAGCTCGCTCTCGTCAAGGACGTGCAGAAGGACCCGGTGCACCAGATCATCGAGCACATCGACCTGCTCGTCGTGAAGAAGGGCGAGAAGGTCTCGATCGAGCTCCCCGTCGTCGTCGTCGGCGAGGCGTTCGCGGGCACGATCGTGCAGCTGGAGAACACGCACCTGGCTGTCGAGGCCGAGGCCACCCACATCCCCGAGCACGTCGAGGTCTCCGTCGAGGGACTCGAGGAGGGCTCGCACATCACCGCCGCCGACGTGAAGCTGCCCAAGGGCGTCACGCTGATCGCCGACCCCGAGCTGCTCATCGTCGCGGTGTCTGCACAGGGCGTCGCCGACTCGCTCGCCGAGGCCGAGGGCGATGCGCTCGAGGCCGACGCGATCGCGTCCGAGACGGCGGAGTGACCGTCCGGTCCTAGAACTCCGAGAAGGGGGCGCGATTCGTTCGCGCCCCCTTCTCGTCTCTCTACTCACTCCAGGAGGATGGATCCATGGCGCAGACGTGGCTGGTGGTGGGGCTCGGCAACCCGGGTCCGAAGTACGCCACGACCCGGCACAACGTGGGGCAGATGGTGGTCGACGAGCTCGCGTCCCGGCGTGGCGAGGCGTTCCGCGAGCACAAGGCGGGCGCCCGCGTCGTGGAGACCTGGGTGCGACCCGGCGGCGACAAGCTGGTGCTCGCCAAGCCCAACAGCTTCATGAACGTGTCCGGCGCCCCGGTCGGCGCGCTCGCGCGGTTCTACTCCGTGGACCCCGAGCGGGTGGTGCTCGTGCACGACGAGCTCGACATCCCGTTCGACACCATCAAGCTCAAGATCGGCGGCGGGCACGGCGGGCACAACGGCATCCGCGATGTCGCCCGTGTGCTGACGACCCCCGACTTCCCCCGGGTGCGGGTCGGGATCGGGCGCCCTCCGGGGCGGCAGGACCCCGCGGACTGGGTGCTCGCACCCTTCGGCGCCGCCGAGCGACCGAACCTTCCGATCCTGATCTCCGACGCGGCCGACGCGGTGGAGCAGCTGATCGAGGAAGGCCTGCTCGCGGCCCAGCAGAAGCACCACGCTCCGCGCTGACCGTCGTCTGCGGATGGGGCGGTACGTCGCTCAGCTCTGCGAGGCCGCGAGCCCCAGGGCGACGACGAAGGTCACATAGCCCGCCACCGCATACAGGAACGGCCCGATCACGGCGATGATCACCGCGGCGATGCCCGGTGCGCGTCCGCGACGCTGGGCGATCGCGACGATGCCCTGCACGAGCGCCCAGATCCCCAGTGCGGTCGCGGCCCACGACGTGATCTCGACCCACAGCACGAGGTCGCGCACGGGCGTGAGGAGGGAGAGGTCCTGGGCGGCGACCCTCGATTCCAGGGACGAGAGATCGGTCGACGAGCCGATGCCGTGGCCGACCTGCCAGGCGAGCACGGATCCGACGATCGTCAGCACCACGCTCGCGAGGAGCGCGAGCAGCAGCGCCACGCGTCCGAGACCCGAGCCTCGTCGCGGCGGGGAGGCGGGGGCGAAAGGGGCGTCGTACCCGCCGGCGGGGCCGGAGAGGGCGCCGGGCGGCGCCTGGTAGACGGGCGCGGCGGGAGCCTGTGCCGGGTACCCGGGCGGAGCGGCGGGCGGCGCCGGATATCCCGGCGCGGAGGGCGGCGGAACAGGGCGGGGCTGCTGCGGATCGGTCACGCGTTCATCCTAGGCGGCACCGCCGACCGGCCGTCGCTTCGTCGCGCACGGAGACGACGAACCCGCCGGCCATCGGTGGCGCGGCGGGTTCGCCGGAGAGAGAGGCCGTGGCTCAGCCGGCGAAGGTCTCGACCTTCAGGATCTCGACCTGGATCGAGCGTCCGTTCGGCGCCTCGTACGAGGTCTTGTCGCCGACCTTGAGACCCTGGATCGCGGATCCGAGCGGGCTCGCCTCGCTGTAGACGTCGAGGTCGGTGCCACCGGCGATCTCGCGGCTGCCGAGGAGGAAGACCTCCTCGCCACCGGCGACTGTGGCGGTGACGACCGTGCCGGGCTCGACGATGCCGCGGCTCGCGGGCGCCTCACTGACCTTGGCCGTCTTCAGCAGCGTCTCGAGCGTGCGGATGCGCGCCTCGATCTTGCCCTGTTCGTCCTTCGCGGCGTGGTAGCCGCCGTTCTCCTTGAGGTCGCCCTCCTCGCGCGCGACCTCGATGCGCTTGGCGATCTCCTCGCGGCCGACCGTGGAGAGGTTCTCCAGCTCCGCGACAAGACGGTCGTAGGCCTCCTGCGTGAGGAAGGGGACCTGTGCGTCGTTCGACACGGTGAACTCCTTGCGAATCGGATCCGGGAGCAGACGGTCCCGGATATGCCAAGACGCCCCGGCACCTGCCGGGGCGTCGATCAACAGGATGAGCCTAGGACACCCAGCAGGAGTTCACCAAACCCGTGGTGGCTGCCGAGACGATCGGAACATGCTCGGTGAACGCGCGCGAGTGCTTCTCGGATGCGGGGTAGGTGACGAGGCGCCAGCCGACGATGCCGAACTCCTCGTCCTGCGCCTCGACGATGCAGTGCACCGGACGATTCGTCGGCGCGCTGATCTGGAAGGACACCGTGACGCTGTGGTCGTCGACGAGGTGGAAGCCGGTGCCCGTGACGTCGACGGTGTCGGCCGAGCCCTGCCACGTCCACCAGCCGAAGACGCCCACGACGATCGCGGCGACGGCGATCGTGAGGATCATCGGGAGGCGCCGGCGGGGTCCGCGGCCGTAGCGCTCGTCGAGCTGGGCGGGGGTCGTCACGGCGGGGTGCATCCGATCGTTAGGCTGGTGGTTCCAGGTTATCCCGCGCGCGACCCTCAGTCCGACCGGGCGGCGACCCCGGAAGCCCGCGGCGACGCGGGCTCGACTCTGAAAGGCGAGCGATGATCGACGCGATCCTGGCTGCTGCGACGGCGACTCCCACCCCGACCCCGACGGTCGACCCCAATCTGGTCACCCCGGGACCCGTGGGCTTCGTGATCGTGGCGGTCGTCGTCGTGTTCGCCGCCCTGCTCATCTGGGACATGCAGCGCCGGATCCGGCGAGTGCGGTATCGCGAGGAGGTGCGCGCCGAGCTCGACGCGGAAGAGGCCGCGACGCGCGACGACGCGCAGCCGCACCCGGGCGCGGACGACCCGAAGGCCTGACTCAGCCGGGGAGCCCGAGGGACGGCTGCAGCGGCGTCAGCGAGATGAGCAGGCACGCGGTCCAGTGGCAGAGGAACGCCAGCACCGTGCACACGTGGAAGATCTCGTGGAAGCCGAACCTGCCCGGCCAGGGGTTGGGCTTCTTCAGCGCGTAGACGATCGCCCCGCCGGTGTAGAGCAGGCCGCCGACGCACACGAGCACCATCATCGCGACGTTGGCGTGCACCAGGTCCACGATGTACATGACGGCGGCCCACCCCAGCAGCAGGTAGAGCGCGACGTAGAGCCAGCGCGGAGCGTGGATCCAGAACACCCGGAACAGGATCCCGAGCACGGCACCCGACCAGACCAGCGTGAGCAGCAGCACGCCCTTGCCCGGAGGGAGGGCGAGGGTCGCGAGCGGGGTGTAGGTGCCGGCGATCAGCAACAGGATGTTGGCGTGGTCGATGCGCTTGAGCACCGCCTTGGTCGTCGGCTTCCAGTTGAACCGGTGGTACAGCGCGGAGTTGCCGAAGAGCAGCAGCGAGGTCACCATGAACACCACGGCCGCCCATTTCGCGACCGTTCCGTGGGCGAGCACGATGAGCACGATCCCCGCCGCGATCGCGACAGGGAACGTGCCGGCATGGATCCAGCCGCGCCACGTCGGCTTGATCTCGACCTGGGCGTCGAGGCCGGCCGCCTCCAGGAGAGGCAGCTGGGGCACATCCGGTGCAGCGGTTCGGGTCGCTCTGCGCATGATTGCATGCTAGGTCGCTCCGCATGCCGTTAGCCGTACATACGCCGTGCACGAGATGGGAAGGCGCACATCGTGCGACGCCGTGCGCGCGGTAGCGTATTCACGTGAGCGCACGGTCCGATCAGCCCTTCAGCGGCGCCCTCTATCGGCTGTACACGCGACGGCTGCGGCGCCGGCTCGATCCGCAGACCGTGCCGCATCACATCGCGATGATGATCGACGGCAACCGCCGCTGGGCGCGGCAGCTCGGCTACGCGACCCCGGCGCACGGACATCGGGCCGGCGCCGCGAAGATGCGTGAGTTCCTCGGCTGGTGCGACGAGCTCGGCATCGGCGTCGTCTCGCTGTACCTGCTCTCCGCGGACAACCTGCGAAAGCGCGACTCCGCAGAGCTCGCCGACCTGATCGAGATCATCGGCGAACTCGCCGACGCCCTCTCCCACGAGGGCAACTGGCGCGTCAAGCACGTGGGACGCGCGGAGATCCTCCCGTCGGAGCTCGCCCGGGTGCTGGCCGACGCCGAGGAGCGCACGCGCAGCCACACGGGCCTGCACGTCAACCTCGCCGTGGGGTACGGCGGGCGCAACGAGATCGTCGACGCCGTGCGCTCGATCCTCGCCCAGCACGACGCCTCCGGCGGCACGATGGAGGACCTCGCCGCGCATCTGACGCCCGAGATGATCGGCGAGCACCTGTACACCGGCGGGCAGCCCGATCCCGACCTCGTGATCCGGACCAGCGGCGAGCAGCGGCTCAGCGACTTCCTGCTCTGGCAGAGCGCGCACAGCGAGTTCTATTTCGTGGAGGCGCTGGGCCCGGACCTGCGCCAGGTGGACTTCCTGCGGGCGATCCGGGACTACGCCGACCGCGACCGTCGCTTCGGACGCTGAGGACCGCCTGCGCGGAGCCGTCGTCGCACCGTGTCAGACTGGCGGGATGCGCGCCATCGACGAGTACGCGGCCACCTTCGGCGAGGATCCCGGCTACCTGAACTGGGCGGCGCTCGGGCCGATGTCCGCGGCGGCCGGAGCGGCCCTGCGCGACACCGCGGAGCTGCTCTCCACCGGTCGTGCGGAGGACGTCGCGGCCGCCTCGGAAGCGGGTGCCGCCGCCGCGCACGAGGTCGCGGGCCTGCTGGGCGCCCCGGCGGATGAGGTCACCCTGCATCCGTCGTCCACGCACGCCCTCCAGCAGGCGCTCGCCGGCCTGGAAGGCACGGTCGTCGCCTCCGCCGCCGAGTTCCCGAGCGTCACCATCACGCTGGAGCGCGCCGCGTCCGCGGCCCCAGGCCGCCTGGTGCCGCGCTGGATCGCGCCCGCCGACACGCGAGTGACGCCGGATGCGGTCGCGGCGGCGCTGGATCCCACGGTGACCGCCCTCGTCGTGAGCCACGTGGACTTCCGCTCGGGATATCGCGCCGACCTCGCCGCACTCCGCGACCTCCTCGGCCCCGACCGCCTCCTCATCGTCGACGCCGTGCAGTCGTTCGGCGTGGTGGACGAGGACTGGGCGGCGGCGGATGTCGTCGTCGGGCACGGCTACAAGTGGCTGCGCGCGGGCCGGGGAACGGGTTTCGCGCGTTTCACCCCGCAGGCGCGCGAGCGGATCCGACCGGTGCTGAGCGGTCGGATCGCGACGTCCGCGAAAGGCCTGCCCACCGACGCCCTCCCTGATCCGATCGCGTCCGCACAGGCGTACGCCGTCAGCGCGCCGGATCCCTTCGCCGCCGCACGGCTCGCCGCCGCGTCGGCGGAGATCCACGCCGCGGGAGTGCGCGACGTCGCAGCGCTGCTCGCAGCGCGCGTCGACGCGGTGCTCGCCGTGGCGGATCGGCGCGGGATCCCTGTCGTGTCGCCCCGCGAGGTCGAGCGGCGGGCCGGCATCGTCGTGCTCGGGGTCGCGGATCCGGAGCGCCTGGGCGCGGTGCTCGCCGCAGCGGGTGTCAGCGTCACGGTGCACGCCCGCGCCGTGCGGGTCGCGCCGCATGCCGGAACCACGGCGGACACGCTGGGCATGCTCGACGCCGTGCTCGCGGACGCCGCCAACCGTTAACACGGACTTAACCTTCAACCACGCGTGTCGAAGTGCGCGGACACGGCGGCAGGTCGTACCTTCGAGCCATCGGACACGGCGTCCGATCGAGTCGGCCTCAAGGATCGCGACTCGTGGCCCTGGTCGACTCGCCTAGCACCGGGAAGCTTCCCGGGTCGGGAGAGGGTTGTGGCCGCACGTACAGCACTGAAGAGCAGCACCCGCACCAGCGCCGTGAGCGCCGCCAGTGACACGGCAGGACATCCGGGAGGTGCAACGCCCGACCAGGATCTGAAGACGTACGTGCTCGACACGTCCGTGCTGCTGTCGGATCCGCAGGCGTTCTTCCGCTTCGCCGAGCACTCCATCGTCCTGCCGGTCGTCGTGATCGGCGAGCTGGAGGGCAAGCGCCACGACCCCGAGCTCGGGTACTTCGCCCGGCGCGCGCTGCGCCACCTCGACGAACTGCGCGTCGAGCACGGTCGACTCGACTTCCCGGTGCCGATCGGCGACGGCGGCACGCTGCGCGTCGAGCTCAACAACACCGACCTGTCGGTGCTGCCGAGCGGCATCCGCCTCGGCGACAACGACAGTCGCATCCTCGCCGTGGCGATGCACCTCGCCGAAGACGGACAGGACGTCACGGTCGTCTCGAAGGACCTCCCGATGCGGGTCAAGGCGGCCTCGCTGGGCATCAACGCGGAGGAGTACCTGGCCGAGCAGGCCGTCGACTCCGGCTGGACCGGGATCAGCTCGATCTCGCTGTCCGGCGATGAGATGAGCGACCTGTACGAGAGCGAGATCGGAACGAGCGAGGAGGCGATCGGCCTCCCGGTCAACACCGGCCTGATCATCCACTCCGAGCGGGGCTCCGCTCTCGGCCGCGTCACCGGCGACGGCGAGTACGCCCTCGTCCGCGGAGACCGGGAGGTGTTCGGCCTGCACGGACGCTCGGCCGAGCAGCGCATCGCGATCGATCTGCTCCTGGATCCCGAGGTCGGCATCGTCTCGCTCGGCGGACGCGCCGGCACCGGCAAGTCGGCGCTCGCGCTGTGCGCGGGGCTCGAGGCCGTGCTGGAGCGGCAGCAGCAGAAGAAGATCATCGTGTTCCGCCCGCTGTTCGCCGTCGGCGGCCAGGAGCTCGGCTACCTGCCCGGCGACAAGGACGAGAAGATGAGCCCGTGGGGTCAGGCGGTGTTCGACACCCTCGGCTCCGTCGTCTCCGGCAACGTCATGGACGAGGTCGTCGAACGGGGCATGCTCGAGGTGCTGCCGCTCACGCACATCCGCGGTCGCTCGCTGCACGACGCGTTCGTGATCGTCGATGAGGCCCAGTCGCTCGAACGCAACGTGCTGCTCACCGTGCTGAGCCGGATGGGGCAGAACTCGCGCGTCGTGCTCACCCACGACGTCGGCCAGCGCGACAACCTCCGCGTCGGTCGCCATGACGGCATCGCGAGCGTCATCGAGACGCTCAAGGGCCACGACCTGTTCGGGCACGTGACCCTGCAGCGCTCCGAGCGCTCCGCGATCGCCGCCCTCGTCACCGAGCTGCTGGAGGGCAGCGAACTCAGCTGAGATGGCGTCGCCGCGCGACGCCTCGCGCGGCGGGCGGCGTACCGCGCGACGCTTGCAGGAGCCGGCCACGGATGCATGACGGATCCGTCGCTTCGGCCCTGCAGGCGTCGCGCGGCCCTGCATCCGTCGCCGCATACGCTGAGAGGATGACTGAAGAGCTGCCGGTCTCCGAGTACGGCTTTCCCGGCCCGCTGCGAGACTCCCTGGTCGCGGCGATCATCGCGGGGAAGAAGACGTCGACGACGAGCCTGCTCCGCGACTACGAGCGCGAGGGCGAGCCTTTTCCCGAGGTCGGCGACCGTGCCGTCGTGATCGACTCCGCAGGAGATCCGGTCGGCATCGAGCAGATCACGGAGGTGCGGATCGTCCGCGTCGGCGACGTCGACCTCGAGCATGCACTCGCGGAAGGAGAGGGCTTCACGTCCGTCGCCGAGTGGCGCGAAGGACATGAGGGCTTCTGGCACGGATCCGAGTACCGCGATCACGCGGGGGATCCGTCCTTCCGCGTGACCGACGACACGCTCGCAGTGCTCGCGCGGTTCCGGTTCGAGCCGATCTAAGGGCACGCGGTGCCGCGCGACGCGAGCGCCGCGTCGTACAGACGACGGATGCCGCGCCCCGGGAGGGACGCGGCATCCGTGCGCGGATCCGGGATCAGCCGGCGTGCGTCATCGAGAGGAGGTCGAGCTTGGCGTCGAGCTGCTCGAGGGTGAGCTCGCCGCGCTCCACGTAGCCGAGGTCGATCACGGCGTCGCGGACGGTGATGCCCTTGGCGACGGCGTGCTTGGCGATCTTCGCCGCCGCCTCGTAGCCGATGAGCTTGTTCAGCGGCGTGACGATCGACGGGCTCATGCCGGCGAACGCGGCGGCGCGCTCGAGGTTCGCCTGCAGGCCGTCGACGGTCTTGTCGGCGAGCACGCGCACGGCGTTGGAGAGCAGGCGGATCGACTCGAGCAGCGCCGTGCCCATGACCGGGATCGCCACGTTCAGCTCGAACGAGCCGGAGGCGCCGGCCCAGGCGACGGTCGCGTCGTTGCCGATCACGCGCGCGCACACCATCAGGACGGCCTCGGGGATGACGGGGTTGACCTTGCCCGGCATGATCGAGGAGCCCGGCTGCAGGTCGGGGATGTGCAGCTCGCCGAGGCCGGTGTTCGGGCCGGAGCCCATCCAGCGCAGGTCGTTGTTGATCTTGGTCAGGGAGACGGCGATCGTGCGCAGGGCGCCCGACGCCTCGACCAGCCCGTCGCGGTTCGCCTGAGCCTCGAAGTGGTCCTTGGCCTCGGTGATCGGCAGCTCGGTCTCGGCTGCGAGCAGCGCGATGACCTTCTGCGGGAAGCCGAGCGGCGTGTTGATGCCGGTGCCGACCGCGGTGCCGCCGAGGGGGACCTCCGCGACCCGGGGGAGCGCCGCCTGGACGCGCTCGATGCCGAGGCGGATCTGGCGGGCGTAGCCGCCGAACTCCTGGCCGAGGGTGACCGGCGTGGCGTCCATCAGGTGGGTGCGGCCGGACTTGACCGCGTCCTTCCACAGGTCCGCCTTGGCCTCGAGGGCGACGGCCAGGTGGTCCAGGGCGGGGATCAGCGTGTCGATGAGCGCCTGGGTGACGGCGATGTGCACCGAGGTGGGGAAGACGTCGTTCGACGACTGCGACGCGTTCACGTGGTCGTTCGGGTGCACGGTCGCGCCCAGGATGCGGGTCGCGAGGGTCGCGAGCACCTCGTTCATGTTCATGTTCGAGGAGGTGCCGGATCCGGTCTGGTAGGTGTCGACCGGGAACTCGCCGTCGTGCTTGCCCGCAGCGACCTCGTCGGCCGCCTGGGCGATCGCGTCGGCGATGGCGCCGTCGAGCGTGCCGAGCTCCTTGTTGGCGAGCGCCGCAGCCTTCTTGATCCGGGCGAGGGCCGCGATCTGCGTCGGCTCCAGACCCTTGCCGGAGATCGGGAAGTTCTCCACCGCGCGCTGGGTCTGCGCGCCGTAGAGCGCGTTCACGGGCACACGCACCTCGCCCATGGTGTCGTGCTCGATCCGGTACTGGTCGTTGTCGGTCACTGCTGTTCCTCCAGATGTGACGGTGTGATGAAGGGGGATGTTCAGGGGGCGACGGTGAGGCCCGCGGTGACGACGGGCACGGCCGTGCCCTCGTTCAGCCGGTAGTTCGCGCCGACGATGCCGAGGCGGCCCTCGGTCACGGCCTGGGAGATCAGCTCGGAGGACTGCAGCAGGTCCCGCACCGTGTTGCGCAGGTGCTCCTGGCCCACGAGCTCGGGGTCGATGTCGGCGACCGTGGATCCGCCCTGCTCGGCGAGCACCTTGCGCGCGGCCGGGACGATCGGGGCGACGAGCTTCCAGATGTGCGGGGGCAGGGGAGCGGCGTCGATCGCGGTGCCGTCGATCGCGGCGCGCACGGCGCCGCAGCTGTCATGGGCGAGCACGACGATGAGCGGGACGCCCAGCACGGCCACCGCGTACTCGAGGCTCGCGACGATCGACTCGCCGATGACCTGGCCCGCATTGCGCACCACGAAGAGGTCGCCGAGGCCCTTGTCGAAGATGATCTCGGCGGCCAGCCGCGAATCGGAGCAGCCGAACAGGGTGGCCATCGGAGCCTGTCCGTCGACGAGCTCGTGGCGCTTGCCCACGTCCTGGTTCGGGTGCGCGGGCGTGCCGGCGACGAAGCGCTGGTTCCCCTCGCTCATGAGCCGCCAGGCCTCGTCGGGGGTGAGGGTCGTGGTGTCGGTCATCGTCCGCCTTCGAGCTCGTCGATCTGGGGGCTGATCTTCGCGACCAGCTCCGCGGTTCCTGCCTTGCCGAGTGCGCCGTACACGAGGACGTAGTCCTTGCCGACCTGCGTGCCGAGCGCGTAGTTGATGTTCGCCGAGGCGTCGGGGCGCGCGATGACGTACTCGTCCCACGTCCGTCCGCCGATCTTCACGGTGTTCTTCGAGGTCGTGCCGCGCAGGGGCGTGAGCGCCCAGCTCGCGTCGGCGTCGAACGCCTGGGCGATGTGCGCGTAGCCGCGGGCGTCGTCGGCCTGAGGGGCGACGGTGATGTCCCAGACGACGGGCTTGCCGTCGGTCAGCACGGCCTTGTTGACGCGCCAGTTGTTCGGCGGCGTCGGCAGCAGCACCGGGCGGTCCATGGCGCTCTGCGCGTTCTTGGCCGCAGCCGGAAGATCCACCTTGCTGGCGCCGGTGAAGTCGCCGCGGGGCACGATCAGCACGATGAGCAGCACGACGCCGACAGTGGCGATCAGGGCCGCGATGAGGCCGCGGAAGGTCTGACTGGACCGGTACGCGGCCGACGACGCGGCCTTGCGGTCGGCGGTCTCCTGCGCGGTCTCCGGGCGTCCCAGTTCGGCGACGACGGGCGGCTGTTTCGGCGCGCGGCTCATCGTCCGCCCTCCTCGGCGTTCGAGCGGGCGGCGTCGAGGCGGCGCTTGGCGCCGACGAGCCACTCCTCGCAGCGCGCGGCGAGGGCCTCGCCGCGCTCCCAGAGCGTGAGGGACTGCTCGAGCGTGGGCGCGCCCTGCTCGAGCTCGGCGACGACGCGCACCAGTTCGTCCCTGGCCTGCTCGAAGCTGAGCGAAGCCGGATCGGCGACGGTCGGCGCAGAGGTCCCTGCGGAGGCGGACGGCTCGTTCGACACAGTCACGCCTCCATCCTACCGGCGTGCATCAGCCCCGCCGGCCGAGCCGGAGGCGGCCTCGGCCGACTCCTCGATCTCGCCCTCCGAGACGGCGCGCAGCGATCCGCGGTCCACCGTGACGGTGAGCACGGTCCCTGCCGGGGCGTCCGCGGCGTCGCGCACGATGCGGCCGTCGTCGCGGTGCGCGATCGCGTAGCCGCGCGCCAGGGTGGCGGCGGGGGAGAGTGCGCGCAGCGAGGCGCGCAGTTCCGCGGTGCGTCGAGAGGCGGTGTCGATCGTGCGGCCGAGGGTGTCGCGCGACCGCGCCGAGAGCAGCCAGACCTCCTGTGCACGGCGCTCGATGAGCGGATCCGGATCGCGCAGCACAGGGCGCGAGCGCAGCTGCTCGAGCTGTGCGATGTCGTGCGCGACGCGCTGCGAGACGCGGGTGGTGGCCCTGGCGCGCAGCTGGGCGACGAGGGCGCGCTGCTCGCCCACGTCCGGCACCACGCGCTTGGCGGCGTCGGTGGGCGTGGAGGCGCGGAGGTCCGCCACATCGTCCAGCAGCGGGTGGTCGTTCTCGTGCCCGATCGCGCTGACCACGGGGGTCGTCGCCGCCGCGACCGCACGCACGAGACGCTCGTCGCTGAAGCCGAGCAGCGTCTGCGGGTCGCCGCCGCCGCGGGCGATGATGATCACATCGACGTCCGGATCCGCGTCGAGTCGCTTGAGCGCGGCGAGCGTCTCCGGGACGCACCGGTCTCCCTGCACCGCCGCGTGGACGGTGCGGAACCGCACCTGCGGCCAGCGCAGCTCGGCGTTGCGGTGCACGTCCTTCTCGGCGTCGGAGTTCTCGCCGGTGATCAGGCCGATCAGGTGGGGGAGGAAGGGGAGCGGCTTCTTGCGCGCCGGATCGAACAGCCCCTCCTGGCGCAGCTGGGCGCGCAGCCGCTCCAGCCGCTCGAGCTGATCGCCGAGGCCGACGTGCTTCACGGCGGAGACGGCGAAGCTGAAATCGCCCGCCTTGACGAAGTAGTCGGCCTTGACGGCGGCGACGACGTGGTCGCCCACGGCGAGATCGGCCGGGATCCGCGCCCGCACGCTCGACCAGATCCGGATCGAGATCTGCGCGTCGGACCGGGTGTCCTTGAGCCGCGCGAAGACGTTGCCGGCGCGCAGGTTCCAGCTGGTGATCTCGCCCTCGACCCAGACGGTGCCCCACTGCGCCACGAAGTCGCGGATGGTGGCGTTCAGGCGTGCGATCGAGGTCGGCGCCTCCGCCGTGGAATCGCGGGGGGAGACGGCATCGGCCGGCGGAGTCTCGCCGGCGGCGGCGTGGAAGACGGTCATCGCATCCTGTCGATCGGGGCGCGTTCAGGATAACGCGGGCCCCGGACGCCGACGGCGAGCCACGGGAGGGCCCGGTCCCGGCCCCTTGCCAGGAGGCGCCGATAGAATCGCGGGTGTGAGCTCTCCCGTCGCGCTGCCCCTGCCGCAGATCCCCCGCCGCCGCCCCGAAGGCGTGCGCGAGCCGCTTCAGGACCGCCCCGTGGACGGTGCCAAGCGCGTGCTGCTGGCCGCTCCCCGCGGCTACTGCGCCGGCGTCGACCGTGCCGTGGTCGCAGTCGAGAAGGCGTTGCAGCGCTACGGCGCACCCGTGTACGTGCGCAAGCAGATCGTGCACAACATCCACGTGGTCACCGAGCTCGAGGCGCAGGGGGCGATCTTCGTCGACGAGGTGGACGAGATCCCCGAGGGCTCCCACGTCGTCTTCAGCGCGCACGGCGTCTCGCCGATGGTCGTCTCGGCCGCGGAGGACCGCCACCTCCACGCGATCGACGCGACCTGCCCGCTCGTGACCAAGGTGCATCGCGAGGCCGTGCGCTTCGCCCGCGACGACTTCGAGATCCTGCTCATCGGCCACGACGGCCATGAGGAGGTCGAGGGCACGGCCGGCGAGGCTCCCGACCACGTCACCGTCGTGAACTCCCCGGAGGAGGCCGACACCGTCGAGGTGCGCGACCCCAGCAAGGTCGTGTGGCTGTCGCAGACCACCCTTTCGGTGGACGAGACCATGGAGACGGTGAACCGGCTGCGCACGAGGTTCCCCGAGCTGCAGGATCCGCCGTCCGACGACATCTGCTACGCCACGCAGAACCGGCAGGTGGCGATCAAGAAGGTGGCCCGCGACGCGGATCTCGTGATCGTGGTCGGCTCCGCGAACTCCTCCAACAGCGTGCGCCTCGTCGAAGTGGCCCGCGAGTATGGCGCGAAGGCCGCCTATCGCGTCGACTACGCCGACGAGGTGCGGCAGGAGTGGCTGGACGGCGTCACGACGGTGGGCGTGACCAGCGGCGCCTCGGTGCCCGAGGTGCTCGTGCAGGAGGTGCTCGAAGCCCTCGCCGAGGCGGGCTACGGCGACGTCGAGGAGGTGCGCACCGCCGAGGAGGACCTGATGTTCTCGCTCCCGAAGGAGCTGCGCCAGGACGTGTCGGGCCAGCGCGACGAGCGCGCCCTCGGAGGACGGACCTCACGATGACGGAACCCTCGTCCGCCGCTGATTCATCGCGTCCTCGTCCGCCCGTTGCTGAATCATCGCGTCCTCGTCCGCCCGTTGCTGAATCATCGCGTCCTCGTCCGCCCGTTGCTGAATCATCGCGTCCTCGTCCGCGATACGGCGAGTACGCGTCCCCAGAGGAGCAGAGCAGGCGGGCCGGACGACCGCTGACGCCCGCGGTCGCGCCTGCGACCACGCCCGTCGCGCCGGCCGGCGTCGCTCCCGCCGCCGAGCCCACGGCCGAGCCGGGCGTCGTCGTCGAGGGCGCGCGTCCGCCGCGCCCCGTGGACCGGGTGGCGGCCCTGGCGCTGCTCGCGTACGGGCTGTGGAACGTGATGACCTCGATCGGCCAGTTCCTCAACCCGGCGACGCTCATGGACATGATGCTGCAGGCCGTCGGGATCTCGGGCAGCTTCTCGAACTACGACCAGGCGAAGACCTGGGGCATCGTCGCGTGCGTCGCGCTCATCGTGGGCTGGCTCGCGACGGCCGCGTGGACGGTCCTGAGGCTGCGTCGCGGCCGGCTCGCCTGGTGGGTGCCGGTGCTCGGCGGTGCCGTGTTCGTCACGCTGGCGACGATCTGCATGATGGTGCCCTTCTTCTCCGACCCCGCCGTGGTGTCGTTCCTGAACGGGCAGCTGAAGAAGTAGCCGTCGAGCCGACGAGCCGCCGTGCCCGGGGCCGCTTCAAGCGATCCCTCCCCAGACCGCGCGGGCGCCCGCCTCTCCGGTCAGCACGACCACGACGGTCACGCCGAGCGCGCAGGCCACCGCGACGACCGCGATCGAGATCGAGACCGCGGCCGCGACGGACGGACGCCGGATCCGGGTCGTGATGCGCTCGCGCAACTGGACGGCGGCGGCGGCGAGCAGCAGTGCGATGCTCCAGGGGATCAGCATCAGGCCGAGAGCCTCGTGCCGCTGGATGGCGGGCGTGGATCCGACCCTCGCAGCCAGGTCGAGGCCGGCGAGCACCGTCACCGGCACCAGGATCGCGACGAGCGCCGCAGCGATCGGCGGCGCCAGGCCCAGACGGCGTCGCGCCGCGGGCCAGAGCGCCGTCAGAGCCACGGCGAGCGCCGCCAGCGGGGTGAGGATCACGGTGGCGTGCACCAGCAGAGGATGCAGGGGGAGGCCGAACAGCACGAACGAGCCGGACGCGGGCAAGGCGGTCATACTGGGAGAACGACGCGCAGGCGCACCGGGTTCACCGGTTTCCCCCGCCCGCGCGGATCCGATCCATCCGCGATGAACCATTCGGCCCCGGATCTCGTTTCCCCGGTGAGGAGGCGACGATGGAGGATGAGGACGAGCGGCTGACCGCGCTCTACGACGTGCACGCCGGCCCGATCCGTCGTTACGTCGTGCGACTCACCGGCAGCGCCTCCTCGGCGGACGACGTGGTGCAGGAGACGCTGCTGCGGGCCTGGCGCACGCCGCGCATCCTGGAGCAGGAGGCCGCGACGACCCGCGCCTGGATGTTCACCGTGGCGCGGAACCTCGTGATCGACGAGGCCCGCAGTGCGCGCAGACGTCACGAGCACCCTGTCGCCGAGGTGCCGGAGCGCGCCACGGGCGACACGACGGATCGTCTGTTCGACGCGATCCTCATCGAGGACGCGCTCGCCGACCTCAGCGCCGAGCATCGCGCCGTGATCGTCGCCGGCTACTACGGCGGCCGCAGCGTCGACGAGATCGCTCAGGAGCTGGCGATCCCCGCCGGAACGGTGAAGTCGCGGATGCACTATGGACTGCGGGCCCTGCGGCTCGCGCTGCAGGAGAGAGGGGTGATCCGGTGAGCGTCGATCCGGACCCGTTCGCGACGTGGGACGCCGCCTATGCGATGGGCGCGCTGTCCACGGCGGACCGCGCCCGCTACGAGGCGCATCTGGCGGAGTGCCCCGAGTGCCGCGCCGCCCTGGCCGAGCTCGTGCCCGCGGTGAGCCTGCTCTCGCGCGTGCGTGCCGAGGACGCGGAGCGCATCGGCACGGGTGACGCCGACCCGGTCGCGCCGAAGCTGCTCTCGATCGCGCGCGCACGGCGTCGGCGCCGTCGCCGCGCGATCTGGGCCGGCGTCGGCATCGCCGCCGCCCTCGCGATCGCGGTGCCCGTCACGGTCGTCGCGCTGACGCCGCGACCTGCCGTGTCGGTGGCGCTGGACGCGGCGGCGTCCGTGCCGGTGAGCGCGACGGTCTCCCTGACGCCTGTCGCCTGGGGCACCAGGATCGACATGGCGTGCCTGTACGACGCCGGCGCTCCCGATGCCGGCTGGACCTACGTCCTCACCGTGGTGGGCAAGGACGGCACGACGACGGATCTGTCGTCGTGGAAGGCCGAGCCGGGCCGCACCACGACGCTGTCCGCGGGAACGGCCGCCGCGCTCGCCGACATCCGCACGGTGCAGATCCGCACGGCGGCCGGAGACGTCGTGCTGAGCCACGACATCCGCGGCGGCTCCGCGTCGGGATGAACCGCGACGCGCTCGCCCTCGTTCTTCCAGTGAGCGCACCGCACGGAGCGCGGTCGAAAGGATGAGGACATGCGCAGAACCTGGGCGATCGGAGCCCTAGCACTGGGATTGCTGCTGGCCGGATGCAGCTCGCCGGCGACCACCGGATCCTCGGCGCCGCCGGCATCGAGCGATGGGTACGGAGCGGGCGGAGGGTACGGCGCGGGGACGAGCAGCACCGCCGCGAGCACAGGCCTGAAGCTCGCCAAGACGTCGCTCGGCGAGGTCGTCGTGACCTCGACCGGCATGACGGCCTACGTGTTCGACAAGGACACCAAGGGCACGCAGAAGAGCGCGTGCACCGGAGCGTGCGCCGGGCTGTGGCCGGCGATCCTCGCCACCGGCGACACCCCTCAAGGAGAGGGCATCAGCGGCGCGCTCGGCACGATCCCGACGCCCGACGGCAAGAAGCAGATCACGCTCGACGGCTGGCCTCTGTACACCTACTCCGGCGACACCGCCGCGGGCGACGTCCACGGACAGGGCCTGCAGGGCATCTGGTGGGTCGTGAACGCGTCGGGCGCGAAGGTCGGCGGCTGACCCGGTACGACAGGAGCGCCGCCGGGACGGATCCCGACGGCGCTCCTGAATGCTGCGGACCGAGGTCAGCTCTGGGACTGGCCGTAGGAGCCGAGCTGGCGCGTGGACTCGACGACGCGCTGAGCCATCGCCGTCTCGGCGACCTTGCCCCAGGCGCGCGGGTCGTAGAGCTTCTTGTTGCCGACCTCCCCGTCGACCTTGAGGACGCCGTCGTAGTTGCTGAACATGTAGCCGGCGATCGCACGGGTGAAGGCGTACTGGGTGTCGGTGTCGATGTTCATCTTCACGACGCCGTTCGCGACCGCGAGCGCGATCTCGGCGTCCGTGGAGCCGGATCCGCCGTGGAAGACCAGGTCGAGGGGCTTCGGGCCGGTGCCGTACTTGGCCGCGACCTGCTGCTGGATCTCGCCGAGGAGCTCCGGGCGCAGCTTCACGCCGCCCGGCTTGTAGACGCCGTGCACGTTGCCGAACGTGAGGGCGGCGATGTAGCGGCCCTGGTCGCCGAGGCCGAGCGCCTGCACGGCCTGATCGACATCCGCGAACGTGGTGTAGAGGGCCTCGTTCGACCCCTCGTGCGCGACGCCGTCCTCCTCGCCGCCGACCACGCCGATCTCGACCTCGAGGATGGCGTTGATGTTCTTCATGCGGGGGAGGAGATCCTTCGCGATCTCGATGTTCTCCGCGAGCGGCACGGCCGAGCCGTCCCACATGTGCGACTGGAAGATGGGGTTGCGTCCGGCGCGGACCTCCTCCTCGCTGGCAGCGATGAGGGGCTCGACGAAGCCGGCGAGGGCGTCCTTCGGGCAGTGGTCGGTGTGGAGCGCGACCGTGACGGGGTAGGACTTCGCGACCTCGGTGGCGAACTTCGCGAACGCGAGCGCGCCGGTGGCGCGCGCCTTGACGGTCTGCCCGGCGAAGTAGTCGGCGCCGCCCGTGGTGACCTGGATGATGCCGTCGGAGCCGGCCTCGGTCAGACCCTGCAGCACGGCGTGGATCGTCTGGGAGCTGGAGACGTTGAACGCGGGGTAGGCGAACCCGCCCGCCTTCGCGCGGTCGAGCATCTCGGCGTACTGCTCCGGGGTGGCAACGGGCATGGCATCTCCTGTGCTGGATGACGGGGGTCAGTGGCCACTCTAGCGCCGCAGGATCGGCGATTCAGAGCGCGTGACGACGGGCCGAGGGCCGCGGATCTTCGGCTCCGTAAAGAAGGTGAGATCTTTCGAGATCTGAGGGCGGAAAACTGCGGATCCATAATCGTCCGGCCCCTACGCTGAGTGCCATGGTGAGCCTCGCAGCCAATCTCAGCCCCCTCAGCCCCGACCGCAACCTCGCACTCGAGCTCGTCCGTGCGACGGAGGCGGCGGCGATCCGCGCCGTTCCGTTCATCGGACGGGGGGCGAAGGAGGCGGCGGACGGCGCCGCGGTCGACGCGATGCGCGCCTTCCTCGGCACGGTCGACTTCGACGGCCGCGTGGTGATCGGCGAGGGCGAGAAGGACAACGCCCCGATGCTCTTCAACGGAGAGCACGTCGGCAGCGGATCAGGCACCGGGCCCCTGTGCGACATCGCGGTCGACCCGATCGACGGCACGTCCCTCACCGCCGCCGGACGGCAGAACGCCCTGTCTGTGATCGCGGTCTCCGACCGCGGAACGATGCTCGATGCATCCAGCGTCTTCTACATGGACAAGCTCGTCACCGGCCCGGCCGGCGTCGGCGTCGTCGACATCCGCCTTCCCGTCGCGGAGAACATCAAGCGGCTGGCGGGCGCGCTCGGCAAGCCGGTCGAGGAGATCGTCGTGTCGGTGCTGAACCGGCCCCGTCACGAGCAGCTCATCCAGGAGATCCGAGATGCCGGCGCCGGCACGCGCCTGATGAGCGACGGCGACGTCGCCGGCGGCATCAACGCCGCGCGGCACGGCGCTCGCACCGACATGTGCATCGGCGTCGGCGGCAGCCCGGAGGGCATCGTCACCGCGTGCGCGATCAAGGCGCTCGGCGGGCACATCCAGGGCCGGCTGTGGCCGCGCGACGATGACGAGCGCCAGCGCGGCATCGACGCCGGCCTCGACATGGACAAGGTCTACGAGGCCGATGACCTGGTGAGCGGCAACAACACGATCTTCGTCGCCACGGGAGTGACCGACGGTCAGCTCGTCGCCGGCGTGCGTCGCGAGGGGGACTACCTGTACACGGAGAGCGTCGTGCTGCGCAGCGCGTCCGGCACCCTGCGCCGGATCGCGTCGGAGCACCTCGTCTCGAAGTGGCTCTGAGCGGTCGTCGACTCCCGGTCCTTGACGTCGCGCCTCGATAACGACCTGATCGCATTCCCTCGGTTCGCCTGCCCACCTGGCACAATGGTGGAGGCGCCTTCGGCGTGCACGGCGCATTCTGCGCGACGCAGGATGCGGATCAGGAAGGTGACGAGGATGGCTGCGGAGAACATCTACCGCCAGGAGACGATCACCGACACCGGTACGGTGAAGATCGTCGAGATGGACGCGTCCCGCCGCACCGACGTGCTGTTCCGCGTCCGGCGCGAAGAGGGCCACGAGATCAGCGCCTGGTGGATGATCGGCGCCTTCGTGCTGTTCTCCGGCGTGGTGGTCTTCCTGCTCAGCGGGGTTCCGGGGAGCGCCTGACCTCCTCGCGCTCGCCGTCCTCGGTGGTCAGCCGCTCGCGCAGCTCGCCCAGATCCGCCTGGATGCCGCTCGCGCTGTCGCCCGAGGCTGAGGTCAGCTCCTCGGCGGTGAACCGCCGTGTCGAGCCCGTCACGGGTGACGGCGCCGAGAGCGCATCGGCGTCGACGCCGGGGAACCGGCGCGCCGTCACCAGCACGCGCCCCTCCAGGGAGCCGGCGAAGCGGTTGTAGCTCTCGACGGTGCGCTCGAGGGCGCGACGCAGATCCTCGGCATGTCCGGCGAGCACTCCGAGGCGGTCGTACAGCTGGGTGCCCAGCTCGAGCAGGACCGCGGCCTCGGCCGACAGCTCCTGCTGCTTCCACGTGTAGGCGACGGTCTTCAGCACCGCCCAGAGGTTCACGGGAGTGGCGAGCGCCACGCGCTTGCCGAACGCGTAGTCGAGCAGCGCCGGATCCTCGTCGAGGGCGGCCGACAGCAGTGACTCGGTGGGCAGGAAGCAGATCACGAACTCCGGGCTGACGTCGAGTCCCGACCAGTACGCCTTCTTCGCGAGCGCGTCGATGTGCGCGCGCACCGCTTTGACGTGCTGCTGCATGAGGCTGCGGCGCTGCGGGTCGTCGGCGCCGAGCGTGCCCGCCGCGAGGAACGCGTCCAGGGGCGCCTTCGCATCCACTGCGATCGATGCTCCGCCGGCGAGGCGGATGACCATGTCGGGGCGGCCCTGACCGGCGTCGGAGCGGATGGTCGCCTGCAGATCGAAGTCGACGTGCCGGGTGAGCCCCGCCGCCTCGACCACGCGCCGCAGCTGTGTCTCGCCCCACACTCCGCGCGCCGACGTGGAGCGCAGCGCGCCGGCCAGCGACTCGGTGGTCGAGCGCAGCGCCTCCCCGCTCTCCTCGGTGCGGCGCAGCTGTTCGCTGAGCTGGCCGAACTGCGCGTGACGCTCCCGCTCGAGCACCGTCACCGTCTGCTGCATGCGGTGCAGGCTCTCCCGCACGGGGGCGAGGGCGGTGAGCACCGCGTTCTCCTGGCGGGCGCGTTCGGCGGCGTCGTGCTGCTGCAGGCGTGCGTGCTCGACCGCGTCGCGGTAGAGATCGTGCTGGCGGTCGCGCTCCTCGCGCACCACCGAGAGCTCCGCGTCGGCGCGGGCGAGGTCGGCGGCGCCGCGGCTGCGACCCAGGAACCAGCCGACGGCGAGGCCGGCGGCCGCGGCGACAGCGGCGATGAGCAGTGCGAGCGCGTCCATGCGTCCATGATGGGCGGGGCCTCCGACATCGCCGGAGGACGCGCCGTCGTGCCTCAGGCCGCGGCGCGCACCTTCGCCGGAGCGGCGGGTGCGAGCGGATCGCCGAGGCGCACGCCGATCGTCTCGGCCAGCTGATGGATCGTGTCGGATCCCGTGCGTCGCGCCGCGTCGATCACGATCTGCGCGCAGGCGCGGGCGTCGGCGAGCGCGTCGTGGTGCGGGAACGCACCGAACCCTGCGGCCTCGGCGGCGACGGGCAGTCGGTAGGAGTCGAGGTCGTAGACCTTGCGCGCCACGGCGAGGCTGCACAGTGAGCGGTACGGCGGGCAGTCGTCGTCGGTGGCCTCGCAGGCGCGACGGATGACGTTCAGGTCGAACCCGGCGTTGTGCGCGACGAGCACATCGGCACCGGCGAAGGCGCACAGCCGGTCGAGCTGCTCACTCCAGCCGGGTGCATCCAGGACCTGGTGCGCCTGGATGCCGTGGATCCGCACGTTCCACTCCTGGAACTCGTCGTGGCCGTGCGGCGGGCGGATCAGCCAGCCCGTCTGCGCGACGACGACGCTGTCGCGCACCCGCACCAGGCCCACCGAGCACGCGGAGGCAGGGGAGGAGTTCGCCGTCTCGAAGTCGATCGCGGTGAAGTCCAGGGCCACGCATCCACCCTCCGTCGAGAGTGCGCGGAGGGCGCTCAGGCGCGCCGCGGGAGCCCGGATCGCCGGGCGTAGTCTCGGAAGCATGGTGGAACGCGCGACGAGCTTCGGATCCGAGACGGGCAGCTACGAGAAGGGGCGCCCCGAGTACCCCGCGGAGGCGGTGCAGTGGCTCCTCGAGCCGCTGCCGGCCGGCGACAGGGCGGTCGTCGACATCGGTGCGGGGACGGGCAAGCTCACCCGCGCGGTGCTTGCGCTCGGATCCGCCACCGTGACGGCGGTCGACCCGGATCCGCAGATGCTCGATGCGCTGCGCGGGAAGACGCCCGGCGTCGAGACCGTGACCGGCACGGCCGAGGAGCTCCCCTTGGACGATGCGATCGCCGACGCCGCAGTGCTCGGTCAGGCGTGGCACTGGGTGGAGCCGGTCGCGGCTTCCGCGGAGATCGGCCGCGTGCTGCGGCCGGGCGGCGTGCTCGGTCTGATCTGGAACGTGCGCGACGACCGCACCGGATGGGTGCGCCGGCTGACGGCGATCATGCACGGGAGCCCCGCGGAGGAGATGATCGCCTCGAACGCGGTGCGCGTCGCATCGCCGTTCGGGCCGCTCGAGGAGAAGCGCTGGGAGTGGACGCGCACCATGACGCGCGCCGAGCTGCACGCGATGGCCCGCTCCCGCAGCTACCTCATCACGGCGCCCGAGGAGGAGAAGGACCGCGTGGCTCGCGGGATGGACGCGCTGTTCGACGAGCTGGGCCTCGCCGAGGGCGGAACGCTGGAGATGCCGTACGTGACCGCCGCATACCGCGCGGTCCGCGGATCCTGAGCGGGCGCGCGCCCCGGTAGACTCGTACCCCGTGGCTCTCACCATCGGAATCGTCGGACTGCCCAACGTCGGCAAGTCCACCCTCTTCAACGCCCTCACCAAGAACGACGTGCTCGCGGCGAACTACCCGTTCGCGACGATCGAGCCGAACGTCGGCGTGGTGAACCTGCCGGACGCGCGCCTGAACGCGCTCGCCGAGATCTTCGGCAGCGAGCGGATCCTGCCCGCGACGGTGTCGTTCGTCGACATCGCCGGCATCGTGCGCGGCGCGAGCGAGGGGGAGGGGCTGGGAAACCAGTTCCTCGCGAACATCCGCGAGGCCGACGCGATCGCGCAGGTCGTGCGCGGGTTCGCGGACGACGACGTGGTGCACGTCGAGGGCGCGATCGACCCGAAGAACGACCTGGAGACCATCAACGCCGAGCTCATGCTCGCCGACCTGCAGACGCTGGAGAAGGCGATCGTGCGCATCGAGAAGGAGGTGCGCGGTCGCAAGACCGACGCCTCGGTGCTCGACGCCGCGAAGGCGGCGAAGGACGCGCTCGAGCGCGGTCAGCTGCTCTCCACGAGCGGCATCGACCTCGCGCCGATCAAGGAGCTCGGCCTGCTGACCTCCAAGCCCGTGATCTTCGTCTTCAACGTCGACGAGGCCGTGCTGACCGACGACGCGCGCAAGGCGGAGCTCGCCGCGCTCGTCGCCCCGGCCCAGGCGATCTTCCTCGACGCGAAGATCGAGTCGGAGCTCATCGACCTGGATCCGGAGGACGCGGCGGAGCTGCTCGCCTCCACCGGTCAGGACGAGTCGGGTCTCGACCAGCTGGCCCGCATCGGCTTCGACACCCTCGGCCTGCAGACCTACCTCACGGCCGGCCCGAAGGAAGCCCGCGCCTGGACGATCCACAAGGGCGACAAGGCCCCGCAGGCCGCCGGCGTGATCCACACCGACTTCGAGAAGGGCTTCATCAAGGCCGAGGTCATCTCGTTCGACGACCTGGTCGCGACCGGATCCGTCGTCGAGGCCCGCGCCAAGGGCAAGGCCCGCCTCGAGGGCAAGGACTACGTGATGCAGGACGGCGACGTCGTGGAGTTCCGCTTCAACGTCTAGTTTTCGCATCTGATCAGGATCTTAATGCCGCGCTCTGGTGGGTTGGGTTCCGATTCAACATCGCGAGAGTTGTTGATTCGCCAAAGGAGAACCCTGCGGACGCGTTGCGGTTCTAACGGTGCCGCCTTCGACGTGTCCTTCACGGTGTGCATCGGTTGTGGCGCACCGGGATCATAATTTTGTCGGACCGGTGCCTGAGTGGTTCATGCGGCCGGCCAGGGGCTGTTCAGTAGATTGGCGGTGCGAGAGCATCCGTCTCCAGAGAGCCTGACATCCGCCCGCAAGCTACTCGACGATCCGACTCCACCTAATCGCGAAGAGTTGGTCCGAGCTCCCTCGTCCGACGTCGACGTCGGACGACTCGGTATATTGAGCGAATCGCGTATTCACGCGACGGTTCGATTCTCCGAGAGGCTGACGTGACACAGTTTGATGCCTCGGCCTCGGCTGTTGGCCATCTCCATCAGATGAGATGGGCGCTGCTCGAGTTGCTCCGCGCCGGGCGACGCGACAAGACGGTACGCGTCTCGCTGGAAACCTACGACGACATCGCGCTTCTTGATGAAGTCGGAGATATAGGGGCTGCCAAGCAGATCAAGCATCACAGTGCACCAGCGACTCTCACAGACGGAAGCGAGGATCTCTGGAAGACTTTGCGCGTGTGGCTCGCGAGTCCGCGCCTGCGAGATGCGAACGGACCGAAGCTGTTCTTACTGACAACGGCATCGATAACGGCGGGATCGGCGGTCGACAAGCTCACTCGCGAGAACTGGGCGCCTGATGAAGCAGCGGAGATGCTGACAACCCTCGCGGTTGAACTGAGTGGCAAGTCGACGATCGCGGCGAGAGAAGCCTGGCTCGAGGCAACGCCCGCGGAGCGTACTGCTCTGCTGAAGCGCGTCACGATTGTGTCCGACGCGCCCGCCGCAGACAAAACGGATGACCTGCTGAAAGAAGAATTGGCCACAGGGGTGCGCGATGAGCATATGGATCTCGTGCTTGAACGTCTCTGGGGTTGGTGGTACCAGCACGCGCTTCGAATTCTGATGGCAACAGGCGTTGAGACGGTGTCGGCAGACCAGCTCTATCGACGTCTCCACGAGATTCGAGATGACTTCCGGGGAGATTCGCTTCCGCTCGATCTCTCGCTGCTGGACGTTGGCGAATCTGTGCTTGAGTCGCATCTTGAACGACCATTCGTTCGTCAGCTCGAATGGATCGGAGTGCACTCAAATAACCTTCGGAAGGCGATGGTCAACTACCACCGTGCCTACACCCAGACTGCAAAATGGGTCATGGATGGTGATCTCGTCGAGGATGACCTCAGAAGCTTCGAGCGCGAGCTTCGTGAAGAATGGGAGATCCAGTTCGAGAACATGTGCGACAGGCTGGCTGATGAGGAGGTGCTGACCGAGCGGGTCAAACGCCGCGCCGGCCGCGAACTCTTCAATGCTCTCTATGACACGAATCTCGTTCGCATCCGCGCGTCGTTCAGCGAACACTTCCTGACGAACGGAGCTCGGCACATGCTTGCTGATAAGGGTGAGCTGGGTTGGCACCCAGATTTTCGCGAACGAGTCGCTGAACTACTCGGCGTTGTGGCATGACTGAACTGCTTTCGTGGGACGACCGTCCAGAACTAGCGGCTTCGATCCTAAATCCAGCCCTGATCAGCGCGAGTATTGCGTGGTGTGTAACGCGATACACCGACGAACACGAAGCTGGCATGCCCTGGGAGGTCAGCTTTTTAGTACCGCCGCTGGTCTTGCACCGGGGTACGCGCGAGCGCTTGCCCAGGTCAGGCGCAACACACTTGGCGCCTTGGACGATAGCCAACCGGAACACGCTGGTCGGGTTCGCGGATCGCGCTCGACGTTTTCGACCTCATGTCGAGGAAGGACTCCGGGTCGGACTGAGGTCGGGACTGCTAGAAGTGAGCGACTCTGCGCATCTGCGAGCGTCAGTCCCTGACAAGGTCCGCTTCAAAGATCAGAGCGAGCTTCGCGAGATTGTTAGTCGAGCGGCCGTGCTCGGCACTGTGCTTGGGCGCGCTGGATCTAGCGCGAACATATTCACGATATTGGGAGTGAGTCCATAGTGCAGATTGTAGGAGTGAGCGTCTATAGCCATGATGGTCGGAGAAGGACTGTCGATTTTGTTCCGGGAGCGCTAAATATCGTCACGGGCGATTCGAAAACGGGCAAAAGCGCGCTGCTTAGCATCGTCGACTACTGTTTGGGGCGAAAGACGTCCTCGATTCCGCATACTCCTCCGTTCAAGAAGATCTCCTGGTACGGGGTGCTCTTTCAGTTCGCAGACAAGAGTCGTGCGTATGTGGCACGTATGGCGCCAACACCGTCGAAGATCAGCACGAGAGCAATGCTCGAGTTTGGCGGGCCGACATTCGTCACGCCGGAGTACAACCAGCTGCGTCTGAACACCGATACTGACGGCCTTCGTAGCCAAGTAGGCGCCAGGATCCACCTGACTGACATCAGAGTCGAAGCGAGCGAGTACTCGTCGCGTGGTCCAGTCACAGTTGGACTTGGGCAGGCTGTACCGCTAAACCTCCAGGAGCAGCACGAGATCGACAGCAAGAGTGTGCTGTTTCACCGACAAAACGATTCAGGCGTCGCCACGGGGCTGCGCGATAGTCTCCCTTTCTTCCTTGGGGCTGTCGACGGCAAGCAGGCTGCGAAGCGAGCCCAACTTCGGGAAGCCCGGACCATACTCAGGCGTCTCGACGCTCAGATTGGGGTCGGGGAGATGGAGCGCGGAACGTGGGCGCAGCAGCTCAGGGATCTCGTCGCGGAGGCCCGCTCTGTTCAACTAATTGGCCCGGACCTGAGCGATTTGGAGCCGCTCGTGATCTTGAATCGGATTCGCTTCCAACGCGACCGCGCGTCGTCTCCGGTACCCGCAGATATCGATATCCGTCGCCAAGACGAACGGCGAGCCGCGGAGTCTCGCAGATTGATCTTGTCGCGAGAACTCCAAGGACTTATCGCCCATCGTGATTTGCTGCTTGACGAGCGAGAGAGCGAAGGGGCTTATGACGAGTCTCTCGAATCTCAGGTGGGTAGACTTTCCGCATTGAGTCTTCTCCCGGAGCACAGCGCGGACGGCAGGGTGTGTCCGCTTTGTGCGCAGACCTTGCGAGTGCCGGACCCGACGATCGCCCTGATGACCGAGCGTCTTGAGGCTCTTAGACACGAGCTTCGCGATGTTGCCGTACACCGGCCTGGGACGCAGAAGGCTGTGGCGGCAGCGGATGCAAGGGTTGCTGAAGTCCGCCAAGCACTAAACGAGGTCGATGCGGCGCTGGCTGCATTCGCCAACGCGGATGCAGCTGCGTCGCTGGAGTCTGCGCAAGAATTTGTGCGAGGTCGAGTCGATGCGATTCTGGGCCGGCTTCAAGCGTTCGATGATGAAGGCCTAGCCGAGATGAGGCGCGAGCGTGAAGCGATTGCCGCCCTCGTAGAGAAGCTGGGCAGGGAACTCAACGGAGGCTCCACACGGGAGCAACTGCTATCTAGGCTCAATTCCCTGAGCATGCTTCTTGGCAAGTATGCCCTTGCGTTGAGCCTGGAACAGGCTGAGGACCCAATCAGGCTCGACATCGACAAGCTCACAATCGTTGTCGACACGAGTTCAGGACCGCTGCCGCTTGAGAACATCGGAAGCGGCGAGAACTGGGTTGGCTATCATGTCGCAGCTCACCTGGCTCTCCACGAGTTCTTCATGCGGGAGAACAGGCCCGTTCCTCGCTTCTTGATGATCGATCAACCGAGCAAGGCTCATTTTCAGTCGGACCTGCCCCTCGAAGGGGAAGACCCGGACCGAGAAACCGTCCGGAACATGTTCCGCCTTTTTGCGAGCTACGCGCAGGAGCACAAGGGGGATTTCCAGCTCATAATCATCGATCACGCGAACTATGATGACCAGTGGTTCCAGAGCGCAGTGCGGCACGACTGGCGGAGCGGCAGGGTTCTTGTTCCCGAAGATTGGCCTTTGGTGCCTGATTCAGGTTCCGACCCGGAAGCGGTTTCAGATTCCGGGAAGACCGCGTAACAACGGTGCTGCCGCAGCACCGCCGTCCAGGTGCTTACCGATCCGTGGACGAATGGCCGCGGATCATTGCGGATACGCTCCTCGATTATTGTGATCGAGCCGTTGCCGAAGACTTATGCGGCGTTCGAGGCCGATAGTTACGTGGCGGCCGACGATGCGTGAACATCATCTTGTTGGGTTTCGTCACAGCCCCGCCGCGCAAGGCACTGAGCACCGGCATACCTCAGTGTGACATGGTGCTGTCCGCGCCCACGGCCTAGCGTGGAGCCATGGAGCTGCAGGTCGGCAAGACGCTCGTGCACTACGTCGAGCACGGGGCGGGGCGCCCGGTGCTGGTGCTGCACGGCGCCGGCGTGGATCACCGCGAAGCCGAGGGATGCTTCGAACCGGCGTTCGCCGGAGCCGAGGGCGTCCGACGGATCTATCCCGATCTGCCGGGGATGGGACGTACGGCGGCGGACGGCCTCGACAGTGCCGCGGATGTCCTCGACGTCCTGTGCGAGTTCGCCGATCGCGTCACCGCCGGCGAGCCGTATGTGGTCGTGGCGCATTCCGCCGGTGCGCACTTCGCCCTCGCGATGGCCGCGCGTCAGTCGGCCGCCGTCGCCGGGCTGGCCCTGATCTGCCCGCTCCTGCCGGACATCCGCGAGGTGCCGGAGCATCGCGTGATCGCCGGGTCCGGCGACCTCGGCGACGAGATCTTCCGCGAGTACTTCGTCGTGCAGACCCCCGAGATGCTCGACCGGTACGAGCGGCTCGTCGTCCCCGGGATGCGGCTGGCCGATGAGGCGGCGATGGAGCGGATCGGTGAGCGCTGGGACCTGCCGGAGGAGGGGGCGGCGTACGACGGTCCGGCTCTGGTCGTGGCGGGGCGGCTCGATGCGACGGTCGGCTTCGCGGCCGCGGTCGATCTCGCGGACCGCTGGTTCGGCGCGACGGTGGCCGTGGTCGACGGGGCGGGGCACGCGCTTCCGCACGAGAAGCCCGATCTGCTGCGCGCGCTGATCCAGGACTGGCTGAGGCGATCCGCGTAGACCCTCAGCCGCGCCGCGCGACGTCGTGCTTCAGTGCCTGGGGCCAGGTGTCCACGTCGACGGGGTCGCTCGCCACCGAGAGGGTGGCGCGGGGGAGCAGCGAGGCCAGCGTCTGCGCTGTCGAGAGCGGGTGTCCCGGGTCGTCGATCCAGGCCAGGATGCTGGTCGGGACGTCGATGCGCGCGATCGCCTCGGGGGCAGGCAGATCGCTCATCGCGGCGCCGCGCAGGAGCGAGGGGAGCAGCGCATCGGCGACATCCGGCACGGTCTCGGGCGCGCCCGCGGTGGCGGGAGGCGGGGTCCCTCCGCGGTGGGCCGCGATGAGGGCGTCGACGCCCTCCGATTCGACGAGATCCGCATCGTCCCGGTAGTTCTGCGCCTGCGCTGCGCGGGTCTCCCAGGCGGTCGGCGGCACCATGAGGGTGAGCCCGACGAAGCGGTCCGGTTCTCGCGCCGCTGCATGCAGCAGGGTCGCCGCGCCCATGGAGGGTCCGACGCCGTGCACCTGCTCGCCCGGGAACCAGTGATCCAGCAGCCGCAGCAGGTCGTCGGCGAGCGTGGGCCAGGCGTAGTCCTCCGCGAGCTTGCGGCCGGTGGATCTGCCGTGGCCGCGCGCGTCGTACCGCAGCAGCCGGGTGCCGCTCAGCCCCCGGCCGAGGTCCAGATTCAGCACGCGGTCCCTGGCCCGGCTCGAGGTCAGGCCGTGCAGCTGCACGACCGGGTGCCCGCCCTCGTCGCTGAGCGCGACGGCGAGCTCGGCACCGGCGACTTCGAAGGTGGGCATCGGGTTCCTTCCGCTCCCGCGACGCGCATCGGATCCACACGACACGCTGAGGTCAGAGTAGCGGGACGTTAGGGTTCTCCCATGCGGCTGACCCATGTCACGCAGTTGCGCCTCCCGTTCGGCCGGCTCTGGGGGTACGACGTCAGCGCCTCGGAACTCGGTCGGCACCTGCCCGTCTCGTTCGACCAGCGGATCCACGTCGGACTGGGAGACCGACCGGGATCCTGGATGGCGATCTCCTTCCGCCTGCCGGGTCGCGCGACGAAGGAGATGCTGGCCGACGCCTGGCTCGCGGTGATCGCACGTCACGGCACCCTCCGCACGGCCTTCGCGCGGGGCGACGACGGGCAGCCCCAGCTCCACGAGATCAGGATCGACGGCGGCACCTGGGTGGAGCACGAGATCGCTCCGGGGCAGGCGGTCAACGATGCCGTGCGCGAGGTGCTCGATGCGGCGTGCTCTCCCTATCGCCGTCCCTCGTACCGGCTGTGCGTGCTGGAGAACGCGACGGGGGTCACGGTCGTGATCGGCGCGGACCACGCGCACGTCGACATGTGGTCGATGCTCGTCATCGCTCGCGACCTCATGACGGCGCTGGATGCGGGCCGCGAGGGCCGCGATCCGTGGTCGGCGCCGGCTGCCGCGTTCGTCGAGCACACGACGTCATTGCTCGAACGTCCTTCGGCTCCGGAAGACGTGCGCCGACGGTGGGCCGACATCATCCGCGACAGCGGGGGAGCGATGCCGAGGTTCCCGTTGCCGCTGGGCCCGCCCGAGCCGCACCGGGAGAGGGTCGAGGTGCGCGACGTGCTCGATGCGGACGACAGCGCCGCCTTCGAGGCCCAGGCGCGGGGCGACGGCGTCTCGACGCTGGCGCTCGCCGTCGTCGCCATGACGGCGGTCACCCGCGCGCTCGCCGGCACGGCTCTGCGTGCGATCTTCCCGGTGCACAGCCGCTACGAGCAGACGTGGCACGACTCCGTGGGCTGGTTCATCACGAACTCCGTGCTGGAATCCGCCGTCGCCGAGCCGCGCGAGGCGGCCGCAGCGGTCAAGGAGGCCGTGCGGCTGGGGTCGTGGCCGCTCGCCGACGTGCTGGAGCCCTGGGGTGGGATGCCGGTGGCGCCGGGCATGTTCGCGATCTCCTGGCTCGATCTGCGCCGGCTGCCGGTGCGGATCGACTCCGTCGGGCTCGACGCGCAATACGTCGGTGCCGCGATCGACACGGACGGCGTCATGCTCTGGTTCATCCTCGACGAATCCGGGCTTCACCTGCGATGCCGGTACCCTGACACGGCGGAAGCGAGGGCGAACGTCGGGGAATGGCTCGACCTCCTCGTCGCGCGCCTGCGGACCGACGCGCGGACGTCGGTCCGGGGCCTGCTCCGCGCGGGGGACCGCACCTACCGCATGGAGCGTGCGGCCCGGGCGGACATCCCGGCGATCGCCGCGCTGCTCGCCGACGACCCCTTCGGCGCGGAACGGGAGGACGTCGAGCTCGGGAGGTACGAGTCCGCGTACAACGCGGTCATCCGCGACCGTTCGAACTTCCTCGGGGTGGTGCGGGACGACGCCGGCCGCATCGTGGCGACCATGCAGCTGACGGTCATCCCCGGACTCTCCCGCGGCGGATCCACCAGGCTGCAGATCGAGGGTCTGCGCGTCGCGCCTGCGGAGCGTTCGCAGGGCCTCGGCACCGCGATGGTGCAGTGGGCGCATGAGTTCGGACGGTCGCGCGGAGCGACCCTCGCCCAGGTGACCACCGACGAAGCCCGGGATCGGGCCCGCGCGTTCTACACCGGGCTCGGCTACCGGACGGCGCACGTCGGCCTGAAGCGAGCGCTCGACTGAGCTGCGCATCGGCCGTCCGTGGACGGCGGGGCGTACGCTGGCGGTGTTCCCGAGGAGGTGCGGCCATGTCCGACATCGAAGAGCGGTCCGAGTCCGCGCACGTCCCCGCGCCCGGCGAGCCGAGCATCCCGGAGCTGGAAGAGGACGAGAACATCGCCCCGCGCCCCGAGGAGGAGATCGCGAATCTGCTCCGCGCCGAGCCCGACACCGACGAGCACGTCAGCTGACGCGGCGGACCTCCTGCGGCCAGCCGCACGCCTCGGCGATCCTGCCCGCCCACCGTTTCGCGTCGTCCACGTCGGCGACGTCGATGATCGTGAGGCCGCCGATGTACTGCTCCGCCGGTGCGAACGGTCCGTCCGAGATCACGGGCGTCCCGCTCGACGCGTCGGCGGTGAAGGCTGCGTCCATGTCCTCGTGGACGCCTCCTGCGAAGACGAGCACGCCCGCATCGCGCATGTCGGACACGACGGCGTTGCAGAGCGCGCCCCGCTCGGCGAACCACTCGTCGCTGTGCTCGCCGACCCACTGCTGATGGAAGTAGATGATGTACTGGCTCATCGTCGCTCCTCGCCGGATCCCGTGACTCCCGCGATGCTACGCCGCAGGGGGAGCTTCGGGGAGACTCGATACGATGGCTCGGTGACTACCGAGAACAACAGCATCTTCGAACCCGATGGCCGCGCGATCCCCTACGTCGACGAGATGTCCGAGGGCGACGGGCCCGTTCTGGTGCTGATCCCGGGTCGCGGCCTCGAGGGCGGCGCGCTCGGTTCGGTGGCGCACATCCTTGCCGGCGAGGGCATCCGGGTGCTGCGGATCGGCAGTCGCGCCGACGACGCGGCGACGCTGGAGGAGCGGGTCCAGGACGCGAGCGACGTGATGGATCACGTCGGCATCGGCGCGACCTGGATCGGCGGACACGGGGTCGGCGGCACGGTCGCGCGGGCCCTCTCGGCCAAGCGCACCGATCGCGCCCTCGGCGTGCTGCTGCTCGGCGTCGAGGACGTCGACGTTCCCCTCGCTCCGGCGGTGCCGATCCTGATCATCCAGGGTTCCGAGGACGACGTGATGCCGCCGGCGAACGGCGAGAAGCTGCGGGCATCCGCGCCGGAGCGCGCCAGCCTCGTCACGATCGAGGGCGGCGGGCACCTCTTCCCCGTGAGCGACCCGGTCGACACCGCGTTCGCGATCGAGGACTACCTGGCCTGGGACTGATGAGCGCCGGATCTGCCGACACCCCGGAGCGCACCGTCGTCGTCGTGATCGACATGCAGGCGGGCGTGCTCCCCGGCTGCTTCGACGAGCAGGGGGTGCTGTCGCGCACCGATGCGCTCGTGCATCGCGCTCGCCGCGAAGGCACGCCCGTGGTGTGGGTGCACCATGACCCGGTCGGCGTGGGCACGCCCGACTGGGAGCTCGCGGAGCCGCTCCGGCGCACGGAGGGCGAGCCCCTCGTCCGCAAGAGCTACCGCGACGCGTTCGCCGACACGGACCTGCGCGCCGTGCTGGACGGCTACGGTGCGACGCGGCTCGTCGTCGCGGGCGCCCAGTCGGATTTCTGCGTCCGCACGACGACACAGCGCGCGGCGGCGGAGGGATACGACGTGACGCTCGTGCGCGACGCTCACACGACGGTCGACACGTCGGTCGACGGCGTCGCCATCTCGGGCGAGCAGATCATCGCGCACACCAACATGTACTTCGCCGGCCTGCGGTACCCGGGGCAGGAGTTCGCCGTCGCGCGGCACGACGAAGTCGCGCTCGCCTGACCTCACCGCGGTCGGCCGACCACCGCGCCGATGTCGGCTCCCGGTGCGAGGATGGGCGCATGCCCGAGTCTCCGGAGGTGCAGGCGCTGGTCGAGTTCCTCGACGAGCGGATCCGCGGTCGCGCGATCGCGGCGGTCGACATCGATGAGTTCCGCGTCGTCAAGACGCGCGAGAGGCCGCCGGCGTCGCTGGTCGGCGCCACCATCGGAGGCCTCTCGCGCTTCGGCAAGCATGTGGGCTTCGACACCGCGGCGGGCTGGCTGATGCTCGGCTTCGGTCGCAACGGGTGGATCCGCTGGCTCGACGCGGGGGAGTCGCCGAGCGACGAGCCCGTGCCCGAAGTCGCCCGGATCGTGCTCGACGACGGCGCGGCGATGCGGATCGTCGACACCGGCGACTTCCTCGGCGTCACGCTCTCGGTGGTCGACGTCCCGCGCGATCTGTCGGGGATCGCCGCGCTCGGACCGGATCCGCTGTCCGTGGACTTCACGCGTGAGGAGTTCGATCGGGCGCTGGGGACGCGCCGGAAGCAGATCAAGGCCCTGCTGCAGGAGCAGTCCTCTCTGGCCGGCATCGGCAACGCCTACTCGGACGAGATCCTGCATCGCGCGCGGATCGCGCCCGCCGTGCACGCGGCGCTGCTCGACGACGACGAGCGGGAGCGGCTCTTCCAGGCCACCGTCGACGTGCTGCGCGGCGCGGCCGCGGATCGGCGCGGGGTGCCGCCGCACGAGCTCAAGCAGGCCAAGGTCGCCGCCATGGCCGTGCACGGACGCGGCGGTGAGCCCTGCCCGGTGTGCGGCACCACGATCCTCGACCGCACGTTCGGCGGTGCCTCGGCGCAGTTCTGCCCGCACTGCCAGCCGGAGCATTCCGTGGCATGACGCGGCGCGCGGGATAGCATTCCGGGGTGAGTCGGCTTCCCCTGCACCATCGCTGGCGCGTGCGCATGGCCGTGGCAGTCCTGACCGGCGTCGCGGCCGGCTTCCTCGTGACCCCGTTCCTGGGGCTGGCGGCGGGCCTGCTCGCGGCATGGGGCGCACTGTCTTTCGTCAGCACCGTCTGGATCCTGCTCGTCACCTGGCGCATGGATGCCGCGCAGACCCGCACGCACGCGACCGAAGAGGATCCGGGCCGGCGGATCGCCCGCCTGATCGCCGTGACCGGCAGCTTCGTCAGCATCGCCGCGGTGCTCGTCGTGGTGCTGCAGGCCCGGCATGCGCACGGATGGACGCAGTTCGCACTCGCCGGGATCGCCGTGCTCAGCGTCGCGGCCTCCTGGGGCCTCATCCAGACCGACTACATGCTGCGGTACGCGAAGCTCTACTACGACGGATCCCGCGGCATCAGCTTCAACCAGGACGAGGACCCGCAGTACACCGACTTCGCGTACTTCTCGGTCGGACTCGGCATGACCTATCAGGTCGCCGACACGAACGTGACGCGCAACACGATCCGCCGGATCGTGATCGCGCAGACGACGATCGCCTACGTCTTCGGCGCGCTCATCCTCGGCACGATCATCAACCTCGTCACCGGGCTGGGCTGACCGCGGGGAGTTCCTCGCGCAGGCGCGGTTCGGTGCGACGCTCGGGGCGCACGCCGACCTTGTCGGCGTAGAAGGCGCGGATGAGATCCATATCGGCGCCCACATCGCCGGTGAGATCGAGGGTGGGGCCCAGACCCGTGGTCCTGGTCGTGCGATCCACGAACCCGAGCGTCACCGGCATGCCGGTCTCACGGGCGATGCGGTAGAAGCCGCTCTTCCAGTGCGCGTTGCCGCCCCGGGTGCCGTCGGGCGTGACGACGAGACCGAAGACCGATCCGCTGCGGATCTGCGCGACGACCTCGCCGACGACGCGAGCCGGATCCGTGCGGTCCACGGGGATCCCGCCGAGACGGCGCATGATCGGGCCGCGCCAGCCGCGGAACAGGCTCTTCTTGCCCAGCCAGTGCACGTCGATGCCGAGTCGCCATGCGATGCCGAGCATGAGCACGAAGTCCCAGTTCGAGGTGTGCGGAGCGCCGATCAGCACGGTCGGGCGCGACGGCGCAGGCTCGCTCTTCAGCGTCCAGCGGCTGAACGTCCAGAACACGCGGGCGGCGAGGCGTTTGAGCATCCGTCCACCGTAGGGCCCGGCGTATGCCGTCCTCCGCATGAAGAGGGCCCGGGCGGACGAGAGGATCGTCCGCCCGGGCCCGGGGCGCAGGACCGTCAGACGGCCTGCGGCAGAAGGGAGAACGACACGGCGCCCTCCTCGTTCACGTTGGCGTCGAGGACCTTGTCGTCCAGGACGATGGCGGCCTCCCCTTCCAGGAAGACCGGGGCGCCGGGCAGATCCAGGATCTGATCGTCCGGCTCCGGCGCGACGACCACGTCGGCGGCGAGGCGGGGTTCGCCCGTCGCTGCCGGTGCATCGGCCGTGTGGATGCGCAGACCCGCGCCTTCCGTGTCGGTGCGACGACGGACGAGCGTGGTGACGAGCGCGGTGGCGTTGTCGGTCAAGGTGAGCACGAGGCACTCCTTCCGGTTGCGGACATGCCGCGGTCACGACATGTCCGGGCCACGATTCCTCGTCCGCGCCGACCTCTCAACCGCCCTGCGGCGTTTCGGCCCGATTCGGAGGCTCTTCCCACCTACGGGGAGATGTAAGAACCGTCGTGATCGGCACCGCCCCGACCGTCGTGCGCAGGCGTACCATCGAAGGATGACCACCGCAGCCGGATCCGAGCAGCACACCCCCGCGGACGCCGAGCGTCCGACCCTGGGGAGCGCTCCCGGGCTGACCCTGCTCCCCGGCCTCGACGCCGATGCCGTCGGCCTGTGCACCGACGGCTACTGCCGCCTCCCCGGCGCGAAGGATTGATCCCGCGCCGGGGAGAGCCTGGCGTCAGTGCATCGCGGGTGCGGAGCCCTCGTCGCCCGGGGAGTCGCCGTGCGGCTGGTCTTCCGGCTTGCGGATGATGAACGCGCCGAGGATCGTCACAGTCGCGATGACCGCTCCGATCACGAACGTGCTGCGTGAGCCCGCAGCGACCGCGTCGGCCACCTCGGTGCCGCCGTTCGCGTTGACGATGAGCGTGAACACCGCGATCATCACGGCGATGCCGGCGGCGCCCGCGACCTGCTGCACGGTGCCGATGACCGCGCTGCCGTAGGAGTAGAACTTCGGCTTCAGCGAGGCCAGCGATGCGGTGAACAGGGGCGTGAACGACAGGGCGAGACCGATCGACAGCAGCGTCTGCGCGACGAGCACGATCCACACGGAGGTGGTGGTGGACAGCGTCGTGTAGAACCACAGCGTGGCGGCGGTCAGGATCGAACCGGGGATCAGGAGGACCTTCGTGCCCCGGGCGTCGTAGATGCGGCCGATGACAGGTCCGAGCAGACCCATCGCGAGCGCACCCGGCAGCAGCACGAGGCCCGCCTCGGTGGTCTCGAGACCCAGCGCCTTCTGCAGGAACAGCGGGATCACGGTGAGCGTGCCGAAGAACGCGAGCGACAGCAGGAACATCTGCACCATCGAGAGGGTGAAGTCGCGCGAGGCGAACACCCGCAGGTCCAGGAGCGCGTCGTCCTTGCGCTGCAGGATCACCTGACGCCAGAGGAACGCGATCAGGCCGAGCACGCCCACCACGAGCGCGATCACCAGCGGCGCGGCGGTGCCGCCGCCACCGGCGAGCGCGCCGATCTGGCTGAGACCGAACACCAGCCCGCCGAAGCCGAAAGCGCTCAGCACGATCGACAGCACGTCGAGCGGCGCGTCGGTGCGCTCACCGACGTTGGTCAGCCAGCGCCAGCCGATGAGCATCGCGGCGAGGGCGATCGGCAGCACGACCACGAAGATCGCGCGCCAGCTGAAGTGGTCCAGCAGGAAGCCCGACAGCGTCGGACCGATCGCCGGGGCGAGCGAGATGACGATGCTGACGCGGCCCATCATCCGCCCGCGGGTTGCCGGCGGCACGAGGTTCATGAGCGTGGTCATGAGCAGGGGCATCATGATCGCGGTGCCGGAGGCCTGCACGATGCGGGCGATGAGCAGCACGGTGAACCCCGGGGCGAGCGCGGCGATCAGCGTGCCGGCGGAGAACAGCGCCAGCGCGCCGAGGAACATCTGCCGGGTGGTGAAGCGCTGCAGCAGGAAGCCGGTCGTGGGGATCACGACGGCCATGGTCAGCATGAACGCGCTCGTGACCCACTGGGCGGCGAGCGGCGTGATGGAGAGATCGTCGATGAGGTGCGGGATCGCCATGCTCATCGTCGTCTCGTTGAGGATGGCGACGAACGCTGCGGCGAGGAGCACCCAGATGACCGCCATGTCTCGGCGGGGGATGAGGGCGGACCCGGCGCTGGTCGGCACGGATCCGGTTTCGATGGCGGACATGTGTTCCTCCGGCTCGGCGGGGGCGAAAAACAGGGGATGTGGTGCTGCAGAGAAGCAAGCGACTCTCAGCGTAACCACAGGGTCGGACATTCCATTCCCGCGGGGGTTCGGCGCTGCTCTCGGCAGCGTTGCGCCTTGAGCGGACGAGGACCACGGCGGCGCCGCCGCGTCGGTGCGGGGACGTACGCTTGCGAGGTGCCGCGGGTGCCCTCGACCCCGGCAGGCAGGGGTAGCGGATGAGCATGATGGCCAGGATGGGCGGCGCGCGCGGCGGCCGCCCGGTCGACGAGGCGGCGCAGCGACGTCAGAACGCCGAGGCCCCTCGCATCCCCGATCTCGGGCGCAGGGTGGTCGCCCTGTTCCGTCCCTATCGGGGCCGGATCCTCACGACCGGTCTGCTGGTCATCCTCGGCGCCGCGCTCGGCGTGATCCCCCCGCTGCTGGTGCAGCGCGTGTTCGACGACGCGCTGTTCCCGCACGGCGGGACCGGTCCGCAGCTCGGCCTGCTCGTCGTGCTCGTGGTCGCGATGATCGGCCTCTACCTGCTCTCCTCGGGGCTCGGCGTCGTGCAGACCTGGCTGACCTCGACCGTCGGCAACAGTGTCACGGGCGACCTGCGCGTGCGTCTCTTCGAGCACCTGCAGGCGATGGAGCTGGGCTTCTTCACCCGCACCAAGACCGGCGTCATCCAATCCCGGCTGCAGAACGACGTCGGCGGGGTCTCCGGCGTGCTCACCAGCACGGTGACGAGCATCCTGGGCAACACCGTGACCGTGATCGCCTCGCTCGTGGCGATGATCCTGCTCGACTGGCGGCTGACGATCATCGCCGTCTGCGTCATGCCCATCCTCGTGCTGGTGCAGCGCCGCGTCGGCCAGGTGCGCGCGCGGATCGCGGGTGAGACGCAGGAGTCGCTGTCCGAGCTCACCGCCATCACGCAGGAGACCCTGAGCGTCTCTGGGATCCTGCTCTCCAAGTCGTTCAACCGGCAGCGCTCGGAGTCGGCGCGCTACCAGGCGCAGAACCGCACGCAGATCCGCCTGCAGGTGCGCACGGCGATGAGCGGGCAGGGCTTCTTCGCCGTGGTCTCGGTGCTGATGTCGAGCGTGCCGGCGATCATCTACCTCGTCGCCGGCTTCCTCGTCGCCGGAGGCACCGGATCCATCACCGCCGGCGCGATCGTCGCCTTCACCACGGTGCAGGCGCGCCTGCTGATGCCGCTGATCGGCCTCATGCGCGTGGCTCTGGACGTGCAGACCTCGCAGGCGCTGTTCGCGCGCATCTTCGAGTACCTCGACATGGTGCCGCAGATCACCGACGCCCCCGACGCGCTGCCGGCGACCGAGGCGCCCGGGCCGCGCGGACTGCTCGAGTTCCGCGACGTGCGATTCCGCTACCCGGATGCGTCGCCCGCGGCCCGGGACACGCTGCAGGGGATCTCGTTCACCGCGGAGCCCGGCCAGCACGTCGCGTTCGTCGGACCCTCCGGGGCGGGCAAGACCACGATCCTGTATCTGGCGCCGCGTCTCTACGAGGCGACCGGGGGAGCGGTGATGTTCGACGGCGCCGATGTGCGCACGCTCACCCAGGAGTCGATCATCGACGAGATCGGCATCGTCTCCCAGGAGACCTACCTGTTCCACGCGACCATCCGAGAGAACCTCCTCTACGCGAAGCCCGAGGCCACCGAGGACGAGCTGATCGCCGCGTGCACGGCGGCCAACATCCATCACGTGATCGCCGGCTTCGAGCAGGGCTACGACACCGTGGTCGGCGAGCGCGGGTACCGCCTTTCCGGCGGCGAGAAGCAGCGGATCGCGATCGCGCGCGTGCTGCTGAAGGACCCGCCCGTCCTGCTGCTGGACGAGGCGACCTCGGCGCTGGACACCGTCTCGGAACGCGTCGTGCAGGAGGCGCTCGACGAGGCCGCACGGGGCCGCACGACCCTCACGATCGCGCACCGCCTGTCGACGGTGATCGGCGCCGACGTCATCCACGTCGTGCAGGAGGGACGGATCGTCGAGTCCGGCACCCACGCCGAGCTGCTCGCGCAGGGCGGGCTCTACGCCGACCTCGCTGCACAGCAGGTCGCCGCGGCGCAGATCGACACCGACGTCCGCTCCGCCTGACCGCCGCTGCTCCACGCGGCGGCCAGGCGGTCGCGACGGCTCAGTGCGCGCTCAAGCCGCCGTCGACGAACAGCGAGTGGCCCGTGACGTACGCGGATCCGGCACCCGCGAGGAACACGGCTGCTCCGGCGAAGTCGGAGGGCAGCCCGTTCCGGCCGATCATCGTGCGGGCCGCGAGCGCCGCGATCTGCACAGGGTCCTCCTGGAGACGCGCGTTGAGGGGCGTGAGCACGAACCCGGGCACGAGGGTGTTGCTGGTGACGCCGGTGCCGCCCCACGCCTCGGCCTCGGAGCGCATGAGCGATTCGACGGCGCCCTTCGAGACGCCGTAGATCCCGCTGCCGACGAAGGCGCGATGCGCCTGCTGCGAGCTGATGTGGATGAGGCGCCCGTAGCCGCGCTGCGCCATGCCGACGGCGTAGCGCTGGCCGAGCAGGAACGGCGCGAGCGTGTTCACCGTCATCGTGGCGTCCCAGTCGGCCTCGGTGATGTCGGCGAACCGGGGGCGGATGTTGATGCCGGCCGAGTTCACGAGGATGTCCGGCTCGCCGAACGGACGTGCCGCCGCCTCCGCCGCGGCATGGATCCCCTCACGGGTGGCGAGGTCGCCGACGACCCCCGCGGCCCGGCAGCCGGCGTCGGCGAGCTCCCGCACGGTCTCGTCGATGCGATCGGCGCCCCGGGCGACGATGACCGTCGCGGCGCCCGCGCGGGCGAGGGCGGTCGCGATGCCGCGGCCGATGCCCGAGCTGCCTCCCGTGACGATCGCGGTGCGCCCCTCGAGGGAGAACAGGTCGGAGAGATAGGCGTTCATGGTGATCCTGATTCTGGACCGACCGGTGCGCTCAGGGCGCGCCGGTCGTCCGGGCCGGGCCGCGGCTACCAGCGCAGCGCGGCGGCGAGTGTGGGGTCCACGCGGGCGTCGGCGAACTCGGGGAGTGCCTCGAGCTCTTGCACGAACGCTCGCACCGCCGCGGGATACGCGGAATCGGTGTGGGTGCCGGCGATCTCCTGGAGCGGCGGCAGATCCATCGCGAGGATGAGCTCGAGCCTAGCGGTCACCGCGGCGTGCGCGCCCGCCTGATGCAGCACCTGGATGCCCCCGCGGAGCGCCGCGAGGTAGTCGCGCAGCACCCGGAGGCGATGCTTGCCCTGCGTGATGGAGGATCCGTCCTCGCGCAGCCTCCAGCGCACGACCGTGTCGGGGATGACGTCGAAGGCACGCGCCGTCGTGTACATCCGCTGCGCCACGATCTGGTCCTCGTACGCGACCCCCTCCGGGAAGCGGAGGTCGTGCCAGAACGCGGTGCGGCTCACCTTCGACCACGCGACGATGTTCGCCGAGGCGGCGGGGTGCGCGAAGATCGTCGTCCCGAGACGTTCGGGCGCGGTCGCCGCCGCCACCCACGGCTGCACCCGGCCCGGCGCGTACTGGGTGCCGTTCCACCGGGAGCGCACATACGCCCCCGCGACGAAGTCGCTTCCGGTCTCGGCGAGCGTGCCGGTCAGGCGTTCGAGCGCGGCGGGCGTCAGCTCGTCATCGCCGTCGAGGAAGCCGAGGTACTCGGTGTCGACGAGTTCCAGCGCCGCGTTGCGCGCGCCGCCGAGCCCGCGGGCCTCGGTGTGCCGCAGCACGGTGAAGCGCGGATCCGCGCTCGCCGCGGCCTCGAAGATCCGGCCGGTATCGTCCGCGGATCCGTCGTCGACGAGGATCGCCCGCCAGGCGGTGGTCGTCTGCGCGCGCAGCGAGTCCAGGGCGGCGGGGGCGTAGGAGGCGATGTCACGGCCGGGCACGATCACGGTCACGAGCGGGGCGGGCACCTCGCCAGTCTAGGAGCGCGGACGAGGCGCGGGGGCGGCGCGGCCCTTCCTCTCGCTCGGCGCGCGGACGAACCGAGCGCGCGGCCCGTGCCGCTACGCGCGCACCGCGGCGACGGCGTCGGCGACCAGCGCTGCGAGTCGTTCCGGGCCGTCGCCGGCCAGGCCCGTCCGGCCGAACGTGAAGCGCACCGACGTCTGCGCGACGGCCGGCGCCAAGCCGCACGCGAGCAGCACGTGGGAGGGCTCGTCACTGCCGGCGGCGCACGCGGAGCCGCTGGAGGAGACGACCCCGCGACGCTCCAGCTCGAGCAGCACGGCCTCCCCGGACACCTCCGGGAACACGAAGCTCGCCGTCGCGGGCAGGCGCCGCACCGGGTCGCCGGTGAGCCGCGCCGAAGGCACCGCGTCGAGCACGCCGGCGATGAAGCGCGCGGACTGCGCGCCCACCCGGGACGCGGCCTCTGCGCGCTCGGCCTCGGCCAGGTCCAGCGCCGTCGCCAGGGCCACGGCGCCCGCGACGTTCTCCGTGCCGGAGCGGCGCCCGCGCTCCTGGCCGCCGCCGTGCACGAGAGGCTCGAGCGGCACGCGACCGCGCACGGCGAGCGCTCCGATGCCCTTGGGGGCGCCGAGCTTATGGCCGGCGATCGCGATCGCGTCCGCGCCGAGCCCGTCCAGCGGAAGCCATCCGGCGGACTGCACCGCGTCGACGTGCACCGGGATCCGGCCCTGAGCCGCCGCGGCGACGATCGCCGCCACATCCTGGATCGTGCCGATCTCGTTGTTCGCGTGCCCGACGGCGATCAGGGCGGTGCCGGGGCGGATCGCCGCGGCCACCTCGGCGGGATCCACGCGGCCGGCGTCGTCCACGGCGACGAGCGTGGAGACGATGCCGTGGAAGCGCTCGAGATAGCGCACGGACTCCAGGATCGACTCGTGCTCGATCGGGGTCGTGATCACGTGCGTCGGCTCGTCGGATCCGTCCGTGCGGGCACCCGTCGGTGATCCGCCTGCGTGGGCGGCGAGGACGATCCCCTTCACGGCGAGGTTGTTCGCCTCGGTGCCCCCGGCGGTGAAGACCACGTCGCCCCTGCGCATGCCGAGCACGCGGGCGACCCGGGCGCGGGCGTCCTCCAGCGCGGCGGCGGCGGACTCGCCGACGCTGTGATGGCTGGAAGGATTCCCGAAGTCGCGCGTGAGGAAGGGAGCCATCGCCTCGAGCACTTCGCCGCGGACCGGCGAGGTCGCGGCGTGGTCGAGGTAGAGGGAGGTGCTCACGGGCCGTCGATCCGCACGTCGAGTCCGAGGTCGAGGGCGCGTGCCGAGTGCGTGAGCGCGCCCACCGAGATGACGTCGACCCCGGTGCCGGCGATCGCGCGCACGGTCTCGAGGCTCACCCCGCCCGATGCCTCGGCGGTCGCGCGACCGGCGATGAGCTCGACGCCGGCCCGCAGGTCCTCGAGCGAGAAGTTGTCCAGCAGCACCGTGTCGGCCCCGCCGTCGAGCACCGCGGGGATCTGATCGAGCCGGTCGACCTCCACGACCACGTGCACGGTGTGCGGCAGCGTCGCGATCGCCTCGCGGAGGGCGGTCGCGATGTCGCGACCCCCGCGCGTCAGCACGGCGAGGTGGTTGTCCTTCGCCATCACGGCGTCGGACAGCGAGAAGCGATGGTTGCGGCCGCCGCCCGCGACGACCGCGTGCCGCTCGAATGCGCGCAGCCCCGGCGTGGTCTTGCGGGTGTCGGCGATCCGCACCTGCTTCCCGTCCGGTCCGGCACCGTCGACGGCGGCGACGTACGCGGCCGTGAGCGTCGCGATGCCGCTGAGCCGCTGGGTGAAGTTGAGCGCCACGCGCTCGGCGGTGAGCACGCTCCGGGCGGATCCGGTCACGCTCGCGAGCACGTCGCCGGCTTCGAACGCGTCGCCGTCCGCGACGTGCAGATCCACGACGGTCTCCGGATCCGTCAGCGCGAACGCGGCGGCGAACACGTCTCCGCCCGCAAGCACCCCTGGCTCGCGCGCCACGAGATCGGCGGTGGCGGTCGCCTCGGCGGGGAGCAGCGCGGTGCTGGTCAGGTCGCCCCAGGGGGCGTCCTCCTCGAGGGCGGCGCCGACGACGCGGTTCAGGACGGCAGGGGTGATCATCGGGCTCCGATCAGGGCGGGGGAGGGCTCGTCCAGGGCAAGGGACGACGACGCGACGACATGGTGTGCGCCGAGAGAGAGCGGGCGTGCGAGGGCCGCGACGACCATGCGGTCGGCGACCTCGAGCAGGTTGACGTCCTCGATCGCCGCCCGCGACGTGCACGACGCAGGAGAGACCGCGTCGGATCCGCCTCCGGAGCGCGGCACGGGTGGGATCTCCTGCGTCGTGTCCGCCCAGGGGACGCGCCCGTCCACCGGGGCGGCGGGAGTCCGGGCCGCACGCCAGGCGCGGATGGTGCTGAGGGCCTCGAGAAGGCCGTCGTGGGAGCGCAGCGGTCCGACGCGCTCCCACATCAGCCGCTGCAGGGCGGCGCGGGAGAACGGGCCGGCCTCGGACCGGGGGAGCGGCTCGACCATCGGATCCACCGATCCGGCCGTGTCGTCCGGGCCGCTCGGCCACGGCTGCCCGAGCGCCGCCGCCGCGCGCGCGCCGAACACCGCGCCCTCGAGCAGCGAGTTCGACGCAAGACGGTTCGCCCCGTGCACGCCGGTGCGGGCGCACTCGCCCACCGCGAACAGCCCGGGGAGCGTGGTGCGTCCGGAGGTGTCGGTCACGACGCCGCCCATGAGGTAGTGCGCCGCCGGAGTCACCGGGATCGGCTCCTGCGCCCAGTCGAAGCCGCGCTCCCGCGTCACGCGGTCGATCGTCGGGAAGCGGGCGGCCAGCCGTGCGGCGTTCCATCCCTCCCGCCGGCACAGGGCGGTCGCGTCGAGCCGCACCGGTCCGTCCTGCGCGGCGGCGCGACGCACGATGGCTCGGGCCACGACGTCGCGGGGGGCCAGTTCGCCGTCGGGATGCGCGTCGAAGACGAAACGGCGCCCCTCGTCGTCGATCAGGGTCGCGCCCTCGCCGCGCACGGCCTCGGAGATGAGGAAGGCCGGGCCGGGCGAGACCAGGATCGTGGGGTGGAACTGCACGAACTCCAGATCCGCCACCGCCGCCCCGGCGCGCAGCGCCGCCGCGATCCCGTCGCCCGTGCACACCGCGGGAGCCGTCGTGTGCGCGAAGAGCTGCCCCGCGCCGCCGGTCGCGAGCACAACCGCGTCGGAGGGGAGATCCTCGACCCGCCCTTCCGCGAGCACCCGCGCGCCGCGCACGGCGCCGGCGGAGACCAGGAGATCGACGAGCAGGGCGTGCTCGCGCACCGGGATGCCGGCCTCCCGCACGCGGGCGCACAGGGCGGCCGAGATCGCCGCGCCGGTCGCGTCGCCGCCGGCGTGCGCGATGCGGGCGGCCGAGTGCGCGGCCTCGAGTCCGAGCCGGAGCGTCCCGTCGGCGTCTCGGTCGAAGGACACGCCGCGCGCGATGAGCTCGGCGATCCGGGCCGTCGCGTCGCGCACGAGCACGTCGACGGCGTCGGGGGCCGAGAGGCCCGCGCCGGCGACGAGGGTGTCCTCGGCATGCGCGGCAGGGGAGTCGCCCATCGCGTAGGCGCCGGCGATCCCGCCCTGGGCCAGAGCGGTCGCGCCGTCGCCGAGCGCATCCTTCACGATCACCTCGACGCGGTGACCCGCCTCGTGCGCGTGCAGGGCCGTGGTGAGGCCGGCGATGCCGCCGCCGATCACCAGCACGCGACGCCCGCCGCGGGCGCCCATCAGGCCACCGCCACCGGAGGCTTCGCGGCGAGCATCCGCTCCAGGGCGACCCGGGCCGGGTCGGCGACGTCGGCCGTGACCGTGATGCGGTTCGGGGTGCGCCCGGCGACGAGCTCCTCGAGCACCCAGGCGAGGTACCCGGGGTGGATCCGGTACATCGTCGAGCAGGGGCAGACCACCGGATCGAGGCAGAAGATCTCGTGCTGCGGGTACTGCGCGGCGAGCCGGCGGACGAGGTTGATCTCGGTGCCGACCGCGAACGTCGTGGGCTCCGTCGCGGCGGCGATGGCCTTGCGGATGTAGTCGGTGGATCCGGCCTCGTCGGCGGCGTCCACGACCTCCATCGGGCACTCGGGGTGCACGATCACCCGCACGCCGGGGTGCTCGGCGCGCGCCTGGTCGATCTGCGCGACGGTGAAGCGCCGGTGCACCGAGCAGAAGCCGTGCCACAGGATCACCCGCGCGTCCTGCAGCTCGGCGGACGAAGAGCCGCCGAGCGGCCGGCGCGGGTTCCACAGCGGCATCTGCTCGAGGGGCACGCCCATCGCCTTCGCCGTGTTGCGGCCCAGGTGCTGGTCGGGGAAGAACAGCACGCGCCGCCCGCGCGCGAACGCCCATTCGAGCACCGTGCGCGCGTTCGACGAGGTGCAGACGATGCCGCCGTGGCGCCCCACGAAGCCCTTGATCGCGGCGGAGGAGTTCATGTACGTCACGGGGATCACGGGGACGAGGCCCTCGTCGTCGGCCGCGTCGAGCGGTCCGTAGACCTCGGCGAGCTGCTCCCAGCACTCCTCGACCTGGTCGATCGAGGCCATGTCCGCCATCGAGCATCCCGCGGCGAGGTTCGGCAGGATCACGGCCTGGTCCGCGCCGGACAGCAAGTCGGCCGTCTCCGCCATGAAGTGCACGCCGCAGAACACGATGGCCTCCGCGGTCGGGTGCTCCTTGGCGGCGGTCGCGAGCTGGAAGGAGTCGCCCACGTAGTCGGCGTGCTGCACGACCTCCTCGCGCTGGTAGAAGTGCCCGAGCACGACGACGCGGTCGCCGAGGGTCTCCTTGGCGGCGCGGATGCGGGCGTGCAGCTCGTCCTCGTCGGCCTCGCGGTAGGCGACGGGCAGCTCACCCTGACGCGGTGCGCCGGTGGGGATCACATCGCCCATGGACGAGCCGGGGCCGTAGCCGGGGACGGCGTCGAAGTTCCACGGGCCTGCTGCGAGGTCGGTCGCACACGTGGACTCGGTGGAGGCGCCGGCGACGATGAGGCGCAGCGCGTGGTCGACGGACGGATCGACCGGGGGAAGCAGCGGGAGGGTGCTCATGAGGTTCTCGTCTCTTCGGGGGAGAGCGGGCCGCGGTCGGCGAGCTCGACGTCGGTGGCATCGCGGTACAGCCGGGCCGGGCGGTGGCTTCCGGTGCGGAACGCGTTGGTCGGGATGAGGGTGCGCGTGGCGTCGACCTGCCGGCGGAAGTTCGCCGGGTCGAGGCGGCGGCCCAGGATGGTCTCGTACGCCTCGCGGAGGTCGGCGAGGGTGAACTCCGGGGGCAGGAAGCCCTGCGCGACCCGGCTGTAGCCCACCTTGTTGCGCAGCCGCCAGAGCGCGTACTCGATGATGCGCGCGTGGTCGAACGCGAGTCCCGGCAGATCCTCGGCGTCGAACCAGGCGACGTTCTCCGGATCCGATCCGACTGCGCCGACGGACTCCTCCTCGCGCACGAGCGCCCAGTACACGACGGAGATCACCCGGCTCGGGGAGCGGTCCACCGCACCGAACGCGTAGAGCTGCTCGAGGTAGCTGGGGGCGAGCCCCGTCGTCTCGGCGAGCGTGCGGGCCGCCGCGGCGGCCAGGCTCTCCGCGTCGTCGAGCCATCCGCCGGGAAGCGCCCAGGCGCCCGCATGCGGGTCGCGCGTGCGCCGCACGAGCGGCAGCGCGAGCCGCGGCGCCTGGCCGCCGTCGCGGCGCAGCGTCAGGATCACGGTCGACACCGCGACGCGGATCCCGTCCTCGTGCTCGCTTCTGGTCATGGTGACACTAACCTCCGCGCATCATCTTATAGTCGCTGTGACCAGAACTCGCCATCATTACGGCGACCTCTCAGCCGCGCGCCCTCCGCGGCGGATAGCGTCGGGACATGCAGCAGCCGACGCGTCTCGAGGCGCGGATCGACGCCCGCGCTCGCCGGATCCTGGCGGGCGCCCCCACGACCGGCGTGCGCGGCTTCCTCGTCGAGGCGTCCGTGTTCGTCGCCAAGCAGGCGTGGGCGTGCGTGTTCGGCGCGGCCCTCCTCGTCGCGATCGTGCTCGTGCGCACGCTGTACCCGTCCGACCTCGCCCTGACCCGCAACGACCTGCTGACCCTCATCGCGGTGCTGATCCAGGTGGCGATGCTCGCCACGCGACTGGAGTCGGGGCGGGAGCTCTGGGTGATCATGCTGTTCCACGTGACGGGAACGGCGATGGAGCTGTTCAAGACCGATGCCGGCTCCTGGGCGTACGAGGCCGACGGCTTGCTGAGGATCGGCGCCCTCCCGCTGTTCAGCGGCTTCATGTATGCAGCGGTCGGCTCGTACATGGTGCGCGTGCACCGTTTGTTCGACCTCGCCTTCGTGCGCTATCCGCCGCGGTGGGCCACCGTGGTGCTGGCCGTGCTGATCTACGCGAACTTCTTCACGCACCACTGGATCTGGGATGCGCGCTGGGTGCTCACGGCGCTCGTCGTCGTCCTCTGGCTGCCGACCGTGATGCATGCGCGCGTGTGGCGGCGCACCCTCCGGATCCCGCTGCTGCTGCCGTTCGCCGGCGTCGCGCTGTTCATCTGGCTCGCCGAGAACATCGGCACGGCGAGCGGGGCCTGGCTCTATCCGGACCAGGTCGGGGGATGGCAGCCGGTCTCCCTGTCGAAGGTGTCCAGCTGGTTCTTGTTGATGATCATCTCGGTGGTGCTGGTGACCCTCGTGTTCCCGCCGCGCCCGCCCGGGAATCCGGCGGCACGACGGGCAACGCGCACGGTAGGATGGCGCAGGAAAACTGAACACGTGGCCGAATGGTCCGCGCGGGAGAGTCCGGTGATCGCAGCCGGACACCGAAGGAGCAAGCCTCCCCGCCAATCTCTCAGGTAACCGCACCGCGCAGACCCGGCCGCTCTGAAAAGCGATCTCGAGCGAAGCAAGAGATCCGCCGACGGTGAAAGCCCTTCGCGCACGCGCGCGGGCGAAGCTCTCAGGCTCATGACAGAGGGGGAGTTCTCGGATCCGCGCGCCGCACGGGTCCTCGCCGATCCGCACGGGAGAGCTCCATGACAGACGCCCGCTACACCCCCCTCCGGGAGCGCCACGAGGCGCTCGGGGCATCGTTCACCGACTTCGGCGGCTGGCAGATGCCGGTCCGCTACACGTCCGATCTGGCCGAGCACCACGCAGTGCGCGAGGCCGCGGGCATCTTCGACATCTCGCACATGGCCGAGTTCACGATCCGCGGGGCGGGCGCGGGGGACTACCTCGACTACGCCCTCGCCGGGCGGCTCTCGGCGCTCGCCGTCGGCAAGGCGAAGTACTCGCTGCTGCTCGCCGAAGACGGCGGGATCATCGACGACGTGATCGTCTACCGCCTCGCAGACGACGACTTCCTCATCATCAGCAACGCCGGCAACCGCGACGCGGTGCGCGAGGCGCTGCAGTCCCGCAGCGAGGGGCGAGACGTCGACGCCGTCGACGTCTCCGACGACTACGCGCTCATCGCCGTGCAGGGGCCCCACGCCGAGGCCATCCTGGCCGAGACCGAGGGCATCGCCGACGTCTCGATCCCGTGGGCGGAGCAGAAGTACTACGCCTGGGCGTCCGCGAGCTTCGCGGGCAGGCCCCTGCTCCTCGCACGCACCGGCTACACCGGTGAGGACGGCTTCGAGCTCCTCGTCGCCGCCGACGATGCGACCACCCTCTGGGACGCGGTCATCGCCGCGGGCGTGTCGCACGGTCTGGTGCCGGCAGGGCTCGCCGCCCGCGACACCCTGCGCCTGGAAGCCGGCATGCCGCTGTACGGCCACGAGCTGACCCTGCAGACGAAGCCCGCGCAGGCGGGCCTCGGCCGCGTCGTCGTCGCCGACAAGGAGAGCTTCGTCGGCAAGGACGGCGTGGCGCCCGCCGAGGGCGCGCGCGTGCTCGTCGGTCTCGCCGCGGAGGGCCGTCGCGCCGGACGCGCCGAGTACGCGGTCGTGACCGAGGACGGCACCGCCGTCGGCGAGATCACGAGCGGTGCCCTGAGCCCGACGCTCGGCCACCCGATCGCGATGGCGTTCGTCGACCCCGACGTCGCCTCCGGCTCCGTCCCCCTGTTCCTCGACGTGCGCGGCACGAAGATCCCCGCGTCCGTCACCGCCCTGCCTTTCTACCGGAGGAAGAAATGACCGATCTCAACACCCTGCACTACAGCGAAGAGCACGAGTGGGTCGCCGTCGACGGCGACAGCGCGACGATCGGGATCACCGACTTCGCCGCCGACGCCCTCGGTGACATCGTCTTCGTGGAGCTGCCCGCCGTGGGCACCTCGTTCAGCCGCGGCGACGTGTTCGGCGAGGCCGAGTCCACCAAGTCGGTCTCCGAGCTCTACGCGCCCGTCGACGGCACCGTCGTCGAGATCAACGACGCCGTGATCGACGACCCGTCCCTGGTCAACTCCGCGCCCTTCGAGGGCGGATGGCTGATCAAGGTCTCCGTCGCCGCGGGCGCCGTGGACGGCCTGCTCGACCGCGCCGCCTACGTCGCTCACACGGAGGGCTGAGGGTGACCGCGTTCCTCGACCGCCACATCGGCACCACCGCCGACGCCCAGCGGGCGATGCTCGACGCGATCGGCATCTCCTCCGGCGCCGACGAGCGTCCGGTCGACGCGCTCATGCGCGAGGCCGTGCCCGCCTCCATCCGCTCCGCTGCGGATCGCGTCAGCGTGCTCCCGGCCGCCGCGAGCGAGGCGGAGGCTCTGGCCGAGCTGCGCGCCCTCGCCGGCCGCAACACGGTGAACCGCCCCATGATCGGCCTCGGCTACTACGGCACGTTCACGCCCAGCGTGATCCAGCGCAATGTGCTGGAGAACCCGTCCTGGTACACGGCCTACACGCCCTACCAGCCCGAGATCTCGCAGGGCCGGCTCGAGGCGCTGATCAACTTCCAGACCATGGTCTCGGAGCTGACCGGCCTCGACACGGCCAACGCCTCCATGCTCGACGAGTCCTCCGCGGTCGCCGAAGGCATGCTGCTCGCGCGTCGCGGTTCCAAGACGGCCTCGAACGTCTTCGTGGTCGACGCGGACGCCCTGCCCCAGACCAAGGCCCTGCTCGCGACCCGCGCCGACGCCGTCGGCATCGAGCTCGTGGAGCGCGACCTCGCCGGCGGCGAGACCCTGCCCGAGGCGCTGTTCGGCGTGTTCGTGCAGTACCCGGGGGCCTCCGGCCGGATCTGGGATCCTTCTGCCGTCATCGACGCCGCGCATCTGGCGGGCGGCCTCGCGGTCGTCGCGGCCGATCTGCTCGCGCTCACCCTGATCGCCTCGCCGGGCTCGCTCGGCGCCGACGTCGCGGTGGGCACCACGCAGCGCTTCGGCGTGCCGATGGGCTTCGGCGGTCCGCACGCGGGCTACATGGCCGTGCGCTCGGGCCTCGAGCGACAGCTGCCCGGCCGCCTGGTCGGCGTCTCGCAGGACGCGGACGGCCACCCGGCCTACCGCCTCGCCCTGCAGACGCGCGAGCAGCACATCCGCCGCGAGAAGGCCACCTCGAACATCTGCACCGCCCAGGTGCTGCTGGCCGTCATGGCCTCGATGTACGCGGTGTACCACGGGCCGGAAGGGCTGAAGGAGATCGCGACCGGCGTCGCCTCCAAGGCGCGCTTCCTGGCCACGCAGCTGGAGAAGGCGGGTGCGGAGATCGTGCACGCCGACTACTTCGACACGATCACCGTGCGCGTCCCCGGGCGCGCGGACGCGATCGTCGCCGACGCGCACGCCGCGGGGATCCTGCTCAACCCGGTCGACGCCGACACCGTGAGCATCGCGGCGGACGAGACCACGACCTACGAGGACATCCTCGCCGTCGCGACCGTGTTCGGCGCGGGCGAGGGCTCGTTCGCGTACATCCCGGTCACGAGCGTGCCTGCGGCCCTCGCCCGTCAGGACGAGTACCTCACCCACCCGGTGTTCCACGCCCACCGCTCGGAGACCGCCATGATGCGGTACCTGAAGAGCCTCGCGGACCGCGACTACGCGCTCGACCGCGGCATGATCCCGCTCGGATCCTGCACGATGAAGCTCAACGCGGCGACCGAGATGGCGGCCATCACCTGGCCCGAGTTCGCCCAGCTGCACCCGTTCGCCCCCGAGGCGGACGTGCAGGGCTCGCTCGAGCTGATCGATCAGCTCGAGGCGTGGCTCGCCGACGTCACCGGCTACGACGCGGTGTCCCTGCAGCCGAACGCCGGCTCGCAGGGCGAGCTCGCGGGTCTCCTGGCGATCCGCGGCTACCACCTCGCCAACGGCGACGACCACCGCACGGTGTGCCTGATCCCGTCGTCGGCGCACGGCACCAACGCGGCCAGCGCGGTGCTGGCGGGCATGAAGGTCGTCGTCGTGGCGACCGACGAGCTGGGCAACGTGGACCTCGACGACCTGCGCGCCAAGATCGCGCAGCACGCCGACGAGATCGCCGCGCTCATGATCACCTACCCGTCCACGCACGGCGTGTACGAGCACGACGTGCTCGACATCACCGCCGCGGTGCACGAGGCCGGCGGCCAGGTGTACATCGACGGCGCCAACCTCAACGCGCTGCTCGGATACTCCCGGTTCGGCGACCTGGGCGGCGACGTCTCGCACCTCAACCTGCACAAGACGTTCGCGATCCCGCACGGCGGCGGCGGTCCCGGCGTCGGTCCGGTGGGGGCGAAGGCCCACCTCGCGCCGTACCTGCCGGGCCACCCGCAGGCGCAGCGCACGACCCACGCGGGCGGCTATGTGTTCGACGGCGGTCCGGTCTCGGCGGCGCCGTACGGATCCGCCGGCGTCCTGCCCATCTCCTGGGCGTACGTGCGGATGATGGGCGCGGACGGCCTGCGCGATGCGACGGCGGCGGCCGTGCTGGCGGCGAACTACGTCGCCGCGCGGCTCGGCGAGCACTTCCCGGTGCTGTACACCGGCGAGAGCGACCGCGTGGCGCACGAGTGCATCCTCGATCTGCGTCCCCTCAAGGAGGCGACCGGGATCACGGTCGACGATGTCGCCAAGCGCCTCATCGACTACGGCTTCCACGCGCCCACGATGTCGTTCCCGGTCGCGGGCACGCTCATGGTGGAGCCCACGGAGTCGGAGGACCTCGGCGAGCTGGAGCGGTTCGTGGAGGCCATGATCCAGATCAAGGCGGAGGCCGACGAGGTCGCCGCGGGCGTCTGGCCGGCCGACGACAACCCGCTCGTGCACGCCCCGCACACCGCCGCCTCGCTCATCGAGGGGGAGTGGCAGCACGCCTACACGCGCGAGAAGGCCGCGTATCCGGTGCGCGCGCTCATCGCGGGCAAGTACTGGCCGCCGGTGCGCCGCATCGACAACGCCTACGGGGACCGCAACCTGGTCTGCGCGTGCCCGCCGGTGGAGGCGTTCGCACTGTAGTCGACGGCATCGATCGAGAATCGCCGAGGCGCCCCGGGATCCGCTCCCGGGGCGCCTCGTCGTTCAGGTCACCGGTGAATAACGGTTAACGTCGCGCATTCGTCCGATCGGCGCCACGGCGGTTACCCTCGAATATCCCTACATGCTCGACGACGAGCGTGCAGATTGCTGTCAACTGTCCACAGGAGGACACAACGTGAAGCGCAACAAGATCGCCCTCGCGGGCGTCGGGCTGCTCGCCGCGGGCGCACTCGCCCTCGCCGGCTGCTCGAGCAAGACCGGTGGAGACACCACCCCCACCAAGGGCGGCGACTCCAAGGCCATCATCAAGGTCAGTGGCAACGAGCCCGAGAACCCGCTGATCCCGACGAACACCAACGAGGTCGGCGGCGGCAAGATCCTCGACTCGATCTTCGCCGGACTCGCGTACTACGACGCCAAGGGCAAGCTCGTCAACGACATGGCTGAGTCCATCAAGGTCGACGACCCCTCCGACCTGACGATCAAGCTGAAGGAGGGCAACACCTTCTCCAACGGCGAGAAGGTCACCGCCGACAGCTTCATCAACGCGTGGCAGTACGGCGCGCTGTTCTCGAATAAGCAGCTCAACCAGTCCTGGTTCAGCGACATCGAGGGCTTCAGCGACTCGGCCGACTCCCCGCTGACCGGTCTGAAGAAGACCGACGACTACACGTTCAGCATCAAGCTCTCGAACCCCGTCGCGGCGGACTTCTCGCAGCGCCTCGGCTACTCGGCGTACTACCCGCTGCCCGAGGCCGGCCTGAAGGACATGGCGACCTTCGGCGAGAACCCGATCGGCAACGGTCCGTACAAGCTGGCCAAGACCGGTGCCTGGCAGCACAAGATCCAGCTCGACCTGGTCAAGAACGACACCTACAAGGGTGGACGCCAGGCCAAGAACGGCGGACTCACGTTCGTCTTCTACGCGAGCGCGGACGCTGAGTACGCCGACCTGCAGAGCAACAAGGTCGACGTGATCGACCAGATCCCGTCCTCGGCGCAGCAGACGTTCGAGTCCGACCTGGGCGACCGCGCGGTCAACCAGCCGGCCGCGATCTTCCAGTCGTTCTCGATCCCGGGCAACCTCGAGCACTTCACGGGCGACGAGGGCAAGCTCCGTCGTGAGGCCATCTCGATGGCCATCGACCGCGCCGCGATCACCAAGACGATCTTCAACAACACCCGCACCCCCGCCAGCGACTTCACCTCGCCGGTCATCGCGGGCTGGTCGGACTCCCTCAAGGGCGCCGACGTGCTGAAGTTCGACGCCAAGAAGGCGAAGGAGCTGTGGGCCGAGGCCGACAAGATCTCGCCGTGGTCGGGCAAGTTCCAGATCGCGTACAACTCCGACTCCGCGCACCAGGCCTGGGTCGACGCCGTGTCGAACCAGCTGAAGAACAACCTCGGCATCGACGCGTCGGGCAACCCGTACGTCGACTTCGCCTCGCTCCGCAAGGACGTGAACGCCCGCTCCATCAAGACGGCGTTCCGCACCGGCTGGCAGGCCGACTACCCGGCGCAGTACAACTTCCTGCAGCCGCTGTACTCGACCAAGGCGTCGTCGAACGACACCGACTACTCGAACCCCGACTTCGACAAGCTCGTCGCCAAGGGCGCGTCCGAGTCCGACCAGTCGGCTGCGACGAAGGACTACCAGCAGGCCCAGGAGCTCCTCCTGAAGGACCTGCCGGCGATCCCGCTGTGGTACTCGAACGTCAACGGCGGCTTCGCCAAGGGCGTGAACAACGTCCAGTTCGGGTGGAACTCGGTTCCGCTGTACTACGAGATCACCAAGGGCTGACCGGCCCGAGGGATCACACCCGCGAGGCGGTGACGATCACGTCACCGCCTCGCGCGCTGTCAAAACAGTGCAAACCCAAAGTGTCGTGCGCGTCGAACACGTGACACGATTCTCAGTGAGGCGTCGCACCCGCGCGGATCGTGCCGGGCTCCCGAGACGCCTCCTCATCTGAAAGGAGGGGCGGATGGTCGGCTACATCCTCAAACGCCTCTTGCAGGTGATCCCCGTCTTCCTCGGGGCCACCCTGCTCATCTATTTCCTGGTGTTCGCCATGCCAGGCGACCCCATCGCTGCGCTCTTCGGCGACAAGCAGCCCAGCAAGCAGCTCCACGACGCGCTCGTGGCGCAATACCACCTCGACCAGCCGTTCATCGTGCAGTACGGCTACTACCTGGCGGGGATCTTCCGCGGCGACATGGGGACCACGTTCTCCGGCCGCTCGGTGAACGACGTCCTGGCGGCGACGCTGCCGGTCACGGGACGCCTCGCCGTCATGGCGATCGGCATCGAGTTCACGCTCGCGATCATCATCGGCACGTTCTCCGCGCTCCGCAAGGGCAAGATCTTCGACAACTCGATGCTCGTGCTGTCGCTGATCTTCATCTCGCTGCCGGTGTTCGTGCTCGCCTTCCTCGCCCAGTACTTCCTCGCGGTCAAGCTGCAGTGGTTCAGCCCCACGGTCGGCGCCGACAACGACTGGGGCGGGATGTGGCTGCCGGCGATCGTCCTCGGCATCAGCCTCTATGCGACCAGCATGCGGCTCATGCGCGGTTCCGTGATCGACACCCTCAACCAGGACTGGGTGCGCACGGCGTACAGCAAGGGCCTGCCGCGCCGCCGAGTCATCCCGGTGCACGTGCTGCGCAACTCGCTGATCCCCGTGATCACCAACTCCGCGACGAACTTCGGCGTTCTGCTGGTGGGCGCGACCGTCACCGAGGGCATCTTCAACGTGCCCGGCGTCGGCAACACCCTGTTCCACGCGGTGCTGCAGCACGAAGGTCCGACCATCGTCTCCTTCGTGACGGTGTTCGTGATCATCTACGTGCTCGTCAACCTCGTCGTGGACATGCTCTACGGCCTGCTCGACCCGAGGATCCGCTATGTCAAGTGACGCCGCGACGCACTACGTCGCCCCCATCAAGGACGGCACCATCGCCGTCGACATCGTCAAGATCGCCGAGAAGCCGTCCAACCTGTGGCGCGACGCCTGGGCGGACATCCGCCGTCGGCCGATGTTCTGGATCTCGATGGTCATCGTCGTGATCGTGCTGCTCATGGCGGTCTGGCCGACGCTGTTCACGCAGACGCCGCCGAACAGCAACTGCCAGCTGTCCGACTCGAACGGCGGCCCGACCGCCGGGCATCCGCTGGGCTTCACCTTCCAGGGCTGCGACATCTACGCCCGCACGGTCTGGGGTGCGCGCACCTCGGTGTCGGTCGGCCTGCTCGCCACGCTGATCGGCTCCGTGATCGGACTGATCATGGGCGCTCTCGCCGGGTTCTACGGCGGGTGGCTCGACGGTCTGCTCTCGCGCATCGGCGACATCTTCTTCTCGATCCCGTACATCCTGGCGGCGGTCGTGGTGATGAGCGTGTTCGCGCAGTTCCGCAACGTGTTCACCCTCGCCTTCGCGATCGGCGGCTTCGCCTGGGCCTCGACGGCCCGCGTCGTGCGCGCCGAAGTGCTGAGAGTGAGGCAGGCGGACTTCGTGATGGCCTCCCGCGCGCTCGGCAAGTCGCGCTTCGGCACGCTGGTGTCGCACGTGATCCCCAACGCGATCGCTCCGCTGCTCGTCGTGACCACGCTGAGCCTCGCCGCGGCCATCGTCGCGGAGGCGACGCTGTCGTTCCTCGGCGTCGGTCTCGGCAGCGACACCATGAGCTGGGGCAACGACATCAGCCAGGCGCAGCAGTCGCTGCGCGTCGCGCCGATGGCGCTCATCTATCCGTCGATCGCGCTGACCATCACGGTGCTCGCGTTCATCATGCTGGGCGAGCTCGTGCGAGACGCCCTCGACCCGAGAGCGAGGGCGCGCCGATGAGCACCACCGCCGACACGCCGCTGCTGCGGATCCGCGACCTGAAGGTGGCCTTCGACACTCAGAAGGGCTCGCGCGAGGTTCTGCACGGCGTCAACCTCGACCTGTATGCCGGCGAGACGCTGGCCATCGTGGGCGAGTCCGGATCCGGCAAGTCGACGACCGCGTCCGCGATCATCAACCTGCTGCCCGGCACCGGCCACGTCACCGCGGGGAGCATCACCCTCGACGGTCAGGAGCTGACCGGTCTCACCGAGGGCCAGATGGAGAAGATCCGCGGTCGCGAGATCGGCTATGTCCCGCAGGATCCGATGTCCAACCTCAACCCGGTCTGGTCGATCGGCTTCCAGGTCAAGGAGGCGATCCGTGCGAACGGCCTCGCCAACGGCCGCAAGGAGATCGAGGCGCGGGCCATCGAGGTGCTGCAGCAGGCGGGTCTCGCCGACGCCGCCAAGCGTCTGCACCAGTACCCGCACCAGTTCTCCGGAGGCATGCGCCAGCGCGCCCTGATCGGCATCGGCCTCGCGGCCGACCCGAAGCTGCTCATCGCGGACGAGCCCACCTCGGCGCTCGACGTGACCGTGCAGCGCGTGATCCTGGATCACCTGGCGTCGCTCACCAAGGAGAAGGGCACCTCGGTCCTGCTGATCACGCACGACCTCGGCCTCGCGGCCGAGCGTGCCGAGAAGATCATCGTCATGCAGAACGGCGAGATCGTCGAGGCAGGCCCCAGCCGGGAGATCCTGGAGAACCCGCTGCACCCGTACACGAAGAAGCTGGTGGCCGCGGCGCCCAGCATCGCGTCGCAGCGGATCCAGGCCGTCCACGAGCGGCAGGGCATCGAGACCAGCGAGGACATCGCCGGCATCCCGCCGACCGTGTCCGTGCGGAACCTGACCAAGGACTACAAGATCCGTCAGGGCCAGTTCCGCAGCGTCCCGTTCCGGGCCGTCGACGACGTCTCGTTCGACATCCCGAAGGGCAAGACGCTGGCGCTGGTCGGCGAGTCGGGGTCGGGCAAGTCCACCGTCGCGAAGATGGTGCTCAAGCTCGAGGACGTGACGAGCGGATCGATCGCGATCGACGGCGTCGACACGGCCGGCCTGTCCGGTCGCGAGACCCTCGCGCTGCGCCGGCGCATGCAGCCGGTGTTCCAGGACCCGTACGGATCCATGGACCCGCTGCGCAACATCGGCAACACGATCTCGGAGCCCCTGGACATCCACGGCGTGGGCGACAAGGCCTCGCGCCAGGAGCGCGTGCTCGAGCTGCTCGACCAGGTGTCGCTGCCGCGCGAGCTGGCGACGCGGTATCCGAACGAGCTGTCCGGCGGTCAGCGTCAGCGTGTCGCGATCGCGCGCGCCCTGGCGCTCAAGCCCGACATCGTCGTCCTCGACGAGGCGGTCTCCGCGCTCGACGTGCTGGTGCAGGACCAGATCCTGAAGCTGCTCGCCGAGCTGCAGAGCGAGCTCGACCTCACCTATCTCTTCATCACCCACGACCTCGCGGTCGTGCGCGTCGCCGCCGACCTGGTGTGCGTCATGGAGAAGGGCAAGCTGGTCGAGCAGGGCACGGTGGACGAGATCTTCGCCAACCCGCAGCAGGAGTACACGGATCGTCTGCTCCAGGCGATCCCCGGCGTCTCGATCGCCCTGGGCGGTCGCGGCGCGTGAGCTCGATGGATCAGATGCCCGTGGGCGCGCGGACCTACCGCGCGCCCACGGGCATCGCCGTTCTCGTGGCGTGCGCGGCGATCGCGGTGTTCCTGCTCGGCGACGCCGTGATCCGGGGGAGCTGGGGCCTGATGCTCCTGCTCGCACCGTGGGTGCTGCTCGTGCTCTGGCTCATCTACGTGATCAGCGTCGTGTCGATGGTGCACGTCGACGAGGAGGGCGCCAGGGTGCAGAACTTCCTGCGGCGCACGCGGTTCGGGTGGCGCCGGGTCACCGAGCTCGACCTGCGCTGGCAGCTGGACTTCACCCTCGACGACGGCCGCTCGCTGGCGTGCTGGGGCGGCCCTGGACGGATCCAGTCGCCGCGCATGAAGCGCTCCGGCGAGCTCAACGTGCCGCAGAGCCTCCAGACGCTCACCGACGTGCGCGCCCGCTGGGAGAACGCGATCGAGCGTCCCGCCGGCGCCGTGGGAGAGGGCGCGGACGCGCCGATCCGGCGCAGCTGGGACTGGCCCGCGCTGGGCGCCCTGGCCGTGATCGTCGTCTGGGCGGCGATCGCGATCGCGGTCACCCGCTGACCGCGCCTCGATGCGCCGGGTCCGCGCGCCCTCAGTGCGGAGGCAGGCCGAAGAGCGCGGGCCAGGTCGTGGCGACCCACGGGTAGCCGACGAACACCGCGGCGTCGATGAGGAAGTGCGCCACCAGGAACGGCAGGAGCCGTCCCGTGCGCAGGAACAGGAAGCCGAAGAGCAGCCCCATCCCGAGGTTGCCCACGAACGCCCCCGGCCCCTGGTAGAGGTGATAGCTCGCGCGCAGCACGGATGTCGCCAGCACGATCGTCCAGGGGCCCCAGCCGAGCTGACGCAGCCGGGCGAACAGATAGCCGAGCACGACGAACTCCTCCTGGATCGCGGCGCGCGCCGCGGAGAGCAGGAGGACCGGGATCGTCCACCAGTACGCGCTCTGCGCGCCGGGGTCCACGGCCACGAAGAGCCCGGTGAGCCGTCCGACGACGTAGAGGGCGAGGCCCGGAACGCCGATCGCGAGCACCAGGGAGGCGCCCCATCCGATGTCGCGTCCGATGCGGCGCCCGTCCAGGCCGAGGGCGCCGAGACGCGGTCGTGCCGGGAGCCAGAGCAGGAAGCACACCAGCAGCACCGGTGCCACGGAGAACGCGATCCCGAGCAGCTGGTACAGCAGGTCGAACACCTGCCGGTCGGAGAGCGCGGGATTCAGCGTCGCGGACTGCTGGGCGAGCGGCGTCGGGCGGGAGTAGCGGTCGATGAGCTGCACCACGGCGTAGACGGCCGACTGCCCGAGCCCGAGCGCGAGCACGATCGCGATCTCCCACCGGAGCCGCGTCCGCGACGGCGCGTCCGGCGGGGGCGGGGGCAGGGCGATCCTCATGCGTCGAGCGTAGGGCGGAGCCGTATGGATCCGCCGCGGGTGCGCGGGCGGGTCTGTCCGCAGAGGGCGTCCAGGTGCGGTGATGTATCCTGAAGAGTCCGGAATCCCGGGCGAAACCCCATCTGCATTGGATTCCTTCATGGCGCACGCCCTCCGTTCCGATCTCCGCAACGTCGCCATCGTCGCGCACGTCGACCACGGCAAGACCACGCTGGTCGACGCCATGCTCCGCCAGACCGGATCCTTCGGCGAGCATGCGCACGTCGAGGAGCGCGCGATGGACTCCAACGACCTGGAGCGTGAGAAGGGCATCACGATCCTCGCCAAGAACACGGCGATCACGTACAACGGCGTGCACACCGACACCCCGATCACGATCAACGTGATCGACACCCCGGGCCACGCCGACTTCGGCGGCGAGGTCGAGCGCGGCCTGTCCATGGTCGACGGCGTCGTGCTGCTCGTCGACGCGTCCGAGGGTCCGCTCCCGCAGACCCGCTTCGTGCTGCGCAAGGCGCTCGAGGCGAAGCTGCCCGTCATCCTGCTCGTGAACAAGACCGACCGTCCCGACGCGCGCATCGCCGAGGTCGAGGAGGAGGCGCACGACCTGCTGCTGGGCCTCGCGTCCGACCTGGTCGACGACGTGCCGGACCTCGACGTCGACGCGCTGCTCGACGTGCCCGTCGTGTACGCCTCGGGGCGCGCCGGTGCCGCCTCGCGCACCCGCCCCGACAACGGCTCGCTGCCGGACAACGACGACCTTGAGCCGCTGTTCGAGGCCATCCTCGAGCACGTGCCGGCTCCGGCGTACGACGACGAGGCGCCGCTGCAGGCGTGGGTCACCAACCTCGACTCCTCGCCGTTCCTCGGCCGCCTCGCGCTGCTGCGCATCTTCAACGGCACTCTGAAGAAGGGCCAGACCGTGGCCTGGGTGCGCGGCGACGGATCCACCAGCAACGCCCGGATCACCGAGCTGCTCAAGACCCGTGCCCTCGAGCGCTACCCCGCCGAGGAGGCCGGCCCCGGCGACATCGTCGCGATCGCCGGCATCGCCGACATCACGATCGGCGAGACGATCGCGGATCCCGAGGACGTGCGTCCGCTGCCGGCCATCACGGTCGACGACCCGGCGATCTCGATGACCATCGGCACCAACACCTCGCCGCTCATGGGCAAGGTCAAGGGGCACAAGCTCACCGCCCGCATGGTCAAGGACCGTCTGGACCGCGAGCTCATCGGAAACGTCTCCCTCAAGGTCGTCGACATCGGCCGCCCCGACGCGTGGGAGGTGCAGGGCCGCGGCGAGCTCGCGCTCGCGATCCTCGTCGAGAACATGCGCCGCGAGGGCTTCGAGCTCACCGTGGGCAAGCCGCAGGTGGTCACGAAGAAGATCGACGGCAAGACCTACGAGCCGTTCGAGCACCTCACGATCGACACGCCGGAGGAGCACCTCGGCGCGATCACCCAGCTCCTCGCGAACCGCAAGGGCCGCATGGAGAACATGACCAACCACGGCACCGGCTGGGTGCGCATGGAGTTCATCGTCCCCTCGCGCGGTCTCATCGGATTCCGCAGCGAGTTCCTCACCACCACCCGCGGCACCGGCATCGCGAACGCGATCTCGCACGGCTACGAGCCGTGGGCCGGCCAGATCACGACCCGCCAGAACGGCTCGATCGTCGCCGACCGCACGGGCGTCGTGACCCCGTTCGCGATGATCGCCCTGCAGGAGCGCATGTCGTTCTTCGTGCAACCCACCGAAGAGGTCTACGAGGGCATGGTCATCGGCGAGAACTCGCGCGCCGACGACATGGACGTGAACATCACCAAGGAGAAGAAGCTCACCAACATGCGCTCCTCCACGGCGGACAACTTCGAGTCGATGACGCCGCCGCGCCTGCTCACGCTCGAGGAGAGCCTCGAGTTCGCCCGTGACGACGAATGCGTCGAGGTCACGCCCGAGAAGGTGCGCATCCGCAAGGTGATCCTGGACGCGACGGTCCGCGGTCGTGAGGCGTCGCGCCAGAAGCGCCAGGACGCGAGCGGCTGAGATCCTCCTCCGAAGGCCCTGCCCGCCACCCGGCGCGGCAGGGCCTTCGTCGTCAGCGCAGCTCGGAGATGAGCACCGCGGAGGTGCCGGGCTCGAGCGCCTCGAACACGTGCCCGGCGTCTCCGGCGTAGGAGAGGTAGTCGCCCGGATGCAGCTCGACGGCCTCGTCCGCGGGACCGATCAGCGCACGGCCGGTGATCAGCACCACGTGCTCGGTGGTGCCGACGTGATGCGGCTGGGAACGGCGCGGCTCGCCCGGCTCGGCCTGGATGACGTAGATGTCGCGGCGTGCGCCCGGGGGACAGGCAGCCACCAGGGTCGCCACGTACGGAGCCGCGGCGGAGGGCACTCCGGCGTGCTCGCCGGCGCGGATCAGCGTCGGCGCGTGCGTGCGCTCTTCGACGAAGGCGGCGAAGGGGAGGCCGAGGGCGTCGGCGATCGCCCAGAGCGTCTCGACGCTCGGCCCGGTGGACCCGTTCTCGAGCTGGGACACCGTCGCCTTGGAGACGCCGGCGCGGCGGGCGAGCTCGGACACGGAGATCCCCGCAGCCTCGCGCTCGCGACGCAGGGAGCGGGAGATGCGTTCACGGAGATCATCCATGCGGCCAGTATTCCAAACGATCGTTCGCGTTGACAAACACCCCAACCCTGTTCAGAATGATCGTCATGCGTTCAGAGGAGCGAACGATCGACCGGGGCGAGGAAGAGTCCGCCGCGGAGGTCCGCACAGCCCGCCGGGAGGCGTTCGGCGTGGCCCTCGCCACCAGCGCGTACGGCATCTCCTTCGGGGCGCTCGCGGTGGCGAGCGGCTTCGACGTCTGGCAGACGTGCGTGCTGAGCCTGCTGATGTTCACCGGCGGATCCCAGTTCGCCTTCGTCGGGGTGATCGGTGCCGGCGGGCTCGCGGCGGCGCCCGCGGCGATCGCCTCTGCCCTGCTCCTGGGCGTGCGCAACGTGGCGTACGGCATGCGGATGTCTCCCGTGATCGGCCGCGGGGTGCTTCGCCGCGCCGCCGCTGCGCCGTTCACGATCGACGAGTCCACCGCCGTGTCGCTCGCGCAGACCTCGCCGCGGGCGCGCACGGCCGGGTTCTGGATCACGGGCCTGGGCATCTACGCCGGCTGGAACCTGACGACCCTGCTCGGGGCGCTGCTCGGGGACGTGCTGGGGGACCCGAAGACCTATGGACTGGACGCCGCCGCGGCCGCCGCCTTCCTCGCCCTGCTGTGGCCGCGGCTGCGCCGGCGCCAGGCGATCGCCGTGGGCATCGCGGCAGCGGCCGTGGCCACGGCGCTCACTCCGGTGCTGATCCCCGGCCTGCCGGTGCTGGTCGCGGCGCTCGTCGCGATCGTCGTCGGCTGGTTCAACTGGCTGGGGCCGAAGGCGGTCTCCGCGGAGGGGGAATCATGACGCTCTGGAACGCGGTGCTGCTCGCGGCGATCGGCTGCCTCGCTCTCAAGGGGGCGGGCTATCTGGTGCCGGCGTCGGTGCTGGAGGCGCCCCGTCCGGCACGCATCACGGATCTGCTCACCGTCGCGCTGCTCGCGGCGCTGGTCGCGGTGCAGGCGCTCGCGTCGGGCCAGCACATCGTCGTGGACGCGCGGGTGCCCGCAGTGCTCGTGGCGGCGGGACTGCTGTGGCTGCGGCAGTCGTTCCTCATCGTGGTGATCGCCGCGGCCGTCGTCGCCGCCCTCCTGCGCCTGGTCGGCTGGGCTGCCTGAGACACCGCGACAGGTGCGCCGCGTAAGCTCGAGGGATGCGCGGATCATGGCTCAGCCGAGTGCTCTCCTGGGTGGCTATGCTCGTCGTGGGCGCGGTCTTCGGGCTGGCGGCGACGGTCACCCACGCATCCTCCCTCTGGGGCGTGAACGGGGTGGGGCTCGCGCTCGGCATCGTCGCGTGCGGCGGGATCCTGCTCGCCGTGCGCCTGCTGCTGCATGATCGCTGGGCGGCGCTGGTCACCGGTCTCGGCATGCTCGCGGGGATGGTCGTGATCTCCGGACGCGGTCCCGGCGGATCGGTCATCGTGCCGAACGACCTGCTGGGCGTGGTGTGGACCTGGACGGTCGCCGGCATGGTGCTGCTGGTCGCCGCCTGGCCGGACTTCGGTCGCATCCGCCGGCTCCAGCAGGAGCAGGCGGCCCGCACCGCCGGGGCGCGCCCCAGCCCGGGAGAGGTGTCGGTCGACGGGTCGTAGACTTGACCCGTGACCTATGTGATCGCTCTTCCCTGTGTCGACGTGAAGGACCGTGCCTGCGTCGACGAGTGCCCCGTGGACTGCATCTACGAGGGTGAGCGCTCCTTGTACATCCACCCGGATGAGTGCGTGGACTGCGGTGCCTGCGAGCCGGTGTGCCCGGTCGAGGCCATCTACTACGAGGACGACCTCCCCGAGGAGTGGGCCGACTACTACAAGGCCAATGTCGAGTTCTTCGACGAGATCGGCTCCCCGGGCGGTGCCGCCAAGGTCGGCGTGATCCATCACGATCACGCGATCATCGCCGCCCTGCCGCCGCAGGGCGAGTAGCCGGCATGTCCGTCCGCGACCTCGCCGACTACCCCTGGGACGCGGTCACGCCGTTCCGCGAGCGCGCGGCTGCGCATCCCGGCGGCATCGTCGATCTCGCGATCGGATCCCCGGTCGATCCCACCCCGGAGATCATCCGCCGGGCGCTCTCCGAGGCGACCGACGCGCACTCCTACCCGCAGACGGTCGGCACCCCGGCGCTGCGCGAGGCGATCGTCGAGTGGTACGCACGACGTCGCGGCGTGCCGGACCTGCGCGTGGACAACGTGATGCCCACGATCGGGTCGAAGGAGCTCGTGGCGCTGCTGCCGACGCTGCTCGGACTCGGTCCCGGCGATGTCGTGGTGCAGCCGCGGGTCGCCTATCCGACGTATGCCGTCGGCGCGCAGGTCGCCGGTGCGACCGTGGTCAGCGAGGACGACCCGGCGCTCTGGCCGGAGGGCGCGAAGCTCATCTGGATCAACACCCCGGGCAACCCCGACGGGCGCACCTGGACGGTGCCGGAGCTGGCCGCGGCCGTGACCCGGGCCCGCGAGCTCGGCGCGGTCCTCGCGAGCGACGAGTGCTACGCCGAGCTCGGCTGGGACGGACCGTGGGCGACCGAGCCGGTGCCGAGCGTGCTGGATCCCCGCGTCACCGGCGGAACGCGTTCGGGTCTGCTCAGCGTCTACTCGCTGAGCAAGCAGTCCAACCTCGCCGGGTACCGCGCGGCGTTCGTCGCCGGGTGCGCTCGCGTGGTCGGCGAGATCCTCACCGCGCGCAAGCACCTCGGGCTGATGCCGCCCGCGCCGGTGCAGCACGCGATGGAGGTCGCCCTGCGCGACGACGAGCACGTCGCCGCGCAGAAGGAGCTCTACCGGCGCCGTCGCGAGGTGCTGCGGCCCGCTCTCGTCGACGCGGGGTTCCGCATCGACGGCTCCGAGGCGGGCCTGTATCTGTGGGCGACCGAGGGCAGGGACGCCTGGGAGTCGATGGGCCGGCTCGCCGATCTCGGGATCCTGGCAGGTCCGGGACCGTTCTACGGCGACCATTCGCCCGAGCACGTGCGGCTGTCGTTGACGGCGCCCCTGGAGCGCGTCGAGGCGGCGGCGGCACGCCTCCGCGGCAGCGTTTCGTAGGTGTCCACAGTGCCTGCCCGTGCAGTCTTGGCCGTTTTCACAGTAGGTCCGGACGGGGGATAGGCTGTACAAGCGTCGCGATCCGCGCCCACCGGCACCGATCGCACATCCCCCATCGACAGACGCATGAGGAGGTCTGCGTGAGCGCAGCGGGCGAGCGGCCTACGAAGGCGACGCTGACAGTAGGCGAGACGACCGCGGAGTTCCCGGTCCTGCACGGCACCGACGGGCACAGCAGCATCGATTTCTCCACGCTCACGCGCCAGACCGGTCACACGGGTCTGGACTACGGCTTCGTGAACACGGCGTCGACGAAGTCGGCGATCACGTTCATCGACGGCGACAAGGGGATCCTGCGCTATCGCGGCTATCCGATCGAGCAGATCGCGAACTCCTGCTCGTACCTCGAGGTCGCCTGGCTGCTCATCTACGGCGAGCTTCCGACGCCCGCCGAGCTCGCCGAGTTCGACGAGAAGATCCGCCGGCACACGCTCCTCCACGAGGACCTGAAGCACTTCTTCCAGGCGCTTCCCGACAACGCGCACCCGATGGCGGTGCTGTCCTCGGCCGTCGCTGCGCTCTCGACCTACTACGAGAACGAGTCGGATCCGCACAATCCGGAACACGTCGAGCTCAACACGATCCGCATGCTCGCAAAGCTCCCCGTGATCGCGGCCTACGCGCACAAGAAGAGCATCGGGCAGGCGTTCCTGTACCCGGACAACTCCCTGAGCTTCGTCGACAACTTCCTGAAGCTGAACTTCGGCGTGCACAGCGAGCCGTACGAGATCAACCCGGTCATGTCCAAGGCGCTCGAGCTGCTGCTGATCCTGCACGAGGACCACGAGCAGAACGCGTCCACCTCGACCGTGCGCCTGGTCGGCTCGACCGGTGCGAACCAGTTCGCCTCCATCTCGGCCGGGATCCAGGCGCTCTCAGGTCCGCTGCACGGCGGCGCGAACGAGGCGGTGCTGACGATGCTCGCGCAGATCCGCGACTCCGGCCAGAGCATGCAGCGCTTCGTGGAGCGCGTGAAGAACAAGGAAGACGGCGTGAAGCTCATGGGCTTCGGGCACCGCGTCTACAAGAACTACGACCCGCGCGCGAAGCTCGTCAAGGCGGCGGCGGATCAGGTGCTCGCCGAGCTCGGCGTCACGGATCCGCTCCTCGATCTCGCGAAGGAGCTCGAGGAGATCGCCCTGGCTGACGAGTACTTCCAGGAGCGTCGGCTCTACCCGAACGTCGACTTCTACACTGGCGTCATCTACAAGGCCATGGGCTTCCCGACGCGCATGTTCACCGTGCTGTTCGCGATCGGCCGCCTGCCCGGCTGGCTTGCGCAGTGGCGTGAGCTGAATCTCGACCCGCAGACCAAGATCGGCCGCCCGCAGCAGCTGTACACGGGCTCGCAGGAGCGCGACTTCCGCCGCAGCTGAGGTCGAGGAGATCCCGGGACGCCGCCTCTTGACGGCCCCGGGCAGGCGGGTGTACGACTCTCAATGACTGGGGGCGGTCGGGGACGGTCGAGGTCGACCTGACGACGCCGCGAGACGGTTCGGGACCGGCAGGACGCCGGAGCTCGTGATCACCGTCCACGACGATGCGAGGCAGACGGCACGAGCGTGCGCGGCCGCATCCGTCACGGCGTCCTGAGCGTCCCCGGGTGAGCGCTGCCGATGCCGGTCACCCGATCACCCGTGGGAGGTTCTCATGTCTGACAAGCACAACATCGAGACGCCGCACGAGCGACGCCCCTTCCATGACCACGGTCACATGGACGTCGTCACCCTGGGCGACTTCACGCTGGGGCGAGGCGTCTTCGAGCCGGGCTGGCGATGGTCGAACGACGTCAAGCCGATCGCGGGCACCGATTCGTGTCAGACGCATCACACCGGGATCTGCCTCGAGGGGCGGATGACCGTGCGGTTCGACGACGGAACCGAGCTCGACATGGGGCCGGGCGACGTGGTCGACCTGAGCCCCGGGCACGATGCCTGGACGGTCGGCGACACGGCCTGCGTCTTTCTCGACACGGGTGTGAAGGGCTACGCGAAGCCGGCGTGAGCCGTTGTGCGGCGGCCGCGGGCCGGAAGCCTCGCGACCGCCGCAGTGCTCAGCGCGTGGTCGGGGTGCCCTGGGGGCGCGACGACCGGCGACGACGCCGACGCGCGGCGGGTGCCGGCGCGGCGACATCGCCGGTCGTGTGCCGCGGCTGACCCTGGCCCTGCCCCTGACGCGGCTGGCCCTGACGCTGGCCCTGGCGCGGGGATCCGGAAGCGCCGGAGGCCGGCTTCTTCCTGGCGGGCTGCTGCGCAGCGGGCTTCGGTGCGGGCTTGACGTAGGCCGCCTTCGCGCCGATCAGCTCGACCACGGCGGGGGAGGCGGCGGAGACCGGCTCGATGGCCGCCGTGATCTGCGCCTTGCGGAGCAGATCCTTCACGTCGCGCCGCTGCTCGGGCAGCAGCACCGTGACGACGGTGCCCGCGGCGCCGGCGCGCGCGGTGCGGCCGGAGCGGTGCAGGTACGCCTTGTGCTCTGCAGGCGGATCCACATGCACGACCAGGTCGACGTCGTCGACGTGCACGCCGCGCGCGGCCACGTCGGTGGCGACGAGCACGCGCACGCCGCCCTCGGCCGGGTCGGCGGAGAAGGCGGCGAGGTTGCGCTCGCGGGCGTTCTGTCCGAGGTTGCCGTGCAGGTCCACGGCCGGGATCCCGGCCGTGGTCAGCACCTTGGCGAGCTTCTTCGCCTGGTGCTTGGTGCGCGTGAACAGGATGCGCCGGCCGGCGCCCGAGGCGAGCTCGTTGACGAGCGTCTTCTTGGACTCGGCGTCGGCGACCTCGAGGACGCGGTGCGTCATCTCGCCGACGGGGACGCTGGCCTCGTCGACTTCGTGGCTCACGGCGTTGGAGAGGAAGCGGCGCGCGAGCACGTCGATGCCGTTGTCGAGCGTCGCGCTGAACAGCAGACGCTGGCCGCCCTGCGGGGTGGCCGCGAGGATGCGGGTGACGCCGGGAAGGAAGCCGAGGTCGGCCATGTGATCGGCCTCGTCGAGCACGGTCACGCGCACCTCGTCCAGGCGCACGACGCCCTGCTTCATGAGGTCTTCGAGACGGCCGGGGCAGGCCACGACGATGTCGACGCCGCGGCGCAGGGCCTCCTCCTGGGGGCGCTGGCTGACACCGCCGAACACGGTGGTGACGCGCAGGCCCGCGGCCTTGGCCAGCGGGGCGACGGTCGCCGCGATCTGCGTGGCGAGCTCGCGGGTCGGTGCCAGCACCAGGCCGCGCGGATGCTGCGGGCGGGACGTCGCTCCGGTGAGGCGGGCGACGAGGGGGATCGCGAACGCGAGGGTCTTGCCGCTGCCGGTGCGGCCGCGGCCGAGAAGGTCGCGTCCCGCGAGGGAGTCGGGCAGGGTGCCCTGCTGGATGGGGAAGGCTTCGGTCTTGCCGTCGCCGGCGAGCACCGCAGCCAGGGGCGCGGGCACGCCGAGATCGAGGAAGGAAGGCATGGATATCTCCTGGACCGGATACGCCGGTCGCATACAGGCGCCGGGGTGCGGCGCGAAAGGTCGCCGCTCGAGAACCGGATCACGAGGGGGAGCGGGGCTCCACTTCCAGGGATGATGAATCCAGGGATCCGGGATGGCGACGAGATGCCGGAGACTCCGACATCTCGTCCATCCTATCCCGGATACCCGGATGCCGCGTTCAGACGGCCTCGACCAGCTCGGGCGCCGTGGTCGTCGCGGTCGGAGTGCTGGTGCGGGTGCGCACCGCCCAGACGATCGCGCCGGCCAGGAGAGTGCTGACCGCGACGAGCGCCCAGGCCGTCGCGAAGCCACCCGCGGTGCCGTGCGCGGAGGAGCCGAACACGATCGCACCGGTCGCGGCGGATCCGATGGCGGATCCGATCGTGCGCAGGTTCGCGTTCACGCCGGTCGCGACGCCGGTGACCTGCGCGGGCACGCTCTGCACGACGATCCCGGCCGAGGCCGCGTAGGCGAGACCGCAGCCGATGCCGAACCCGGCGCCTGCCAGGGCCAGCTGCCACGGGGCGGAGTGCGCGAGCGCGGCCGCGGCGCCCGAGGCGCCCATCAGCACGGCGCCGATCACCAGCAGGGTGCGCAGGGAGAGCACCCGATTGAGGGCGCCGGTCGCGAAGCCCACGCCGCTCATGCCGATGAGCATGGGCACGAGCATGAGTCCGGCATCGCGGACCGACAGTCCTGTGCCGCCGGCCGAGGACGCGAGCTCGAGGAACTGGGGCAGGTAGCCCCAGAAGGCGAACACGCCGGCTCCGATCAGCAGCGAGGCGGCGTTCACCGGCCAGATCGCGGGCGAGGCGAGCAGTCGCAGATCCACGAGGGGCTCCGCGGAGCGCAGTTCGGACAGGATCCACGCGGCGAACGCGAGCGCGGCCACGGCGAAGAGCACGAGCACGGCCGGCGACGTCCAGCCCCAGCGCGCCCCGGTGCTGAGCGGGACGAGCAGCGCGACCAGCCACAGCGACAGCAGCACCGACGAGCGCCCGTTGACGCGGCCCTGAGCGCGCAGCCCGGTGTCGCGGACCGCGGCCAGGGTGAGGAAGGCGCCGAGGGCTGCGACCAGGAACGGCACCGCGAAGGTGCCGCGCCAGCCCACGAGGTCGGCGAGCGGGCCGGCGAGCACCGTGCCCGCCGCGCCGCCGATGCCGATCACGGCGCTGACGATGCCGATCGCCCCGGTCACGCGCTCCCGGGGGAGCGCGTCGCGGAGCAGCCCGTACGCGAGGGGGAAGAGCGCCCCGCCGATTCCCTGCAGCACGCGGGCGACGATGAGCACCTCGAGCGATGGGGCGACGGCGGCGAGCACGTCGCCCGCCGCCGTCACGCCGAGGGTGACGAGGAAGGTCGTGCGCCGGCCGCGCAGATCGCCGACGCGGCCGAGGGTGGGGGTGGCGACCGCGGCGGCGATGAGCCACGCGGTCATCGTCCAGCTGGCGGCGTCGGCGGTCACGCCGAACTCGGCCTGGACCAGCGGGACGAGCGGGATGACGAGGTTCTGCAGAAGCGCGATGGAGGAGACCGCCACGGCGATCGCGACCAGGATCGAGGTGGATGAGCGGGACATGAGTTCCCTTCCGAAGCCTGGAGAAGAGGGGTAAAGTGAGAGGAGACCTCCGAACGGAGGGTGCCTCCGGATAGAGATTAGCGGAGGGTGCCTCCGCTTTGCAAGAGGTTCATGAAGACTTTTCTGGAGGGACGGCACGATGGGCGGTCAGAACCGGGCGACGGCCACGCTGGAGGAGCGGCGTCCGCGTCGCGCCGACGCCGCGCGGAACTTCGACGCTCTCGTCGCCGCCGGTCGTGCGGCGTTCGCCGAGGACGGCTCGGACGCGTCCCTCGAGGACATCGCCCGTCGTGCGGGCGTCGGCATCGGCACGCTCTACCGCAACTTCCCGACGAGGGACGACCTCATCGAGACGCTCTACCTGCGCGAGGTCGCTGCGCTCGCGGACGCGGCCGACGAGGTCGCCGATCTCGAGCCGTGGGCAGCGTTCGAAGCCTGGCTGGACCGCTTCGTGGAGTACGTCGGCACCAAGCACGTGCTCCTGGACGGCCTCAACCGCGAGTCCTCGGTGTTCGCCGAGTGCCGCGGCGTGATGCTCGGCGCCGGCGAGCCGCTGCTGGCCCGCGCGCAGGCCGCGGGCGCCGTGAAGGCGGATCTCGCGATCGCCGACGTCGTCAAGCTCATCGGCGGCGTGAGCGCGGTCGCCTACGACGACGACGCGCAGCGCCGCCGCGTGCTCTCGCTCGCGATCGGATCGCTCAAGGCGTAGCCGTCCGCGCCCGGACGCTCAGGCGTGCAGGGCCTCGTTGAGGGTCACGCCGACGCCGGCGCGGCGAACGGCCTCGACCGCGCCCGAGAGCGAGTTGCGTCGGAACAGGATCCCGTTCTCGCCGCTCAGCTCGGCGCCCTTGACGACGGGGCGACCGCCGTCCGCCGTGGGGGCGGCGTCGGCGAGGACGATCTTCGTGCCCGCGGTGACGTACAGCCCCGCCTCGACGATGCAGTCGTCGCCGAGCGAGATCCCGATGCCGGCGTTCGCCCCCAGCAGGGTGCGCGCGCCGATCGAGACGCGGTGCGTGCCCCCGCCGGACAGCGTGCCCATGATCGAGGAGCCTCCGCCGATGTCGGATCCGTCTCCGACCACGACGCCCTGCGAGATCCGCCCCTCGACCATCGAGGCGCCGAGCGTGCCGGCGTTGAAGTTCACGAAGCCCTCGTGCATGACGGTGGTGCCGGGGGCGAGGTGCGCGCCCAGGCGCACCCGCGACGCGTCCGCGATGCGCACTCCCGCGGGCAGGACGTAGTCGGTCAGCCGCGGGAACTTGTCGACGCCCGTGATCTGGATCCCGGCGCGCTGCAGCAGCGGGCGCAGGCGCGCCGCGTCGGCGGGGAGCATCGGACCTGCGCTGGTCCATGCGACGTTGGGGAGGTGCGCGAAGATGCCGTCGAGGTTCAGCTCGTTCGGGCGCACGAGCAGGTGCGAGAGGGCGTGCAGGCGCAGGTACGCGTCGGCGGTGGACGCGGGCGCCTCGTCGAGGTCGATCGTCAGCTGCACGGCCTCGACGGTCACCTTGCGTCGCTCGTCCGCGCCGGCGAGCGTCTCGAACGTCATCGCCGAGGCGGCGAGATCGCCCGCGGAGGGCGCGCCCGCCGCGACCTCGGCGAACCACGCGTCCAGAACGGTGCCGTCCCCGGCGATGGTGGTCAGGCCGGAGCCGTGGATCGTGCGCGCATCGGTCATGCGTCCACGCTACCGAAACCTCCTGTCCAGCTTCGCCTTCATGACGCGGCGCTAGGGTGGGGGCATGCCGCTCGATCTCACCGCCTCCGCGGCGGACATCACCCGCGCGATCTGCGACATCCCCAGCGAATCGGGATCCGAGGCGCACCTCGCCGACCTGATCGAGGAGTCGATCCGCGGCCTCGCCCACCTCGAGGTGATCCGCGAGGGGAACACGATCGTCGCCCGCACGCACCTCGGACGTGCGCAGCGCGTGGCGATCGCGGGGCACATCGACACGGTGCCCATCAACGGCAACGTGCCGACCCGCGATGTCGAGGTCGACGGCGTCCCCATGATCTGGGGCCGCGGCACCGTCGACATGAAGGCGGGGGTGGCGGTGCAGCTGAAGCTCGCCGCCGAGCTCGTCGAGCCCGCGGTCGACATCACGTGGATGTGGTACGACAACGAAGAGGTCGAGGCCGCGCGGAACGGCCTGAAGCTGCTCGCAGAGAGCCGGCCCGACCTCTTCCAGGCAGACTTCGCGATCCTCGGCGAGCCGTCGAACGGCGAGGTGGAGGGCGGCTGCAACGGCACGCTGCGCGCCGTGGTGCGCACCACCGGGGTGCGCGCGCACTCGGCGCGCGCCTGGATCGGCGAGAACGCGATCCACCGCGCCGCGCCGATCCTGGCCCGGCTGGCCGAATACCGTCCGCGCGAGATCGCCGTGGACGGCCTGGACTATCGCGAGGGCCTGAACGCCGTGCGCATCAGCGGCGGCATCGCGGGCAACGTCATCCCCGACCTGTGCGAGGTCGAGGTGAACTACCGGTTCGCCCCGAGCCGTTCCGCCGCCGCCGCCGAGGCGCACGTGCGCAACGTGTTCGTCGGATTCGACGTGGAGATCACCGATGTCGCCGAGGGAGCGCGCCCGGGCCTGGATGCGCCGATCGCGCAGGAGTTCGTCACCGCCGTGGGCGCGACGCCGAAGCCGAAGTACGGCTGGACCGACGTCGCGCGGTTCTCCGCGCTCGGCATCCCCGCGGTCAACTACGGTCCGGGGGACCCGCATCTCGCGCACCACGACGAGGAGAGGGTCCCGATCGCGCAGATCACGGCCACCGAGGACGGCCTGCGCTCCTGGCTGCGCGGTGCCTGAGGTCGCCGCCCTGCCCCGCTGGGCGGCACGGTCGTACGCGCGCACGCCCGCCTGGGCGGGGATCCTCGCGCTCTACCTGGGCGCGCGGCTGATCACCACGGCGATGCTGCTGATCGCGACCGGGCTCTCCGGCAGCCCCGGATCCCGGTTCGGCGCGCACGCGACGATCGCCTCGTTCGTGAGCGGCTGGGACGCGCAGTGGTACTGGTACATCGCCGTCTACGGCTACCCGACGACGCTGCCGCTCGGACCGGACGGGCACATCACCCAGAACTCGTGGGCGTTCCTGCCGCTCTACGCGTGGGTGTCGAAGGCGGTCGGCCTGCCCTTCGGCGAGGGCGGATGGCCCATCGGCGCCGCGATCGTGTCGCTGGTCGCCGGCTATCTCTGCTGTCTCGTGCTGTTCCGCATGATGCGGGACAGGATCGGGCGGATGGCGGCCGTCTGGACCGTGATCTTCTTCGCGGCGGGTCCCCTCGGGGCCCTGTTCCAGGTCGGCTACGCCGAGGTGCTGAACATGCTGTTCCTGCTCCTCGCCCTGGACGGCCTGATGCGGCGCCGCTACGTGCGGCTGTATCCGCTCATCGTGCTCATGGCGTTCACCCGGCCGGGGGTGCTGGCGTTCGCGCTCATGCTCGGTCTCATGCTCGTGCTGCGCTGGTTCCGACGCCGCGCCGACCCGCTGTCGGGTCGCGAGATCGCGCACTACCTTGGCCTCGGCGCGCTCGCGGTCGTGACCGGCTTCGCCTGGCAGGTCATCGCCGGGATCGCGACCGGCGTGCCGAACGCGTATCTGGAGACCGAGCTGAGCTGGCGCGGGTTCTGGATGCCCCAGCACGGCGCGCCGTCGTTCGCGCCGTTCGAGGGATGGCTGTCGGCGATGCCGTATTGGGCGCGACTGCTGGGCGTGCCCGGCTGGGTCGGCCTCGTCGTGCTCGGCCTGGCCGTCCTGCTGTTCGCCGCAGCGCTCGTCCTCGGCCCCGGCGTGCGGCGGCTGGGCCCGGAGATCCGCCTCTACGCGGCGAGCTACGCGCTCTATCTGCTCGCGGTGTTCTTCCCGCAGTCCAGCACGCTGCGGCTGATGTTCCCGCTCGCGCCGCTGTGGGGCGCGGTGGGCTGGCGCCGCTCCTGGTGGCTGCGCGGCGCCGTGCTCGTGGTCTGCCTGGGGCTGCAGTGGGTGTGGATCTCGAACGTCTACGGATACGCCGACACCTTCTGGCGCGTGCCCTGAACAGCGCGGTCGCGGTAAGCGGTGTCCCAGCACCCACTAATATGGAACCTGTAGACCACCGAGGAAAGGGAGCACCGCGATGGCAGCGATGAAGCCGAGGACCGGCGACGGACCGATGGAGGCCGTGAAGGAGGGCCGGCTCATCATCGTGCGCGTCCCGCTCGAGGGCGGCGGACGCCTGGTCGTCTCCGTCAACGACGCCGAGGCGAAGGAGCTTCACGACGTGCTCAGCAGCGTCGTGGCAGCCGCCTGACGACTCGCACGATTCCACGAATCACGAAAAGGGACCGCCGATCTCGGCGGTCCCTTTCTCGTGTCTCGGTCTCTCGGCTCAGGCCGCGGCGATGCTGGTCAGCTGGAGCAGGCCCTCGCCGACGGTGCTCAGCGCCGCCAGCACGGCGGGGGACTGCTGCGTCTCCTGGATGAGGGAGCGGTAGGCCACGGTCACGTCGTCGCGCTGCACCGGATCCGCGACGCGTCCGCCGGCGAGGATGCGCGGCACCAGCACCGTCCCTCCCGCGCGGACCAGCCTCAGGCCGTGCTCGACGTACTCGATGACGTTCTCCGGATCCGCATCCACCAGCACGATGTCGTAGGCCGCCTCGTTCATGCGGGGCAGCACGTCGGCGGCCCGGCCGGCGATGAAGCGCGCCCTCGTCGGAGGGATCCGCGCATCCTGGAACGCGGTGCGCGCCGCGGCGAGATGCTCGGGCTCGTTGTCGATGGAGGTGAGCACCGCCTTCGGCGCGCCGCGCAGCAGCCACAGGCCGGAGACGCCCGCTCCGGTGCCGATCTCGACGATCGAACGCGCTGCGGTGGCGGCGGCGAGCACGGCGATCTGCGCGCCGACGGCGGCGCTGATCGGCTGCGCTCCGAGTTCCACCGCGTGCGCCCGTGCCCGGGCGATCTCGTCCGGTTCCACGATGGCCTCGCGTACGTACCGCGCGTTGGCGTCCTGCTCGCTCACTTCGACTCCCTAGCGGTCGTTCAGTGCACCGCGTGTTTCTCACTCAGCGTAGGCGCAGAGCGTGCGCGAGGCGGCCAGGCGCGGCGGTACCCTTGTGACATGTTCTTCGGCATCACCATCGAGAAGCTGCTCGTGATCGGCGTGATCGCAGCCCTTCTCGTGGGCCCCGAGCGGCTCCCGCGGTACGCGGAGACGTTCGCGCGCCTGGTCAAGCAGGCGGGCGACTATCTGCGCGGGGCCAAGGACCGCATGCGCGAAGAGGTCGGTCCCGAGATCGACGAGCTGGATTGGCGCAAGCTCGATCCGCGCCAGTACGACCCGCGCCGGATCATCCGCGACGCCCTGCTGGACGACACCCCGGCAGCACCGCGTCCCGTGGCGCCGGCGGCACCGGCCGAATCGGCGCCCGCCGCCGCTCCCGCCGCAGGATCGGCCGCCGCGCTGCTGGCGACCGCGACGGCGATGAATGCGGCGTCCGCCGGGGCCGAGCCCGCTTCGACGGCTCCCGCCTCCCGGGCGCCGAAGGTCTTCTCCGCCGACGAACTGCCGCCGTACGACAGCGAAGCCACCTGAGGCGCAGATCCGCGGCTGGCCGAGGCGATCAGCTCAGGCTGAGCGGCAGGTGCCGCCCGGCGAGCGAACGCCCGGAGCGGTCCACGGCATCGGCGACCGTGAGGATCGCCCGCGCGGCAGGATCCTCCGGATCCGAGAGCACGACCGGAGCGCCGGCATCGCCGCCCGCGCGCAGCGCCGGGCTCAACGGCACCGAGGCGAGCAGGGGCACCGGATCCGCGCCCTCCGAGAGGGCGTCTGCGACCGCCTGGCCTCCGCCGGACCCGAACAGGTCGAGCGAGCTGCCGTCCGGCAGCGTGAGCGCAGCCATGTTCTCGACGACGCCGATCACGCGCTGACCCGTCTGCCGGGCGACCAGACCGCTGCGGATCGCTACCTCTGCGGCCGCCTCCTGCGGCGTGGTCACGACGAGCACGTCGGCGTGGGGGAGCAGCTGCCCCAGGGTGATCGCGATGTCGCCCGTCCCCGGCGGCATGTCGATGAGGAGCACGTCGAGGTCGCCGAAGAACACGTCGGTGAGGAACTGCTGCACGGTGCGGTGGAGCATCGGTCCGCGCCAGGCGACCACCGATTCGCCCTCGCGGAGGAACATCCCGATCGAGATCGCCTTCACGTCATGCGCGACCGGCGGCAGCATCAGGTCGTCGATGCGGGTGGGCTGCGTGCCGGGCGCGATGCCCAGCAGCCCCGGGATGGAGAAGCCGTGCACGTCGGCGTCGATCAGTCCCACGCGGCGGCCGCGCGCGGCGAGCGCGACCGCGAGGTTGGCGGTCAGCGTCGACTTGCCGACCCCGCCCTTGCCGCTCGTGACCGCGATCACGCGCGTGAGCGAGTCCGGTCCGAACGGCATCTGCCGCGGTGCCCGGCCGTCGCGCAGGCGCTCGGTGAGGGCGCGCCGCTCGTCGGGCGTCATCACGCCGACCGCGACCTCGACGGTGTCGATGCCGGGAACCGCGGCTGCCGCCGCGTGCACGTCCGCCTCGATCCGGGTCGCGGCGGGGCAGCCCACGATGGTGAGCACGATGCCGACATGCGCGACGGCGCCCTCGACCGTGATGTCGCGGAGCATGTCGAGATCGGCGAGCGGACGGCGCAGCTCGGGGTCGGTGACGGCGCCGACGGCGCGACGGACCTCGGCGGCGAGCGCGTCGGTCACGGAGCCTGCTCCGCCGGATCCTCGTCGCGCAGCTCCGCGAGCATCGCTCGGAGTTCTGCGCGCAGCACCTCGCGGGTGACGCCCTGCGACGAGCGCTCCTCGAGAGCCATCCGCAGGGCGACGATCTCCCGGGCCAGGTACTCGGTGTCGGCGAGATTGCGCTCCGCACGCTGGCGGTCCTGCTCGATCTGCACGCGGTCGCGGTCGTCCTGCCGGTTCTGCGCGAGCAGGATCAGGGGAGCGGCGTACGAGGCTTGCAGCGACAGGATCAGCGTGAGCAGGGTGAAGTTCGTCGCGGCCGGGTCGAACTGCCATTCCTTCGGCATCGCGATGTTCCACCACAGCCAGATCGCGACGAACACGCTCATCCCGATGAGGAAGCCCGAGGTCCCCATCGCACGGGCGAACGCCTCGGAGAAGCGCCCGAAGGTGTCGCTCGATCCGGAGGAGGTGGCACCGCGGCCGAGCATGCCGGAGCGACCGCGGGGAAGATCCAGTCCCCGGCGGTCCGACTTCGCCATCATCCCGCTCCGCCCTGCGTCGGGACGGACGGTTCCGCATCGTGCGAGCGCCAGTCGTCGGGCAGCAGGTAGTCGAGCACGTCGTCCACGCTGATCGCGCCCACCAGGCGGTGGGCCTGGTCGACCACGGGGAGGGAGACGAGGTCATAGCTCGCGAGCATGCGCGCGACCTCCGCGGCCGATGCGGTCGCCGGCACCGGCTCGAGCGTGTCGTCGACGATGGCGCCGAGCCGCTCGTGCGGGGGATAGCGCAGCATGCGCTGGAAGTGCACGACCCCGAGCAGGCGCCCGGTGGGCGTCTCGAAGGGGGGCAGCGTGATGAAGACGGCCGCGGCCAGCGCGGGATGCAGCTCGTGCCGGCGGATCAGCGCCAGCGCCTCGGCCACGGTCGCGTCGGCGGAGAGGATGATGGGCTCCGGCGTCATCAGACCGCCCGCGGTGTCGGGGCTGTAGCGCAGCAGCATGCGCACGTCCTCGGCCTCCTCCGGCTCCATCAGCTCGAGGAGGTGCTCCAGGCGCCCCTGGGGGAGCTGGGCGAGGAGGTCGGCGGCGTCGTCGGGCTCCATCTGGTCGAGGATGTCGGCGGCGCGCTCGTCGCCGAGCCGGTCCAGGATGTCCATCTGGTCGTCCTCGGGCATCTCCTCGAGGGCGTCGGCGAGACGCTCGTCGGGCAGTTCCTCGGCCACCTCGATGCGGCGCTGCTGGGGCAGGTCGAGCAGCGTGTTCGCGAGGTCTGCGGGGTGCATCTCCGAGAACGTCGCGACGAGCTGTTCGGCCGACTGCGCCTCGCCCGGACGGTTGTGCTCGCGCACCTCGTTCCAGGTCGCGAAGGTGGTGGGCCCCTTCGCGAACGGCGACGCGCTCGTCTTCGGCTTGCGCAGGAACAGCTGGCTCACCGACCATTCGCCGAGCCGGTTCGGCTCGATCGCCACATCCTCGATCACGGCCGTCCCGGAGGCGTCCGCGAAGTCGACGCGGCGTCCGATGAGCTCGGCCATGATCCGCACCTCGCCGTTGCGCGGCTTGAAGCGGCGCACGTTCATCAGCCCGGAGGAGATCACCTGTCCGGTGCTGATCGAGCCGACGCGTCCGATGGAGAGGAACACCTGCCGGCGTCCGGGGATCTCGCACACCAGCCCGATCACGCGCGGGGCCGCGCTACTTCGGTACACGACGACGACATCTCGGACTTTGCCGATCCGGTCGCCGGCGGGGTCGAACACGGCGCACCCGGCCAGGCGCGCGACGAAAACCCGCTGTGTGCTCATGGTTCCAGCGTAGTGTCCTGAGCCTAGGGATCCGGGGTGGGTGACGGCATCCGGCGGTCTCCGGGCGGCCGCGTGGAACAATGGTCGGATGAGCATGCTGAACGCGTCGGGCCCCGCGGGCGAGATCGGCGAGACGGTCGCCACGGTGACCGAGTACGAAGCCGCGCAGAAGCTCGTCTCGCAGCTGATCGCCGGCGAGATCCCGGCGAGGGCGATCGCGATCGTGGGCGTCGGCGTGCAGACCGTCGAGCGGGTCACCGGGCGCCTGGGCTATGCGAACGCGGCGCGGTCCGGCGCCGTCAACGGCGTGCTCATCGGCCTGTTCCTGTCGGCGATCTTCGTGCTCGGCAACCCGGCGGTCCCGATGCAGGCGTTCGTCGGGATCCTGTTCGTGGGCGTCGCGATCGGCATGATCCTCAGCCTCGTCACCTATTCGATCGTGCGGCGCCGTCGCGACTACGCGAGCGTGATGCAGCTCAAGGCGGACCACTACGAGGTGACCGTGCTGGCCGCCTCGGTCGGCAAGGCGCGCCAGGTGCTGGGCCGGTCGGTGACGCCGACGCCGCGCCCGGCTCCGTCGGCCGTGGCCGAGCCGCCTCAGTACGGCGAGCGGGTCGACGAGCCGCCGCGCTACGGCGAGCGCGTGATCCCGGAGCGGCCGCCGCTGCCGCCCATGCCGCCGGCCGCGCCGGCCCCGGTCGAGGGGACGGCCCCGGAGGCCGCGCCCGCCGACGGCGAGCACCCGGCCGAGGGCGAGCGATCGGACGGCGACGGCTCGTCCCGATGATGCCCTCGGGCGAGGAGCGGTTCCGTGCCCCGGTGCGGCTGCCCGGCGGACCCGTCGAGGTGTCCGCGGCGTTCGCCCCTGCGGCGACGGATGCGACGGAGGCGCCGATCGTCGTGATCGCGCACGGCGCCGGCGCCGGGATGGATCACCCCTTCCTGCTCGGATTCGCCGCGGCGCTGCAGGCCGCAGGGCTCCACGCTCTGCGCTTCACCTTCCCGTACATGGAGGCGGGCCGGAGGATGCCGGGTCCCGCTGCGCACGCGCTGCTGACCTGGCGCGCCGTGACGGCTGCGGCACGGCAGCGCGGGAACGGGCCCGTGTTCGCCTGCGGCAAGTCCTACGGGGGCCGGATGGCGTCGATGGCGGCGGCTGAGGAGCCCGGGCTCGACGTCGCAGGGCTCGCGTATCTCGGGTATCCGCTGCATCCGCCCGGCAAGCCGGAGAAGCCGCGGATCGAGCACCTGCCCGCGGTGGCGCAGCCGCAGCTGTTCGTCGAGGGGACGAACGACCCGTTCGTGCAGCCGCTCGCGCAGCTCGAGGAGGCCGTCGCCTCCTGCCGGAGTGCGCGGATCGCGTGGATCGACGGTGGCGGCCACTCGTTCGAGGTGAAGGGGAGGAAGCAGGCGCCGGCCGAGCTCGGCGCATCGCTGGCCCCTCTGGTCGCGGACTTCGCGAGGGGGATCGCATGAGCACCGCGCAGGAGCTGGACGCCATCGGGATCGAGCGGCTGCGCGAAGCCGGCAGCCTCAAGTGGTCGGCGTTCCCCGAGGCGATCGGCGCTTTCGTCGCCGAGATGGACTTTCCCACGGCCCCGGCGGTCGCCGACGCGGTGAAGAACGCCGTCGACGCGGGACTCACGGGATACCTTCCTGCCGCGGTGCGCACGCGCATGGCGGAGGCGACGGCCCGCTGGCAGCGCGACCGCTACGGCTGGGAGGTGCCGCCGGAGCGGATCCGTCCAGTGCCGGACGTGCTGACCGCGCTGCGCACCACGATCGACTTCTTCACCGCCGCCGGCTCTGCGATCGTGCTGCCGACGCCCGCGTACATGCCGTTCGTGACCATCCCCGCGATGCACGGCCGCGAGACCGTCGAGGTCCCGATGCTCGTCGAGGGCGGGCGGCATGTCTACGACCTGGACGGAATCGACCGCGCCCTGGCCGACGGCGGTGGCCTGCTGATCCTGTGCAACCCGTACAACCCGCTCGGCCGGGTGTTCGAGCGCGAGGAGCTGGAGGCGGTCGCCGAGATCGTCGAACGACGGGGCGCACGGGTGTTCTCGGACGAGATCCATGCGCCGCTGGTGTTCGCGCCGCACCGGCATGTGCCCTACGCGAGCATCAGCCCCGCTGCCGCGGCGCACACGATCACCGCGGCCAGTGCGTCGAAGGCGTGGAACCTGCCCGGTCTCAAGGCGGCGCAGGTGATCCTGACGAACGACGCCGATGTGGAGATGTGGGCACGCCCCGAGGTCGCCTGGGCCGAGCACGGCACGGCGAACCTCGGCGTGGTGGCGGCGACGGCCGCGTTCGACGAGGGGCGGGACTGGCTCGAAGAGACGCTGGCCTACCTCGACGGCAATCGCCGGCTGCTCGGAGACCTGCTCGCGGAGCACATCCCGGCGATGGGCTATCGCGCGCCGGAGGGCACGTACATCGCCTGGCTGGATGCTCGGGATCTGGGCATCGACGGATCCCCGGCCGACTTCTTCCGCACCCGCGCGGGCGTCGCGATGACCGACGGCATCGCCTGCGGCGCGGCGGGGGAGGGCTACCTGCGCTTCATCCTCGCGACCCCGCGCCCGATCATCGAGCAGGCCGTGCGGCAGATGGCGGACGCGCTCCGCGACCACGCCGCGCGCTGAGGTCCGATCGCCGGCTCGGACCCGCGTGCCGACGGGTGTCAGACGAACATGACCCGGCGCGGCGGCGGATCCGCGTGGGTGAGGTGTCGCGTGCGCTGTGCCGGCGCTCAGCCCGCCAGGTCCGGATCCGCGAGCAGGCGTCCCATCGTGCGCAGACCGAGTGCGGCCATGACGGCGTTCGTCCGCTCGTAGTACCACCCCAGGCCCATCGCCTGCTGCAGCGCCCACGCGGCCCCGCGCTGCCATTCGGCGTCGCCGCAGCCCAGGGCGGCCCTGAGTGCGAGCCTGTCCCGCCGATCGAGCACGTGCCACGCGACCACCAGGTCGAGGGCGGGGTCGGCCGGGCCGAAGGACCCGCTGTCCAGGACCCCGCCGAGCCGCCCGTCGTCCGAGAGCACGAGGTTCGGCGGGATCAGATCCCGATGCGACATGACCTCGACGCCCGGATGCGGTATCCGCGACAGGCGCGCCCAGAGCGAGCGCGCCGCGCCCACGTCGAGCAGGTGCGCGCTGCGCGCGAAGCACTCCGACATCCAGTCCTCGTGCGCGCGGAGGTCACCGCCGCGACCCCGGCCGTCGAAGCTCCGGCCGCGCAGCGGTGCGGCGCGCAGGGCGACGATGAGGTGCGCCAGATCCTCGGCGAGGCCGGGACACGTGCTCTCCGATCCGTCGGGCTCGCCCTCCGACGCGGTGCGCCCCGGGATCCACGTCTGCACCGACCAGGCGGAGGGGTAGCCGGCGTCGCCGTCGACGACGCCCACCGGGACGGGAGCGGGGAACGGCGCGACCGTCGCGAACTCCTCGAGAGCGGCCGCTTCGGCGGCGATCTCGGCGTACGAGGTCGGCTGCAGCGGGAAGCGCGCGACGTGCGCGTCGCCGATCCGGAACAGGGCGTTCACCGTGCCCGGCGTCGCGAGCGCGCGCACCGGCCGCCCCGCGAACGCGGGAAAGGCCGCCGCGATCCGTTCGGTCGCGGCGGCCTCGGCCACCCGGAGCTGTCCGGGACCCTTCGACGAGCTCAGGGACCGGTCCTCGGTCAGGACGCCGCGCCCTGCACCGTGGCGATCCACGCCTCGATCTCGGCGGAGGTGCGCGGGATGCCGGCGGAGAGGTTCACCGGTCCGTCGGCGGTGATGAGGATGTCGTCCTCGATGCGCACGCCGATGCCGCGGTACTCCTCGGGAACCGTCACGTCGTCGATCTGGAAGTACAGGCCCGGTTCGATCGTGAACACCATGCCTTCCTGGATCAGCCCGTCGTAGTACATCTCGCGGCGCGCCTGGGCGCAGTCGTGCACGTCGATGCCGAGGTGGTGGCTCGTGCCGTGCACCATGTAGCGGCGGTGTTGGCCGCCCTTGTCGGCGTCCAGCGCCTCCTCCGCGGTCACAGGAAGCAGGCCCCACTCGGCCGTCCGGCGGGCGATCACGTCCATCGCGGCCGCGTGCACCTCGCGGAACGGCACGCCGATCTTCGCGGCGCCGAAGGCGGCGTCGGCCGCCTCGACGACCGTGTCGTAGATCCGGCGCTGCACATCGCTGAACGTGCCGCTGACCGGGAGGGTGCGGGTGATGTCGGCCGTGTAGAGGCTGTCGGCCTCGGCGCCCGCGTCGATGAGGATGAGGTCGCCCGGCAGCACCGCGCCGTCGTTGCGGGTCCAGTGCAGGTAGCAGGCGTGCGGGCCGGAGGCGGCGATGGTGTCGTAGCCCTCCCAGTTGCCGTCGCTGCGGGCGCGCTGGTGGAACACGCCCTCGACGATGCGCTCGCCGCGCGGGTGCGCCACGGCGCGCGGAAGGTCGCGGACGATGTCGTCGAAGCCGTTCGCGGTGATCTCGACGGCGCGGCGCATCTCGGCGATCTCGTACTCGTCCTTGATCAGGCGCAGCTCGGAGACGACCTGGGTGAGCTCGGCGTCCTCGTCGACGACGAGGTCGTGCTCGCCCGCGGCGAAGTCGTCGAGGTGGGCGGTGGCGAGACCCAGATCCGCGGCGACGCCGGCGAGCGCCGGGCGGGGGCCGATCCAGAACTCGCCGATCGTGGCGTCGGAGTAGAACTCGCTCGTGGTGCGGTCCGCGCGCTCGCGGAAGTAGAGGGTGACGTCGTGCCCGTCGGTCGTCGGCTCGAAGACCAGCAGCGAGTCGGGCTCGGCGTCGGCGGCCCAGCCGGTGAGGTGCGCGAAGGCCGAGTGCGCGCGGAACGGGTAGTCCGTGTCGTTGCTGCGCTGCTTGAGGGATCCCGCGGGGATCACCAGGCGCTTGCCGGGGAACGCGGCGGAGAGAGCGTCGCGCCGCTTCGCCGCATACGGCGCCTGCGCACGCGGTGCGGGAAGGGTCTCGGGGCGCTCGGCCCAGCCCGTGGAGATGGTGTCGAGGAAGCCCTGGGGGAAGGGCTGACGGCGGTTGGCGGACGTCGAGGTGGTCGCGGTGGCGGCGTCGCCCTGCTGCTCGATCGTGTCGTGCTCGGAGGTCATGGCTCCATCCTCTCATCGCCCGGCGGGCCCCGGATCCCGCTCGTGACACGGAGAAGGGGCTCGGCAGGCCGAGACGGCGAGCCGAGCCCCTTCCGGAGGCGGTGTCAGATCACTGCACGGCCTTGAGCGCGTTCACGATGCCGTGTCCGTAGTAGCTGTTCAGCTCAGGGGTGCCGACGCACGCCGCACCCTCGTCGTACTGCGGGGCGGAGCAGGCGGTCGGCGTGGCGTCGTCCTCGAGCTTCTGCACCAGCTGGGCCGGGCTCAGCTCGGGGTGAGCCGACTTCATCAGGGCGAGCACGCCGGCGACGTGCGGGGACGCCATCGAGGTGCCGCTCTTGAGCCCGTACTTGCCGCCGGGGATCGTGGAGAGGATGCGGGAGCCAGGGGCCGCCACGTCGATCTCGCCGAGACCGCGGTTGGAGAAGTAGGACAGCTGGCCGTCCTTGGTCAGCGAGGCGACGGTCACGACGCCGGGCACCTGCGCCGGGATGTCCTTGCAGCCCTGGTTGATCGTGCGCGGCGTGGGGGTCGCCGCATCGTCCGGGCTGCCCTCGTCGCGCGTGTTCACCGTCAGGTCGAGGCCGGAGTTGCCGGCCGCCGCAGCGCTCACGACGCCCTTGGCGCTGGACCAGTTCACCGCGCGGGCGACGGCCTCACGGACCGCGGCCTGATCCGGCTGGTCGTCGCACCAGAACTCGAACGGGTCGATGTAGTAGCTGTTGTTGGTCACGTCCATGCCGCGCTGCGCGGCCCACATGAAGCCGCAGACCGCGTACTCCGGGTAGATGAAGCCGTCGTCGTTGACCACCTTGACGGAGGCGAGGCGCACGTTCGGCGCGACGCCCACGATGCCGGCGCCGTTGCGGGCGGCCGCGATCGTGCCGGCGACGTGGGTGCCGTGATCCGAGGTGGTGGGGTACCAGCCGCCCGCGGCCTGGTCGGGGCGCCCGCCGGCGGTGCAGTTGACCGAGTCGGCGACGTCGATGTTCGACTGGAGGTCGGGGTGGGTCGGGTCGATGCCGGAGTCCAGAACGCCGACGAGCACGTTGCGGCTGCCGTCGGTGACCTGGTGCGCCTGATCCGCCTGGATCATCGTCATGTCCCACTGCTGACCCTCGAGCGAGTCGGATCCGGTCGCGGGCACCGGCTCGGTGGGCTCGTCGCCGTTGACGGGCTTGTTCTTGCCCTTGTTCCAGCCCGACGACCCCGGACCCCACGGAGCCTGGGGACCCGTGACCTTGTCCTTCACCTCGACGGTGCGGGTCGCCCCGACCGACTGGACGACGTTCTTGCCCTTGGCCTTGACCGTGTCGCGGAACGCGGCCCGGTCGGACTGGGCGATCACGACGCCGATCTCGGGCCAGCTCTGCACGACCACGCCGCCGGCGTCGGTCACGGCCTTCTCGGCCTTGCGGGTCTGGCCGGGGTTGGCCTGGCCCGTGTTGACGACGTAGCTCATCACGGTGCCGTCGGGCGGATTGATCGGGACGGGCGTGGACGGCTCGTCCGTCGCCGCGGTGGCGCTGACGGTTCCCGCCAGGACCAGGCCCAGCGCCGCGACGGTGCAGGCGATGGTGCGGATCGGACGGGCGGATTTCGACATCCTCATCGGTGAGGGTCCTCTCGTGCGGTGAAGACCGGTTCGGCGACCGGCGCGGGCGGGTGGCCCTGTCATCGTTTCTATCGGTCGTTCCCAGCCAGTTCAATGCTTGCTGATAAGCCTCGCTCAGGGTATGGACCGCTCCGGGCGGGTCGGCACAGCCTCGGCCGCTACCGTGGAAGGCATGACCGATTCCGCGCCCGCCCGCCGATCCACGCTGACCTGGCCATGGGCGGCCGCGATCGACGCGCTGCTCGTGCTGGTCTTCGCGACGATCGGCCGCGCCAGCCACGAGCACTCCCTGGATGTGCTCGGCGTGCTGGAGACCGCCTGGCCGTTCCTCGTGGGGCTCGCCGCGGGCTGGGCCGTGCTGCGCGCGTGGAGGGCGCCCGTGGCGCCGCTGCGCACCGGGGCTTTGCTCGTGGTGATCACGGTCGTGGTCGGGATGCTGCTGCGCGTGGTGTCGGGCGGGACGACCGCGGTGGCGTTCGTCATCGTCGCCACGGTGACCCTGCTGGTGTTCCTGGTCGGGTGGCGCGGCATCGCGCTTCTCGTCGCGCGCCGGCGCGTGCGTCGCTGAGGCGGCGCTCCGGCCGACCGGGCGGGGTTACGGCGTCGCGCGCTCGAGCTGCGTGATCAGGGCGCGGTGATCGCTGCCGCCGGCGCCCGCGGGGAGGACGGCGGCCCCGGAGGCGCGCCACTGCTCGGTCGCCATCACGTGGTCGATCGGCGCGCCCAGGAGTGCGGGAACCGACGTCGGCCAGGTGCCGACGGCGCCGGATCCGGCGCGCGACGCCGCGTCGCGGCATGCGCCGAGGTCTCCGCCCGCGGTGCCGAGTCCCGACATGTGATCGAGCGTCGCGTTGAAGTCGCCCGCCAGGATCACGTTCTTCCCGGCGGGGCACTGGTCGGCGACCCACCGCAGATCCTTCGCCCAGCCGTCCATCTCGTCCTGGCGCGGCGCGACCGTGTGCACGGCGACGACGGTCGGCCCGTCGCCGTCGACCGGCATGACCACGGCGCTCGGCACCGAGGAGGTGTTGCTCGATCCGTCGGCCGACGACGGGATCACGGAGTAGTCGCCGAGGGCCGGGGAGATCAGCACGGTCGTCTGCCACGAGTCCGGACCCTGGGTCACCTCGGGGCGGTACTGCACGTGGTGCACCCACATCGGGTGTCCCGCGTCGCGCAGCTTCAGCGCGATGTCCTCGCCCACGGCCTCGGTGGTCTCGGGCAGGGCGACGATGTCGGCCTGCTGCGAGACGACGGTCTGCGCGATCTCGTCGGCGGAGACGGCTTCGCCCGCCGTGTTCCAGGCGAGCACCCGCACGCTCGACGACGTCTTCGCCGGGAGGACGTCGGCGGTGTCCACCCCGCGCAGCGCGAGGATCGCGGCGGAGGCTCCGCCGCCGAGCAGTGCGACGATCGCGAGGGAGGCGGCGAACCCGCGCAGCGGGCGCGCCAGCATGAGCAGCAGGGCGAGCAGCAGGATCCCGGCGAACGCGATGACCAGCGCCGCGCGAGACGCCACGATCTGCGTGATCGGGAACGTCTGCTCGAGATGGAAGAACTGCGGCCAGGTCACGATCGCCGTGGCGATCGCGAAGAGGACGGTGAGCAGGATCCCGATCAGTCGAAACATCGTCTCCGAGCCTAGGCGAGCGGATCTGTGAGGCGTCTGGTGCGCGGCCGGCGGCCCACGCCCTGCGGGATCGCTACGCTCGGAGGATGACCGATGCCGATCCCACGTCGCGACCCGCCCTGTTCGCCGGACCGGTCGATCTGCATCTGCACTCGAACCGCTCCGACGGCACCGAGGACCCGGCCGTCGTCGTCGACCGCGCCGCGGAGCAGGGTGTGCGCACCATCGCCCTCACCGACCACGACACCACCGCCGGCTGGGCCGACGCCGCGGCGGCGACGGCCGCGCGCGGGATGACGTTCATCCCCGGCATGGAGATGTCGTCCAAGGACGGGTGGCGCAGCGTGCACGTGCTCGCGTACCTGTTCGATCCGGCGGATCCGGACCTGGTGGCGGAGACCTCGCGGATCCGCGACGACAGGATCGGCCGTGCCGAGCGGATCGTGCGCAACATCTCGCGCGACTACCCGCTGCGCTGGGCGGACGTGCTGGAGCAGACCGATCCCGATGCGACCGTCGGCCGCCCGCACATCGCCGACGCGCTGGTCGCGCGGGGCATCGTGCGCGATCGCGGCGAGGCGTTCGACGGGATCCTGCACCCGCGCGAGGGCTACTACGAGGGGCACTACGCGCCGGATCCGGTCACCGCGATCGAGCTCATCACCGCGGCCGGCGGCGTGGCCGTGATCGCGCATCCGGCCGGTCGCGAGCGGATGTCCGATGCCACCCTGCGGCGTCTCATCGACGCGGGCCTGGGCGGTCTGGAGATCGACCACCGCGAGAACACCGCGGAGGGGCGCGCGTGGCTGCACGGCATCGCCGCCGAGCACGACCTCATCATCACGGGCTCCAGCGACTACCACGGGACGGGCAAGCCCAACCTGCCGGGGGAGAACACGACGACCACGTCGATGATGCAGCGCATCATCGACCGCGGATCCGGATCCGCGCCGGTCTACCCCGTCGGCTGAGCCTCCCGGACGCCGAGACCCCCTTCTGCCGCCGAGACCCCGTGCAGATCGGTTGCTGCACGGGGGTCTCGGCGCTCAGAGGGGGTCTCGGCGTGGTGGTGGGGCCTCAGGCGCCGGTCTGCGGGGCGCTGCCCCCGGCCGCACCGCCGGAGGGGCGGCGACGGCGGCCCGGGAGAGGATCTCCTTCTCCGACAGGTCGCTCGTGGCGCGGATGAGCCGGGTGAGCGTCTCGAAGTACCCCAGCTGCAGGTACGCGGCCTGGCCGAGGAAGG
>NZ_JYIT01000083.1 GCF_000956545.1 Microbacterium azadirachtae
CCGTGTCGGCGACGTCATCGCTCGCCGCGGCGGCGCGCAGCGCGAGGTGCAGGCGCAGATCCACGACGAAGTCCTGACCGTCCTCACGCTCGTGGTCGTACACGCCGTGCCCCGCGGCCGTCGGCTGCCGGCGCTCGACCCGCGCCCCGAGGAGGAGCCGGTCGAGGCCGTCGTGGCGCTCGGCTCGAACCTCGGCGACACGGCCGGCACCATCGACGAGGCCGTGCGCGCGATCCGCCGGCTGCCGCTCGTCGACGACGTGCGCGTCTCCCGAACCTTCACCACGGTCGCCCTGCGGCCGGACGGGCCCGATCCCGACGCGCCGGCGTTCGCCAACGCGGTCGCGATCGTCACCACCCGTCTCGCGCCGCAGGTGCTGCTCGGCATGCTGCACGCGATCGAGGAGGAGCACGGGCGCGTCCGCGCCGAGCGCTGGGGCGACCGCACCCTCGACCTCGACCTGATCGCCTACGGCGATGCGCGCAGCGACGACGAGCATCTGCTGCTGCCGCATCCGCGCGCGTTCGAGCGCTCCTTCGTGCTGGAGCCCTGGCTCGACGTGGATCCGGATGCCGAGCTGCCGGGACGGGGTCGGGTCGCCGACCTGCTCGCCGCCCTCGAGGACGGCTCATGAGGCGGATCTCCCCCGTGCTGCTGCTCGTGCTGGCGCTCGCCGGCGCGGCGGCGGGCTTCCTCATCGACCACGCGCTGACCACCGCGGGACGGCCGACCTTCACGCCGTCGATCGTGCTGCCGATCTTCCTCGTCCTGCTCGCCGTCGCGGTGCTCGCGCTCGCCTGGCCGATCCGTCGCAGCACCCGCTCCGCCACGAGCCGTCGGGTCGATCCGTTCCGCGCGGTGCGGATCGCGATGCTGGCGCGCGCCTCGAGCCTGGTCGGCGCCGTGATCACCGGCTTCGGCGCGGGGCTCGGCGCGTACCTGCTCTCGCGGCCGATCACGCCGCCGATAGGCTCGATCATCGCGACCGCCGTCGCCGCGCTGGTGCTGACCATCGCGGCGGTGATCGCCGAGAGCTTCTGCCTGCTGCCCGGAGACGGGCCCCCCGACCCCGACGGCCAGAACGGGCCGCGCCTGGAGGACGACGATGACGATTCCCGAGCCGCCGCAGACACCGGGCACTGAGGCGACGCCGAAGACGGAGAACGCCGGACCGGCTTTCCTGCCGCCGTCCGCACACCCCGCGCCGTCTGCGGACACCGCAGGGGCCGCGCACACTGCGCCGTCGGCGCACACCGCGCCGGCCGGCGCTCCGGTCCTCGACGAGGACACCTATCCCGCGCTGCGCACCCCGACGGGGCGCGGCGCACTGGCGCTGGACGGGGCGTGGCACCAGATCTCGCCGAAGTACGTGGTCGCCGAGGTGCTGCTGCGCCTGATCCTGCTCGTCATCATCGCCGTCGGCGCCTACGCGGCGACGACGCTCCTGGCGCAGCCGTGGCCGTGGGCGTGGACCGCCGCCGGCGTGATCGCGGTCGCGATCCTCATCGAACTGGTGATCCTGCCGCGCCAGGCGCGCGCGATCGGCTACATGCTGCGCGCTGACGACATCGTGTTCCGGCGCGGGATCCTGTGGCAGCGCATGATCGCCGTGCCCTACGGCCGGATGCAGCTCGTCGACATCACCCGCGGGCCGGTCGACCGTGCGTTCGGGATCGCGAAGCTCAAGCTCGTCACCGCCGCCGCGACCACCGGCGTCGAGATCCCGGGCATGACGGAGGACGCGGCCGAGGCCCTGCGCGACACCCTGATCGACGTCGCAGAGATGCGCCGGACGGGCCTGTGAGCATGCCGGAGGAGCAGCCGCACGGCGCGCACGGACCCGGCGCCGCGGCGCCCGTTCCGCAGACCCCGCCCGGGTCGTGGTCGCCCGCCACGGCGACGACGCTCGCGGACGGCGAATGGCACCGGATGCACCCGCTCACGCCGCTCATGAAGGGCGGGCTGGTGCTGGTCATCGTGCTCGGCTACCTGATCGCGAACCTGCGCGAGCGGATCCTGGAGTGGTTCATCTCGGTGGTCACGCCGGCACACGTGCCGACCTTCGGGGGAGACCCCGTCGACTGGGTGGTCGACAACAACCTCGTGATCGTGGTGCTGCTCGGCGTCCTCGGACTCGCCGTGCTGCTCGTGGCGCTGTTCTGGCTGTCGTGGCGCTTCCACCAGTTCCGCATCACCGACGCCCACGTCGAGGTGCGCAAGGGCGTGATCTTCCGCGCTCACCGCCGAGCTCCGCTCGACCGGGTGCAGGGCGTGAACCTGACCCGTCCGTTCCCCGCGCGTCTCATCGGGCTGGCGAAGCTCGAGGTCGACGGCGCGGGAAACGACGCCAACGTCCCGCTGGAGTACCTCTCCACCGCCAAGGCCGAGTCGGTGCGCAGCGACATCCTCCGCCTGGCCTCGGGGGCGCGGCACGCGCGGGAGGCGACCAGGGGCGCGGCCGATCCGGCGGCGGCGCGCACCATGCGCGCCCAGCTCGCGGCCTCGATGGACGCAGGCGTCACCGGGCTCATCGCCGGGGTTGACCTCGACGACATCGCGCCCGAGCACGTGCTGCGGATCCCCGCGGGCCGCCTTGTCGGCTCGCACGTGCTGTCGGGCCTCGTCTGGCTCGCGGTGTTCGGGGCGATCTTCGTCGCCGCGATGATCGGGATCCTGCCCGGGGTCATCGCCGATGCGGGTCCGGCCGCGGGCGCGATCGCCGGCGGGATCGCGCTGGCGATGGGGATCCCGCTGCTGCTCGCGTCGATCGCCGTCACCTGGAGCCGGATCGCGCGGGCGCTGCGCTATTCGATCGCGCCGACGCCGGACGGGGTGCGGATCACGTTCGGCCTGTTCACGACCGTGACCGAGACGATCCCGCCCGGGCGCATCTTCGCGGTCGAGGTGATGCAGCCGCTGCTGTGGCGCCCCTTCGGCTGGTGGTCGGTGCGGATCAACCGGATGAGCGGCAAGACCGCGTCGCAGCAGCAGTCCAGCCAGGCGCAGCAGTTCAACATCGTGCTGCCGGTCGGTGTCCGTGCCGATGTGGAGCGGGTGCTGGGCCTCATCCTGCCGGATGTCCCTGCCGACGTGCTGCCCCTGATCTGGGAGCAGGGCGTGCTCGGCCCGGTGGCCGACGACCCGTACGCCACGATCCCGCCCCGAGCCTGGTGGCGCCGGCCGCTGTCCTGGCGGCGCCAGGGCGCTGCGCTGACGGACTTCGCCCTGCTGCTGCGGCGCGGGCGCATCTGGCGGCAGCTGGCCGTGTTCCCCCTCGCGCGGATCCAGGGCTTCTCGCTGCATCAGGGCCCGATCGATCGTGTCCAGGGCGTGGCCAAGGCGCAGGCGCACTCCGCGATCGGTCCGGTGCGCGGCGGCGTCTCCGGGCTGGACGCCGAGGTTCTGCTCGGCATGCTGAACACGCTGCCGGCAGCTGCGGCCCGGGCGGCCGCCGCCGATCGCGCGCACCGCTGGGCGGAGGGGCCCGAGGCGGTCCCCGCTCCGGGCGGCCCCGTCCCGGACGTGACCACGGACGCCGCGGGCCACGGCCTTCCGAACGGCCTCGGCGGAACCGGGGAGCGCGCCTCGTGACCCGGGCGGGACGGCTCAGCGTCGGCATCGTCGGCGCCGGACATGTGGGACCGGTGATCGGTGCGGCGCTCGCCGGTGCCGGGCATGCGCTCGTCGGGGTGACGGCGGGCTCGGACCCCGACCGCACGGCCGCCGTGCTGCCCGGGGTCGCGGTGATGGAGCCGCCCGAGCTCGTCCGCGCCGCGCAGCTCGTGGTGATCGCGGTGCCGCACGACCAGCTCCCCGGGCTCGTGTCGGGGCTCGCCGAGCTGGGCGCCTGGCAGCCGGGGCAGCTCGTGCTGCACACCGATCCCGCGTACGGCACCGATGTGCTGGAGCCGGCGGTGCGGAGCGGGGCGATCCCCCTCGCGGTGCATCCGGCGATCTCCTTCACCGGCACCACGCTCGACCTCCGGCAGCTGCAGGCGTCGTACGCGGCGGTGACGGCGCCCGCGATGGTGCTGCCGATCGCACAGGCGCTCGCCGTGGAGCTCGGGTGCGAGCCCGTGGTGATCGAGGAGGCGGATCGCCCGGCCTACGCGGAGGCGATCGCGACCGCGTCGGAGTTCGCGCGATCGATCGTCGGGCAGGCGACCGGGATCTTGCGCGGCATCGGGGTGGAGAACCCCGGTGGCTACCTGTCGGCGCTCGTCTCGTCGACGTTCGATCGTGCGCTGCGCGAGGCGTCCTCGCCGGATCCGCTCTCCCCTCCGGACCTGGGCTGACCGGGCTGTCGGGTGCGGGGCTCCCGGCGCGATCTCGGCGCAGCGGGAGCGCAGGCGCGCGCCGGTAGACTTGTCGGCGACTTCCGAGGAGCCCCACCCATGACTGACGCGCCGGCGCCGACCCCCGACAGCAGCGACCCCGCGGAGGGTCCCACCGCGGAGGACACCTTCGAGCAGCGGGCGGTGCGACTGGCCAAGCGCGAGCGCCTGATCGCCGATCGCGCCGACGCCGCCGGCGGCGCGTTCCCGGTGGCCGTGCCGGTGACGCACACGATCCCGCAGCTGCGCGCCGAGTACGGCGAGCTCGAGCCGGGCGCCGAGACGGGCGTCACCGTCGGCGTCGCCGGACGCGTGGTCTTCAGCCGGAACACCGGCAAGCTCTGCTTCGCCTCGCTGCAGGCCGGCGACGGATCCCGGATCCAGGCGATGATCTCGCTCGCCAACGTGGGGGAGGAGTCCCTCGCACGCTGGAAGGAGCTCGTCGACCTGGGCGACCACGTGTTCGTGCACGGCGAGGTCATCTCCAGCCGGCGCGGCGAGCTGTCGATCATGGCCGACGACTGGGCGATCGCCTCCAAGGCGATCCTCCCGCTGCCCAACGCCTACGGCGAGCTCAGCGAGGAGGGCCGCGTGCGCAGCCGCTTCCTCGACCTGATCCTGCGCGACCAGGCGCGGAGCACCGTGCGCGCCCGCGCCGCGGTGAACGCGAGCCTGCGCCAGACCTTCACGAGCCACGGCTTCCTCGAGGTGGAGACCCCGATGCTGCAGGTGCAGCACGGCGGTGCCTCGGCACGCCCGTTCATCACGCACTCGAACGCCTTCGACACGGAGCTGTACCTGCGCATCGCGCCGGAGCTCTACCTCAAGCGCGCCGTCGTCGGCGGGATCGAGCGCGTCTACGAGATCAACCGCAACTTCCGCAACGAGGGCGCCGACTCCACGCACAGCCCCGAGTTCGCGATGCTCGAGGCCTACCAGGCCTACTCCGACTACAACGGGATCGCAGATCTCACGCAGGAGCTGATCCAGAACGCCGCGATCGCCGTCGCCGGCTCCACGCTCGTCACCTGGGCCGACGGCACCGAGTACGACCTGGGCGGCCAGTGGGACCGGATCTCCATGTACGGCTCGCTGTCCGAGGCCGCGGGGCGCACGTTCACGCCGTCCGACCCGGTGGCCGAGCTCATCGCTTTCGCGGAGGCGAACGGCGTCGAGGTCCCGCCGCATGCCACCCACGGCAAGCTCATCGAGGAGCTGTGGGAGCACTTCGTCAAGGGCGGCCTGGAGCGGCCGACCTTCGTCATGGACTTCCCGGTCGACACCTCGCCGCTCGTGCGCGATCACCGCTCGATCCCGGGCGTGGTGGAGAAGTGGGATCTCTACGTGCGCGGCTTCGAGCTCGCCACCGGCTACTCGGAGCTCGTCGACCCGGTCATCCAGCGTGAGCGCTTCATCGAGCAGGCCAAGCTCGCCGCGGGCGGCGACCTCGAGGCCATGCGGGTCGACGAGGAGTTCCTGCGTGCCCTCGAGCACGGCATGCCGCCGACCGGCGGCATGGGGATGGGCATCGACCGCCTGCTCATGGCCGTGACCGGCCTCGGCATCCGCGAGACCATCCTCTTCCCGCTCGTGAAGTGACGCGCTGCGCCGTCGCGCTCTCATGATGCGGCGGTGCGGAACGCCCAGTCGGGCAGCACGCCGGCGTCGATGACGGCGCGCAGCAGCTGCGCGAACGTGAGCCCCGGCTCGACCTCCTGTGCCTGATCCAGGTATCGGACGGCGTGGGTCGAGCGACCGGTCGCCCACGACAGCCACGCGACCGCCGCGAGCGGGCCGCCCCGGGCCTGCCGCGGCGCGAGCGCGACCGTACGGCGCAGCAGGGTCAGCGCCACCCCCAGCCGGTCGAGGTCGGGGCGCGGTCCGTGCCCGATCAGGATCCCTCCGACGTCGACGGGAACCTCGCGGCCGGTGGCCGTGTGGCACAGCTGCGCCGCCAGCGCCCGGTCGCCGTGCTCGATGCTGCTCGCCCACTGCACGAGGGCGACGTCGCGCAGAGCGGGACGGTTCAGGATCCAGATCAGCGCGGCGGCCGCGAACGGCGACGGCGTCTCGGGCGCGTCGAGCAGCTCCTCCAGGAAGGACGGCAGATCGTCGAGCAGGGCGGCCGTCTCCTGTGCTCGCGGATCGACGCGGTCGACGGCGGTCGGGAGTGTGCGCCGGGGTCCGGCCGGGCCCAGCACCCGCTCCAGCGAGATCAGCGCCCTCCCGACCGACTCCGTGGCGAACAGTCCGGGCTCGGGGAGGTCCGTGCCGCTGAACTGATCCGGCGCAGGGCCGGCGAACCCCGGGACAGGGGGAGGCGCGGGGACCTCGGCGAGCGGATGCGGAGGCGCCAGCGGATCCCGGTAGTCGCGCCAGGCGCTCGCGCCGACGTGCAGCGCCTCGACGACGTGAAGCCCGCGGGCGACCGCCTCGCGGAGGAGTGCACCGACCAGGTCGGGGACCGGCGGGCCCTCACCGGTCGCCGCCTGCTCGGTGCTGTCGGCATAGACGGCGATCGCGAGGCCGTCCGCCTCGGGGATCCGGCGCACGAGCCCGAGGGCGGTCGCGGCGAACTGCTCGACGGTGGGGGACGGCACGCCCCCGGCGTCCGAGTCGCCGGTCGGAGGGAGGTCGAAGCGCAGCGCGCCCGCGGTGCGCGAGCGGCGGAACGGCAGCAGCACCACGGAATCGCGGGGCGTGAAGCCGGTGAGGACGGGGATGGCGGCGAGCAGCTCGGCGGCGCCCGCGGCGTGGACGATCGTTGTCATGGATCCACGATCGGCACCCCGTCGGATCCGATTCCGCGTCAGGAACGGAACGGGGGAAAGAACCCTCCCGGATCCGATTGTGCGGACCGATCGGGAGTCGCCCGGGCCGTGGCGCGGCGTACGGTGCCGCGGGGGCCGGGCTGCGCCGGCCCCCGCGGGCGTTCAGGCGGCGGCGCGCAGCCCGTCGACGAGCGTCGTGGTGGGGCGCCCGATCAGGCGCGCGAGCGTGCCGTCGGTCTCGGCGAGGTCGCCGCGGCGGATGTCCGCGTCGAGCGTGGTCACGAACCAGATCGTCCCGGAGTCCAGCCCCGCGCCCTCCAGCGCGGCCGCGTGCTCCTCGGTGCTCAGCGGCGTGTACCGCACGTCGCGACCGGTGACCTCGGCTGCCGCGGCGGCGAGCTCGTCGAAAGTCCAGGCGACATCGCCGCCGAGCTCGTAGACCTGGCCGAGGTGGCCGTCCTCCGTGAGCACCACGGCGGCCGCCTCCGCGAAGTCGACGCGGCTGGCCGAGGCGATCCGACCGTCGCCGACGCTGGCCGCGATGACGCCGGTCTCCTTCGCCCGCGCGACGTCCGCGGCGTAGTTCTCGGTGTACCAGTTGTTGCGGAGGATGACGGCGGGGATCCCGGAGGCGGCGATCGCCTCCTCGGTGGCCTTGTGCTCCGGCGCGAGCACCAGATCGCTGGTCGTCGCCTTCGGGGCGCTCGTGTAGACGAGCTTCGCGACGCCCGCGTTCTTCGCAGCGTCGATCACGGCCTGGTGCTGCGGGGCGCGCTTGCCCACCTCGCTGCCCGAGACGAGCATCACGGCATCCGCCCCGGCGGCCGCCGCCGCGACGGTCTCCGGCGCGTCGTAGTCGAGTGCGACGACCTGCACGCCCTGCGCCGCGAGGTCGGACGCCTTGGCGATGTCGCGCGCGCCCGCTCGGATGCTCGACGCTTCGACGCCGCGGGCGAGGAGGCGGTCGATGATGAGGCGGCCGAGGTTGCCGGTGGCACCGGTGACGAGGATGGTCATGGCGTTCCTTTCCTAGAGGGTTCGCTCCTCGCAACGCCTCGTGGATCCGTCACCTTCCCGAAGAGAGGTACCCACTTTCCGGTAAGGTACCCACATGACGGTTAGTTTTGCGCAGATCCGGTCGTCTCAGGACCGGCTTTTCGAAGAGGGCTGCCAGACCCGCGTCGTCCTGGACCACATCATGAGCAAGTGGGGCGTCCTGGTGCTCTCGGCGCTGTCGGACGACACCCTGCGCTGGGGCGAGCTGCGCCGTCAGGTCGACGGCATCAGCGAGAAGATGCTCGCGTCGACCTTGCGCACGCTCGCCTCGGACGGCCTCGTGCACCGCGAGTCGCTCCCCGCCGTCCCGCCCCACGTCGAGTACAGCCTGACCCCGCTCGGGCGCGACCTCATGGAGAGGATGCTCCCGCTCGTCGCCTGGGTCGCCGAGCACGCCGAAGAGATGGTCTAGCCCCACGCCGCATCCGACCGCCGGTGCGCCCGGGAGCAGGGCGGCGGCCGCCGCTCTCAGCCGGCGCACCGGACCCGCGGGTAGGATCGAGGCATGGACGAGTTCTGGGTGGCGGCCGCCTGGTCGGTGATTCCCACGATCGTCGTCTGCGTCGTGTTCTGGTTCGTGCTGCGGGGGATCCTGCGCTTCGACCGCACCGAGCGGCAGACGCACGCGCGCATCGAGGCCGAGGAGCGCGCCGCCCGCGGCCTTCCGCCCCGCGCCTCCTGACGCGCCGCTGAGCGCGTCCGGGAGCGCCGCCGACCGATCGTCCGGCGATGAGCCGCCTCCGGGCGTTGTCCGCGTCAGCCGCTACTGTGGGACGAAGTCGCCGATCGGCGGCGCACCCCGGCTCAGGAGTACGTGCATGACGCCCGATGCGTGGCCCTGGTGGATCGTCGCCTTCGGCATCGCGGTCGACATCACGATCCGCGTGATCGCGATCATCGTGGTGCCCCGCAACCGTCGTCCCACCGCCGCGACGGCCTGGCTCCTGGCCATCTACTTCATCCCCTACATCGGGGTGCTGCTGTTCCTGTTGATCGGGAATCCGCGCCTGCCGCGCGCACGGCGCAAGAAGCAGGAGCTCATCAACGAGACGATCGCAGAGGTCACCAAGGATCTGCATCTCGGCACCCCGCGTCCCGGCACCCCGGAGTGGCTGGGATCGCTCATCGGGATGAACCAGCGTCTCGGCGCACTGCCCCTGTCCGGCGACAACGGCGCGCACCTCATCTCCGACTACCAGACCTCGCTCGACACGATGGCCGACGCGATCCGCAGTGCACAGAAGTACGTGCACGTGGAGTTCTACATCCTGCAGTCGGACGCCTCCACTGACAACTTCTTCCGTGCGATGGAGGAGACCGCCGCGCGGGGCGTGCCGGTGCGCGTGCTGCTGGACCACTGGGCGAACCGCTGGAAGCCGCGGTACAAGCAGACCATCCGCCGCCTCGACGCGATGGGCGCCGACTGGCATCTGATGCTCCCGGTGCAGCCGCTGAAGGGGCGCACCCAGCGCCCTGACCTGCGCAACCACCGCAAGCTCCTCGTCGTCGACAGCGAGGTCGCCTTCCTCGGGTCGCAGAACGTGACCGACTCGACCTACAACCTGCCCAAGAACATCAAGCGCGGGCTGCACTGGGTCGACCTCATGGTCCGCGTCGACGGCCCGGTCGTCGCCAGCGTCAACGCGGTGTTCCTCTCCGACTGGTACAGCGAGACCGACACCGTGCCCGAGACCGTCGACTTCATCCCCCTGGGCAGAGGATCCGGAGACCTCGACTGCCAGATCGTGCCCTCCGGCCCCGGCTTCGAGGCGGAGAACAACCTGCGGCTCTTCCTCGGCCTGCTCTACGGCGCACGGCGCAAGATCATGATCGTGAGTCCGTACTTCGTGCCCGATGAGGCGCTGCTGCTCGCGGTGTCCACGGCCTGCGACCGCGGTCTGCAGGTCGAGCTGTTCGTCTCGGAGGAGGGCGACCAGGCCGTCGTGTACCACGCGCAGCGCAGCTACTACGAGGCGCTGCTGCGCGCGGGCGTGCGGATCTGGATGTACCGGAAGCCCTACATCCTGCACACCAAGAGCCTGACGATCGACGACGACATCGCCGTCATCGGATCCAGCAACATGGACATGCGCTCGTTCGGTCTCAACCTCGAGATCTCGATGCTCGTGCGCGGCGAGGAGTTCGTGCAGGAGGTGCGCGCGGTGGAGGACCACTACCGGGCGCTGAGCCGCGAGCTCACCCTCGAGGAGTGGCTGCAGCAGCCGCTGCGGTCGACCGTGCTCGACAACCTGGCCCGCCTCACTTCCTCGCTGCAGTAGTCAGGAGGCTCGCTGCAGTAGTCAGGAGGCTCGCTGCAGTGGTCAGGAGGGCGGGTGCGCGGCCCATAGCCCGGACGCGCGCGCCTGGATAGCATGAGCCCATGAGGATCCGCACCGCTCTGACCGCCGCGGCGCTCGCCGCCTCGATGTCCCTCGTGCTGGCCGCGTGCGCGCAGCTCGAACCCGTGAACGCGCCGATCCCGACGGATCAGGCGACTTCGGCGCCGGAGCCGTCCACCGACCCCTCCGCGGCCTGGCTCGACGGCGGCCACGGGATCGGCCTGGTGACGTTCGGCTCCTCCTCGCTCGCCTGCACGCCGGCCGTGCAGGACGTGAAGGCCGAAGGGCAGACGGTCACCGTGACGCTCGCCGAGCAGGACCCGAACGCGGTGTGCACGGCCGACTTCGCGCCACGGGCGACGTACGTCGCGGTGCCCGAGGGCATCGACGCGTCCAAGGACGTGACGGTGGCGTTCGACGGCGCGGGCGCACAGGGGCGGCTGACGCTGGCGGGAAGCAGCGCGCTCGGCGCATCGACGCAGGGCAAGCCCAGCGCCGGCTGGTTCTCGTCGACCGGGATCGTGCTGCTGACCTGGGGATCCTCGACCTGCCCTCCCGTCGTCTCCGACCTCGCGGAGGAGAAGGCCGGCGCGACGGTGACGTTCCAGGCGGACGCGACCAAGCCCTGCACCATGGACTACGTGCCCCGGCTCACCGTGCTCGGCGTGAACCCGCCGACGGACCCGTCGGACTACACGCTCACGCTCAAGGGCGGGAACCTGGACGGCGAGGTGAAGGTCCTGGGCTGACCCGGCTCACGCCGGGCTGATCACGTGCCCCGGCGGCACCGCGATGAGCAGCGCGCCGGGGTCGATGCGGCAGCGGATCCGCACCGCCTCGCCGAACTCGTCGCCGTCGAGCTCGACCGGCGCGGGCTCGGTGGTCGCGGCCTCGGCATCGCGCCCGCGCAGATAATGGATCGAGCTGCCGGATCCGGTGAGCTCGATCATCCGCCGGCCGGCCTTGCTGCGGCGCAGCACCGAGTTCTGCCACCAGACGGTGCGCCACACCGCCAGCCAACCGAAGGGTCCGCGCGCCTGGATGACCGCCACGTCGAGGTCGCCGTCGGTGATCGACGCGTCGGGGATGAGCGCGATGCCGGCGGGAAGGGCGCCGCAGTTGGCGAACAGCATGCTGTGCACCTTGACGGAGTGCAGCCGGCGGTCCTCGACCGCATACATGATGCGGAACGGCTTGGCGCCGGGCAGGGAGCGCGCTGCGCCGTCGACGTAGGCGACCCACCCGACCGACTTCTTCAGCCCCGGGCGGGTGTTCGCGATCATGTGCGCATCGAGGCCGATGCCGGCGAGCACGACGAAGCCGTGCTCTTTCACCTCGCCGTCGGCACGCGTCAGTTCGGCCCAGCCGATGTCGACCGGATGGCGGTCGCCGCGGAACACGGCGTCGATCACGGCGGACGGGGCGTCGAGGGCGAGGCCCAGGTTGCGTGCGAGCAGGTTGCCGGTGCCGCTGGGCACGATCGCGAGGGGGACGCCGGTGCCGGCCATCGTCTCGGACACGGCGCGCACGGTGCCGTCCCCGCCCGCGACGAGCACGGCCGCGGCGCCCTGGTCCAGCGCGGAGCGCGTCGCGCTCTGACCGGGATCCTGCACCGTCGTCTCGAGGACCAGGGGCTCGTCCCAGCCGGCGTCGGCGGACAGCGAGCGCAGCAGGCCGACGAGCCGTGGGGCATCGGCCTTCACCGGGTTGACGACGAGCGCGGCGCGCGGGCGTCCGGCGTCGTCATCCATGCGCTCAGCCTAGTCCGCGGCCCACGGGGGCCCGCCGTGCGACGCCCTAGACTTGACGGGTGATCGACCTCGCCCTTCTCCGCGACGAGCCCGAGCTCGTCCGTCAGTCCCAGGCCGCGCGCGGCAACGCGCCGGACACCGTCGACGCGGCGATCGAGGCCGACCGATCGCGTCGTGCGGCGCTCTCCGCGTTCGAGGAGCTGCGCGCCGAGCAGAACGCGTTCGGCAAGGAGGTCGCGAAGGCGCCGAAGGAGGAGAAGGCCGCCCTCGTCGCTCAGGCGAAGGACCTCGCCGAGCGCGTGAAGCAGGCGCAGGCCGCGTCGAACGAGGCTTCCGAGGCCGCCGCCGAGGCGCTCGCCCAGATCGAGAACATCGTCATCGACGGCGTTCCCGCCGGCGGCGAGGACGACTTCGTCGAGCTGCGCCGCGTCGGCGAGACCCCCACGTTCGACTTCGAGCCGCGGGACCACCTCGCGATCGGCGAGCTGCTGGGCGCGATCGACATGGAGCGCGGGGCGAAGGTCTCCGGCGCCCGCTTCTACTTCCTCACCGGCATCGGTGCGCGCCTCGAGATCGCCCTCATGAACCTCGCCCTCGACAAGGCGCTCTCCGCCGGCTTCACCCCGATGATCGTGCCCACGCTGGTGCGGCCGGAGGTCATGCAGGGCACGGGCTTCCTCGGCAAGCACGCCGACGAGGTCTACCACCTGGACAAGGACGACGACCTCTACCTGGTCGGCACGAGCGAGGTCGCCCTCGCGGGCTACCACATGGGCGAGATCGTCGATCTGTCGCGCGGTGCGCTGCGTTACGCGGGCTGGTCGACCTGCTACCGCCGCGAGGCCGGCTCCTACGGCAAGGACACCCGCGGGATCATCCGCGTGCACCAGTTCAACAAGCTGGAGATGTTCGTCTACACGACTCCGGAGGACGCGGAGGCGGAGCACCTGCGCCTCGTCGCGCTGCAGGAGGAGATGCTCACTGCGCTCGGCCTGTCGTACCGGGTGATCGACGTCGCCGCCGGGGATCTCGGATCCAGTGCGGCGCGGAAGTACGACATCGAGGCGTGGGTGCCCACCCAGGGCGCGTTCCGCGAGCTGACCTCCACGTCGAACTGCACCACGTATCAGGCGCGGCGGCTCGACATCCGGCATCGTCCGGAGGCGGCCGAGGGAGCCGCGAAGACGCAGCACGTGGCCACGCTGAACGGAACCCTCGCGACCACCCGATGGATCGTGGCGATCCTCGAGACGCATCAGAAGGCCGACGGATCCGTCCGCGTGCCGGAGGTGCTGAGGCCGTACCTCGGCGGGCTCGAGGTGCTGCGGCCGCTCGGCGCGGAGACCGCGGGCGCGGACGCATGACGTCGCCCTGGCTCATCGCCCTCGACATCGACGGCACGATCCTGCTGCAGGACGAGACGATGAGCCCGGGCGTGGTCGACGCCGTGGCCCGCGCTCGCGACGCCGGGCACGAGGTCATGCTGGCCACCGGGCGCAGCTGGATGGGGACGCACCGCTTCCTCGACGCCCTCGCGATCCGGCCGGAGTACGTCGTGTGCTCCAACGGCGCGGTCACGATGCGCCGGAAGGACGACGTGACCGGCGGCCCGGCCGCGGAGGGCTACGAGCGCTGGAACGTCGAGACGTTCGACCCGACCGCGGTGCTGGAGCTGCTGCACGAGCGTCTGCCCGATGCGCGGTACATGGTGGAGCTCGGATCAGGTCAGCGCCTGTACACGGCGGAGCTGGACGACTGGACGCTGGACGGCGGACGCGAGGTCGAGTTCGCCGAGCTCGGCGCCCAGGAGGTGTCGCGCGTGGTCGTCGTCTCCCCGGGGCACGACGAGGACGACTTCCACCGGCTCGTGCAGGACGCGGGCCTCAACGAGGTGTCGTATGCGATCGGCTGGACCGCATGGCTCGACATCGCCCCGCGGGGCGTCGACAAGGGCACCGCGCTCGCGCGGGTTCAGGAGGCGCGCGGCGATGCGGGAGACCGGGTGTTCGTCGCCGGAGACGGCCGCAACGACCTGGGGATGTTCTCCTGGGCACGCGGGATCGGCGGCCGGGCGGTGGCCATGGGACAGGCGCCCGACGAGGTCATCGCGGCGGCGAGCGAGGTCACGGACGACGTCGAGGACGGCGGACTCGCGGCCGCGATCGAGCGCATCGTGCTCTCGGTGCCCGCGGCGGGCTGACCCGTTCCCAGGGGTGACCTGGGCATTCACTCAGGGGTCGCCCAGGCGGTCGCGGCACAATGGGGGAGCGCTCACCGGGCGCGACCGTGTTCTCCGTTAGACTCGACGCCTGATCGGCGTGCGCAGGCACACCGAGGGAGAGTTGTCCGAGCGGCCGAAGGACCTGGTCTTGAAAACCAGTGAGTAGCAATACTCCGTGGGTTCGAATCCCACACTCTCCGCGAGTGAGCGCAGGGTGGCGCGATTCCCCCGCAGATCCGTGAAAGGCATCGAGTGAGCGTGACGTCCCGAACCCGGCGCCCGGTCGCGGCGCATGGGCAGCTGAGCCGCCCGAGTGCGTGGAGCCAGCTCCTCAAAGTCCTCGGCATCGCGATGGCCGTGGTGCTGGTGTCCGGCGTCGGCGTCGCGGCCTATGTGGGCTACGACCTCACGCACACCTACGTCGCGAAGGCGGTGACGCTCGACGGCGAGTCGTCGGTGCCGCCGGACATCGGCGCGATCAAGGGCGGCGTGAACATGCTGCTCGTCGGCAGCGACGCCTGCGAGCCGGAGTTCGCGGCCGAGTTCGGCGACCGCTGCTCCGATCCCGAGAACGCTGGCGAGCGCAACGACACGAACCTGCTGCTGCACATCTCGGACAGCCCGCGACGCGTGACCGTCATCACGTTCCCGCGCGACCTGATGGTTCCGATCCCGTCGTGCATCGACTCCGACGGGAACGACACGAGCCCGGCCTCGAAGCAGGCGATCAACACGACCCTGGAGACCGGCGGGCCCAAGAACGGCCTCGCCTGCGTGGCCCGCACCATCAGCAAGCTCTCCGGCCTCGACATCCAGTTCGCGGCGAAGATCACCTGGGGCGGCGTGATGAAGGTCACCGACGCGATCGGCGGCGTCGACGTGTGCGTCGCCAACGGCATCACCGACCCCGACACCGGGCTGAACCTGGAGGCGGGCACCCACACGCTGCAGGGCTACTGGGCGCTGCAGTTCCTGCGCACGCGGCACGGCGTCGGCGACGGCAGCGACCTCGGTCGCGGCAGCAACCAGCAGGTGTACATGTCGTCGCTCGCGCGCAAGATGGTCTCCGCGAAGGTGCTCGGAAACCCCGGCACGCTGCTGAAGCTCGCGAACACCGTGATGTCGAACGTCACGCCCAGCACCACCCTGACCAGCCCGACGCTGCTCGTGCAGATCGCCCTGGCGATGAAGGACGTGCCGCTGGACCAGATCAACTTCGTCAACTACCCGGTGTTCACCGACCCCGACGACCCGAACAAGGTCGTCCCGGACTACGACAGCGCCGACCAGCTCTGGGCCGCACTCGCCGCGAATGAGCCGATCCAGGTCACCGGACAGCGCAGCGATGCGGTCGTCTCCGCGACTCCCGCGCCGACGGATCCGGCGACGGACCCGAGCGCGGGCCAGGGCGCGACGACCGACCCGTCCGCGACGCCCACCCCGGGCGCCACCTCGGGCCCCGTCGAGCTGTCGAAGAACATCTCGGGCCAGTCCGCCGCGCAGCAGACCTGCTCGAACGGCAACGGCTTCTCCGGCTGACGTCTACCGGGGCGCCCCTGCACGCCGCTGCCCGGTTGGCCACGACTCGGCGGTCGGTTCGCAGCATCCCGAAGCGTCCGTTAGGATGGTCCCTGGTGTTCGGCGAGCCGGACATCTGGAGACGTCGCATAGTCAGGCCTAGTGCACCACCCTGCTAAGGTGGAGTCCTCGCAAGGGGACCGAGGGTTCAAATCCCTCCGTCTCCGCCATGAATTCCCTGGTCAGTGAGGTTTTTCTTCCCTTCTGTCCGGCTCTGCCAAGCCGTCATTTGGCGTGAGAAATGGTCACGCAGACTCCCCTGGGGTGACCGCGGGGGAGTGTGGGCTCGCGCTGCATTGGCGATTGGCTGCGTATTCATGCGGTTTCGATACATGGTTCGCGGCACCGCGCACCTCGCCGCAGGGGTGGTGTCCTCCGAGGTGTCAAACCTGAGGGGCTTAGGGACTGCACCCGGCAGCTGTGCGGCCTACTACCTCCCGGCGCTGAGATCGGCTCCTGCCAGAGCCTGGCGGTCTCCGCGAGCTTGGCGGCGTCGGAGGTCCGTGGCACCCTACGATGAAGGAACAAGCCTCCGGCTCACGCAGGCGGCGGCCGATTATCGTGGGTGGAAGGAGGAGACATGGCTGGACTGGGTGAACACATCACTGCGATGGTGCGTAGCCATGCGTCGGGCGACGATGCCTCCTTCTATTCGGTCGCATTGCAGATAGCTGCTCGTGAGGCGCGTCAGGGGCATCATGTCCTCGCGGACGACATCAAGAAGGCCGTCGACTCGTCGCGGCAATCGCGGTCGGCCACGAGTAATTTGACGGCCCTGCCGCAAGCCCGCGGTGATCTGGCTGAACTCGTCGAGGCGACGCAACCGAACGTGCGTCTGAGGGAACTGGTCGCTCCGCAAGGGATCGTGGACCAGATCAAGCAGGTCATCGCTGAGCAACGGCAACGGAAGGCGCTACTCGACCACGGGTTCGCCCCCGCGCACCGGCTTCTCCTGGAAGGACCGCCAGGGACCGGGAAGACAATGACTGCGTCGGTCTTGGCGACCGAGTTGGCGTTGCCGATGTTCACGATCCGCTTGGACGGCCTCCTCAGCAAGTTCATGGGCGAGACGGCGAGCAAACTACGAACCGTGTTCGAATCCGTTGCGGAACGCCGCGGCGTGTACCTCTTCGATGAGTTCGACGCGTTGGGCGCCGACCGGTCGGGCAACGATGTCGGCGAGGCGCGACGCATCCTGAACTCCTTCCTTGTCTTCCTCGAAGATGCGAGCCCAGAATCTATCGTCGTCGCCGCGACCAACCACCGTTCGATCCTCGACCGCGCCCTGTTCCGCCGGTTCGATGCGATCCTGACGTACTCGCTACCCGACGCCCGCCAGGCCGGCACGGTCATCCGAGCGCGCCTCGGCAGCCTGCTCGCCGGAACGAGTCTGGCCAAGCTCAACGCGCTTACCGACGGACTGAGCCACGCCGACTTGGTCAAAGCTGCGGAAGGCGCGGCGAAAGCTGCACTGATGCGAGGCGAGCCTCACGTGACTCGTGAGGATCTGGTTGCCGCGCTCCAGGCCCGTCGGACGGCCAGCATTGGCTAACGCGCTGCCGCACCTCGATCACCTTTTCGTCGTCGAGCGTGCCGCGAGCACGGACTTCAATCGCGGAGGCCAAGGCAACCCCAAGGTTCGACCTGTCGAGCATCGCGCCCATGGGCTGCAACTACGCGGCGAACTCGACCGCACACTGTCGGAGATCGACCGCGAACGCGCCTCGGTCAGCGTGAGCGAGGAAGAACTGCGCGCCCTGGGCAGTGTCATCGTGCTCGAAGGAACGGACGCCGCGTACCCGATCGAGGTCGACCGGCTGAGCAGCATGAGCCGTCACCGCACGACGCCCAAGCGTCCCAAGTGGCTCTTGCTGTCCGTCCGACCCGCGACTGAGACAACTCCGGAGCAGGCGACGATCTGGGTCGCGGACGCATATCGCGCGCAGTTCCTCAAGCTCTTCGAGGACTACCTCACCAAGCTCTCGACCCGAGCAGACTCCGCACGATGGAGCACCGCAGAGGGCAACCCCGCCAATCAGTCCTTGATCGCGAACATCTCCCGCATCCGCTCGGCAATCCTCGCGGACCTGTGGACTTCGGACGGTGACCCGGACTCCAACTCCGCAGTGCACTGGTGGGAACTGTGGCTGGACTCCACGAACCCGCATGTCGACACGTTGCAGGGCTTCTTGACCGCCTACGACCTGCGCTCCCTCCCGCGTAAGATCGTCATGCGCGATCGTATCGTCGTGTGGGTCGAGGCGACCTGGAAGCAGCTCGAAGTGCTCCCGTTCACGAGCGTGCCGATCGCCGAGATTCGTCGCCCCGAGTTTATCGACACCGTCGAGGACCTCCCCGTCACCGAACAGATCGAGTACGTCAAAGACCTCGCGGACCGGATCGAGCCCGCACCCGATCACGCTCCCGCCGTCTGCCACCTCGACACCGGCGTCTTCCGCGCTCACCTCCTCCTGAGGGACTCCCTCGCTGAAACCGACCACCACACGATCCTTGGCGCCTCAGGCAACGACGTCCATCCGCAGGGACACGGCACGTCAATGGCCGGACTCGCCCTCTACGGCAACCTCGATCCGCACCTGCTCAGCCGCGACACCATACAACTCCGGCACCGCCTCGAGTCCGTACGGATGACTCCGGGCCATGGCGAAGCGCACATTGACCCCGTCGACTACGGCACGGCAACCGTCCAAGCAGTCTCAACACCAGAGATTGCCAACCCGCGGCGTCGAGTCTTCTGTCTGACGTTGAGCACGCGGCCTGACAACCCCGGCGAGCCGACCCTCTGGTCCGCCGCCGTCGACGCGCTCGCGGCCGGAACCGATTCCGTGCGCGTCGGAGACGAGTTCCAACTCGTCTCCGCGCCAGACTCGGACTCGGCCAGACTCATTGTCGTCGCGGCCGGAAACGTCGACCAGTACACGCTCGACCATCGCACGGAATCAGACACGTCTGCTGTCGAAGACCCCGCGCAGGCATGGAACGCGTTGACCGTCGGCGCCTACACCGAGATGACCGATGCTCCACAAGATCCGCAGTACGCTGGCTGGGACGTACTCGCCGCTGCCGGCGAACTGTCGCCCCACAGCAGAACGTCAGTGATGTTCAACCAGCGCAAGTGGCCGATCAAGCCCGACATCTGCCTCGAAGGTGGCAACGTCCTCAGCGACGGCGCCCAGGGGTTTGAGCCGAAGCATCCACTGCTCTCGCTGAGATCGACCGCGACGTCGAACGATCTCGCGCTCACCTCTGCCAACGCCACGAGCGCGGCGACCGCCCAGGCGGCCAGACTCGCGGCGCTCGCGATGGATCGATATCCGATCTACTGGCCGGAGACGATTCGCGGTTTGCTGACGCACTCCGCCGAGTGGACACCCTCGATGGCGCGCGAGATCACCTCCGAACAGTCGAAGCGCGGTCGCCTCCAGCTTCTCCGCCGCTATGGATGGGGCGTACCCACGGAAGACGCCGTGCTGAACTCCTCCCGCCAGGCGGTCACCCTGGTGTCCCAGGACCAGTTCACGCCGTTTGAAGGCGACGACTATCGCATGCGCCGCTTCCGGCTGCACACCCTCCCGTGGCCTTCCGCGGTTCTCGAGCAGCTCGGCGCCACCGACGTGCGCCTGCGTCTGACGTTGTCGTACTTCATCGAGCCCTCGGCCTCGCGCCGCGGCTGGCGGCAGCGGTACGCCTACGCGTCGCACGCGCTCCGCTTCGACCTCCAAGGGGCGCTGGAGACCCAGCAGCAATTCATCGCGCGGATCAACCGGGACGCGCAAGTTGATGAAGACGGGTCGTCTCGCACCGCGACCACGACCGATCGGTGGCTCGTGGGCCAGAACCAGCGCAGTCTCGGATCACTCCATCAAGACGAATGGTGGGGGAGCGGCGCTGAATTGGCGCGGTGCAACTCCGTCGCCGTGTACCCGGTCGGCGGCTGGTGGAAGAACAACGGGCGGCAGGACCGACAGAACCTCCCCGTCCGATACGCACTGCTCCTTTCGCTGCAAACCGGCGAGCAAGACATCGACCTCTACACACCGATTGCGAACCAGCTGCGTGTCCCGATCGCGACAGAGATCGCCGGCTGAGATCGCCGCGTTCCGCATCGCTGTTGAGGGATGGCGGGCGTCAGCTCGGGCGCGCAAGTCAGCGTGCCCTGGGGCAAAGGGGACTGCTGCACGGATAGGTGACAGGGTGACCTGCCCCACGGAAAAGGTTCCAGTTTCGGTGGCTAATTAGTGGCCCGATCCGGAAAGCTCACCATCATGCCCCGTCCTTACCCGCCGGAGTTTCGTGCTCGCGCTGTCGCGCTCGTGCGTGCCGGCAAGCAGGCCAAACAGACCGCCGTTGAACTCGGCATCCACCCCGTCACGCTCTCGAACTGGATCCGCCAGGACGACATCGACAACGGCCGCCGGCCCGGCGTCCCGTCATCGGAATCGGCGGAGCTGCGTGCAGCGAGACGCCGCATTCGAGAGCTTGAGACCGAGCTGCTGATCGTCCGGCAAGCGGCGAAGTTCCTCGACGAGGAGCGTCCCCGCTCAAAAGACTCTTCCCGGTGATCGACCGACTCGCCGACGCCGGGATCCCGATCGACCGCTGCTGCCGCGTCCTCGGGGTCGCCAGGCAGCACTACTACCGCGTCAAACGCAAACCCCTCACCCAGTCCGAGCTGCGCAGGCAATGGCTGACCGGTCTGATCCGGGAAGTGCACGTCACCTCGCGAGGCACTTACGGATATCGCCGCGTCCACGCCGAGCTGACCATGGCGATGGGAGTGAGCGTCAGCGAACGGACGGTGCACAAGCTGATGCGCCTGGCCGGGATCTACGGGCTCCCCGGCCCGATCCGCACCAAACGACTCCGCGGCGTCGTCACCTCCGATGACCTCGTGAACCGCAAGTTCTCGCGCCCCCGTCCGAACGAGCTCTGGGTCACGGACATCACGCAGCACCGCACGCGAGCAGGCTGGGTCTACTGCGCCGCAGTCCTCGACACCTACAGTCGCCGCATCGTCGGCTGGTCGATCGACTCGAAGCAGGACACGACACTCGTCATCAACGCGCTCGACATGGCCATCCGGAACCGTCGCCCTAGACCGGGTGGGATCGTTCACGCGGATCACGGAACGCAATTCACCTCGTGGTTCTTCGGGGAGAAGATCCGCTCTGCCGGGCTGCTGCCTTCGTTCGGGTCCGTCGGTGACGGGCTGGACAACGCGATGATGGAGAGCTTCTGGTCATCGATGCAGATCGAGCTCCTGAATCGGAAGAAGTGGAAAACCAGAGTCGAACTCGCGAACGCGATCTTCGAGTACATCGAGATATTCCACAACCGTCAGCGCCGTCACTCCGCCCTCGGCTACCGCACGCCGATCGAATACGAGACACTCGAAATCAACGACATCCCCGCCGCGAGTTAGCGACCGCGACTGGCACCAAATCCGTGGGGCAGGTCAAGATGTCACCTATCCGTGCAGCAGTCCCATCAGGCCGATTCAGAAGACGGTTTTGAGCAGCCCCGTCCCGCTGACTCAATGCGGTTGCATGACCAAGCTGGCTGACTAGGGGCAACTCTGCCTCCGATCGACTCTTGATTGATGACCACGCACATCGGTTGCTCCAGTGCGTTCGCTGTACACCCGTTGGCGCGTATCCGAGGTCTCAGGTTTGAGGAGGCTGCTCTCAGGCTCCTTTCGGACTGTTGCTGCGAGCTACGGCTTCTGACGCCACTGCTGCAATGCCGACAGCAGTGTCCTGCGACGGTTATCGGGGGTGTCATCGAGGCCGTCAAACGGATCATTCACAACGAGATCCGCTGACGCAATCTCCTCCTCATGCTGAGCGCAGACGTTCTCGAGGGAGAAGAAAGTCGACGCTGTCTCAGCGTCGAACGATGAGAGCCGCACCGTGGTCCCGTAAGAGCCGTGGGACGTAGCGGAGACAACGAAGAATGCGATCGAGTCCAGGTCCCCGATGCGCTCGCTCCAGTCGTGGATCCAGTCGGCGAAGCCTGCTGGATCGACCCGGAGCCATGACCATGCGTCGCTTCTTGTCAGTTGGTCCATCTGAAGAGGTGTGGACTCAGATGCTCGGAGCATCGACGCGAACGCCATCCGGATGGGCTTCAACTGAGTTTCATCCGCACTGAAGGTCCGGCCTCCGTACCTTCCTAACCCCCGGGCGCGGTCCAACGCTGAAACGGCGAGCGGTGCCCCGCCTTGCTCGAGGATTGCCAACAGCGCGTCTGTCTGTTGCTTGGACGTCATCTGAGCGAGCCTGCTGGCGACGGTTCGTTCGATCGTATGGTCCGGGGAAACAACACCTTGACGTCTGCGCAACTGGATGTAGACCGGCGTAAGCCAGCGATAGACGTTCGGGGCGGTCAACTGCTTCTGCGCAATCACGCGCGTGATCTTGTCGACGGTCAGTGCAGGGTTGAAGCCGAGCGCGGCACGTACTTGGGCCACTGATTCGCCTTCGGCCAACGGGTCCGAGGCGACCACTGTCAGAGCACGCTCCACGACTACGTCAGAGATGTCGTCGTCCAGCACCCCGAAGCTGAAATAGCGGTCGAAGTAGTCGCTGTTTGCAACCCGCGAGCTGAACGACACATCGTCGTCCCTAAACTCGGTCCCGCACTTGCTCGCGAACACCGGAAACAAGAACGACAGCGCCTCGATCACACCGTCCACGTCGCTGCCGCGTGTCCCAGCGTCGCGAATCCTCATGCTCCATTCGTCTCGGATCTTCCGTCGCTCATCGCCTTGCGTTGTCGTCGGCACGTAAAGCAGGCGTTCGGCGGACCCGACAAACGAATCCCTGTGCGCCTGCAGCATCGCGTAGACGCCAGGCTCGGCGGTTCGAAGCCAAGTCAGCACCAAGAAATCAGCCGCGTCCACTTCGCCAGCAAGCATGGGCGCATACATTCGCACTTGGGTGAGGAAGCGACGGATTGCGCGAGGGGTGTCGAGGCGCAGCGTCAGGAAGCGCCCGTAGGCCTCGCTGAATCGGTTCGTGCCACGCTCGTCGAGCAAGAACGCCGTGGCCTCTCCGATCTCGTTGAGGCCACGGTTCAGGAGCTCAAGACTATCGACAGGGCGGATCCTTGGCAGGTCGAAACGGACTTGAACGACCTTGTCCATGTACTCCCGGGCGCGTGACCTGCCGCCGTTTCCGACCAGTGAGCTTCCGCTGATCGCGTCGAAGACGGTGCTTTCGTCGAATGACAGCAGGTAGTGCACGTAGGGGAGGCGCCCCAACTGCCGCACGATCTTGAGCGTCTGAAGCAGTTCGTCTCCTGAGATCCGATCGATGTCGTCGATGATGACGAGGACGGGTCGTCGTAGCGCGGAAAGTTCCCGGATCAACTGCGAACGCGTTCGATTGACGCTCTGCTCACCTTCGATGATGTTCGCGAGCCCATCGACAGCTCGGCCCGGGTCGAGGCCCAGGAGCGAACCGACAGAAAGCAGCGGCGACAATGCCCTCCCGAACTTGGCGATACTCGCCCGGACCTTCCGTCCCCGGTGTCTGCCGAATGCTGATGCCAGCTCGGCAAAGAAACCCAGCTGGGCGCTCGTCGGGTCCGAGTAGTCCCATGGGTTGAACGACACGACGGACCAGGGCGAACTGATTTCGGATGCTGAAGCATGGTCCTTGATCCACCCGAGGATCGAGGACTTCCCAGAGCCCCATGGACCGACGAGTCCGAAGACGATCGAAGACTCCACCGACTTCGTGCGATCGACTGTCGCCCACATGGATTCGACGAAGCTCCTGCGTCCAAGAGAAAGCGCAGTAAGCGGGTCAGGGTCGTCGACCAGCCATCGAACTGGGGAACCATCACCCTCCGGGGCGAGGGTTTCAGCGTTGCCGGGGATCATGATCGCGATGCTATCGGCATGCTGTGCGGCGAGCTCGCTGCGCCGGCACATGGTGTGGATCGTCGCCGCGGAGGCCTGAGCGACGACATGTGAATCGCGATGCGCACCTGTGTAGAAACACCAACTGCGCGGATGCTAACGCGAGGGCGTGACCTTGTCGGCTTGGACCATTTGGAGCACGATCTCGACAAGATCGCGCGCTAGCCGATCATTCAAGCCTGCCTGGATCGGCAACAGTGTCCGACTCAGGATGGGGCCGACCAGGACATCGCAAATCAAGTCAACGTCAACCCGCGATGGATCCACCTCTCCTCGTTGGGCAGCAAGGTCGAGGATTCGGGCGACGTTGGCTCGACGTGGGGCGACGAACTCGTCGTGATAGAGCTTGCCGATCGACTCGTTGACGCTCATTACCTCGAGCAGGCCGGGGAGGTTCTTGTGGATCAGGGGAGAGGCGAACATCGTAATGTCGGCACGTTGAAGAGTGAGCAGGTCGTCTCGGAGCGAACCGGCGTCGACGGGTTGCCCTTGACCGAACTGGTCGCGAATGACCTCGAACACGAGATGGGCCAGCGACGGATATCGCCGGTAAAACGCAGGGCGGGTAGTGCCTGCTTCCGTGACCAAGCCGTCGACGCTCATGCCTGAGTATCCAACGGCAACCATCGCTCGCTCTGCGGCCTTCCGAAGCGCGTCCGTGATGTTGGCGACCGGCGGGCGTCCGGCGCGATTACTAGACATCATGTAATACTAACCGACCGCGATAACTTCAGTCAGGTGAGGTGGCCGGAATTAGGCAATACAGATAATTCTGTATCGTAAGTCCATGCGTGACGTACTGCAGCCGATTCAGCAACCTGGTTCCGTCTGGCCTGTCGAGTTGGACGTACTGCTGGGCGAGGCTGGTGGTCGATATTTCGGCTCTGGGTACCGTCGAGTCCGCTACGGGAGTCCAGACGACGTCGAATTTTGGCGCGACGGAACGCTCCGCGCGAACGTAGCGGTGCGCTATCCCGCGGGTTGGTCCACCGGCGCCGACGGGGCCCTTCGGAACCCGCACCTGAGCACCCTGGATGCGGTGGTTCTGCCGATCATCGTCTTCGACCGCGTGATTTCCGAGCTGGGAAGCTCTCCGGGAAGGGTTCGCGTGGCCGCTGCCCGGCTTCGTTCGGGGGCAGTGGCCTGGACTGACCTTGCCAGCGTGCCCGTGGCTGTATCGGTCAACGGCGACGAAGCAGGACCCTGGGAACTGACCGGCACCGTCGGCAACATGAGAGTGTTTGTTCGGCTCGAGGGAGCGCTGGACCCACACAAGCGGCACACCGTGGCTTCGCTGGCACCGGCAGCGACCGTCTACGGCGGAGCGTTCAGGCAGACAACGACTTCATCACGATTGATGAGGTTCGAGCCTGAAAGCAGAACGCTGATCGGCGAGCATCGCACAAAGTGGGACGCGAAGCGCATCCGCACCGAAGCTGAAGGAGTAGAGAGCGCGTGGCGTCCAGCGCTCACGGTGATCGACCACCTCGCAGTCATGGGACAGATGGCGCAATCCGTGATCGCCCTCTCTACCGACGCCAGCCGGGAGAGCATGGGGACGTTGTGGATGCGGGCGATAGACATCGATGCAGCTGAAGAGCCGACTGTCGCTCCGGCGACCTGGACATCTCGAATGACGCTCCTGCGAGACCGCGAGTTGCGTTCGGATGGTCTCCATGACGTCCGTGTTCAATCGACAGCCAGCACGGGCGTGAGCGTGCGCGCGTCCCTCGCGTACACGAAAGGGGCGAGCTCATGACTGAATACACGAGCCACGGGGGAACCTTGCGTGAGTCACCTGAAATCAAAAGCATCCTGCAAGCGGGTGCCTCGCTCCTGGCAGTCCATCCATTCGCCGAAGTGAGTCTGGCTGACCTGAGCGTTGCGGCGGGTCTGCCGTTAGCCCAGGTCGAACGTCACTTCGAGGACATGCACGCCCTGGGGGCCGCGATCCTGGACCACGAACGGACCGCTATGAGCAACATGCAAACGAAAGTCAAGGGGGACCCCAGCGCGCCACTTGCCGATCTGCGTGACGCATTCAGGTCGGTCGGCCAGTTGCTCGCAGCAGACGTAGTCGTCCGCGCGGGCGTGAAGCTCGCGGCCGAGGCTCGGCATCAGTTTCCAGAGCGCCGACTCGATCCATTCCGGACATGGCAGAACTTCGTGGGCGAGAGACTTCGGAGTGCCCACGAGATGGGGCAGCTGCACGATACGGCCGACATCGAGGCGATCGTGAGACTGATCGTTGCGGGCGGGATGGGGACCAAGGACCTTCTCGCCGTGCACGGGACTTGGTCGGAGGCCGAGTCCCGTTTCGACGAGATGATCTCCACCGTCCTCAACTTGATTTCTGGGCCATCCACGTGAGCAGCGCCGACGCAGGCACGAAGGGTATCGCCCTGGTGACAGGAGCGAGTGGCAGCATCGGGGCGTCCATCGCCAGGACGCTGGCAAACGACGGCTACCACGTCGTCGTCCACTATCGGCAGAACAAGTACCAGGCCGAGAAGCTCTGTCGCCAGATTCTCTCCGGAGGCCACGAGTGCACGGCCGCGCATGCAGACCTCGAAGCGCGCGAAGGGCCGCGCGTTCTCATCGAAGCGGTCGATCGTATCGTCGCAGACACGTCAGCGCCTCTAACTGTGGTCGTCAACAACGCAGCATTGTTGCTGGGCCCCACGCTTGCGGATGCGACTCCAGCGGAGTTTGATCGCTACCTGGCCATCAACTTGCGCGCTCCGTTCTTTCTAACCCAGCTTGCTGCGGACCGAATGGGACCCGGTGCAAGCATCGTGAACATCTCATCTGCAGGCGCCCATTTTCCGAGCCGGAGCGACACCGTCTACGCGATCAGCAAGGCGGCGCTCGAAGCTCTGACGGATCAATCCGCGGCTCTACTCGCCGAACGTGGCATTCGCGTGAACACCGTCATCCCCGGCCCCACGGACACTGCACACCCAGCGCTCGAGGTGCCGGCTGTGCGCCAGCATCTGGCCAGCATCGCTGCATTCGGCGAACTGGGGGAGGTGACGGATGTGGCGCATGCGGTGTCCTACCTTGTATCGGAACAGGCGCGAAGAAGCACAGGCACACGTCTGGACGTGAGCGGTGGCAGTACATTTCGCGGCCTCGCGACGAATCTCGGGCCTTGGCGGGAGAACGTGATCTAGTCCCAGTCGGGGGGAGAGGCGTCGGCTAGCCGTGACGGCGCTTTGACCAGCGCCACATGATGAGGAGGACGACGAGCACCAATTCGACACAGGCCGGGTACCAGGCAGCGGTTGCGGCGAACGCCCCACCCAACGCGGCGAGAACAACAGCATCGAATAGCCACAGCAGTCGAACGATGGCGCCAAGATCGCCCATAGGCGTTGACACTGGCGCCAACAGGCTCACCGGCATCGGCCCCTTCACAGAAGCGCAGACCCGCACGGCCACGGTCAACAGCACGAGGACGGCGGTCGTGGCAGTCAGCTGCAAGTTGAATAGGCCGCTTCCCCAAGTGCTCGTGATGACGCTGCCCACTCCCAGAAAGATCGCGGTCCCGATGGCTGGAAACGCAGCGTGATAGCTAACGAGAGCCCGGTCAGAGACCCCGTACAACGGCAAATCCGCTGACATCGCAACTGCATGGCGAAGCCCGTCAGACAACGGCCCCACTCCGAGATACGCGAGCAAACCAGCGGCGCCCCCCCAGAAAGGCATGGGCGCCGGCCCCAGGCCGATCACGGCTCCCGCACCGGCCAACAACACTGCACCCGTCGTCGCCCGCAACGGCGTTCGCGCCGCGCCCAGCGCGTCTCTAACAACGAACCTCAGCCATTGCGAGGAATAGCTCCGCACTGCGGAGACGGTCCGAAACCGCTTAGGGCGGGCGCGGTAGACGGCAGATGCGGACTCGAGGTCGAACGTCGACGCGAACACCTGGGCTGTGTCCCAGAGCTGTGCTTGCGCCAAGAGACCATCGCGATTCAGCTTTTCCATTTGCGCGACCGCGAAGGCCATAAATCCGGCAGCGAGGAGTAAGAGACTGAACGCAGAGAAGACTGACCCTTCCACGGGATACGCGTTCGCGACCCAGTACCACGGCAGGTAAGGAACGATAGGGCCGAAGATCGTGGAGGTCGCCCCTAAGCAGGCAAGCGCAACACCCGCAGCAAGCGAAAATCGCGGAAAGATCTGGCCCAAGAGCCAGGTGCTCCCAACCAAGAGGCCGCTGGCAACTGACGCCACCACGAACGCTGCGCCTGATACCGGTTCGACGTGACCTGTGCTCCACATCGCAGCGCTGAGTATCGCACCCGCGAAAATGACGACCGCCACGACGAGTCCTACCGCGCGGGCGACCGGCCCCCCGAACGCCAGGTTCCGCCGCAGCGGAGAGGTCGAGAACGCGAACGTCAAGAACGGCGGTCGCACCGCGGGTCCACGAAGCCGACCGACAAAGAACCCCGCGGCGCACAACAGGACGCACACGATCGTCGTTGACTTTGGGGCCCCGCCGCTCAGGAGCGCTGAGATCACAACGGGAGTAACCAACCACGACCAAAGCAGCATCAGCAACGGAACGACTACCGCGAAGGCAACGATCGCGACGATGTAGATCAAGTAGCCGAGCCCCTCGCGCTCACCGCTAGCACGAGCGCGCCAGATTGTGAGGGATCGACTCGACGCGGAGCTCACGCCTCGCCACCAAGGTGATGGATCGTCCCGCCAATCGTCGACGCCAGCTCATCACTGTGAGTTGCGACGACCAGCCCCACACCGCTGTCAGTTCGCCGCCGAAGGGCAGCGCCAACCGCCTGGAGGTGATGTCCATCAAGGCGTTGCTCCGGCTCATCCAGAAGCGCAAAGCTATACGGGCGGGCGAGGACCATCGCAAGACCGAAGAGTTGAGTTTGCCCCGATGAAAGCTCGTGCGGGAATCGCTGGCTCAATGCCGTCAGGCCGAATTCCGCAAGGAGCGATTCGGCCAGAGCGCGGCATTCCCCGAGCGAGACGAACCAAGTCGAAGCCACCAGTTCGATGTGATCGCGAAGCGTGAGATCGGGCGCCATCGGCGGCAACCCGATCATCGACGCGACTTCGCGACGGAAGACGCGATCCCGTTCGTCGACCTCGCGCCCATTGAACCGCACCGTGCCATCGGTGGGCCGGTGGATGCCCGCCAGCAACCTGAGGAGCGTCGACTTCCCGGCGCCGTTGGGCCCCCGAACCACCAGTGCCTCTCCAGACGAAACGCTCACGGAGGTTGCTCGAAGTAGCGAGACCCCGCCAACGGCGACTGTCGCTGATTCGACATCGAACTGCATGGTCTGGTGTCGCTCGCCCGTCCTCGCGTGGGCGGCCCTGTGAGCTCGGCTGCGCAATTTACTTCGTCTCCGTCGGCGAGGGCACTTCGTTGGACGCCGTACGCAACTCCTCGAGCACCGTGAGCAGGAGCGGCATGAAGAAACCCGTGGTTCCGCTCCAGTCTCCCGCGCTCACGCTGAACGCCGGGAGCGTGCCCGTGAATCGGAGATTTGGTCGCCGCTCAAGTTCAGCGCACCGACGTTTCACGATCTCGTTGGTGCCGGGGAACGTCGACGCGATAGCAATCGGCTTCTTAGTGAGCTGGAGAGCCATCATGGTCGGTGTGTCCGTGAACCCCGCGGCCAGCCTCATGGTCGTGTTGATCGTTGCAGGGAAGACGCCGAAGCACTCTGCTTGGCTTTCGATTCCGATGTGGGCGCCCTCAGGGAGATCCGTCGACTCCCAAGAGTCCGCCCAGACCGCTCCAGAAGCTAGCGCGCGGAGCGCATCGAGTTGAACGAACCGCTGCGCCATTGGACTCACTCCCACGGAGACCGTGAGGTCCGGGTACATCTGCCTGAGCCAATGAAGCCAGTAAGGAACCAGCGCGGCGTTCACGGAACCCGTCACCAACAACGTCAGCCGTCGGCACGTGAAAACTGGCGGCGCCATAGCCGCGCCGGGATCAGCAGCGGTCATTCGTCCGGCGCCTTCGACGTTTCCTGAGAGACCAGGATGGGCTGGAGCCCGTCGCGGCCCTTTCCGGGCGCCGAGATCATGATCATGAACTGGAACGGCACGGCCGACTTGCGCTCAGCAGCGACGCGGGTAGCGACCACCGATTCGACGAGCTTGTACGCGTTGCTCTCGACCGCCCACTCGTATGAAGCGCCATAGCCTGCCAGAACGCGCAGCTGCTGGGCAGTGTCGAACAAGGCCTTCGGGGCGCGGCTGCGCGGATTCCAGGCCAACGAGTACCACCGCAAGGGGTTGCGGAACGAGATCTCGCGCCACGGGGCCCACTCATCGGAGGCTGCTCGGGTGCGATAGAAAAGATGGACGTTCTCGACACCGGGGTTGGGCGCGAAGAAGCGCCACTGGGGGAGAGAGCGGAAGAAAGGTAGGCGTGTCCCGATCGACGCGCGACCATCAGGCAGATTGTCCAACGCCGTCAAGATGATGTGAATCGCGAGGGCGCTCGAGACGATCGTTGGCAGGGCTCTCTTGATCACGATGGGATACCGGTCTGTCGAATGATCTGCGAGACGATCGCTGCCGGCGCCGGCTTGCCCAGGATGGAGCGGTGGCTGGAGCCCGCGATCACATGGAAACTTGCATCGAGCCTGCTCGCGAGCGCCTGTTGCTGTTTTACGTTGTCGGAGGCCGCGAGCACATGCCGAGCGATTGGAAGGCTGGCCAGGGACGATTGGTTGTCGACAGCCTCGAGATCGTATTCGCGTTGGGCCGCAAGGAGCGTCCTGGGCATCGCGCTGGTCACCACGTACGCACGTTGTGGGTCAGGTAGGTAGGCGACGTCGCGTTCGATCTTGTTCACTGTCCAGCGGTTCGTGCCAAGGAAGGCGGAGAGCAGCTCCTGCAGCGTCATCTGATGGTACTGGCCGACGCTCGCGGGGGTGTTTCGCTCACGACCCAGGAGGTCGGCGTCGGTGGCGTCGACCATATAGATGCCCTCAAGCCGTGATCGGAGGACGTCGCTCTCGGCGACCACATTCGCCGCAATCACAGCACCAATCGAATGCGAAACGATCAAAACCGGACCCTCCGCGGCGAAGCGAGACAGGAGCAGTTCGATCATCTGAGCGGGACGTAGCCGACTGGTTGACCGTCCGATGCCCGAGCGGTGATACCGAAGGAGCGTGAAGTGGGGACGCAGGTTCTGCCAGATCCAGTCCCAACTTTCGAGGGGAGAGCCCAGCCCGCTTTCGAAGATGATAGTTACCGCGCCGGACTTGATAGACACGTCATACTCGATGTGCTTTCCAACGTGATCGTCGACCACGCTCGTTCCCTTGAGTCCTAGTCGGCGAGCGAACTCTTCCTCATGCCGGACGAAGGCCAAAGCGGCGCTGACACCCAAAGCAGCCGTCACACCGATCGAGACCGCTTGTTCCAGCTTCATCTCCGGCCTCCACGATGGTCGAGAACGTACTCGACGGCGCTGTGCGCGCCGCTGAAACCCCATAGGAACCGCGGCAGCCCCATCGTCACGGCGATGCCGAGATGGAAGGCCTTTACGCCCAACAACGCAAGGCGTGTGAGCGGTCTGGGGAGGAAGTAGATGAGTGGGTATCCGCTCTCCCACGCGATCGTCGACCACGTGAGCAACCGCGACAGCATCGGATGACGTACGAAGAACTTCGCAGCTGGGGTGTGCCCGTACATATCGGTCTCGAGGACCATCTCGAGTGCCCGACCGGAACGCCATGTGTGTGAGATCGCCTTTGCCAGGCCCGAGGCCACGTAGGAGACCGTCGTTTGAACGTTGACAGCTCTCAAGAACACGTCGTTACTGGCATTTCGATCGGGGATGAAGGCTGTAACGACTCTGTAGCTGTTGATTACGCCGCTCATTTGATCCGAGCCATCGCGTCCGTAGGGATTGCGGTGCTCGAAGAGAAGGGCAGAAGTCGCCATGAGGGCTGCCCCGGCGGTCTGTCGCGCATGGCTTCGCCTCGCCGTGAGAGTCAGTAGGCCACCCAACAGGTTCATCCCATGGACCAGGAGTGCTCCACCTCGGGTGTCGAGGCGGCGACGCAACGCCAGCGGCAGCCAACTAGAGGAAGTCGTTTGGCTTCGGCCTCGCAGGAGTCCGTCGGGCTCGTAGTCCTTGATCGAGTACAAGCCTTCGCATGCACTTAGTACCTGCCCGGCTGCTACGGGCGCGAGTGTCCAGAACACACGGTCGTCCGTGGAGGCCCCCCTGGGTCCCACGGACGACCGGCTGGAGTGTTTCCGTCCCAAGGCGCGCTTAGCAGACGAGGCAGATCGTGCTGCCCTGGATCACCATCGTTGCTGCGGGGACGATCATCGGCGTCGTCATGACGGGCATCTCAGAGGTCTCGGCGAAGCCCGCCTCGACGTCTCCGAAGATTGCGTTGACCTCGGCTTCGAGGGCACGCGAGGCAGTGAGTGTCGTGCTCATGTTGATCTCCATTCGTGGTCGATTCGGTATCATTACATACGGGACTGTACCGTAAGTCAAGCGACAAAGATGAGGCCGTCATGCGCCTGACCAACAGCCAGTTGAGCTGTTTTTGACGAGGTCGAAGAGCGGAGATTTACGGATGTTCTGTAACGTAACGGCGGCGCTGTCGGGCCGTAAAGCCCGCAGGCGCGAGTGCGCGACCGGGAGAAGCGCCGCCGACGCCCTCACGGCCTGGGGCGCCGCGTGACACCCGACGCATACGTCGTCGGGTCAGGCCCTAACGGCCTGGCAGCAGCGATGACTCTCGCCCGGGCAGGCTTGCGGGTCACCGTGCTCGAGGCGCAGAACGAGGTTGGCGGTGGGGTCCGGTCCTACCTGCACAACGGGAGCGTCATTGACCGGTACTCAGCCGTTCATCCGCTAGCGCTGGCATCGCCTTTCTTCCAGGCCTGGGGCGTCGAGTCCCGCGTCCCGTATATCCGACCGAGCGTGTCGTTTGCTCATCCGCTCGGCGATCGCGCGGCCATCGCGTATCGCGATCTCGAACGCACGGTGGACGAACTTGGCAATGCCGGCGCTGGGTGGGCGAGGATTTTTGCATCTCTCGTCCGGAACGAAAGAGAGATCACAGATGCGGCGCTGTCGCCAATGGTCAGGACCCCGGCGAACCTCAAAGCTCTGCCGCTCCTCGGCCGTGCAACATTGCTGTCGAGCTGGCCAGGAGCGCGAGTTGGAATCGATGGGGTTGATGGGCGGGCGCTGCTCGCTGGCCTTGTCGCGCACGCCGGCCAGCCGATTGGGTCCTTCGCCGCTGCGGCGTCAGGAATCGTCCTAGGGGCACACGCACACGTGCGTGGCTGGGGGATCCCGCGCGGAGGCGCGCAACATCTCGCGGATGAAATGGTGAAGGACATCCTGGACCATGGCGGGACCATAGAGACCGGCCGCCCCGTTACCGATGTGACCGACCTAACCGACGCCCGGATAGTCATCGCTGACGTGTCTACGCAAGCGCTTCGGGAAATGCTGCCGAACGATCTACGGTCCAGGGTGCCAAAAGCACTGGCCAGCGGGATCGGCGTCGCACGTGCCGACTTCGTCCTGTCGCAGGAGATCCCCTGGACGGACACACGAGTTCTCGAGGCTGGGACGGTACACCTGGGTGGGCGTTGGGAAGACATCGCTGCTGCGGAGAGGGCCGTCCATGCCGGAACCCACGCTGAGCGGCCATACATACTGCTTGCGCAACCGACTGCATTGGACCCGGATCGCGCGACGACAGGTCGCTCCGTCGTCTGGGCGTATGCGCACGTCCCAGCCGGCTCAACTCTCGATCCTCGCTCCCAGATACTTGCGGAACTTGAACGACATGCCCCAGGCGTCAGGGATCTAGTCGAAGATTCTCTCGCTACCCCCGCGGCGTCTCTCGGTGACGCGAACTCGAACCTTCGGCATGGCGACATCACTGGAGGCAGCACTTCTCTGTACCGCCTGGTGGCGCGTCCTCGCTTGTCCTCAGCCCCTTGGCGAACCAAGATTCGAGGCCTCTACATCTGTTCGGCGTCGGCAGTTCCAGGGCCTGGAGTGCACGGGATGGGCGGTTGGTGGGCAGCTAGGACGGCGTTGAACGATGTGGCCTCGTTGCGCGTCGACCTGGACCTGCTCGGTTGAGGACGTCTTAGGCAAGGCTGAGCAACGACGACGGGTGAAGACGCAATGAGCAGGAAACCCGAAGCGCAGGGTAGCCAGTTCGTGAGGATATTCGCGTCGTAGTTTTGGGCGCTGCATCGAGCTGCTGTTTGCTTGCGGAGTACCGCGCACGTCGTCTGTATGACGGGACTGCTGAGGGTCTTGGTGACTCTTCTTGTTGGGCGGCGGACGCGGCCTGTGTGGTCATGATTGCTTCGAATTCGACGGGCGTCAACTTGCCGAGGATGCGTTGCCGGCGACGGCGGTGGTAGGTCCGTTCGATCCAGGTCACGATCGCGTGGCGGAGGTCATCGCGGGTGGTCCAGCGTCGGCGGTTGAGCACGTTCTTTTGCAGGAGTGCGAAGAACGATTCCATCGCCGCGTTGTCGCCGGCAGCGCCGACCCGGCCCGTGGAGCCGACGAGTCCGCTCCGGTCCAGTTCGGCTTGGAAGCGCCGCGAACGAAACTGACTGCCGCGATCGCTGTGAACGGTGGTCCCGTTCGGGCTGCGGCGCTGGATGGCCCTCCGCAGGGCCGAGACGGCCAGCTCCGAGGTCATCCGCTCGTTGATCGAGTACCCCACGATCCGGTTCGACCAGACGTCTTTCACGGCGCAGAGATAGACCTTCCCCTCACCGGTGGGATGCTCCGAGATATCGGTGAGCCAGAGCCGGTCAGGGCCGGCCGCAGTGAACTCGCGCCGGACAAGATCGTCACGCACCGGCGGGCCGACCAAACGACCCTTGCCACGCCGTTTGCGGACGAACGCACTGAAGATCTCATTCTCTGAACACACCCGCCACACCCGCCACACCCGCCGCTCCGACGCGGTGAACCCGGCCTCCGCGAGCTCGTCGGCGATGAGCCGGTATCCGAACGCGGGGTCGTCGGCATGCACGTCGATGGCCGCGTTGATCAGATGCGCATCGTCCCAGTCCCGTCGCGAGACGGGATCCTGCAGCCACCGGTAGTAAGGCTGCTTCGCGAACTTCAGCACCCGACACGTCACCGCGACAGGGATCCCGTCGGCGGCGAGTTCACTCACGAGCGGGTAGAGCCTTTTGGGCCGGACAGGTTCGCCTGCGACAGATACGCCGCCGCACGCCGGAGGATCTCGACCTCCTGCTCGAGCAGCTTCACCCGCTTGCGCAGCTCACGATTCTCGGCCGCTTCGCTCGAGCTGACACCGGGACGGCGACCGCCGTCGACCTCGGCAATCTTCACCCAGCGCTGCACGCACGACTCGGAGATCTCGAGGTCTTTCGCGATCTGCGCGAACGACGACTCCCGCCTGAGTGCGATCGCAACGACATCGTCCCGGAACTCCTTGGGGAACGGCTTTGGCATGAGGACATCCTTCCAGCGGTGACGAATCACCACAGATCAGGAGTCACCCAAACCCTCAGCAGTCCCTGACGTGTCCGCAGTGTGTCCAACTGGACATTTCGGGGCCCCGGGCGGTCAGTACGAGTGGCACCTGGCGGCCGTGCGCTGCGCTTGTTGGCGGACGTTGTAGGGCTGGGCGCAGTAAGCGGCGCCTGCTACGGTTCGTCTATGCAATGCCGGTGAGCCATTCGATCCCAGTACTCATTTCCGCGCCGCGATTACGCGCGCAATCGAAAGGTTCACCATGTCCTCGTTTCTGCCCCTCCGCGGTCGGACGGCTCTTGTCACCGGCGTCTCGCGACGCCGCGGGATCGGGTTCGCCGTCGCCAACAAGCTCGCGTCTCTGGGCGCGAATGTCGTCATCCATCACTTCCGTCCGGATGACCTCGATCTGCCCTGGGGCGGCGACGACCTGGACAACGTTCGCGCCGGGGTCCGGCAGCATCTGGCCGATGGTGCACTGTTCGCCGACGTCTCAGCGGACCTGTCGGACCCTGATGCGATCCCGGACGTCATCCGCACCGCCTTGTCTCTCTCCGGGCGCGTCGACATCCTTGTCTGCAATCACGCGAAGAGCGGCGACGACGGCAGCATCCTCGACATGACCGCGGACCGGCTCAGTGCGTTCTGGGAGGTCAACACCCGCTCGACGATGCTGCTCACTGCCGAGTTCGCACGGTTATGCGCCGAAAGGTAACGAGCCGAGGAGGCCTGGAGACCGCATCGTCGGGTCCGGACCTTATCTGCAGCCCCAGGGGCGAGTGTTCTGGATGACATCCGGGCAGATTCATGGAGCCATGCGCGGAGAGGTCGCCTACGCGACCAGCAAGGCGGCGCTGGCTGGCGTCACAGCCACCGTCGCGGCTGAGCTTCTGGAGCTCGGAATCATCCTCAACACCGTCAACCCCGGCCCGGTTAACACCGGCTATATGGATCCGGAGACCACAGATCGCTCACTCGACGAACTCGACCGCTACATCCAGAGCACGCCCTTTGGCAGAGTCGGCACACCGGAAGACCCAGCCGAACTCATCGGGTGGTTGTCCTCAGCAGGAAGCTGGGTCGTCGGTCAGGTGCTCACAACGGACGGGGGATTCGGACTCTGATCACGATCGCCCACCGGATCGACGAACGACGCTCGCCGGACAAATTCATATCGAGAAGGCACATCTGAGCGCGGACATTTCTCTGTCGAGAAGCGGATTTCAGCGGGCCCGGCGGACATCTCTGAACGGTTCCTACAGCCAGCGTGCCGATCGTCTCACCTACAAGGGGTGCCCGCGGCGAGCCGGATTGGACATCCTGCCCGCTCGCGCTCGCAGCAGCGCTGGTGCCCCGGGCTGGGCCCGGGGCACCGGGTGCTCAACCGGCGAAAGCCCAGGCCGGGACCGGACCGCGGTCGATGATCTCCGCGAGTGTGGCCGTGAACGTCGGTGCTCCGAGCGTCCGAGTCGCCTGCTCGGTGAAGAACGCGGCCCGGGTGGATCGTCCCAGTGCCCACGACAGCCACCCGCACACGGTCAACGCCGCCGCGCGCTGCGCGCCTTCGGTGTGCGCGGCGACCACCCGGCAGACCTCGAACGCGGAATCCAGGCGTGCCGGATCCGGCCGCGCCGCGTCGCCGACGATGATCGCCGCGACAGTCCCCATGGTGGAGCGGGCCACGGACGTGATGGGGGTGCGTCGGTGAACAAGCGCCACGTCGGTGTCGCCGCGGCAAACGACTGCGCGAGCCGCGCTGGTGTTGGGCGTTCTGGAGGTCGGGCATAATAATGGCTCGGATCTGGCTTGTAGAACTCGCGACCCACGATCAGTAGGTCCATCGACCGTACGGCCGAACTGGGGAGCGTCAGGGGAGTGGATCCTCTGAGCACGCCGAAAAGCCGGGTGCATGACCTGCATTCACTCGCAGAATCACGCAGCGTGAGTGTCTGACAAGGCACTGCTAAGGTGGAGTCCTCGCAAGGGGACCGAGGGTTCAAATCCCTCCGTCTCCGCCATGAAACCCCCGGTCGATCCGGGGGTTTTCGCGTTGATCCGCGCCGCGTCGGGTGTGCGGGCAGGAACCCGAGGGCCGGCCGCCCGACGCGATCTACCTGGCGTCGAACTCGCGGCGCAGATACTGGGGCGCCTGCACCCGCCATGCCTCGGTCACGAGCTCGATGAGATGATCGTCGTCGATGGCCCGCATCCGGAACGCGATCTTCGGCTCGCCCCACCGTGTCGTCCGGCGGAGGAACACGTCGGGCGCCATTTCGCGCAACGCGAGCGCATCGAGCTCGTCGGCGACCTTCACGCCGACCACGAGCTCGGACGCGATGACCTCACGGAGGTCTTCCGGGATGCTCGGCCAGGGCGAGCATTCCCAGGTGAAGAGCTTGTTCCGGACGAACCAGGCGGCACCGCCGGTCATCGCGCGCTCCTCGCTCCCGGGCAGGCGGGCGGCGACACGACGCAGATCATCGAGCGTGGCCATGCGTCGAGACTAGGCGCCCCCTCGGACACGAACGGAGTCGTCCCGGATCTCGGTCGGTCCTCGGGTGATTGCGGCTCTCGCGTCCTGCGGGGAAGGAACATATACCTCCAAGTGGAGGTTTCTGATACTCTGGCCGCACGGGCAGGGAGTGCCCGTGCCCTTGCAGAGAAGGAAGGTCACCGTGGCCCTGCCGGAAACCTCGGTTCAGCTCTACACGCTCGCGGCGGAGTTCTCCGCCGACATGGCGGGCTCGCTCGACAAGCTCGCGGCCATCGGGCTGCGCAACGTCGAGGCGTTCGACTTCGTGCGCCGCCCGGACGAGATCCGCGCCGCCCTGGACGCGTCGGGGCTCGCCTCGCCGACCGGGCACGCGCCGCTGCTCTCGGACGAGCTGTGGACGCCGGACGGATCCATCCCCACGCCCGCTCCCGAGGTCGTCTTCGAGGCCGCCGCGAAGCTCGGTATGACCACCGTCATCGACCCGTTCGTCGCGCCGGAGCGCTGGTTCACGCTCGACGGCGTCACCGAGATCGCCGACCGTCTCAACGCCCTGGCCGACACGGCGGCCGGCTTCGGCCTCGCCGTCGGCTACCACAACCACGCGCAGGAGTTCGTGGCCGACTTCGACGGGCAGAGCGCCTACGAGCGCTTCGTGTCGCTCACCGACGCGCGGGTCGCACTCGAGCTCGACCTGTACTGGGCGCTCGTCGGCGGGCAGGACGTCACCGCCCTCGTCTCCCGCCTGGGCGACCGTCTCGTCGCCGTGCACGTCAAGGACGGCATCGCCCCCGACAGCAACCCGTTCGCCCCGGGCGCCGCCGAGTTCGGCTCGGACAGCCTCGACCAGCGCCACGCGGGCGACGGCGACGTGCCGCTCGCCGATGCCCTGCGCGCGGCGTCGGCGGTGCAGTACGCCGTCATCGAGTACGACAACGCGCCGGGTGACGTCTTCGCGGACATCGCCGCGAGCTACGCCTTCCTCACCGACGGCGGTCTCGCCCGATGAGCGCGGTCGGGATCGGCGTCATCGGCGTCGGCGTCATCAGCGACACCTACCTGCAGAACCTCGCACGGTTCCCCGACACCGAGGTGCTCATCGTCGGCGACCTGCTGCTCGACCGCGCGCAGGCGCAGGCCGAGAAGTACGGCGTGCCGGCGTTCGGATCCGCCGACGACGTGCTGGCGCACCCCGGCGTGGACCTCGTGATCAACCTCACCATCCCGGCCGTGCACGTGGAGGTGTCGCGTGCCGCGATCGCCGCGGGCAAGCACGTCTGGACGGAGAAGCCGCTCGGACTCGACCGCGACGGCGCGGCCGCGCTGCTGCGCGAGGCCGACGCGGCGGGGCTGCGCGTCGGATCCGCCCCCGACACCCTGCTGGGCCCGGGGTTCCAGGCCGCGCGCAGGGCAATCGAGAGCGGCGTGATCGGGCGCCCGCTGTTCGCGCAGACCGCTTTCCAGACCCAGGGCCCCGACCTGTGGCACCCGAGCCCCGCGTTCCTCTTCGCCGAGGGCGCGGGCCCGCTGCTCGACATGGGGCCGTACTACTTCTCCGCGCTCGTGAGCCTGCTCGGCCCCGTCGCGAGCGTCGCGGCCGTCGGCAGCAAGGCGCGCGAGGAGCGCGAGATCCGCACGGGTCCGAACGCCGGAACCCTGTTCCCGGTCGAGGTGCCCTCGACGATCCAGATCGTCACGGCCTTCGAGCAGGGCGCCCAGGCGCAGAGCCTGCTGAGCTTCGACTCCGCGCTGGAGCGCCACGGCATCGTGGAGATCCACGGCACCGAGGGCACGATCGTGATCCCCGACCCCAACATGTTCGCGGGGCGGATCGCGTACGTGAAGCCGCTCGGCGTGCTGCGCGACGGCATGTCGTTCGAGCAGGAGTGGGTGGAGATCTCCCACGAGGACATCGAGATCGGCCGCGGCCTCGGCGCCCTCGACATGGTGCGCGCCATCGCCGCGGACAGGCCGCACGTCGCCTCCGGCGAGCTGGGCTTCCACGTGCTCGACGTGCTGCTGTCCGCCCAGGAGTCGGCCCGCACCGGACGCGCCGTCGCGGTCGAGAGCACCGTCGGCCCCGTCCCGCTGCTGCCCGAGGGCTTCGACCCCTTCGTCGCCACGCTCTGAACCGGAGCACGGTGATGGCCAGGGGAGGAACGATTCCCTCCCCTGGTCATGTTTCCCTCCCCGTGTTCGCGCGTTTGCGGGGAGGGAAAGGTGGTGCGGGGAGGGAGACAGGATCCTGGATCGCCGCTCAGTCGGTGGCGCCGCCGGAGAGCAGCCGGTCCAGCATCTCGAGCGCGGCCTCGTGGTCGACCGTGTCGTCGAGCAGCCACTGCGTCTGCAGTCCGTCCGACGCGGCGATGACCAGCGCGGCGACGAGCTCCGGATCCAGGTCGGCGCGCAGCTCTCCCGAGGCCTGCAGCCGCCGCACCTGGGCGGCCATCGTGGTGCGGATCCGGGTGAAGCGCTGCGTGATGAACTCCTGCGCGGCCTGGTGCGAATCCTCCAGGGCGGTCGACACCAGGGTCGAGTACAGCTGCACGAGGCCGGGGATGCGGCGGTTGCGCTCCGCCGCCGTGCGCATCGACAGGGCGGGACGGACGTCTTCGGGGAGCGGATGCGCCGCGTCCGTCGCGCTCTCCGACGCGCGGTAGACCTCGACGAGTAGCTCCTCGAGCGACCCGAAGTAGTGCGTCAGGGCCGCGTGCGTGACGCCGACCTCCTGGGCGATCGCGCGCAGGCTCGTCTTCTGCGAGCCCCGCCGGGCGAACACCTCGATGGCCTTGTCCAGGATCTCCTGGCGGCGGGCGATGCCCTTGCGGTAGCGGCCGGTGCTGCGGGGCGCTGCGGAGGATTCGGCCATCACCCGATGATACCGAGGGCGTCGTGCGGGCTGGCGGGCAAGACGGCGGCATGGAAGGCTCTCTGATCGGGGCGCCGACGGGCGCCGGGATCCGAGCCGCGCGGACGGCGGAGGATCGCAGGAGAGGATGCAGCGCATGGCGGTCGAGCCGGGGATCTATCAGCACTTCAAGGGCGCCCGCTACGAGGTGATCGCCGTCGGACGGCACAGCGAGACGGAGGAGCAGCTGGTGTTCTACCGCAAGCTCTACGACGACTACAGCCACTGGGCGCGGCCGCTCGCGATGTTCGAGGAGCACGTCGACCGCGACGGCTACCGCGGCCCCCGGTTCACGCGCATCGCCTGAGCCGCCACCGCGTGCCGAGCGCCGAATCGGCTGCGACCCCCTGCGCGGTGTCCGTGCGGTGCGCCATGATGGCTGCATGGCCGAGATCAAGACCCAGCCCACGGCCGCCGACGTCTCGGCGTTCCTCGAGGCGGCGACTCCGGAGCGTCGCAGGATCGACGGACTCGCGCTCGCCGGGATCTTCGGCGAGGTGACCGGTGCCGAGCCCGTGATGTGGGGGCCGAGCATGGTCGGCTACGGCACGTACCGCTACCGCGGCGCGAGCAGCGAGGGGGACTGGCCCAGGGTGGCCTTCTCGCCCCGCAAGGCGCAGCTCTCGCTGTACGGGCTGAAGGATCTGCCCGAGGGTGCCGCGCTCCTCCCCAGCCTCGGGACGTTCACCGAGGGGCGCGGGTGCGTCTACGTGCGCAAGCTCGACGACATCGATCTCGGCGTGCTGCGGCGGCTGATCGCGATCGCCTGGGATCGCGACGACGACCCGGAGCGCTGAAGCCATGACCGATGACCGTGCCGCCGCCTTCCTCGCCCTGCACCAGGGCACCGGGTTCGTGCTGCCCAACGCCTGGGATCCGGGATCCGCGCGGATCCTCGCCCAGCTCGGCTTCCCCGCGATCGCGACCACGAGCGCCGGGATCGCGTGGTCCCTGGGCGTGCCCGACGGCGGGGCCCTCGACCTCGACACGATGCTCGAGAAGGTCGCGGCGATCGTCGCGGCGGTCGACGTGCCGGTGACCGCGGATCTCGAGGCGGGCTACGGCGACGATCCGCAGGACGTCGCGCGCACCGTCCTGCGCGCAACCGACGTCGGCGTGGTCGGGGCCAACCTCGAGGACGCGGTGGACGGCGTGCTGTTCGGCATCGATGAGGCGGCCGAGCGGATCGCGGCGGCCCGCGACGCGGCACCCCGCAGCACGTTCGTGATCAACGCGCGCACCGATGCGTACTTCCGGTCCGGCGTCCACGATCCGTTCGACGAGACCGTCGCGCGGGCGCAGCGCTTCGTCGAGGCCGGAGCGGACTGCGTGTTCGTGCCCGGTGTGAACGACGAGGAGACCGTTCGGCGCCTCGCCGCGGAGATCCCGGCCCCGCTGAACATCGTGGCGGGACTCGCCGCGCACCTCATCCCCGTGCCCGAGCTCTTCGCCCTCGGCGTGAGACGGGTGAGCCTGGGTGGGAGCATTGCACGAGTCGCTCTCACCGCCGTCGAGCGCGCGGGGCGCGAGCTGCTCGAGAGCGGCACGCTGGGCTTCCTCGACGGGGCCCTTCCGTACGCAGAGGTGCAGCGCCGGTTCGCCGACGGAGTGTGAACCGGCGCCGCCGACCTCAGCGGCCGATGCTCGACATGTCGGCGTAGCGGTCGCCCGCGGCCGAGGGCAGCGCCCCGAGCGCGGCGAGCTGCTCCTCCGAGAGCACGAGCGCATCCGCGGCGACGTTCTCCTCGAGACGGGAGACCCGCTTCGTGCCCGGGATCGGTGCGATGTCGTCGCCCTGTGCGAGCACCCACGCGAGGGCGACCTGGGCAGGGGTCGCGTCGAGCTCGGCGGCGACCTCTTCGACGGCATCGACGATGCGCAGGTTCGCGTCGAGGTTCTCGCCGACGAAGCGCGGGTTGCTCCGGCGGAAGTCGCCGGCGTCGAGGGTGTCGGCGGAGCGGATGGCGCCGGTGAGGAAGCCTCGCCCGAGCGGGGAGTACGGCACGAGGCCGATGCCCAGCTCGCGCAGCACCGGCAGCAGCTGCTCCGCAGGATCCCGGGTCCACAGCGAGTACTCGGTCTCCAGCGCGGTCACCGGATGCACCGCGTGCGCACGGCGCAGGGTCTCCTCACCGGCCTCCGAGAGCCCGTAGTGCAGGATCTTCCCCTCGGCGACCAGCTCGGCCAGGGCGCCCACGGTGTCCTCGATCGGCGTCTGGGGATCCATCCGATGCTGGTAGTAGAGATCGATCCGGTCGGTGCCCAGGCGGCGCAGCGACCCCTCGACCGAGCGGCGCACGTTCTCGGGGGAGCCGTCGAGCCGGCGGCCGCCGTCCGTTCCCGGCAGGACGCCGAACTTGGTCGCGATCACGACGCCGTCGCGTCGCCCGGCGAGAGCTCGGCCGACGAGCTCCTCGTTCGTGTGCGGGCCGTACATCTCGGCGGTGTCGAGCATGGTGACGCCGAGGTCGAGCGCGCGATGGATCGTGCGGATGGACTCGGCCTCGTCCGTGTTCGCACCGGAGTAGAAGGCCGACATCCCCATGCAGCCGAGGCCGAGCCGGCCGACGGAGAGGGTGCCGAGAGTCGCGTTCTTCATGAGAGCCTTTCGGAGTAGAGGGCGATCTTGATGTCGATGGCGCCGAGGGCGTCGTCCAGCTCCGCCCGCCGGGCCAGCACCGTCTCGCGGTGCTCGCGCAGCAGGGCGAGACGGGCAGCGCTCGTGCCGTCTCCGGCACGGGCGAGCTCGACATAGCGCCGGAGCGTGGCGATCGGCATGGCGGTGGAGCGGACCTTGCGCAGGAACCCGAGCCACGCGATGTCGTCGTCGGTGTAGCGCCGGCGATCGGACGATTCGCGGTCCACGGGCGCGAGCAGGAGCCCCTCGCGCTCGTAGTAGCGCAGGGTGTGCGCGGTCAGCCCGAGCTCGTGCGCCGCCTCGGAGATCGAGCGCGTCGTGGTGGTTTCCGGCATGTGCCTCACGCTACGACTTCGAGCGCACTCGAAGTCAAGGCGGCATCCGGATCAGACGGCGGCGAGCACCGACAGCACGTTGCCGGCCGGGTCGGTGAACCAGGCGATGTCCGGGCCGCGCCCCGGTGCGCCGTGGGCGATGCCCTTCTCATCGGTGCCGAAATCCGGATCCGTGTAGATCTTGGTGACGACCCCGCGGGCGTTGAGGTCGTCGACGGCCGCCTCGACGTCCTCGACCGGGAAGTTCAGGATCGTGAAGCTCGCCGGGGTGTGGTTCGGCTTGGCGTAGACGAGGACGGATCCGCCCTGGGGCAGCCGGATGTCGAGGAAGCCCATCGCGTTGGTGCTCACCTCGAGACCGAGGGTGTCGCCGTAGAACGTGCGGGCCGCATCGATGTCGTCGACGCTGAAGCCGCTGAAGGCATGCGTGGTCTGGAAGCCGGTCATGGCTCCAGCATGCGCCCGGCCGGGCCCTGCGTCCAGGCCCGGGGCCGGCAGCCCGCCGCTCAGGCGTCCTGGAAGCGCGCCGGATCCACCACCGTCAGCTGGGGCCGGATCCGGTCGATCACGTCGAGCACCGCGACGACCTCGTCCAGCGGATGCAGCGGCGATTCCGTGCGCCCTTCTCCCACGTACCGGGCGAGCGCGCTGGCCTGGTAGCCGAGCCCGTCGTAGCGCTCGGTGAAGGCCTCGTCGCGCCACTCCTCGACCTCGTTCCTGCCGCCGATCCGGCGCGTCACGCGCAGCCCGGTCGGCGCGAAGAAGGACGGCAGCACGTCGACCCGCGCGGCCGCGCCGATCACCTCGGCGCGCTCCGCGGTGCGCGAGACCATCGACGTCGACACCACGGCATCCGCGCCGTTCGCGTAGCCCAGCAGCGCGGTGGCGCGCAGGTCGATGCCGTCGGGGGTGACGAGCCCCGACGCCTGGATCCGTTCCGGCACGCCCAGGATCGACGAGGCGAACGAGACCGGATACACGCCGAGGTCGAGCAGGGCTCCGCCGGCGAGAGCGGGATCCCACATCCGGCCGGTCGGGTCGTAGGGCGCCACCGAGCCGAAATCGGCGACGACCTGGTGGATCTCGCCGAGCGCGCCGTCGGAGATCAGCTGCCGCAGCACGTCGCTCTGCGGCAGATACCGGGTCCACATCGCCTCCATCGCGAGCACGCCCGCGGCGCGTGCGTCATCGACGACCTCGCGCGCCTCGGCGGCGCTCGTGGCGAAGGGCTTCTCGACGAGCACGTGGCGGCCGGCGGCGATCGCCTCCCGGGCGACGGCGGCGTGCGCGCTGTGCGGCACCGCGATGTAGACCGCGTCGACCGCGTCCAGCAGCGCCCTCCGGTCCGTGACGGCCGTCTCGATGCCGTGCGCGGCGGCGAACGCGAGGGTGCGCGGGAGATCGCGTGCGGCCACGGCGACCACGCGCTGCGCGGTGTGCCGGTGCAGCGCGTCGGCGAAGCGACCCGCGATCCAGCCCGTGCCGATCACGCCCCAGCGCAGTGCGGGCGCGGAGGAGGGGTCGATCGGGCGGGGCGAGGGCAGCGGCACGAGGACCTCCGGAGAGTGGGATGAGACCACCAGAGTCTCATGGGGCGGATCCGGTCCAGTACCGTGTCGTCTGTGACTTCGGGAGGATCGGCCGCGCGGGCAGAGGACCCCGATCACGCGGGGCGCGAGGAGCCGGTCGACGACGGCGGGCACCTGCGCGTCTGGTTCCGGAGCCTCATGACGCTCGCGCCCGCGCCCTCCCCGCGCTGGTCCATCGCCTTGCAGGCCGCGCTGTCGATGTTCCTGCCGCTCGGGCTGTTCACCGCGCTGGGCCGCGGCGACCTCGGCCTGCAGGCGGCGGGCGGGGCGTTCGTGGCGACGTACCTCACCGCGGTCGCCCGGCGACGAGGGCGCGTGCGCTCCCTGTCCTCGGCGCCGCGCTGGTGGCCTGCGCCGCCGCGGGCGTCGCCCTCGCCCCCTTTCCGCTGCTCGCCGCGCTCGGGCTGGTCGTGGTGACCCTCGTGATCGCGGTGCTGCACTTCGGCTTCCGCCTCGGCGCCCCCGGTCCGGTCTTCTTCGTGCTCGCCTACGGCATCGCCACGCACGTGACGGCGGTGGTCGACGGGCGCAGGCACGCGGATCCGGTGCTGTTCCTCGTCGCCCTGACGGCGGGCGTCGCGATCACCTGCGCCACGGCGGGCGTATTCGTGCTGGTGCGACGCGTCGTGCGGCCGGGCTCCGAGAGGATCGGGCAGTCGATCGAGCGCCGCTTCGCCCTGGGGCCCGACTCGCGGGCCCTGCTGGTGCGCGTGGTCGTGGTCGCCGCGATCGGGACGCTGCTCAGCCTGCTGCTCGTGGATGCGGAGCGCGCGTACTGGGCGGTGTGCGCCGGGGTGGCGGTGATCGGGGTGAACGCAGGACGCCGGGTGGCGTTCATCCGCGGAAGTCAGCGCCTGGTCGGCACGGTGGTGGGGGCGGGCCTCTTCGCGGCCCTCGCCGCGCTGCCGCTGCCCGGATTCGCGCTGCCCGTCCTGTTCGGGGCGCTCCAGTTCGGCGCCGAGCTCTTCGTGATCCGCAACTATGCGCTCGCCCTCGTCTTCATCACGCCGCTCGTGCTGCTGCTGATCGTGTCGACCTCGCCCGCGGGCGGCGGCGCCGCGCCAGGAGCGCTCATCGCGGAGCGGGTGGTGGACACGCTCGTGGGCGCGACGCTCGGTGCGCTCTCCGGGTTCGTGCACCCGCGGGCCGACGCCCGGCGCGGCTGAGCCGGGTCAGGCGCTCAGCCGGAGGGACTCGGCGGTGACCTCCTCGTGCAGCGGCGCGCCCGCGGCGAAGCGCTCGAGCTCGTCGAGAGCCGCATCGGTCATCCGATGCAGCTCATTGCCGAGGGATCCGGCCAGATGCGGTGTGATCATGACGTTGGGAAGGCCGTACAGCGGCGAGTCCTCGGGGAGCGGCTCCGGATCGGTCACGTCCAGGATCGCGTTGAGGCGCCCGGCGGTGCATTCGCGCACCAGCGCATCGTTGTCGATGAGGCTGCCGCGCGCGGTGTTGATCACCGTGGCGTGGTCGGGCAGCGCCGCGAGTTCGCGGGCCCCGATCATGTGCCGCGTCGACGGCAGGGCAGGGGCATGCAGCGAGAGCACGTCGACGCGCGGGAGCAGCTGCTCCAAGGGCGTCGGGATGCCGCCCGCGGCGCGGACCTCGTCCGGATCCGCGAACGGATCCGCCACGAGAACCGTGACGGAGCTGAGCTGCTGGACGAGGGCGACGACGCGGCGGCCGATGCGGCTGAACCCCACGACGCCGATCGTCACCCCGAAGTTTCCGAGTCGCCCGAAGCGGGCGGTGCCGGCCTCGCCGTCCCGCCGCGGGTCGCGATCCGCCGCGAGGAAGGGGGCCTTCTTCCCGGCAAGGATGATCGCGGCCAGCGTGAACTCCGCGACCGGCACCGCGTTGACCTCGGCGACCGCGGCGACGCGGATGCCGCGGTCCCAGAGCTCGTCGGTGACGTGCGGGCGGACGGATCCGGCGCTGTGCAGCATCGCCTGCAGCCGCGGCATCTGCTCCAGTCGCCGCTGCGTGAGCTGCGGGGCGCCCCAGCCGGTGATCAGCACCTCGACCGATGCGAGGCGGTCGGCGACGGCCGGGTCGTCCAGGTCGTCCACGAAGACCGGATCCGGCACGCGGGCAAGGGCGCGCAGCCGGGAGATCCGCTCGGAGTCGAACTGGTTGCGGAAGGCCTCGCGCGACATGACGACGAGCGCTTCGGGCACGGGGGCGTCGGTCATCCGGGATCCATCCTCTGGGCTGTCGTGGTGCTCGGGAAAGCGTATACCCTGAGCCTCGTGACCGCCTTCGACCCTGCCCGTCTCACCCTTCCTCCCGAGGATCGCGCCCTCTCCCCGCACACCGGGTGGACGCGCGCGCACTGGGCGGCCGTGGCCGACCACCTGCTGCTGTCCCTGCGGCCTTTCTTCACGTCGACGCGCAGCCAGGTGCGCCTGCCGGGTCCGGTGAGCAGCAGCGGTGCCGACAGCGACGGGCTCGAGGGCTTCGCGCGCTCCTTCCTGCTGTTCGCGTTCCGTCTCGCCGGCGAGCGGGGGGCGGATCCGCACGGCTTCCTCGACGGGTATCGGGACGGGCTCGTGGCCGGCACGGATCCGCGGAACCCCGAGCGCTGGGTCCTGCCTGCGGAGCAGGCGCAGGCGGAGGTGGAGGCCGCGTCGATCGCGCTCGGGCTGCAGCTCACCCGGCCGTGGCTGTGGGACTCGCTCGACGACGAGGCCCGGCAGCGGGTGGTGGACTGGCTCGCCCTGAACCCCGTCGGGTGGTACCCCGACAACAACTGGCTGTGGTTCCGGATCACGGTCGAGACGTTCCTCGCCTCGGTCGGCGGTCCGCACGATCCCGCCCGGATCGCCGCCGACCTCGCCCGCATCGAGGACTACTACCAGGGCGACGGGTGGTGGGCCGACGGAGCGCTGCGCAACTACGACTACTACTGCGGCTGGGCGATGCACCTGTATCCGCTGCTGTGGGCGGGATCCGAGGGATCGACGGCGTTCGGGTCCGCGTCGCTCGCCCCGGTCTTCCGGGCGAGGCTCGCCGACTTCCTCGACGACTTCACGGCCCTCATCGGAGCGGACGGCATGCCCGTGCTGCAGGGGCGCAGTCTGATCTACCGGTTCGCGACCGCGGCGCCGCTGTGGATGGGCGCCCTCTCGGGGGCGTCCCGGCAGTCGCCCGGGCTGCTGCGCCGGGCCGCCTCGGGCGAGCTGCGCGCCTTCCTCGAACGGGGAGCCGTCGACGCGCGCGGTCTGCTCACGATGGGGCTGTACGGGGAGTGGCCCGCGATGGCGCAGACGTACTCGGGGGCGGGATCGCCGTACTGGGCGTCGAAGGGCTTCCTCGGACTGCTGCTGCCCGCGGACCATCCCGTGTGGACCGCCGTCGAGGAGCCCCTGCCGATCGAGCAGGGCGATGTGCGACGGGTGATCCGGCCTGCCGGCTGGCTCGTCAGCGGCACCGCGGCGGATGGCATCGTACGGGTGATCAACCACGGCTCGGACCACGCCCTGGAGGGCGACCGCACCGGTGATTCGGCGCTGTACGGCCGGTTCGGCTACTCCAGCGTCACCCTGCCGCCGCTCACCGGGGACGCGATCGACGACCCGGCGGACAGCATGGTCGGAGCGGTCGACGCGGCAGGACGCTCCACGCACCGCACGGGGTTCGCGCGCGGCGCGATCGGCGACGACGGCGGGGCCGCCTATGCCGTCTCGGTGGCCGACGCCCACTGGGTGGACTCGAGCGTCGACGGCCCCGCGTACGACCACGGCGCCGGTCGGACCGGCCGCGTGACCGACGGCCCGCTTCTCGCGACGGCGAGCGTCGTGCGCGGCTCGTGGGAGGTTCGCGCGACCCGGCGCCTGCCCCGTGTCGGCACGGTCGCGGATCCGCTGCCGGTGCGGGTGAGCGGCTGGCCGCTGACCGACGACGCCGAAGCCGTGACGGAGACGGGGCACGGCATGGTCGCGATCCAGGCCGACGGGCTGCGCTCCGAGCTGCGCGCCCTGCCGGGCATCGGCGGCGGGGAGATCGCTGCGTCGGTGCGCACCGAGACGGGCGTCTCGCCGATCGGGAGGATCACCGCGATCCCGCGGCTGGAGTTCGCGGAGGTGGCCGAGGGCGACGTGGTGGTCGCGGCGGTGCGCCTCGGGCGCGGGGCGGAGGAGGCGCCGTCGTCGCGGGTCGTCGTGACGCGAGACGACGTCGCGATCCTCCAGGTCACCTGGCCGGACGGGGCGCTCAGCACCGTGCGGATCGGCTGAGGGCTCCGGGCTCCGGCGCCTGCGCACGTGGCGCCGCGCGACGCGGGCTCACCGAGCGGCGCGAGATGGAAAACGTGGCTCGGAGCGTCAGCAGAGCGGCGTTATCCATCTCGTCGGGGACCGGCGTGATCGCACGGGACGGAAAACGTCGCTCGCGGTGCCTTCGGAGCAGCCTTTTCCATCTCGCGTGAGGGCGCATGCCCGCCAGCGCGGCCGGGGCGCCCGCGCTCGCGTGCACGTCGGCGCGCGGCGCATCCGCCGCGCCGGGGCTCAGACCGCGGCGGTCAGGCGGATCGCGTTCGCCCAGGGATCCTCGAACGCGAGCGTGCGGCCGTCGTCGCGCACGGTGACGCCGTAGTGCGTCATGCGCTCGGCGACGGCGCCGAGGTCGTCTGCGCCCGGCAGCACGATGTCGACGAGTCCGAGCCCCAGTGCGGGGCTGCGGCGGCCGGCGCCGGCACTGTTCCAGGTGTTCATCGCCATGTGGTGGTGGTAGCCGCCCGCGCTGACGAAGAGCGCGGATCCGCCGAGCTCGGCCGTGGTCTCGAAGCCGAGACGGTGCACGTAGAACTCCCGGGCGGTTGCGACATCCCCCACCGAGAGGTGCACATGTCCCACACTCGCTCCGCCGATCACGGGATCCTCGCCCGCGGTCTCGGGGAGGTGCTCGGCGAGGAAGGCGTTCGGATCCAGGGACAGCGTGTCCATCTCGATCCGCCCGTGGGTCCAGCTCCACTGCGTGCGGTCGCGATCCCAGTACAGCTCGACGCCGTTGCCCTCGGGGTCGGTGAAGTAGAACGCCTGGCTGACGAGGTGATCGGCGCTGCCGGTGAAGGTCCCGGGTGCGCGGCGCGCCACGGAGTACAGCGCGGCCGCGAGCGCCTCCTGCGTCTCGAAGAGGATCGCGGTGTGGAACAGTCCCGCGGCGCGGGGTGCGGCGTGCGCCAGTTCCGGGCTGTGCTGCAGGATCACGACGGGGGTGGTGCCGCGGCCGAGGACCACGCGGTCGCCCTCGGCGGACAGCACCCGCAGCGTCACGGCGTCGCGGTAGTACGCGGTCATGGCGTCGAGGTCGGCGACGAGCAGCGTGACCGCGCCCATCGCGGTGTCGGCGGCGAGGAGGTCGGCGGAGAGTCTCACCGTATATGCAACCGCATGGACACGGGATCCATTCCGCGCCGGCCGTCCCGTGCCGTGCCCCGGCGGGGCAACCCGGCCGTGTCAGGAGCGCAGAGCCGCCTCCCAGCGAGCGCCGGCGTGCAGCAGCCGGGGCAGGCCGGCGACGAGCCCGCGTCGGGGCAGCGTGTTCATCAGATCGCGTTCGGCGAGCAGCCGTTCCTGCTCCCCGTGCGCGAGCCGCTCGAGCGCGTGCAGGAGGGCGAGCGGGTGCGACTCGAGGGCGCTGTGCCCGTTCTCGATCTCGACGAGCACGGTGTCGGGAGCCGTCGCCGCCACCCGCTGCGCGACCGCGGCGGGAGTGCGCAGGTCCCTCGTGCCGGTGAGCAGCACGATCGGCCAGTCGAAACCGGCGGCCGCGGAGGTCAGGTCGAACGACTCTCCGGCGAAGCGGGGGAACCGGTCGGCCACCGGGGCGTAGGTGAGCGACGGGTCGAGCGGCGAGCCGTCGGGATCCGGGCCGAAGCCGAGCTCCCGGAAGGCGATCGCGCCGACGAGGTCGAACTCGTAGAACCCCGGCACGTGCGCCTCGGACTCCGCCTTGTCCACGTACGCCTCGAGCGCGGTCCACACCGATCCGTGGGATCCGCCCCGGCGTGCTCCGTCGTCGTGGGTCGAACGGTGCGAGTCGTGCAGTCGCTGGCGCAGGAGGCGCTCCAGCAGATCCTCGCCGCCCAGCTCGTAGGCGGCGCGGAGCACGCCCAGGAGGATGCGCGGATCCGACCCCTCTTCGAGCAGCTCCCGCACGGCCGCGGCGATGCGGGTGTCCGCGTCGACGAACAGCTCCTGGATCATCGCGCGTTCCGCGTCGCGATCGGCGACCGACTGCAGGGCGGAGTCGAGCAGCATGCCGGCGACGCGCTCGGGGTGGCGGGCGCCGAACGCGGCCGCGAGGTAACTGCCGTACGAGGAGCCGCTGATGTAGGCGCGCTCGACGCCCTCCTGATCCAGCACGGCGGCGAGATCGTCGACGACGTCGACCACGCGCATCGCCGACAGCGGCAGGCTCCGACCGTCGAGGTCGGCGCGGGACAGGCCGACGCCGCGGTGCTCCATCATGATCACGTCGAGTCCGCGCGCCGCTGCCTCGCGCCGGAACCTCCGGTAGGGGAGGACGGAGCCGAGCCCGGGTCCGCCCGGGATCACGACGATCGGCACGGCGGCTCTGGGTCCGCTGCGCACATACGAGAGATCGAACGCGGGCGAGGTGGGCGAGGCGGGGCGTCGCACACGGCGGACGCCCTTGATCCTCGCCGCGAGCAGGCGTGGCAGCGCGCTCGGGGCGTGCTGACGCGGGGTGCCGGTCGCTCTGCTCATGGCTCGATTATGCGCGCGCGCCGGTAGGCGGGCGCTGGCGGGCGCCTATCAGCCGGATGAAGAAAGGCCGCGCGAGCCGTCGCCGGCCGTAGGCTCAGCGATCCGACGACGCGGAAGACGCCATCGCCTCGACGGCGTCGTCGGCCTCGGCGACGATGGCGGCCATCGCGGCGGCGGCGGCTTCGGGGTCGCGCGCCGTGATCGCGGAGGCGACCTCCTGGTGCAGGCGGAGCGCGGTCTCGTCGGCGCGCTTCGGCATGAGGGCGTGCGCGGTCCGGCCGTGCAGCAGCGCGGCGACGGCGTCGGCGAGGCCGGCGAGGTAGGGATTGCCGGAGCCGCGCAGCACGGCGGCGTGGAAGTCGACGTCGTGCTGGAGGTATTCGGGCTCGTCCGCGCAGTCGCCGTGCTCGACCATGCCGAGCACGGCCTTCACGAGGGCGGCGCGTTGTTGCGGGGTGGCGTGGGCGGCGGCCAGTCGGGCGGCGAGGGGCTCGATCGCGGAGCGCAGCTGGCTCAGCTCGTGCAGCGCGTGCAGCCGACCGGATCCGTCCAGTCGCCAGCGCAGCACCTCGGGGGCGTAGGCGCTCCAGCGGTCGGCGGGCAGCACCTCCACGCCGGCGCGGCGGCGCACCTCGACCATGCCCATGGTCTCGAGCACGCGCACCACCTCGCGCATCGCGGAGCGGGAGGCGCCGAGTTCGGCGGCGACGTCGGCGGTGAGCAGTCGTGCCCCGGGCGCGAGCTCGCCCTCGACGATCCGCATGCCGATCGTGTCGAGCAGCCGTCGATGCTGCGCCGACGCGGCGTCGCGAGTTCCCTCACTCATATGTCCATTATGGCGATCGTCGGGCAAAACCTCGGATGTCTCTTAGGACATCAGGCATATCCGACATTCGATCTTGATTAAGTCCTACTTATGATTTACGCTGAGGCGAAATCTCTCCGCCAGACCAAGGAAGCTCATGGCCATGTCGAACCTGCTCGCCTCCGTTCCCGGAATGCTCGTGTCCGCCGCCGATCCGGTGCCGCCCACGACGACCGCCCCCGAATGGGTGCTGATCCTCGCCGCTCTCATCGGCATCGCGACGATCGTGGTGCTCATCACCTGGGTGAAGCTGCATCCGTTCCTCTCGCTCGTGATCGGCGCGATCGTGACCGGCCTCGTCGCCGGGATGTCCGCGACGCAGACCGTCACGAGCTTCTCCAACGGGTTCGGCTCCACCGCCGGCGGCGTCGGAGTGCTCATCGCCCTCGGCGCCATCTACGGGAAGCTGCTCGCCGACTCCGGCGGCGCCGACCGGGTCGTCGACACCCTGATCTCCAAGGCGAGCACCGCGGCGCTGCCCTGGGTGATGGGCCTCGTCGGCGCGCTCATCGGCTTGCCGATGTTCTTCGAGGTCGGCCTCGTGCTGCTCGTCCCGGTGATCATCCTCGTCGCCCGTCGTTCCGGGGTCTCGCTCATCAAGATCGCCATCCCGACGCTCGCCGGACTCTCCGCCATGCACGGCCTCGTGCCGCCGCACCCCGGACCGCTCGCCGCCATCGGCCTGATCGGCGCGAACCTCGGCCTCACGCTCGCCTTCGGCGTGCTCATCGCGATCCCGACCGTCATCATCGCCGGTCCGCTGTTCGGCCGCCTCGCTGCGCGCTGGGTGGACGTGCCGGTCCCGGCCCTGTTCCAGACCGCCGAGGATACGGCGCAGGCGGGTGAGACCGCGACGGTCCAGGCGCGCAAGCGCCCCGGCTTCGGGGCCACCCTCTTCAGCATCCTGCTGCCGGTGTTCCTCATGCTGCTCGCCGCGATCGTCGACATCGTCGCGCCCACCGACACCTCGGTGCTCAAGGGCATCGTCGACTTCCTCGGCAAGCCGATGATCGCGCTGCTCATCGCCGTGCTCGTGGGCATGGTCGTGCTGGGCCGCGGCGGCGGGATGAGCGCGAAGCAGGTCGGCGCCTCGGTGTCCTCCTCGCTGCCCGCGATCGCCGGGATCCTGCTCATCGTCGGCGCCGGCGGTGGCTTCAAGCAGGTGCTCGTCGACTCCACGATCGGCACGGTCATCGCGCACGCGATCTCCGGCATCGGCGGCGCGCTGCCCATCGTGCTGTTCTTCGCCTGGCTCGTCGCGGTGCTGATCCGTGTCGCCACCGGATCCGCCACCGTCGCGACCATCACGGCAGCCGGCATCCTGCAGCCGCTCGTGCACGACCTGGGCCTCTCGTCCGCGGGATCCGCCCTGCTGGTGCTGGCGATCGGCGCGGGATCCGTGTTCCTCTCGCACGTCAACGACGCCGGCTTCTGGCTCATCAAGGAGTACTTCGGCCTGAGCATCCCGCAGACGCTGAAGACGTGGTCGATCATGGAGTGCCTCATCTCGATCGTCGGCCTCGCGGGAGCGATGATCCTCGGCGTGTTCGTCGGTTGATCGAAGGGAGCGGACGATGACGACGCAGAAGACGCCGCCCCGGATCCTCGTGGTCATGGGGGTCTCCGGATCGGGCAAGAGCACGCTCGCCGGCCTGCTGGCCGGCCGGCTGGGCTGGCCGCTGCAGGAGGGGGACGACCTGCACCCGGCGGCGAACGTCGCCAAGATGGAGGCGGGGATCCCGCTCACCGACGAGGACCGCTGGCCCTGGCTCGCACTGATCCGCGACTGGATCTCGGCCCGGATCGACGCCGGCGAGTCCGCGATCGTCACCTGCTCCGCGCTGCGGCGCAGCTACCGCGAGATCCTGGCGCTCCCGGGCGTGGAGTTCGTTCATCTCGAGGGCACCCGCCACGACCTCGCCGAGCGGCTGGGCCGGCGGCTCGGCCACTTCATGCCGGCCTCGCTGCTGGACTCGCAGCTGGAGACCTTGGAGCCGCTCGGACCCGACGAGGCGGGCTTCGTCGTGGATGCGGCCCTGCCCGCCCAGGAAGCGGTGCAGCAGGTGCTGAACTGGCTCGACGCGCACGGCACGCCGACCGGGCGCTGACGACCACCGCGGGGCGCCGCCGACGCGCGGCGCCCCGCAGCCCCGCGGAGCCGGACGCGGTGCGACAGGTTGCAGCCTCCGGCGACGGTGCCACAATGTCCCCATGGGGAACGCGGCGAGCGTGGAGCTGGAGTCGGCGAGGGTGGTGCGACTGCTGCGCGAGTCCATCCTCTCCGGGCAGCGCCGTTCCGGCGATCGCCTGATCGAGCGCGACATCGCCGACGAGCTCGCCGTGAGCCGGCTGCCGGTGCGGGAGGCGATCCGCCAGCTGCTGAGCGAAGGGCTGCTCACCGCCCGACCGCGATCGTGGGCCGTGGTGCGGCGGTTCACCGAAGACGACGTGCGCGACATCGCCCAGGTGCGCGACGTGCTCGAGGTCCTCGTCTTCGAGCTCGCCGCGGTCCGTCACGACTCGGAAGGCCTGGCCAAGGTCGAGGCGGCGCTGAAGCGGGAGTTCGCCGCGGCCGGGATGGGCGACGCGGCTGCGGCGCACACGGCGGGCGCGGAGTTCCACCTGGTGATGGCGGAGCTCGCCGAGAACGCGACCGTCAACGAGATCCTCGGCATGATGCGCGGACGCCTCCTGCTGCTGTTCCGCGAGCACGACGACCTGGTCGGGATGGCCGAGGACCACGCGCGCATCTTCGAGTCGTTCGCCGCCCGCGACACGGCCACGCTGCGCCTGCGCGTGCAGCGGCACCTGAGGGCGGGCACGGAGAACGCGCTGCGCAAGCTCGCCGAGTACAACGCGGAGACGGCGGCGATCCGGGAGCAGGCGGCGGCCGAACGCGGCGTCGCCGAGCGGGTGGACGCCGAGTCTATCCCGGCGTCGGAGCAGATCCCCGTCGCGGGGGAGTGACGGCCTCCGATCGGCGCGGCGACATCGGAGTGGTGGTGTCGATCGCCTCGCGCAGCGGTCGGCGCATCGGCCCCCAGTAGCGCACCGGGGCGAGCCGCACGAGAGCGTCGACCAGGCGGGTCTCGCGCCCGATGAGGGTGCGGGGGCGACGCCGGAGGGTCGCCCGCACGATGCGCTCCGCGGCCTCGGAGGGCTCCATGTGGTACATCGCGGCCTGTGCCGCGGCGGCACGCCCCGCGACGCCCGGATCGATCGCCGCCGCGTAGCGTCCGTGCAGGATGATGCCCGTGCGCACCCCGGCGGGATACACCGCGCCGACGCTGACGGACGAGCCCTCGAGCTCGTGCATGAGCGCTTCCGAGAAGGCGCGCACCGCGAACTTCGTCATCGCGTAGGGGATCCGGCCGCCCGGCGAGGCGAGGGCGTAGATGCTGGCGATGTGCGTGATGTGCGCTGCGGGAGAGCGCCGCAGCGACGGGAGCAGAGCCTTGGTGATCGACACCGTGCCCCACAGGTTGATGTCCATCAGCCAGCGCATCTCCTCCATCGTGAGCTGATCGAGGGATCCGAGCATCGAGGATCCGGCGCAGGTGATGAGCGTCTGCAGCTGAGGGTGGGCCGCCTCGATCTCGGCCCCGGCGGCCGCCACGGCGGCGTCGTCGCGCAGATCGACGGGGTGCACGGTCACTTCGGCTCCCGATGCGCGCAGCTCCTCGGCGAGCCGGTTCAGGCCCGCGCGATCGCGGTCGATCAGGGCGAGGCGGGCTCCGCGGCGGGCGAGGGCACGCGCGACCTCGGCACCGATGCCGTTGGCGGCACCGGTGATGGCACTGCTGCGCCCTGCTGCGTCGAGAACGGGCAACGCTCCTCCTACGGCTGCGCCCTCGCACGCGTCGTCGCGGGCGTCGGGTGGGCGCAACGCTGGTCCCCATCCTGCCCCATCGCCCTGCTGTTGCGGAACGGGAACCGGTACGCTCGATGCAGAGGGAGGTCGGAGTGGGAAAGAGCGCTGACGCCATCGCCGAGGGCGTGGCGATCGCCACGTCGGCCGCCCGACTGACCGTCAAGAACCACATCCTGGTGGGCACGATCGCGCAGGGCGGCTCCTTCGACGTCGCCAAGTACATGAACGACGCCCACGAGGCGCTGCTCGCGCTCGCCGCGGAGTCGGAGGACGCGGCGGAGCTGGCCAACAAGCTGCGCAAGCGCGCCCACGGACGGTACTCCGATCCGCACGGCACCCACGACTACCGCGACCGCGACGTGCGCAACCTCAAGAAGCGGGCCAAGCAGTCCTCCGCCGTGGCCGACCGGCTGCGGGAGATGGCCGACGACCCCGAGACGCTGCGGTTCCTCGTGGAGGCGGCGCGGGCGGCCGCGTGGGGCGACGTGGCGGGCAACCTGCAGAGCCGGCTCACCGTCGAGGCGATGAGGCCGGACGAGGATCCCGACTACGACACCATGCGCGAGGCGCGGATGCAGGCTCTGCGTCTGGTCGACCTGCAGGCGCTCGCGTCGGAGCAGCGCGCGAGGAAGAAGAACCGCGAGAAGGCGGACAAGGCGGCGGAAAAGGCGGACAAGGCCGCGGCGAAGGCCGCCGAGCGTGAGGAGAAGCGCGCCGCCAAGCAGCTGCGCTGACCTCCGCCACGCCCGGGGGATCCGCGCGCGGGCCTCTCGATTCGCGTTCGGGGCCGCCTCTGGGGTATTGTTGACGAGGCCCGCGAGAGCGGGCGGTCTTGTGAAAGACCGGATGCGCCTGTAGCTCAATGGATAGAGCATCTGACTACGGATCAGAAGGTTGGGGGTTCGAGTCCCTCCAGGCGCACACTGTGTTGAGACAGTAAGAAACGGCCCGCTTCGGCGGGCCGTTTCGCTGTTTCCGAGGGTATGCGCGAGCGGCTCGGCCGGCACGGGGTCCCCGCGCCGGCCGAGCCGGATCCTCAGGCGAACGTCTCGTCGAGGGCCGCCCGCAGGTCGGCCAGGAGATCCGCCGTGTCCTCGAGGCCCACCGAGAGGCGCAGGTGCCCGAGCCGGCGGAACGGCTCCGGGTACGCGGCCACCCGCCCGCCCTCCGTGCCGGTGTGCACGATCAGCGAGTCGTCGTGGCCGAGCGAGAAGCCCGACGTGATCAGGCGCAGGTTCGCGACGAACCGGTTCTGCGTGTCCGGGTCGCCGTCGACGGCGAAGGACATCATCCCGCTGAAGCTGCGGCCGAACTGGCGCACGGCCAGCTCATGCTGCGGGTGCGACGGCAGCCCGGGGTAGGAGACGTACGCGACGCGCGGATCCGCGTCCAGGAGCTCGGCGATCGCCTGCGCGGACTCGCTGTGCTGGCGCATGCGCATCGGCAGCGTCACCGAGCCGCGCTGGATCTGCCATGCGTTGAACGGGGAGATGATGCCGCCGACGTCGATCATCGCGTCGGCCTTGATCGGGTCGATGAGCGCGCGGCTGCCGACGACCGCTCCGGCCATCGCATCGCCGTGACCGTTGACGTACTTGCTGAGCGAGTGCACGACGAGGTCGGCGCCGTCGCGCAGGGGCCGGTAGACGGGCGGCGGCGTGTAGGTGGAGTCGACCATGAGGATCGCTCCGGCCTCGTGCGCGATGGCGGCGATCGCCGCGACGTCGGTGACCTGGGTCGTGGGGTTCGCGATCGTCTCGACGCACACCAGGCGGGTGTTCGGGCGCATGGCCGCGCGGACCGCGTCGTGGTCGGTGATGTCGACGAACGTCGCCTCGATGCCGTAGCGCTGGGGCAGCAGCTCCGACCACAGACGCCACGTCGCCTCGTAGGTGACGTCGCTGACGACGACGTGGTCTCCGGCGTGGACGTAGGTGAAGAACACGGCGTGAAGCGCCGCCACGCCCGAGGCGAGCGCCACCGCGTCCTCCCCGTCGTCCAGGGCGGCGAGCTTCTCCTGCAGGGCCTGCTGGTTCACACCCGTGTTGCGCGTGTAGAGCCCCGGCGCATTCGCCGACCAGCTGATCTCGCTCGGGTCGTCCGGAAGCTGGTACGAGTTCGCCATCACGAGCGGCGTGCGCAGCGCCAGGGTCGAGTCGAGTTGGATCCCGCCGTGCACGGCGAGGCTCGAATCGGACAGGGTGCCGGGCCGGGTGCGGTCGGGGCGTTCGGACATGGGATCCTCCTGGGCTGGGGCGGGCACGGTGGCGTCCGCGGCATCGAGTGTGTTATATCTGCATCTTCAGTTGTTTATATTGCACGACACGAGCAGGGGCAAGATGGACGGCACGGACCACAGGATCCTGTCCGAACTGACGGCGGACGCGCGCACGCCGCTGGTGACCCTCGCAGCGCGGGTGCACCTGTCCCGCAACGCGGTGAAGCAGCGCATCGAGCGGATGGAGCGCGACGGCGTCATCGGCGGCTACACCGTCGTCTCGGGGGCGGGATCTCCGCGACGCGTGACCGCGATCGTGCTGGTCTACCGGGAGGACCGCATGCGAGGCGCGCATGTGGTGACCGAGCTCTCCCGGATCCCGGAGATCGTGCGCTGCGACGTCCTGTCCGGGGAGTTCGATCTGCTCGCCATCGTGCAGGCCGAGGGGATGGACCGCGTCGGCGAGATCTGGGAGCACATCGCCGCCCTCCCGGGAGTGGCGAACACGGTGACGTCGGTGTCGCTCGCGCAGGTCATCGACCGCCCGTGACGACGCGGTTCCCCGCGTCGCCACGGCGAACGGTCAGGCGGTGAGGCAGACCACCTTGGGCTGCGTCATCTCCTCGAACGCGAAGCGCACGCCCTCGCGGCCCATGCTCCCGTACTTGGCGCCGCCGAACGGCATGCTGTCGATGCGGTAGTCCGACGAGTCGTTGATCATCACGCCGCCGGCCTCGATCTGCTCCGACACCCGCAGCGATCGGGACAGATCCGACGTGAAGATCCCCGCGTGCAGCGCGTACTCGATCTCGTTGGCCCGCGCGACGGCCTCCTCCTCGGTGTCGAACGGCGACAGCACGGCGATCGGCGCGAACGCCTCGTCGCACCACAGCGCGCAGGAGGAGGGCACGTCCTCGACGACGGTCGGCCAGTACACCGAGCCCTCCCTGCGGTGCCCAGCGAGCACCCTCGCCCCGGCGGAGACGGCGTCCTCGACGAGACTCTCGGCGCGTGCGGCGGCCTCGGGCGAGATCATCGGGCCGACATCGGTGCGCTCGTCGGACGGATCCCCGGCGACGAGCTCGCGAGTCCGCGCCGTGAAGTCCGCCCGGAACTGCTCGTACACGTCCCGTTGGACCAGGATCCGCTGCGCTCCGACGCAGTTCTGGCCCGCGGCCCAGAAGGCTCCCGAGACGCAGGCGTCGACGGCGGCGGTGATGTCGGCGTCCGAGAACACGACGACGGGCGCATTGCCGCCGAGCTCCATCGCGAGCCGCTTGAGTCCGGCGCCGCGGGCGATCGCCTCGCCCGTGGCGAAGCCGCCCGTGAAGGACACCAGGCGCACATCGCGCGCGGCGACGAGGCGCTGGCCGAGCTCGCGGGCCCCGTGCACGACGGTGACGATCTCGGGCGGCATCCCGGCGTCGACGAGCACCTCGACGAGGAACCGGGCGGTGAGCGGCGTGAACGGAGAGGGCTTGAGGATCACGGAGTCACCCGCCGCCACGGCGGGACCCAGCTTGTGGGCGACGAGGTTGAGGGCGTCGTTGTACGGGGTGATCGCGACGACCACGCCGAGCGGCTCGCGGGTGAACCAGCCGCGCCGGTTCGCCGAGCCCTCGAAGGCGTCGAACGGGATGACCTCGCCCGCGTTCGAGCGCGCCGCCTCTGCGGACAGCGACAGGGTCGTCACGGCACGGCGCACCTCCTTGCGCGCCTGCCGGATGGTCTTGCCCGCCTCGCGCACGATCAGCCCCGCCGCCTCATCGGCGCGGGCGCGCAGCAGGGCGGCGGCGCGCTCGAGGATGCCGTGGCGCTCGAACCGGGTGAGGCCTCGCGCGATCTCGAAGCCCACCCGGGCGCCCGCGAGGACGAGCTCGACGTCTTCGGCGGAGCGGCAGGGCACGGCGCCGATCACCTGGCCGGTGTAGGGGTCGTGGACGAGCAGCTCGTCGGCGGACGCGTCCGTACCCAGCGCGGCGGGAGCGCTCATCGCGCGGCCTCCACGCCGGCGCGCTGGTGCGCGTCGATCGCGATGATGTCGGACAGCAGCGCATACGCCGTCTCCATGCGGCCGGCGCCGGGACCCGACACGGTCACCGTGCCGAGGAGGTCGGTGTCGAACGAGACCGCGTTGGTGGCACCGGACACGCCGGCCAGCGGGTGCGCGAGCGGCAGCGCCACGGGCTCGACCGATGCGGCCACGCCGCCGTCGGGCGTGCGGACCGCGGAGCCGATGAGCTTCCAGCGCCGTCCCTCCGCCGCGGCGGCGGCGATGTCCTCCGGCGAGATGGCGGAGATCCCGCGACGCACGACGTCGGCGGTCGTGATCCCGGCACCCAGGATCTCGTTGGCGAGGATCACGACCTTGAGCTGCACGTCGGAGCCTTCGATGTCGGCGGTCGGGTCGGCCTCGGCGTACCCCAGCGCCTGCGCCTCGGCGACGGCCTCCGCGAGCGTGGCGCCGGCCTCCATCCGGCCGAGCACGAAGTTGCTCGTGCCGTTCAGGATCCCCTCGACCCCGGAGATCCGGGTGCCGCGGAGCATGTCGGAGGCGAAGCGCAGCACGGGCGTGCCGCTCATCACGGCGCCTTCGTGCTCGAAGCGCGCGCCGTGCTCCTCGGCGATGCGGCGCAGCTCGGCGCCCGCGAGCGCGACCGGCCCCTTGTTGGTCGTGGTCACGCTCTTGCCGCTCTCCAGCGCCGCGCGCACGTGCGACACCGCAGGCTCGCCGTCGACGGGATTGGTGAAGGTGGCCTCGACGACGATGTCCGCCGTGGTGCTGCGGATGACGAAGTCGTTCTGCGGAACGGCGGCGCCTCCCGGCATCCCGGCGAACGTGGCGCCCTCGGCCATCGCGAACACCGCTTCGAGATCGATGCCGTCTGCCTGCATGAGCGATCCGAGCCGAAGGTCGGTGATGGCCACGACGCGGAGCTCGAAGCCCAGGTCGTCGGCGAGCGCCGTTCCCCGGGAGTGGATGATCTCGGCGAGGGCGCGATTGACGCCGCCGAAGCCGATGAGGGCGAGGTCGTGACGATGCACGGCGGACTCCTTCGAGAGTGGATGGATACTGCGGCCCCCATCCTCGGTGCGCGTACGGGCAGGCCGCGCCTGCCGGAGTGGGCGTGCGCGCTGCCGATGCGGCAGTGCGGGTGACGATGTGCCCCGACCTTCCGCCGGAGCCGATCCGAGGGGCGGGAACGCTTGTGCGGCGCCGGGACGCCGGGTAATGTCCGGAAACAATTCGTGCGACATCAGCACACTGGTGTGGTGATATGGCACGATCCTTTCGTCTCAGCCCCTCCCGACCTTGAATGCGAGACCTCATGAGCCCATTGCCCGGGGAGAAGGAACTCCCCAACGCGCTGCCCCGCACCACGGCCACCCAGGTGCCGCTGCGCCGACTACAGCGGTCGATGGACGCACGCCACCTCATCATGATCGCCCTGGGCGGGGTGATCGGATCCGGGCTGTTCCTCAGCTCCGGCTACACGATCAGCCAGGCGGGACCGCTGGGCGCGATCATCGCGTACCTGATCGGCGCCCTCGTCGTCTACCTCGTGATGGCGTGCCTCGGCGAACTCGCCACGGCCTACCCGGTCTCCGGCGCCTTCCACATCTACGCGGCCCGTTCGATCGGCCCGGCCACCGGCTTCACCACGGCCTGGCTGTACTGGCTGTGCTGGGTGGTCGCGCTCGGATCCGAGTTCACCGCCGCCGGCATCCTCATGCAGCGCTGGTTCCCCGGAGTGCCGGTGTGGGTGTGGTGCCTCGTGTTCGCGGCCGCGCTGTTCTCGATCAACGCGATCTCCGCACGCGTGTTCGGTGAGACCGAGTTCTGGTTCTCGCTCATCAAGGTGCTCGCGATCGTCGTGCTGATCGTGCTCGGCGCCGCCGCCATCTTCGGCTTCACGCCGCTGTCCGACGAGCACCCCGCGGCGCTGCTGTTCCGCAACTTCGAGACGCCGCACGGGCTCTTCCCCGGCGGGGTCGGCGGCGTGCTGATGACCTCGCTCGCCGTGTTCTACGCGTTCAGCGGATCCGAGCTCATCGGCGTCGCCGCCGGCGAGACGAAGGATCCGGGGCGCAACATCCCTCGCGCGCTGCGCTCCACGGTGCTGCGCCTGCTGGTGCTGTTCGTGGGATCCATCACGGTGATCGCCGCGATCCTGCCCTACGACAAGGCCAGCGTGACGAGCAGCCCGTTCGTGGACGTGTTCCAGTACGTCGGCGTGCCGTTCGCACCCGACATCATGAACTTCGTCATCATCACCGCCCTGCTGTCGGCGGGCAACAGCGGCCTGTTCTCGTGCGCGCGCATGCTCTTCTCGCTCGCCGAGGAGGGCCATGCGCCGAAGGCCTTCACCCGGCTCACCCGCCGCGGCATCCCGATCGTCGCCCTCAGCGTGAGCATGGTGCTGGGGCTCGTCTCGCTGCTGTCCAGCGTGATCGCCGCGGAGACGGTCTACCTCGCGCTGGTGTCGATCGCGGGCTTCGCGGTCGTCGCCGTGTGGATGTCGATCGTCGCCGCGCAGTTCTTCCACCGCAGGGCGTTCCTGCGCCGGGGCGGGGATGTCTCGACGCTGCCCTACCGCACGCCGCTGTACCCGATCGTGCCGATCGTCGCGTTCGTGCTGCTGCTGGTCTCGGTCGTCGCGATCGCGTTCGACCCGAACCAGATCGCCGCGCTGTACTTCGGCCTGCCGTTCGTAGGCCTCTGCTACCTGTACTTCTGGTGGCGGTACGGACGGCGCGGCGCCGCACGCGTCCAGACGGTCTCCGAGGAGGCCCCGGTCGATCGCGCGGAGGACCCGGCGGCCGAGGAGCCCATCGCCGGCATCGGACGATGACCCGCGGGCCGGGATGGATCGAGGTCGACGTCGACGCCATCGCGCACAACGTCGCGGCCGTGCAGCGAGAGCTCGGCACCACGCCGCTCTGCGGAGTGGTCAAGGCGGACGCCTACGGCCACGGCGTCGACCTCGTCCTCCCGGTCCTCATGGCGGCGGGGGTCGGCATGATCGGCGTCACCGCGAACGACGAGGCGCACGCGGCGAGGCGGCTCGGGTTCCGCGGGCGGATCGTGCGCGTGCGCACCGCGCTGCGCGACGAGATCGAGGACGCGGCCCCGGCGCACGTCGAGGAGTGGATCGGCGGACTCGCCCACGCGCGTGAGGTCGACGCGGCGGCGCGCGCGATCGGTCGCCGCATCGGGGCGCACGTCTCGATCAACGCGACGGGGCTCAGCCGGGACGGCATCGACCTGCGCCGTGCGGGCGGCCCCGAGGAGGTCGCCGCGGTCGGCGCCCTGCCGGGCGTGCATGCGATCGGCGTCTGCGCGCACTTCCCCTGCGAGGATGAGCACGACGTCGCCGAGGGGGCCGAGGAGTTCCGCTCCCAGTCGGCGGAGGCCGCGGCGCTGCTGGCCGCCGGCGTAGGACGGCGGCTCGAGCGGCACTGCGCGACCTCGTTCGCGGCGCTGTCGGTGCCCGCCTCGCGGTTCGACCTCGTGCGCGTGGGCGCCGCGCTCTACGGCGACACGTCCGCCGCGCCCGGGCTCCTCCGGCCCGCGATGCGCCTGCTCTCGCGGGTCGCCGCGATCAACGTCTATCCGCCCGGACGCACGGCCGGATACGACCGTACGCACCGCACCGCCCGCACGTCGCGCCTCGCCGTCGTGCCGCTCGGATACGCCGACGGATTCCACCGTGTCCTCGGCGGCCGCGCCGAGGTGCTGGTGGGCGGGCGGCGGGCTCCCGTGGTCGACAGGCACGCGATGAACACCCTGCTCGTCGACGTGACCGACCACCCCGCCGTGCAGGTCGGGGACGAGGTGACGCTCGCGGGCGCCCAGGGCGGCGACGCGATCACGATGCAGGATCTGGAGCGCGCCTCAGGCCAGATCGCGGCCGACCTCTACACCGCGTGGGGGCGCCTGCTGCCCCGCCTGGCGCGGCGCGGAGGACCGACGTGAGGAGCGCGCAGGCGCCGGGTAGGCTGGCCGGATCCGGCTCGCCGCGCCGCGGCCGGGCGACGAAGGGAGGCGGGGTGTCTGCTCCCTCGTCCCTGTCGCAGGGACTGACGCTGCTCGAATCGGCGGCTGAGCGGGAGCGCTCGGGCCGTGCCGGGCACAACGCCTCCCGGCTCGCGGAGACGACCGGGATCGAGCGCAGCAGGGTGTCGCGGCTGACCGCCGAACTGCGGGCGCTGCGCTTCCTCGATCGCGACGAGGCCGGCGTGCTCAGCGCCGGGGATGCCTACTTCCGCACGGCGCGTGCCCTCGACCAGCCCTGGCTGCGCGCCGCGCGACAGGAGCTGCGGATCCTGGCCTCGACGCTGAGGATGACCGCCCTCCTCGCCGCGGCGGACGGCCCGCGCGCACTGCTGCTGCGCTCCGCGGCGGGAGCGGGGTCGACCGACGTCGCCGTGCCCTACGGCATCGCCCCGATCTGGTGCACGGCCGCCGGCCGGGCCCTGCTCTGGGACGACTCCCGCTCGGAGCTGGAGGAGCGGCTGCGGGAGGTGCAGTTCGTCGGCATCGGCGGTCCGGCCGCCGCGCGGACCGCCGGCCAGGTGCACGACCTCATGGAGCGCGACCGGGCGGACGGGCTGATCGTGGCCTCCGACGAGTATGCGGAGGGGGTGGCCGAGATCGCCCTGCCGATCCGCGGGCGGGACGGGATCGTCGCCTCGATCGCCCTGAGCGGTGCACGCCACGGCCGAGGGCCCGTCCGTGCCGCCCGCGTGGCGCTGGCGGAGGCCCGCGATCGGCTGAGCGCGCTGGCGACCGCTCAGTGAGCGGTGTGGCTCCCGCGGCGCTCCTCGGGGGCGCCGAGCGCTTTCGACAGCGCCTCCGCGGCCGCGACGCACGCCTCCGCGAGCTCCGCTGTGCGCGGACGCAGAGCGCGTCGCTCGCCGACGATCTGCACGCCCGCGGCCACCTCGTCCCGGAAGTCCCAGACCGGCGCCGAGACCGAGTACAGCTCCGGCTCGGCCTCCTGGTCGACGACCGCGTATCCGAGCGCACGCGAGGCGCGCAGCCGATCGAGGAAGTCGTCGACGGAGGCGGGGGCGTTCGGTCCCGGGCTCGAGAACGAGGTCCGGGCGAACACGGCGCGCACCTCCTCGTCGGACGCGTCCCACAGCACCGCACGCCCCGCGTCGCTGCAGAACGCGGGATAGGCGCGGCCCACCCACGACCCGATCATGCGGGATCCGCCGGGGATGCTCTCCACGACGGTCAGCGTGCTGTCGCCCTGCAGGACTCCGAGGAAGCACGCCTCGCCTGTGGCCTCGGCGAGCGCGTCGAGCACCGGCAGTCCGGCGGTGTGCAGCCGTCGCTCCGTCAGCTCCTGCGCCGTCGCGTACCAGCTCCACGCGAGGCGGTAGCGGTGGTCGTCGCCGCGCACGACGAGGCCCCGATCGGCGAGCGCGGAGAGGGTGCGGGACACCTGCGAGCGTTCCCGGTCGAGCGCGAGGGCGACGTCCCGGACCGCCACGCCGTGCGGAGCAGCGGCCGACAGCGCCGCGAGCTCCGAGAGCACGTCCAGGCCGCGGCCCATGCTCGTCCGGGGCAGGTCGGGATCCTCGGCGAACGGCATGGCATGAGCGTACTCGACCGCCGGCGCGCGTCCGGCGGCTCGGGCGGAGGGAAGGCGGAGCGATGACCGGGACGAAGACGACGGGCGCGGAGGGCGGGATCCTCCCGCTCACGATCCTGGACGGCGGGATGTCGACCGCCCTGGAGCAGCAGGGGATCGAGGTGGGCGGCGCGCTGTGGACGGCACGCCTGCTGGCCGACGAGCCGGAGCGCATCGCACGCGCCCACCGCGCCTTCTTCGAGGCCGGAGCCCACGTCGCGACCACCGCCACCTACCAGGCGAGCGAGCGCGGCTTCACCGCGGCGGGCCTGGACGCCGCCGAGGCGAGGACGCTCATCGGCCGCGGGGTGACCATCGCGCGGGAGGTGCGCGACGAGTGCGCCGCGTCGAGGCCGGGGCTGCTCGTGGCGGCGTCGGTGGGCCCCTACGGCGCTGTGCTCGGGGACGGCTCCGAGTACCGGGGGCGATACGGAGTGGCCCCGTCGCGGCTGCGCGACTTCCACGGCCCGCGGCTGGAGGCGCTCGCCGAGGCAGGCCCGGATCTGCTCGCCGTGGAGACCATCCCAGACCTCGAGGAGGCGGTGGTGATCGCGGCGCTGCTGGACGAGCTCGGCGTTCCGGCGTGGTTCAGCTATTCCGTGCGCGGCGAGGAGACCTGCGCCGGACAGCCGCTGGCCGAGGCGTTCGCCGTGCTCGCCGGCGGCCGCTCGCTGGTGGCTGCCGGCGTCAACTGCTCGGATGAGGGCGACGTGCTCGGCGCGGTGGAGGCTGCCGTGGCGGAGACCGGGCTTCCCGCGATCGCCTACCCGAACCACGGCGGCGTCTGGGACAGCACCACCAAGACCTGGTCGCACGCGCGACCGCTCGACATCGACCTCGTGGACGCCTGGATCGCCGCCGGTGCCCGCTACATCGGCGGCTGCTGCGGCTTCGGCCCGGCCGACATCGCCGCACTCTCCCGGCGCGTGACGGCGCCGTCGGTCGCGTCTTAGCCCGTCCATAGGGTCGCCAAAGGGCTCGTCCCGGGGCGGTGCCGAGCATGGATCCCATGACCCAGGATCCCGCTCCCGACCTCGACCTCGACGTCGTCGTCCCCGTGCACAACGAGCACGAGACGCTCGAGCAGAGCATCGCGCTGCTGCACGCGCATCTCAGGGCCGAGGCACCGGGCTCCTGGCGGATCACGATCGCCGACAACGCCAGCACCGACGGCACGGCGGCGATCGCCGAGGGGCTGGCCGCCCGGCTCGACCGCGTGGTGGTGGTGCACCTGGCGGAGAAGGGGCGGGGTCGCGCGCTCAAGGCGGCCTGGTCGGCATCGCCGGCCCGGGTGCTCGTCTACCTCGACGAGGACCTGTCCACGGATCTGCGTGCGCTGCAGCCGCTGGTCGCGCCGTTGCTCAGCGGCCATTCCGACCTGGCGATCGGATCCCGCCTGGCGAGCGCCTCGCGCATCGTGCGCGGCGGCAAGCGCGAGTTCGTCTCGCGCTCCTACAACGCGCTGCTGCGCGGCACGTTCGGCGCGCGGTTCAGCGATGCGCAGTGCGGGTTCAAGGCGATCAGGGCCGACGTGGCCCGCCGCCTGCTGCCGTATGTCGAGGACACCGGGTGGTTCTTCGACACCGAACTGCTGATCCTCGCGGAGCGCGCGGGGCTGCGCATCCACGAGGTGCCCGTCGACTGGGTCGACGATCCGCACAGCTCGGTCGACATCGTCGCGACCGCGACCGCCGATCTCAAGGGCATGGTGCGCGTCGGCACGGGCCTCGCGCGCGGGCGGATCCCCGTCGACGACCTCTACCGGGACATCGGGCGGCACCCGTTCGCGCAGCCCCGGACTCCCCTGATCGCCCAGGTCGTGCGCTTCGGCGTCATCGGCGCGCTGTCCACGATCGCCTATGCGCTGGTCTATCTGGTGCTCCAGGTCGTGATGCCGGCGCAGACCGCGAACTTCCTGGCACTGCTGGTCACCGCGATCGCCAACACCGCCGCCAACCGCCGCTTCACCTTCGGCATCCGAGGCAGAACGGGCGCCACGACGCACCATCTGCAGGGGCTCGTGGTCTTCGGGATCGCCTGGGCGCTCACGAGCGGATCCCTCGTCCTCCTGCACGCGGCGGATCCGCATCCGGGAGCCTTCGTGGAGGTGGGCGTGCTCACCATCGCGAACCTCGTCGCCACGCTGCTGCGGTTCGCGCTGCTGAAGATCTGGGTGTTCCGCGATCCCGGGCGCCGCAGGGGCGAACCCGCGCCCGACGAGCCCGTCGAACCGCTGTCCACCCGTCACCACCTCACCCTGCTCGCTCAGGAGGCGAACCGATCATGAACGCATCCGTGGCTGTCGCGCCCGCCCTGCCCGCCCCTTCGGTGACCGGACCGGATCCCGCCGCCGCGAACTCCGTCGCAGCCGCGATCCCGAAGGCGCGGTGGGAGGCGCCGGCCTTCGCCGGCGCGCTCCTGCTCACCGGGATCCTGTATGTCTGGAATCTCGCCGCGAGCGGCTGGGCCAACGCGTTCTACTCGGCCGCCGTGCAGGCCGGCACGCAGAACTGGGTCGCGTTCTTCTACGGATCCAGCGACGCCGGCAACTCCATCACGGTGGACAAGCCGCCGGCGAGCCTGTGGGTGATGGAGCTGTCGGCGAGGATCTTCGGGCTCAGTTCGTGGAGCATCCTGGTTCCCGAGGCGCTCATGGGCGTGGCGACGGCCGCGATCATCCTGTTCACCGTGCGGCGGCGTTTCGGCGCGGCCGCGGCGCTGGTCTCGACGGGCGTGTTCGCGCTGACCCCCGTCGCCGCGCTGATGTTCCGGTTCAACAACCCCGACGCGCTGCTCCTGCTGCTGCTGACCGCATCGGTGGCGATGACCTCGCGCGCGATCGACCGGAATCGGCTGCGCTGGCTGCTGCTCGCCGGGGTCGCTGTCGGCTTCGGGTTCTTGACCAAGCAGCTGCAGGCGTTCCTCGTGCTGCCGGTGCTCGCCGGTCTGTACGCCGCGTTCGCGGGTGTCCCGATCCTGAAGAGGCTCTGGCATCTGCTGGCCGCGCTGGGCGCCGTGATCGTCTCGGCCGGCTGGTGGGTCGCCGTGGTCGAACTGGTGCCGGCATCGGCGCGGCCCTACATCGGCGGCTCGCAGACGAACAGCTTCCTCGAGCTCACCTTCGGCTACAACGGCCTGGGACGGCTCACCGGGAACGAGACCGGAAGCGTCACCGGAGGTGGTGGCGCGGCCGCCGCCGGCGGTGGCGGGATGTGGGGATCCACGGGCCTGTTCCGCCTCTTCGAGAACGAGATCGGCGGGCAGATCTCCTGGCTGATCCCCGCGGCCCTGATCCTCTGCGTCGGCGCCCTCGTGCTCATCGGCCGGGCGCCGCGACGGGATCCTCGCCGCATCCTGATCGTCGCGTTCGCGAGCTGGCTCCTCGTCACGATGCTCGCGTTCAGCTTCATGGCCGGGATCTTCCACGCGTACTACACGGTCGCGCTGGCCGCGCCGCTCGCCGGGCTCCTCGGGGCATCCGGTGCCGTCCTGTTCCGGCACCGGGAACGGCTGTGGGCGCGCGTCCTGCTCGCGGTGTCGGCGGTCATCACGGCCGCCTGGGCCTGGGTGCTGCTGGACCGCGCGGGGTCCTGGCTGCCCTGGCTGAAGGTCGTCGTGCTGATCGTCTCGGCCGCCGGTGCCCTGCTCGTCCTCATCCCGCCGCGGTCGCGGATCCTCACCGCCTCGACCCTGTCCGCGCTGCTCGTGGGCGCGCTGCTGGCCCCTGCCGCGTACACGATCGAAACGGTCGGCGCGGCCCACTCCGGCTCCATCGTGACGGCGGGGCCGACGGTCCAGGGCGGCATGGGTGGATTCGGCGGGCGCGGCTTCGCCGGCGGGACGCCGGGTGGAAACGGCGGCTTCGGAGGCTTCGGCGGCGGCGCGCCCGGCGGGAACGGCGGCTTCCCCGGAGGCCAGCCCGGTGCGGCGACCCCCCGCGGCACCGGCGCCGGAGGCGCTGGTCGTGGCGGGATGGGCGGCGCGGGCGGACTGCTCGAGGCCTCCACCGTCGGTTCCGCCATGAAGACGCTCCTCACCGCCGACGCCTCGACCTACACCTGGGCGGCCGCGACGATCGGGTCGCAGACCGCGGCCGGCTATCAGCTGGGTACGGGGGTGGCCGTGATGCCGATCGGCGGATTCAACGGCAGCGACCCGTCGCCGACGCTCGCCCAGTTCCATGCCTACGTCACGGCGGGACGGATCCACTACTTCATCGCCGGCGGGCGGATGGGAGGATCGAACGGCGGCAGCGACGTGTCCTCCCGCATCCAGCAGTGGGTCGAGGCGAACTTCACGGCGAAGACCGTCGACGGCGTGACGGTGTACGACCTGACGGCGCAGAATTGAACCGGCACGGGCGAGGGGAGCAGATCATGGCTGATGCCACGACCGAGTCCGGATCCGCCGCTGCCCCGATGCCGCTCGGGCTGCCGCCGGTGGTGCGTGCGGACGGATCACCGGCGCGGGCGCTGGTGGTCGACGATGAGCAGGCGCTCGCCGCGGCGGTGGGCGGGTCTCTGGTGGCCGACGGCTGGGAGGTGCGGATCGAGCACCGAGGGCGGAGTGCGCTCATCGCGGTGCGCGAGTTCCAGCCCGACGTGGTCGTGCTCGACATCATGATGCCCGACATCGACGGGCTCGACACCCTCGAGCGCATCCGGGCGATCCGGCCGGAGATCCGGGTGCTGTTCCTCACGGCGCTGGACAGCCACGACGATCGCATCGCGGGGCTCCGCGCCGGCGGGGACGACTACCTCACCAAGCCCTTCGCGATCGCCGAGCTGCAGGCGAGGGTGCGCGTTCTGGCCCGCTCCGCCGTGGCGATCGCCCGGCCCGCCGAGTCGCGACTGCGGGTCGGCGACCTCGCGGTGGACACGGGCGAATCCACGGCCGAGCTCGCCGGATCGCCGCTCGAGCTGACGCCCACCGAGTTCGAGCTGCTGCTCCTGCTCGCCAACAACGCCGGGCGGGTGCTGCGCCGGGCGCAGATCCTCGAGGCGGTCTGGGGGTACGACTTCGGTACCGAGTCGAACCTCGTCGAGGTCTACGTGTCGAGCCTGCGCCGCAAACTCGCCGCATCGACGGCGCTGAACCTCGAGACGGTGCGGCTGGTGGGCTATGTGATGCGCGTGGCGGACGGCGCTGGATCTGGCTCCGGGGGAGGCGCATGAGACGTCCTCGCAGTCTCCGTCTGCAAGTGGTGCTCATCGCCTCTGCCCTGGTCGCGGCGGTGAGCATCGTCGTCGGCGTGGTCGCGGTGCTGTCGCTGCACGACTACATGCTGGGTCAGGTGGATGCCCGCCTGAACGGCGCCGCCGCGCGGGGGGCCGACATCGCCGGGGGCCGGGGGCCCGGCTCGACGCCGGGCTCTACTCCTCAGATCAGCCCAGGGCCCACCTCGACGCCGCCGGCCACGCGCCCCAACCGCGACGACGTGGTCGGCGCCCCGGGCCAGTCCGGCGGCACGATCACGGCGATCTTCCGCGACGGCACGTTCGAGATCGGCGGCTGGATCGGGTCGGACGGCGTGCGGCACGACCTCACCGCCGCACAGAAGAAGCTCCTCGCCACGCGCCTGCCCACCGGATCCGCGGACCGCACCGCACCGGTCACCGTCGACCTCGGCGGCTCCCTCGGCGAGTACCGGGTGGCCGGGCGCACCACGCCGACCGGCGCGGGCGTGGTCACGGCGCTGCCGTTGGAATCGGTCACCGCCGTGACCGGGCGGCTGACGCTCGTGGTGGCACTGGTGGGGGTCGCCTGCATCGTGCTCGCGCTCGCCGCCGCGGCGGTCGCGATGGGCCGGGCGCTGCGCCCGCTGCGTCGCGTCGCACACACCGCCGCCGCGGTGACGGCGGTGCCGCTGGACCGGGGCGAGGTGCGGCTCGCAGAGCGCGTCGAGGCGCGCGACATCGCCTCGACCGCCGAGGTCGGCCAGGTCGGTGCCGCCCTGAACGACCTGCTCGACCACGTCGAGGACGCCCTCGCCCAACGCGAGGCCAGCGAGTCGACCATGCGGCGCTTCGTCGCCGATGCGAGCCACGAGCTGCGCACCCCGCTCGCGACGATCCGCGCGTACGCCCAGCTCTCGGGTCGATCGGACGCCGAGGAGCGGGAGATCCGCGGCAACGCGGCGCTCATCGACGTCGAGGGGGTGCGGATGGGTGCGCTCATCGATCAGCTGCTGCTGCTCGCGCGCCTCGACGCGCTGCCCGAGCTGGCGCGAGACGAGGTCGACGTCCGATTGCTCGTCGCCGAGGCGGTGCTCGCCGCTCGCCTCGCGGGCCCCGACCACGTCTGGGTCATGGAGCTCGGGGAGGATCCGGCTCTCGTGCTCGGCGACGCGGCGGATCTGCGCCGCGTCGTCGACAACCTCCTCGCCAACGCCCGCGTGCACACCCCGGCCGGAACGACCGTGCGGGTGCGGCTCGACGAGGTGCGCACCGGAGAGACGGTCGGGTCCGTGCGACTCACCGTCTCCGATGACGGCCCGGGCCTTCCCGATGCGGTGCGGGAGGCCGTGTTCGAGCGCTTCGCCCGGGGCGAGACGTCGCGCTCGCGGGAGGGCGGCGGCACTGGCCTCGGCATGGCGATCGCCCGCGCCGTGGTCGAAGCGCACGGCGGCACGATCGCCGTCGCGCCGGGGCCGGGCGCGACGTTCGTGGTGACGCTGCCCGCCGCCTGATCCCTGCGCGGTCCTTCCGTGCGGACTACCCTGGAGGGGTGACTGCGTACGTCTCGGCCTTCGATCTGTTCTCCATCGGTGTAGGACCTTCGAGTTCGCATACGGTGGGGCCGATGCGCGCCGGCGTCGACTTCGCCGCGCGGCTCGCGGCCGACGGGGTGCTCGACCGCGTCGCTCGCGTCACCTGCTCGCTGTACGGCTCCCTGGGCGCCACGGGTCTCGGCCACGGCACGCCCGATGCGGTCGTCGCGGGCCTGCGCGGGCTCACCCCGGAGACGTGCGATCCGGCCGATGTGCGCCGCGCCTGGGCGGACTGGACAGACGGCTCCGCGCTGGCGATCGACGGCACCCACGACGTGGTCTTCGCGAAGGACGACATCACCTTCGAGCCGCGCACCCGCCTGCCCGGCCACCCGAACGCGATGACGCTGCGCGCTCTCGACGCCGACGGAATCCATGTCGCACAGGAGACGTACTACTCGATCGGAGGCGGGTTCATCCGCCGCGACGGCGAGGACGACACGCGCACCCTGGCGACGGCGGGCTTCCCGTTCGCATACCGCGACGCGGCGTCGCTGCTCGAGCTGTGCGACGAGAACGGGCTCACGATCGCCGAGCTCGCGCGCCTCAATGAGACGGCGCTGCGCAGCGAGGAGGACGTCGCCGCCGGGCTCGACGCCATCTGGGACGCCATGGCCGCCTGCGTCGACGCGGGTCTGCACGCGGAGGGCACCCTGCCCGGGATCCTCAAGGTCAAGCGCCGTGCGGGGGCGATCCGTGCGCAGCTCGACGAGGTCGAGGCCGAGGGGCACCCCGCCGTGCCGGGCGAATGGCTCGGCGCGTTCGCGCTCGCCGTGAACGAGGAGAACGCCGCCGGCGGCCGTGTCGTGACCGCCCCCACCAACGGCGCCGCCGGGATCCTGCCCGCCGTGGCGATGTACTGGTGGAGGTTCCTCGCCGACTCGGGCCTCGGCGCAGGCAACGCCGTCACCCCGTACGGCGAGCTGGTCGGCAGCGCCCTGCTGGGCTTCGGGGCCGAGGCCTCGCTCGTCGCCGTCGGCGCGATCGAGGACCCCGATGCGCTGAGCGAGGCGAACCGGCGCCGCGGCATCCGCCGCTTCCTGCTCACGGCGACCGCGCTCGGATCCCTGTTCAAGGCCAATGCCTCGATCTCGGGCGCGGAGGGCGGCTGCCAGGCCGAGGTCGGGTCCGCGTGCGCGATGGCGGCCGGCGGCCTCACCGCGGTGATGGGCGGCACCAACCGGCAGATCGAGAACGCCGCCGAGATCGCGATGGAGCACCACCTCGGGCTGACCTGCGATCCCATCGGCGGTCTCGTGCAGATCCCGTGCATCGAGCGCAACGCCATCGCCGCCTCGACCGCGGTGACCGCCGCGCGGCTCGCGCTGCGCGGCGACGGCGAGCACTACGTCTCGCTCGACGCCGTCGTCGAGACCATGCGCCAGACCGGTCTCGACATGTCCACGAAGTACAAGGAGACGAGCGAGGGCGGTCTCGCGGTCAACGTCATCGAGTGCTGAGATGGGCGCATGACCACGACACGGCGCAGGGGACGCCCCAGGGGCGAGTCCGGATCACGCGGCCGGATCGTGACCGCCGCCGAGCACGAGTTCGGCGAGAACGGCTATGACGGCGCGACCATTCGCGCGATCGCGGGCCGCGCGGGCGTCGACTCCGCGCTCGTGCACCACTACTTCGGCACCAAGGCGGATCTGTTCGCCGAGGTGATCGGCATCCCGCTGCGTCCCGACGTCGATGTGCCCGCGATCCTCGAAGGGCCGCGCGACCAGGTCGGCGAGCGCGTCGTGCGCTACGTGCTGGAGGCGTTCGAGCGCCCGGAGGTGCGCCGGCGCGGCGTGACGATGATCCGGGTCGCTCTCGGCTCCAAGGTGATGTCGCCGCCTCTGGTCGGCTTCCTCTCCCGCGAGCTGATCGGGCGGATCACGGCACGGCTGGACACCCCCGACGCCGCCCTCCGCGCGACGCTCGTCGCCTCGCAGATCGCGGGCATGCTCGTCACGCGGTACGTCGCGAAGCTGCCGCCGATCGCCGACGCCCCCGTCGAGGAGCTCGTGGCGCGCGTGGGGCCGACGCTCCAGCGGTACCTGTTCGACTGACTCCCGGAGGTCGTGACCGTTCTCGGAACGGATCCCTTGACCCGTCGCGCTCCCGGATCCATAATTCATCACATGATGAATAACGCGGTGGTGATCGACGGACTGCGGGTGCGGCGCGGCCGCCACGACGTGTTCGACGGCCTGTCGCTGAGCATCCCCCGGGGCGAGGTGACCGGGCTGCTGGGGCCCTCGGGCTGCGGAAAGACGACTCTCATGCGCGCGATCGTCGGCGTGCAGCGGATCCGGTCCGGATCCGTCCAGGTGCTCGGGGAGCCGGCGGGATCCGCAGCGCTGCGCCACCGCGTCGCCTACGGCACGCAGGGCGCGGCGGTCTACTCCGACCTCACCGTGCGGCAGAACCTGCGCTACTTCGCGTCGGTGCTCGGGGTGGGCCGCGCCGATGCCGACCGCGTCATGGAGCAGGTCGGGCTGACGCCGTACGCCGGGCAGGAGGTCGCGGCGCTCAGCGGCGGGCAGGCGAACCGCGTGTCGCTCGGGGTGGCGCTGCTCGGCTCGCCCGAGCTCGTCGTGCTGGACGAGCCGACGGTGGGGCTGGATCCGGTGCTGCGTGCCGAGCTGTGGGATCTCTTCCGGCGGATCGCCGAGGCCGGCACGACGATGGTCGTCTCCAGTCACGTGATGGACGAGGCGCTGCGCTGCGATCGGCTGCTGCTGATGCGCGAGGGGCGGATCGTGTCCGACACGACGCCGGCCGAGCTGCTGGCGGACACCGGCAAGACCGACCCGGAGCAGGCGTTCCTCGTGCTCATCGCGCGCGACGCGGCCGACGAGGCCGCCGCGCAGCCGCATACCCGCCGGGCGCGGCGCGAGGAGGTCGGATCATGAACGGGCGACGGCTGTTCGCGACGGCGGGCCGGGTGCTCACGCAGCTTCGGCACGACCCGCGCTCGATCGCGCTCATGGTGGTCGCGCCGAGCCTGCTGGTCGGGCTGTTCGCCTGGCTCTTCACCGACTCGAGCGGCGTGTTCGACACCTTCGGCGGCGCGATCCTGGCGCTGTTCCCGTTCATCGTGATGTTCCTCGTGAGCTCGATCACGACGCTGCGCGAGCGCCGCTCGGGCACGCTGGAGCGACTCATGACGACCCCGCTCGGCAAGGCGGACTTCGTGCTCGGCTACGCGCTGGCGTTCGGGGTCATGGCGGTGCTGCAGGCCGTGGTGACAGTCGCGTTCGCGGTGTACGTGTGCGGCCTGACCGTCGACGGGCCGCTGGGGCAGCTCGGGCTCGTCGCCGTCGTGGACGCGCTGCTGGGCACCTCGCTCGGGCTGCTCGCGAGCGCCTTCGCCCAGACCGAGTTCCAGGCCGTGCAGTTCATGCCGCTGCTGGTGTTCCCGCAGATCATCCTCGGCGGTCTGTTCATGCCGCGCGACAAGATGCCCGACGTGCTCTACGCGATCTCGGACTGGCTCCCCCTCAGCCACGCGATCGACGCGATCCAGGCGGTCACGGCGGGGACCGGGGACGGGGATCTCTGGCGTCCGGTGCTGATCGTCGCGGCCTTCGCCGTGGCGTTCCTGGTGCTCGCGCCGCTCACGCTGCGCCGGCGCACGTCCTGAGCGACTTTCGTCCCTGATTTCTGTGCCTCGATGACTTAGAACCTGTGTGGTAGCGTCAAATATTCTTTGAATCTCCCGTAAGACGTGACAGGTCCCCCACACAGGAAGCCGGTGCCGAACTATGACTTTTCAGCCGCCCATGACGCCCGAGCAGCAGCCCTACGTGCCGCAGCCACCACAGAAGACGGGTAGTGGTCTGGGTATCGCGGCTCTGATCCTGGGCATCCTCGCGCTGGTCGGTGCGGTCATCCCTTTCCTGAACTACGTCGCGTGGATTTTGGGTTTGGTCGGCCTTATTCTCGGCATCGTTGCTCTTGTCCAGAAGAACCGGCGCAAGGGCGTCGCCGTCGCGGGGACGATCATCTCCGGTGTGGCGATCATTCTCTCGATCGTGCTGGCGATGGTGTACACCGCTGCATTCGCCAGCGCAGTCAGCGATGCCATGGAGTCCGCGGCCGCCAGCGCCGGGCCGAGTTCCGCCCCGTTGTCCAGCGCCGACAGCACGCCGGCTGCTCCGCTTGCCGGTGACGTGACGATCGTCTACGAGATCACCGGCACGGTCCCGGACGCAACGGTCACGTACTCGACGTTGGACAATGGCAACGTACAGTCTGCGTCAGCTTCTGGTCAGGCGCTGCCCTGGACCAAGACACTGACGGCCAAGAAAGATGGCCTTCTCGACGTGAACGTCTTCTCGGTGAGCGCGGTCGGCGGCATCGAGAGCGGCGACATCAGTTGCAAGATCACGGTCGATGGCAAGGTCGTCTCAGAGCAGACCGCGAGCGGACAGGCTGCTGTTGTTTCGTGCACCGCGACCAATGTCGGCCACTGATGGCGTGATCGCTGGTACTGGCTCGACCAGTCTGACCGATTCAGAGGGGCACGGCACGGTCCCAGATCGTCGTCGAGGAGTCAATCCTGACGGTCGTCTTCAGGCCTGACGGATAAGCCGCCACTCCTAGACGTCCTCGTCGCGGGCGGCGCGCCGGGAGGTGTGCCGGGTGGGCGCCGCCTGCCACGGATCCTCGGGCCACGGGTGCTTCGGGTAGCGTCCGCGCATCTCGGCGCGCACCTGCCGGTAGGGGCCGGACCAGAACGAGGCGAGGTCGTCGGTGACCGCGAGCGGGCGCCCGGCGGGGGAGAGCAGGTGGAACAGCACCGGCACGCGGCCGCCCGCGAGGCGCGGCGTCTCGGCCCAGCCGAAGCACTCCTGCAGTTTGACGGCCACCACGGGACGCGCCGCGGGGTCGTCGTGCGGCGGGTAGGTGATCCGGATCCGTGAGCCGGTGGGCACCTCGAGACGTTCGGGGGCCAGGGCGTCGAACTCCGTCGCGGCCGGCCACGGGAGCACCCGGCGCAGGGCGGACGCGAGGTCGATCGCCGTCGTCGAGGTCCCCGTCGCGAGGGCGTCGATCTCCGGTGCGAGCCAGTCGTCGAGCGTCGCCGTCAACGCTTCGTCCGACACATCTGGCCACGGGGCGCCGAGGGCGTGGTGCAGCAGCGCGAGCCGGCGGCGCAGCGCGTCGGCCGCGTCCGACCACGTGAACACCTCGAGCCCGCGCGCCTGCAGCGCCCGCCGCACCGCGTCCCTGCCCTCCTCGGCGGTGGGCCGCACCGGCACGGAGGAGCGCACGATCGCCCCGACGCGGCGTTCCCGGCGGGCGGTGACGCGGGTGCCCGCGAACTCGGCCTCGACACGGTCGGTGACGAGGTGATCGGCGGCGCGCTCCACCTGCGCTTCGGTGATCGCGGCGGCCGCGCGTATGACGGCTCCGGATCCCGCAGCCGCGCGGCCGGAGGCGCGCGCCACGTCGGCGACCGCCAGCCACTCGGCACCGGCGAGCGTTCCGCGCACGCCGGCGCGCGTGCCGGAGGCGAGCAGGAACGTCGCGCCGTCGGCGGTCCGCTCGACCCGACGTGCGATCCGGGAGGGGTGGGCGAGGGCGACCACGAGACCCGCGTCGTCTGCGGCGCTCGCCGCGCGGGCCGAGTGCGTGGCGGACGGGGTGAAGCGGCGCAGGCGCTCGGTCTCCTGCGCCCACCGGCGCGCGTCCGGTCCGCGGCCGTGGCGCAGCGCGACGATCGCCGCGGCGACGTCTGCGTCGGGGACACGCAGGTCTCCGCCGAGCAGTGCCACGACCTCGGCCGCCAGCTGGGATCCGACGAGCGCGCTGCCTTCGATCAGAGCCCGCGCGAGGCGGGGGTCGACGGGTATGCGGGCGAGCGCCCGGCCCTCCGCGGTCGCGCGGCCGTCGGCGTCGATCGCGCCCAGGTCGTGCAGCACGGCCCGTGCCTCGGCGAGGGCGTCGGTCGGCAGCGGATCGATCAGCCGGAGACCCGTCCCGCCCGGGGCGCCCCAGCAGGCCAGCAGCAGCGCCGCGTCGGCCAGGTCCGCCGTCGCGAGCTCCGGGGCGGGACGTGCGGGGGCCGCGGCGAAGGTGCGCTCGTCGAGGCAGCGGATCACGGTTCCCGGGCCCTGTCGGGTGGCGCGGCCGGCGCGCTGCACGGCCGACGATCGGGCGGCGGCGGTCGTGACGAGCCCGCTCATGCCACGCGCGGCGTCGCGCTGCGGATGGCGCGAGAGCCCGCTGTCGATCACGAGCCGCACGCCCGGCACGGTGAGCGACGACTCGGCGAGGGACGTGGTGACGATGATGCGAGGGGCGTCGTGCGCGTCCCGGCCACGGATCACGGCATCCTGCTCTCGGGCCGGGATCTGCCCGTGCAGTTCGCGGACGTCGAACCCGCTCACCTCGTCGCGGAGTCGTCGGGCGATCTCGGAGACTTCGCGCGCCCCCGGCGCGAAGACCAGCACGTCGGCGGAGGGGTCGTCGCGCCTGAGGTCGCGGGCGGCGGATCCGGCTGTGCGGGCGACGTGGTCGAGGAAGCCGAACGTGACGCCGCGCTCGTCCAGCCGCGGCACGGGGCTCGGCGCCCAGAGCTCGGTCAGCGGGTGTGCGGGCACGGTGTGCTCGATGATCGGCGCCGGCGCATCGGCGGATCCGAGCACGGCGGCGATCCGCGCGGCGTCGAGCGTCGCGGACATCGCGACCAGGGTCAGGTCGTCGCGCAACTCTCGGACCTCGCCGAGGAGGCCGATCAGCAGGTCGGTCTCGAGGGCGCGCTCGTGCACCTCGTCGATGACGACCGCGTCGACGCCGTCCAGACCGGGGTCGTCCAGCATCCGGCGCAGCAGCACGCCCGCGGTCACGAACTCGACGCGGGTGTCGCGACCGACCGCGCGCTCGCCGCGCACCGTGAAGCCGACCCGGTCGCCCAGGGAGGAGCCGTCGAGCTGCGCGAGGCGACGTGCGGCGGCGCGGGCGGCGACCCGGCGCGGCTGCGTGACGATCACGCGCCCCGTCGTGCGGGAGGCGAGCAGTGGCGGGACGAGCGTCGTCTTGCCGGTGCCCGGCGGCGCGGTGATGACGAGCGCCCCGCTTCGGTCGAGTGCGGCGGAGACGTCGTCGAGCGCCGCGGCGAACGACAGTCCTGCGCCGATCGCGCGGAGATCGAAGGCGGCGGAGGTCACCTGTCCAGTCTGCCGTGCGGTTCCCCGAGGGGATGCCGTCGCTCTGGTCGACTCAGACGAGGGCCGGTCGAGAGGGTCGCCGCAGCTCATGCGACCACGTCGTATCGGGCTCTTCCGCCGAGCCGGGGCGTCCGGTCCGGATCCACGTGCGGGGGTGGGATGAACCAGACCCGGCTCTGGCGCCCCGTGCCCTCGATCCGGATCTCCCAGTCGTTGTCGTGGATCCGATGGTGACAGCTCTCGCACAGCAGCACGCCGTTCTCGAGGTCGGTCGGCCCCGCGTCGCGCTTCCACCAGCGGATGTGATGGGCGCGGGTCATCGAGGGCGGGAGGCCGCACATCGCGCAGCCGCCGTCGCGTTCGGCGAGGGCGAGACGCTGCGCCCTGGTGAAGAACCGGCGTTCGCGTCCGTAGTCGAGGATCTCGCGATCAGTGCCCAGCACGCAGGGGATGACGCCTCCGCCGGCGGCGAGCCGGCGAGCGGTGCTGACGCTGATCGGGAGGTCCGATCCGTCGATCGTGGCGTAGCCGGTGCCGTCGGCGAGGTCGCTCACGTCGATGCGCACCACCACGCTCGCGCCGGCGAGTGCGGGCGCTTCGTCCTCGCAGCCGAGCGCGTGGGCGCAGAGGACGCTGAGCGCTTCGGCGCGGAGCGCGGCGACCGAGCGTCGCGCCGCGTCGGGCGCTTCCGGATCGATCTGCTCCTTCTGTGCGGCGAACAGCGCCGACACGTAGCCGTTCACGGCGGCGACGATCGGGGCTCCGCGCGCGGCATCGAAGTCTCCGTCGAGATGGATCCGGCCGTCGCGCTCGAAGATCGACAACGACGTGCGATCGCGCTGCTCCTGTTCGCGCGGCGCGACGCCGTCGGGATCGAGCCAGGCCTCGGCGCGGGTGACCAGGCGTCGCACGTCATCGAGCGACAGGCCCTGAGCCCGCTCCACCAGCAGGCGCTCGGCCTCGGCGGTCTCGGTCGCACCGAGCGTCAGTCGCACCCGGTCGAGCAGTGCGATGATCGCCGCGACCGCCGGGGCGCTCAACCGGCCTGCGGCGAGAGCCTGCTGCGCTGCGGGGTACTTCGGCGGCGTGGCCTCACCCAGGAGGTTCCTCCGCGGTGCCGTCGCCTCCCCGACCTTCACCAATCGCGACGCATCGCCCGCGGTCGCGCCGGTCGTCGTCGCGATCAGCTGCGCGGCGTTGCGGAACCCCTGCTCCTTGGCGAGCGACGCGGCGCCCAGCTCGGTGCGGGACTCGTGCGCGACGCACGCCGCGACCTCCGCGAGCATCGCCCCGGAACGGCGATGCAGCAGCCCGAGGGCCTCCGTGACCGCGATCAGCTGACGGCGCGACAGCTGCCCCGCGTCGTCGGCATCGCCCCATGCCTCATCGAGGCGTTCGAGCGCCTCGTGCAGCGGGTGGAGATGTCCGGTCATTCCTCGACTCTACGGCGGATCGAGCAGACATTCGTACAGATATTCGATATCTGTGGAGAAGTTCTCGCCTCGATCCGATGTGTGGATCAGGCGCCGCCGACGGCCGCCCGGTGTCGCCGATCAGGCGGGAGGAATGGCATGACCGGCGTCGCCGATCAGCGTGCGCGCAACTTCTCCGCGAGGGTCGTCAGCGTGCGCAGCTCGTCGTCGTCGAGCGTGGACATGCGCTGCGCGATCGAGCGTCCGTGGACCGTGGCGAGCTGGCGGAAGGCGCGCGTGCCGGCCTCGGTCGCGTGCACGAGGGCGCCGCGGCCGTCCTCCGGATCCGGGCACTTCTCGAGCAGGCCGCGGGCGACCATCCGGTCGACCAGGCGGGAGACGCTGGGCTGGCTGATGAGCATGTTCGCGGTGACCTCGCGCAGGCGGGCCGTGTGGCTGGCGCAGCGCGTCACGGTGAGCAGCACGTCGTACTCGGCGGCGGACAGCTCGGCGCCGTCGAAGTCGTTCGACATCTCGGCGAAGATCTCGTGCTGGGCACGGAACAGGCTCTCCCATGCCGAGAGGGCAAGCTTCCGATCGCTCATCGCCTCAGGATATCCGCCGGCGGGGACGTCCGGCGCGAGTGCAGTAAAGGCCGGTCGGAGAGGCTTCCGACCGGCCTTTGTCCCTTGCACCAAGAGTGTCCTGCAATCACATGCGATGAGAGCCACAGCAAACTTTCATCGTGCGATCACTGTATAACGGCGGGGTAACGAATGCAACGGTTTGGTCACGGTCTGGGCGGATTCATAAAGTGACTGCTCGACCCGAGTCGACGGAGACCGTGCTCGAGCCGGCGGCGCTCGCCGAGCCTGACGTGCTGTCCGCGGGGCGGTGCGACGATATCGTTCGAGCGCGATTCAGGCGGCACAGCACCAGCAGTCGGGCCGTGCCTGCTCGTCAACGGATGGCGCTTCCCTACGGCCGATGAGGCCGGCGTGTCGATGGGCGTCGGTAGCGTGGTTCGGTGCGTATAGGCGACATCGACATCGAGCCCCTCTTCGACGGCACCGGGCAGGAGGACGCGAGCGAGATCATCTCTCGCTTCGGCATTCCGGATGCCTGGCGCTGTCACCCGGAATCGTTCGGGTCCGATGGGCATTGGGAGTTTCCCGTCGGAGGTTTCCTGGTCCGCACCGGTGATCGCGTCGTGCTCGTGGACGCCGGCGTGGGCCCCGTCGACGCGGACGGCTATCGTGGCGGCGATCTGCTCGTCCAGCTCCGCAGTCATGGGGTCGCGCCGGCCGACGTCACCGACGTCCTCTTCACCCACCTGCACTTCGACCACATCGGCTGGGCCACCGTCGAGGACCGGGTGACATTCGTGAACGCGACCTATCGCGCGCACGCCGCCGACTGGGAGCATTTCGTCACAGGTGCGCACGCGGTCGGCGCCGCCGCACAGAAACTGACGCCGCTCCGGAAGCAGCTCGAGCTCTTCGACGGCGACCATGTCGTTGCTCCCGGCATCGATGCCCGCTGGGCCGCCGGGCACACGCCAGGCACCACGGTCTTCGTGCTCTCGTCTGATTCCGAGCGGGCGGTGCTGCTCGGCGACGTGGTCCATTCGCCGGTGCAGTTCGGCGAACCCGACTGGACCGTCGTCTGGGACGTCGACCCTCAGGCGGCCTCCGCGGTCCGCAATCGCCTCGCCGACGACGCCGCCGTCACCGGCGACCTGCTCGTCGCAGCGCACCTTCCCGGGATGCGCTTCGGACGCATCGTCGTGACAGACGGCGCGCGGCGGTTCGTCGCGATCTGACTGCATCGCGGACTGTCTTGCGTGCCGGGGCACGCCTCGTCGTCAGGGCAGTCCACAGAGACGGATCGCGGATGCAGGAGAACTGCGCGTCGGGTTCCGCCATGGAGATGGCTCCGACGACACGCCCGCACCTATGCCAAGGCCTCCGCGAACGACTTCTGGTCCGCAGAAAGACCGGTTCGACCAGATCCCGCGTCCGGTCACCGTTTCTGGCTGCGGTTGATCACTCGACGGGTGATGCCGATGGCCACGGTGCCGATGAAGAGGACGATGCCGACGATGGCAAGCCACAGGAGCCCCTTGAACGCGAACCCGACGATCGCGACGATCGCCCAGATCACGGCGAGGAGGATGATGACGGTCATATGCTCTGCCTCATTTCCAGGAGGGGGCATGCGAACGGATCGTGCTCTCCGAGGCCCACCCGGTTGATGTAACGCAGGACGATCCCGTAGGAGGCCCAGAGTCCCGTCTGCACGTACGGGACGTCGTGACCGCGGCAGTACGCGGCGATGATCGGTGCGGCATGCTTCAGATAGGGCCGGGCCATCGAGGGGAACAGGTGGTGCTCGATCTGGTAGTTCAGCCCGCCCATCGCGACATCGACGAACCAGTTCCCGCGGATGTCCCGGCTCATCATCACCTGACGACGGAGGAAGTCGAGACGCATGTCATGCGGCACGAGCGGCATGCCCTTGTGGTTCGGGGCGAAGGAGACGCCCATGTAGAACCCGAACACTCCGAGCTGCACGGCGAGGAACACGGCGCCCTTGTCCGGAGAGAGCACGAGGAAGACGAGCGTGAGGTATCCCAGGATCCGGATCGACAGAAGGGCGATCTCGACCGGGCGCCGCGCGAGCGGTTCCCGATGGAAGACGCGGTACACGCTCGAGGCATGCAAGGACACCCCTTCGAGCAGCAGGACGGGGTAGAAGAAGACACCCTGGTGGGAGATGACCCAGCGCGCGAACGGCGGCCGCTCCCTCGCGGCCTGTTCCGGGGTGAAGGCGATCACGGGAAGATCGATGTCGGGGTCGGATCCGATCATGTTCGGGTTGGCGTGGTGCCGGGTGTGCTTGTGCTGCCACCATCCGTAGCTCATTCCGACGAACAGGTCTCCGAGGATGACGCTGACCCAGTCGTTCCAGCGACCGGAGCGGAAGATCTGGCGATGCGCGGCATCGTGCCCGAGGAAGGCGATCTGCGTGAAGAGGACGGCGAAGAGCACTCCGGTGAACATCTGCCACCAGGTGTCGCCGATCACGATGAACAGCACGACGGCCGCGGCGACCGCCACGGGCACGCAGACCAGCTTCGTCCAGTAGTAGCCGTATCTGCGGCGCATCAGCCCCGCGGACTTCACCATTCGCGCCAGATCGGTGTAGTCGCTGTTGCCGGCCTGGCGAACCGGGCCCACTCTCGATGCAGGGCGACCGGCGTTCCGGACTGTCATGATCCCGCTCCTCTCGGCGTCGCGCCGGGGTCTCGAGCGGATCTGCTTCCCAGGCTACTCCTGTTTGCGCGCGGCGGGTCGGCGAGAGCTCATACGCTCGTCCTCGTGCGATGTCGTCAGGGCCGAGATCGGGAGGGAACGGTTCGTGATCGCCTCCGCGAGGGCGTGGAGGGAGAGGTTCCGATCGCGGGCGTAGCGTCGCAGCAGTGTGAAGGACTCGTCCATGGACGTGCCGTTGACCTGGGCGACCGCCCCCTTGGCCTGCTCGATGAGGACCCGGCTGTCGAGAGCCCTCTGCAGTTGTTCAGCGATGAGCTGCGCGTGCGCGGAGATGCGTTGCTGCAGGATGCTGATGGTGGCGACATCCGCGAGCGCTTGGGCCGCGCTCGCGTCACGGGCGCTCAACGCGCCGACCGACGTGCCGAAGAGGTTCATCGTCCCGATCGTGTCGCCGCGCAGCCGCAGGGGGATCGCGTGCACGGAACGGAAGCCGCGCCGCAGTGCCTCCTCCTGGAACGCAGGCCATCGGGCGGCCGCGGCGACATCGGGCACGGAGACCTGCTCGCCCGTCGCGAAACAGTCCAGACACGGGCCGGCTCCGGCGGCGAGCTGCAGGACCTCGACGAGTTCGGCGCTCTCCGTGGTCGAGGCGACCACCTGGAGCTCCCCGTCGGCATCGAGGAGCAGGAGCCCGCCCGCCTGCACGTTCACGATCTCCGTGCACTCGCTGACGAGCGTGTGAAGCAGGTCGACGACGTCGTAGTCATCGGTGAGCGAGTCGGCGACCATCACGAAGGCGGCGTTGAGACGGTGCTCTCTGGATGCGCTGGTCATGTGCCGCCCTTCCTTGTCTGACATGGTAAGCCGGGGATCAGCCGGGCAGATCGCGGAAGTCGAGCGCCCGGTCGACGACGTCGAGGGCGACGTCTTCGAGCGGACGCCCCGTCGAGAACGCGTACGCCCGCAGAAGCTCGAGAGCCTCGGCCGTGGTCACGTCCAGTTGGACGAAGACCATGCCGACCGCCTGATGCACCTCGCGGCGCAGGCTATGCCGCTTCGCCTCCGGGCTCCCTTCATCGGCGGCGGCGCGCATCGCCTCCCGCACCGCCGGGGCCGCGACGCGTCTCGCGAGGGAGAGTGCCCGAGCTGTCGCATCGCGATCGAGCGCCCCTGGTGACCGTCGATACAGGTCGACGACCCCCAGCAGCACCGGGCCGGTCAGAATCGGGAAGGCGAACAACGCACCGACGCCGAGCGTCGGGAGGCCGGCGCCGAAGACAGGCCAGTCCGGGTGGCTCTCCCGGGCGACATCTGTGCTGAAGGATGGCTTCGCCGTGCGCGCCACGACCCAGCGCGGGCCCTCACCGAGGGCGAATTGCATGGCGTCGAGACGTTGCGCAAGGGCATCGCTCGTGCACACCGTCGTCGCGTCGCCGTCACGGCGAAGCACGGAGATCGATGCACCGGAGACCGGCAGCAGCTCGACGAAGGGCGCACAGAGGTCATCACCCCACTCCCACCCGGGGATACCCGCCGGGGGAGCGCCGCTCCCCGTATAGAACGCGTCCGTCATGAACCGCTCGCCATCGCTCTCCAAGGAGTCAGCACGCTGCGCGCGTGCCGATCGCACGCGCAGCGTCCATCACGCGTCCCCTCACCCTACTCGTCCCCACTCGCGCGGGCGCGAGGTCTTGACCGAGATCTCCGCGTGCGCGTACTCTGGGCGCGTTGCTCCAGTCCCCGGCAGCGTCCACTGACGCTGAACCAGGAGACCCGATGGACGTTCCGCAGCCCCTTCACTCGGGCGTGGTGCACGCCTCCACGATCCGCCCCGCAGATATAGCACTCCCGCGGACTCAGCAGATCGACATCACCCCCCTGCCTTCCCGGGTATGGCGCACACCATCGCGTGCGGATCCGAAGCCCGCTGCGACATCGTGAGGCTGTGCGCAGCGCGATCGGAGGCAGGCAGGGGGCGCAACAGGGCACGCCCCCGTTGAGGGGAGCGAGGTGGTACCCGCATGGGAACGATCTACTACGGCGGGTCGGCGTTCGCCGTTCACATCGAAGGCCGTACTCTCGCCCACGTGCACGTCGTGGTCACGACGAAGCTGCGCCGCGGCGAGAGCTTCACCCTGTCCTGGCCGCATCGCGACGATGAGCCGCCCGGGCGCAGCACGATCTGGCTCCACCCGGGCATCCCGCTGAGGTTCGAGTTCGAAGACTCCGATGGGACGGAGCTGAGCCGCCAGTATCTCGAGGACCTGGCGTACTCGGCGAGTACGCCAGGGGGCATCCAGCTCACCAAGGAGGATGTGGGCCCCTGCCGGTGTGCTTTGGCTCTGGGCGCGAGCGAGGTCCTTGTGCGGTGAGCGTTCCCGGTGAACCCCGAGCGTCGCGCGATGCCCTGGAACGCGAGTCGAGTCCCGATCCGTGCCCACCCGAAGCGCCCCTTCGGACGCATCATCACCACTTCCCGTCGATTTCGGCACGGACGTCCCCGTGAGCCTCGACCATCGCTTTCTCGCGATCCTCGAGTCGACGCTCGACGAACCCGGCGGAGTCGTCGTGCCCGATATCGCACCCTCGTGATCACATCGCAGCGGCAGGCGCCGCGAGCAGCCCGGCCAGCCGCAGCAGCGCCGCGAGGGCGGGAAAGCCCTGGCGTGCACAGAGTCGCGGGGCGAACCGCAGGGGAGAATCGGGCGCGGCCCCCCTCTCGCGTGAAGTGCGCGTAGACTCCGGACAGGAGCTCGACCAACTTGGGGCCGGGGACGCAGGGCTGAGCTCCTGTTCGGTGGGACGTTCATCGTACGGGCGTGCAACGACGCATGGTGGTGCGGTGGACGTCCTTGAATGCGTGTGCGAGCAGCGCCGTTGCACTGGCCCGCGCTCGTGCGAGAGACCATGCGAGTGTCTGGGAACCTCGGCAGCATGAGTTGTTGCTCCGGAGTGTTCGAGCACGGGCCGAGTCGATCCTGACACCTGCCATGAGACAAGTTGCGAACGAGGATCCACCCGGATCCGCGAGCAGCGCGGCGTGCCGGCCCGGGACGCGTAACATATCTGCGTATGAGTGCAGATAAGCAGCAATGTGGATATTCGACCGAGAGTCCGTACGTGGAGCTCGCGGTCGAGGTGTTCGCGATGCTCGCCGATGCGACCCGGGTGCGGATCGTCCTTGCCTTGCAGGATTCGGGGGAGCTGTCGGTGAATCATCTCGCCGACATCGTGGACAAGTCGCCCACATCGGTCTCGCAGCACCTGGCGAAGCTGCGCCTGGCCCGGATCGTCTCGACGCGGCAGGACGGGCAGCGGGTGTTCTACCGGCTCGAGAACGAGCACGCCTCCCGTCTCGTCGCCGACGCGATCTTCCAAGCCGAGCACTCTCTCGGCGGGACCCCCCGCCACCACCACGCCGATCAGGACGCCCGATGAGCCACCCACACGAGCATCGTGCTCACGACCACGACCACCCACATGGCCACGGTCATAGTCATGATCATGATCATCCGACCGGGTTCAAGGGATTTCTTCACGGGTTGTTCGTGCCGCATACCCATGACGCGGCGGACTCGATCGACGATGCGATGGAAGCCAGTCACGAGGGCGTGCGTGCTCTGATCATCAGCATGGTGATCCTGCTCGTGACGACGACCCTGCAGGCGGTGGTGTTCTTCCTCAGCGGGTCGGTGGCCCTGCTGGCAGACACGGTGCACAACTTCTCCGACGCGCTCACCGCGATACCGCTCTGGGTGGCGTTCCTCCTCGGTCGTCGCGCTGCGACCCGCCAGTATACGTACGGGTTCGGCCGTGCAGAGGACCTCGCCGGCCTGTTCATCGTGTTCGTGGTGCTGCTGTCCGCGGTGGTCGCGGCCTGGCAGTCCGTCGACAGGCTGCTTCATCCGCAGCCGTTGCAGAACGTGTGGTGGGTGATCGTCGCAGGCATCATCGGCTTCGCCGGCAACGAGGTCGTCGCGATCTATCGGATCCGGATCGGTCGTCGGATCGGATCCGCGGCTCTCGTCGCGGACGGGGTCCATGCCCGAACCGATGGGTTCACCTCCCTCGCGGTCGTGATCGGCGGGGCCGGGGTCCTGCTCGGCTTCCTGCTCGCGGACCCGATCGTCGGCATCGTCATCTCGATCGCGATCTTCATCCTGCTGCTCGGAACGATCCGCTCCATCGGGCGACGCCTCATGGACGCGATCGAACCGGATCTCCTCGGCCGCGCCGAGCATGCTCTCGCGCATGTCGACGGCATCGATCGCGTGGATCGGGTTCGGCTGCGCTGGGTGGGGCACCGCCTCGAAGGCGATGCGATCATCACCGCGACTGCCGAGCGTACCGGCATCCGGGAGCAGGCCGAGGCCAGTGTCCGTGCGCATCTGCCCAACGTCGACGAGTTCCTCGTCAGCGTCCGGAACTGACCGGGCACAGAGCGAGGGCGGGATGCTGCGGTGAGCGAACTCGATCACGATCGGTTGCTGCGGACGGGGTTCGTGCTGGAGTGGATCACTCTCGCGTGGAACGTCGTCGGGGTCGTCGTCCTCGCGTTCCTGGCGATCACGTCCGCATCGACGGCGCTGGCAGGGTTCGGGCTGGACTCGTTCATCGAGATCGGGGCGAGCGCGGTCGTGCTGTGGGAACTCTCCGGCAGCGGTGCGAAACGGCAGAAGCGGGCCCTGCGATTCATCGGAGCGGCGTTTCTGCTGCTCGCCCTCTATCTCCTGGCTGAGTCCGTGCTCGCGTTCTCCACTCAGCACCGGCCGGAGGGAAGCATCGGCGGGATCATCTGGACCGCCGTCACCGCCGTCTGCATGTTCACGCTCGCGGCACTGAAATCCCGGACGGGAAAGGCGCTCGGCAATCCGGTGCTGAAAACCGAGGGGCGTGTGACGTTCATCGACGGGCTGCTGGCCTGCGCGGTGCTGGTGGGTGTCTTGATGAACACCTGGCTGGGGTGGTGGTGGGCCGACCCGCTCGCCGGGCTCGTGATCGTCGCCTACACGATCCGTGAAGCCGGGGGGATCCTCCGCCCCGCTCACTGAGAAGGCGGGTGAAACGCATCGGTCGAGAGCGATCGCTCGGGCGGGTGGCACCGCATAGCCGCACCTGGTATTAGTTGTCTTCCCCCCGATCCTGAGAGAACCCCGAGAACGTTCCCGAAGGAGAGAACTGTGGCACCCAAGGTACAACCGCTCGCGCAGGGCGGCGCCACGCTGAAACGCACTCTGGGGCTGTGGGCCATCGTCGGCCTCGGCCTCGGCTACATGACCCCGACGATCGTCTTCGACACCTTCGGCATCGTCTCGCAGCAGACCGACAACCTCGTGCCGCTGGCCTACGTGCTGGCGCTCGTCGTGATGATGTTCACGGCGGTCAGCTACGGCAAGATCGCGGGCGCGATCCCGAGCGCCGGATCCGCCTACACCTACGTGCGGGAGTCGATCCATCCCAACCTGGGCTTCCTGGTCGGCTGGACCTCGCTCATCGACTACATCCTGCTGCCGATGGTGAACTGCCTCATCATCCGCAACTACCTGGAGCAGCTGATCCCGGGGATCTGGCCGGGCGTCTGGGTGATCCTGTACTGCGTCGTCGTGACGTCGATCATCTACCTGACCATGCGCGGCACGTCGAACCTGAACATGATCCTGATCGTGTTCGCCGGCATCGTGATCATCGCGTTCGTGGCGCTCGTGTGGGTGCAGCTGGCCGGCGGCGCGGGCGCGGGGACGGTCGTGTCCGTCACGCCGTTCTTCCACGGCGGCGCCGACTTCGGCGCCGTGCTGGCCGGTGCGACCGTCGTCTGCTTCTCGTTCATCGGCTTCGACGCCGTGACGATGTACGCCGAGGAGGCGAAGCATCCGAGCATCATGCCCAAGGCGATCCTCTACACGGTGATCCTGGGCGGTGCGATCTTCCTCGTCTCCAGCTACTTCACCCAGCTGCGGTTCCCCGACTGGCACCAGTTCGACGACGCCTCGCTGACGGACAGTTCTCTGACCCAGATCGGCGACGTCGTCGGCGGTCGTGTGTTCCAGATCGTCCTGACCGCGGCCGGATTCGCGGCCACCGTCGCCTCGGGCCTCGCCTCGCACGCCTCGGTCTCGCGCATGCTGCTCGTCATGGGGCGCAACGACGTGCTGCCCAAGAAGGTGTTCGGCTACATCAACCCGCGCACGCACACCCCGACCTTCAACGTCGTGCTGGTCGGCGCGATCTGCTTGCTGGCGATGTCGTTCAGCCTGGATCTGATCGCCTCGTTCATCAACTTCGGTGCGCTCATCGCGTTCACCTTCGTGAACATCTCGGTGATCGCCTGGTTCGCCTGGCGCAAGAACCTGCGGCACACGCCGCGCGACGTGTTCCGGTACATCGTGATGCCGGTGATCGGAATGGCGCTCACGGGGCTGCTCTGGGTCAACCTCAGCGCCGACGCCCTCATCGGAGGATCGGTCTGGCTGGGCATCGGCATCGTGTATCTCGTCGTCCTCACGCGCGGCTTCCGGCGCAAGGTCGCCTCCTTCGACGAGAACGACGCGGTCACCGGCTACAACAAGCTGCCCACCGATGCGCTCGACGTGTTGTCCGAGGAAGGGGCGGACCCCGATCCGGATCCCGTCGTCCGGCGTTAGTCGCGTCCGGCGTTCCCGGGGGATCAGACGCCGCCGTCCTACGCCTGCGCGACGACGACCGGCCCGTCCACCCCCGCGATGAGGCGCAGGCCGGGCGTCTTCTCGCCGGCGAGGATCCGCGTGCGGATCCGGTTCTCGCGCGGTGCCAGCGCGCACGTCGTCATGTCGCTGTAGGCGCAGGGCAGATTGCTGGCGCGGGTGAAGTCGATCCTCACGGACTCGCCGTCCGACACCGGATCGATCACGACGTCGCGGCCCCAGACGGTGGTCTCGCGCCCCGAGGTGGCGTCGCTGAACGGCAGGCGCCAGCCGTTGCCGGACACGCTCTCGAAGACGGCGAGCTCGTGCACGCGCCCGTCGACGGTGAAGCGCAGCGTGCCGGGGGACTGCAGCAGGTGCAGGAAGTCGCCGACGGCGGCGTCCACCTCGTACTCGCGCGCATCGGCGTGGAACACGGCGGGGACCACCCACGCCTCGTCCGGCGGGAAGGCGGGCGTGCCCACGAACGCCTCCAGGAACGGGCTCGGCCGCAGCCGGCTCCGCAGCACCGCATGGCCGCCGAGCCGGGCGAACTCCGCGGCTCCGCCCTCGAACTCGAGGGTGCCGTTCTCGGCGGGGTCGATGCGGGTCTCGCCGGCGAGCTCGACGCCGGTGTAACGTGCGCGCTCGTCGGGATCGAGGGAGAGGATCACGGCTCCGCGGACCACGCGGAAGGATCCGGGCACCCTCGGCACCCGCTGCGCGCGAGCACCGAGCCAGTGCAGCCCGGTGTACGCGAGCGGCCCGAGCGGATCCCGTCGCCGCTGGTCGAGGTCCTCGTGCCAGCGCTGCCAGTCCTGCGCGAAGACGTACGAGCCGAAGCTCTCGGATCCGAGGTCGTAGAGCAGCGGATCGGGCGACATCGAGGCGGAGGAGAGCCCTGCGAAGGTGGCGTCCGCCAGCTCCGAATACCATTCACCGGTCACCATGACCCCTCCCGCGATCGACTGCTGCGCTCTTCTCACCGCGACGCTAGGACGCCGTCCCGCGCCGCACCTCGGATGTCGTCACCCGACGTCATCGCGCGCAACAGTTCTGCACCTGGCGACACAGAGGCGTGTGCGCGCCGTCACCGAGGCAGGCTGGGCGCCACGACGCCGGCATCCGCCGCGCGTCCCCGCATCGACTCGAGCAGGAGCAGGGATCCGTCATGGCGACTCAGCAGATCGAACGGCCGAAAGGCGTGGAGAGCCCCTGGCGGGAGAGCAGCGACCTCGATCGGGCAGAGGCCCTCTCCGCCGACGACTTCCGCCGCGCGTTCCGGGAGCATCCCGCGGGCGTCGCTCTGGTCACGGCCGACGCCGGACGCGGACCCGTCGCGCTGACCGCGACCAGCGTCTCGTCGGTCAGCGCCGATCCGCCGCTCCTGGTGTTCTCGATCTCCGATCAGTCCTCGGTGTCGTCCACGATCAACAGCGCCGACACGGTGGTGGTCCATCTGCTGTCCTCGGCGCAGCTGGGCCTTGCGAAGCTGGGCGCGACGAGCGGCATCGACCGGTTCGCGGACCGCGCCAGCTGGAGCCGCCTGGACACGGGAGAGCCCTACTTCCCCGCAGCGCGCACGTGGATCCGCGGGCGCGTCCTGCACCGCCTGCGGGCGGGCACGTCCACGCTGGTGGTCGTGCACGCGCTCGACGCCGCGCTCCCCGAGCCGTCCGGGAGCGAGGCGCCGGCAACGCCGCTGGTCTACGTGAGCCGCACCTGGCACGCCCTGGGCGAGCCGTCCCGGATCGAGTGACGGCGGCCGGTCAGGTGCCGCAGGAGGTGACATGCCGCGGCGAGCCGCCGGGCGCAGGGAGGGCGAAGCGGCGGTTCTCCCGCCCGGCGCGCTCGGCGAAGGGAGTCCGGAGCAGGCCGAGCAGCTGTGTGTACGGCGCGATGTCCCCGTCGACCGCGGCGGCGAGCGCCTCCTCCACGAGGTGGTTGCGCGCGATGTAGACCGGGCTGGTGGCGCGGATCCGGTCCTCGTCCGGTCGGAGGGCGCGCCAGCGGCGCAGCCAGGCGTCGAGGCCGGGGACCGTACCGAGGAAGCGGCTGCGGACCGGGCGCTCGTCGCCGGACGCGGCAGCCGCGAGATCCCGCCAGAATCCCGTGAAGTCGACGGCGTGCTCGGCGAGGAGCGCGAGGGCCGCATCGGTCAGCTCATCGGCCTCCGCCCGATCGGCGCCGCGGCCGAGGCCGAGCTTGCGGCGGAACGCCAGGGATCGGTGTGCGCGGTACCGGTCGTCGAAGGAGGCGGCGATCTCCGCCCCGGTCCGCTCGGCGGTCGCCGGGTCGGCGTCGAGCAGCGGTGCGATCGCCTCCGCCAGGCGCTCGAGGTTCCAGCGCATGATGGCCGGCTGCCGGTCGTAGGCGTAGCGGCCGAGCGCGTCGAGCGAGCTGAAGCGCGCGCCGGGCTCATAGGCGTCCAGGAACGCGCAGGGGCCGTAGTCGATCGTCTCGGCGGAGACCAGGACGTTGTCGGTGCTGAGCACTCCGTGGACGAAGCCGATCTGCATCCAGTGCGCGGTGAGCGCCGCCACCGCCTCCACGATCTCCGCGAGCAGGGCGCGGTAGGGATGTTCCGCGCGCGCGGCCTGCGGGTGGTGCCGGGCGATGACATGGTCGGCGAGGCGCCGGAGCAGGCCGGGGTCCTCGTGCGTGCGCGCGTACTCGAACGAGCCGAAGCGCACATGGCTCGCGGCGGTGCGGGCGAGCACCGCGCCCGGCAGCACCTGCCCGTCGCGGTCGCGAGGGGCACCGGTCGAGACGACCGCGAGCGCTCTCGTCGTGGGCACGTCGAGCGCCTGCATCGCCTCGCCCATCAGATGCTCGCGCAGCATCGGCCCGAGCGTGGCGAAGCCGTCGACGCGCGACATCGAGGTCGGCCCGATGCCCTTGAGGTGCACATCGCGCAGGCGGCCCCGGCGGTCGCGTCCCTCGCCGAGGAGAGCGGCACGGCCGTCGCCGAGGATCGGGCGGAACTCGCCCCACTGGTGGCCCGCGTAGACCTGCGCCACGGCGCTCGTCCCCGCCGCCCGGTGCTCACCGGTGAGGAAGCGCACGCCGTCGTCCGACCGCAGCCAGCCGGCGTCGAGGCCGAGCTCTTCGGCGATCTCGTCGTTCAGCACGATCAGCCGGGGATCGGGCGTGCGCGCGGGGGAGACGGGGCGGGACAGCTCGGGCAGCAGCCGCCCCCAGTTCTGCTCGAGCACCGGCGGACGACGCGCGGCGCCGGGGGCGGTCTGAGGCGTCATGCGACGAGTCTCTTCGGTCGCGGGAGGGAGGGGACCGCGAGCGAAACCCGGCGACATCCGGCGGAACATTCCGTCGTGGAAGTCGCCGTGAGACGCCCGATGACGGCGTACTTCGGAACGGCCGCGCACCCCGATTAGCGTGAGGGCGCGCCGTGCCCCTGCGCGGCCGGGACTCCGAGGAGAGCACGTGTCGGACTACTTCGATCGCACCGCAGACAAGACCTTCACCCGCGTCTACAAGAGCGAGACGCCCGACATCCTCGCCGCGTTCGCCGCGTTCGATCAGGCGGTCTTCGCCGCGGAGGGGCGTGCCATCCCGCTGAAGTTCCGCGAGCTGATCGCCCTGGCGGTGGGGATCACCACGCAGTGCGCGTACTGCATCGACGCGCACGCGCAGAACGCGGTGCGCGCCGGCGCCACCGAGGCGGAGCTCGCGGAGGCCGCCTGGGTGGCGACGGCCATCCGCGCCGGCGGGGGCTATGCGCACGGCCGGCTCGCGTTCAAGCTCGCGGGTGACGCGCGGATCGAGCACGAGCACGCGGGCGCGCGGTGACGACCCCGTCACCCGTCGAGGCCGAAGCCCTCGAGCTCATCCGCGACCTCATCCGCATCGAGAGCGTCAACACCGGCGACGACGCCACGATCGGCGACGGCGAGACCCGCGCGGCGCTCTTCGTGAAGCGCAAGCTCGAGGAGGTCGGCTACCGCGTCGACCTCGTCGAGCCGCGTCCCGGCCGTGCGAGCGTCGTCGCGCGGCTGGCCGGCGCGGATCCGCAGGCCGGGGCGCTCGTGGTGCACGCGCACCTCGACGTCGTTCCGGTGGTGGAGGCGGACTGGACCCATCCGCCGTTCGGCGCGGAGATCCACGACGGGATCCTGTACGGACGCGGCGCGGTCGACATGAAGAACTACGCGGGGACCATCCTCGCCCTCGCGCGGTCGTACCGCCGAGAGGGCGTCGTGCCCCGCCGGGACCTCATCTTCGCGTTCTTCGCGGACGAGGAGGCGGGCGGCGTCTGGGGAGCGCGCTGGATCGTGCGCCACCGGCCCGACCTCTTCTCCGGTGCCACGGAGGCGATCAGCGAGGTCGGCGGGTTCTCCATCCCGCTCACCGACGACCGGCGGGCCTACCTGGTGGCCACCGCCGAGAAGGGCGTCACGTGGGCGACGCTCACCGCCCGCGGGCACGCCGCCCACGGCTCGCGCCCGACACCGGACAACGCGGTGGTGCGCCTGTCGCGCGCCGTCGCGGCGGTGGGCGCCCACCGCTTCCCCATGGTGGCGACACCCGCCCTGACGCGGTTCCTGCAGGTGTTCGGCGAGCACCGCGGGATCCGGTTCACCGACGAGGGCCTGGACGGACAGCTCGCCGGGCTCGGGTTCGTCTCCTCGATCGTCTCGTCCTCCGCGCGCAACACCGTCTCGCCGACGGTGCTCAGCGCCGGCGGCAAGACCAACGTGATCCCCGCCGAGGCCACGGCACGGCTGGACATCCGCGTGCTGCCGGGAGCGGACGTCTCCCTGCAGGAGGAGCTGGCCGCGCTCGTCGGAGACGACGTCGACCTCTCATGGGGGCGGCCGGTGCCCGCGATCGAGTCGCCGATCGACTCCCCGCTGCTGGAGGTGCTCCAGGACGCGATCACGACCGAGGATCCCGACGGCCTCGTCGTCCCCTACCTGCTGCCGGCGAGCACCGACAACAAGCATCTGGCGCAGCTCGGCATCCACGGGTACGGCTTCGTGCCGCTGCGGGTTCCCGCGGACTTCGACGTGTTCGGGGAGTTCCACGCCGCCGACGAGCGCATCCCGGTGGACGCGCTGCACTTCTCGACGCGGGTCACGGATCACATTCTCCGCAACGCCTGAGCGCCGGGAACGCCTGAGCGACCACACGACGCCGGCGCCGATCCGACCAGGACCGGCGCCGGCGTCGTCCGTGCATCGGTGACGCGGGGAATCCCTCCGTTACGCCGCGTATCAGCCGATTGCGTCGCATATCAGCCGGTTGCCGCGTGTGAATGCCCGGCTGTGGAGGGCGCGACGGGTGCTCATACCGTGACTTCACGCAGCACGCCCCGTGCTGAGGGAATCACGAGGGAGCATCATGACCGACACCGCCGCACCGCCTCTCGGCCGCTCGGTCGACACCGTTCCGGACCGTCCGAAGGATCCGGCCCGGAACAGGGTCGACATCAGTGCCGTCCCCGTGGTGCACACCCGCCACTGGTGGCGCTGGACCTTCGCGGCACTCATCCTCTTCGTCGTGGCGCAGTTCGGCTGGAGCCTCGTCACGAACAGCCGCTACGAGTGGGGGACGTTCGCGGAGTACTTCTTTTCCGGACCTGTGCTCATCGGCATCGGCTACACGCTCGCGATCACGGCCGTCTCGGCGATCGTCGGCTTCGTGCTCGGCACGATCATCGCGCTGGGACGGCTCTCGAAGTCGACGCTGCTGAGCTCGGCCGCGTGGGCGTACATCTGGTTCTTCCGCTCGGTGCCGCTGGTCGTGCAGATCATCGTCTGGTACAACCTCGGCTACCTGTACCCGACGCTGGGTCTGGGCACCCCGTTCACGACCGACTTCTGGATCGTCGAGTTCCCCACCGTCCAGCTGGTCAGCGCGTTCGCCGCGGCGATCCTGGGCCTCGGACTGCACCAGGCCGCGTACTCGGCGGAGATCATCCGCGGCGGCCTGCTCTCGGTCGATCAGGGCCAGGCGGAGGCGGCGGCAGCCCTCGGCATCCCGGCGGGCCGGCGACTGTTCCGGATCATCCTCCCGCAGGCGGCGCGCTCGATCGTCCCGAACGCGACGAACGAGGTCATCGGCCTCGTCAAGGGCGCGTCCGTCGTCTTCGTGATCGCGATCCCTGAGCTGTTCTACGCGGTGCAGGTCATCTACAACCGCAACAGCCGCGTCATCCCCCTGCTCCTGGTCGCGGTCGTCTGGTACACGATCATCACCACGATCCTCAGCATCGCCCAGTTCTACATCGAGCGGCACTTCGCCCGCGGCTCCGCACGGGCGCTGCCGCCCACCCCGCTGCAGCGCGCCAGGCGCTGGGCGCGGGAGCAATGGAACCGGCTCGGCGATGATCCCGCACCGGGCGTCGGCGCGGTCCGCACCACCGGGGAGGCGAGCGCATGAGCACCGTCATCGCAGAGACCGCGACCAGCGGACTCGTCGAGATCCACAACGTCCACAAGAGCTTCGGCGGGGTCGAGGTGCTGTCCGGCATCGACCTCACGGTGCAGCCGGGAGAGGTCGTCGCGCTGCTCGGCCCGAGCGGCTCGGGCAAGTCGACCCTGCTGCGCACGATCAACCATCTGGAGAGCGTGGATCGCGGATCGGTCACCGTCGACGGCGAGCTGATCGGCTACGAGCTGCGCGGCGGCAGGCTGCACGAGCTGCACGAGCGGGAGATCCTGCGGCGCCGCACGCAGGTGGGGATCGTCTTCCAGCACTTCAACCTGTTCCCGCATCTCACCGCGCTCGAGAACATCGTCGAGGCGCCGCTCGCGCTCAAGCGTCTGGGCGCCTCCGACGCCAGGGAGCTCGCCCTCGGCCTGCTCGACCGCGTCGGCCTCGCCGACAAGGCCGACGCCTACCCCCGGCAGCTCTCCGGCGGCCAGCAGCAGCGCGTGGCGATCGCCCGCGCCCTCGCCCTGAAGCCCAAGGTGCTGCTGTTCGACGAGCCGACCAGCGCGCTGGATCCCGAGCTCGTCGGCGAGGTGCTCGAGGTGATCAGCGACCTCGCCCGGTTCGGCACCACGCTCATCATCGTCACCCACGAGATCGGCTTCGCCCGCCAGGTCGCCGACCGCGTCGTCTTCCTCGACCACGGGACCGTGATCGAGGAAGGACGTCCCGCCGACGTCCTGGACCACCCGAAGCACCCTCGCACCCGGGAGTTCCTGGCCAAGGTCCTGAACTGACCCCACGTTCCACCCGCACCCGCACCACCCGCACCCGCACAAGCCCGCACCCGCACAAGCCCGCACCCGCACAAGGAGAGACACAGCATGGCACTCAGCAAGAAGCAGGGCGTGGTCGTCGGCGTCACCGCCGCCGCGATCGCCGCGATCGTCGCCGTCGGCGCCGTCGTCGCCCTCAACCAGCCGGCGGCCGCCACGGCCGCCGACAGCACCCCGAAGCCCACGAAGAGCGCGGCCAAGATCTCGGCCGACAGCGTCCCCTGGGTCGAGGGCGACGTCGTGCCGAAGGCGGTCGAGGCCCTGAAGAAGAGCGGCTTCACCCCCGTCGAGCCCGGCAAGCTCACCGTCGCGGTCGGTGCCTTCGTGCCGCCGCTCAGCTACGTCCCCGACGGGAAGACCCTGCCCGCGGGCACCGAGCCGAACATCGGCAGCCTGATCGCACAGGGGCTGGGCCTGAAGTACAACCCGGTGGTCGTCGCCTGGGCCGATTGGCCCCTCGGGATCCAGTCCGGCAAGTACGACCTCATCACCTCGAACGTGACGGTCACCGAAGCGCGCAAGGAGCTCTTAGACTTCGCCAGCTACCGGCAGGATCTGCTCGGCTTCTACGTGAAGTCCGACAGCAGGATCACCAAGATCGAGAAGGCCGCGGACATCTCCGGTCTGAAGATCGTCGTCGGATCCGGCACCAACCAGGAGCAGGTGCTGCTGAAGTGGAACGACGAGCTCAAGACCGCGGGGAAGGCGCCGGCCGACCTGCAGTACTACGACGACAACGCGGCCGCGACGCTCGCGCTGCAGTCGGGGCGCGTCGACGCGGTCTTCGGCCCCAACGCCGCCTACGCGTGGGCGGCCAGGGAGACCGGCGCGACCAAGCTCGTCGGCATCGTGCCCGGCGGGTGGCCGCAGGCGGCGGCGATCGCGGCGGGGACGGCGAAGGGCAACGGTCTCATCGAGCCGGTCAACATCGTCCTGAACGAACTGATCGCGAACGGCAAGTACGCCCAGGTGCTCAAGGGCTGGGGGCTCGACTCGGAGGGGGTCACGACCTCGGAGATCAATCCGCCGGGACTGCCCAAGTCCTGAACCCACGGGGCGCGGGCCGGCCTGAGCGCCGGTCCGCGCCCTTCCGCGCATCCGCACACGAGAAGGACGAACACATGACCAACCGTGCACCGCTCAGCATCCTCGAACTCTCCCCGTTCTCCGAAGGGTCGACAGCGGCCCAGGGGCTCCGGGACACGATCGCGCTCGCGCAGACCGCAGAACGGCTCGGCTACCGCCGCTTCTGGCTCGCCGAGCACCACCTGAACCCCGGTGTCGCCGGCGCCGCCCCGCACGTGCTCCTCGCCGCCATCGCCGCTGCGACCGAGCGCATCCGGATCGGCACCGCCGCGACCATCATCGGCAACTACGCCGCCCTCCAGGTCGTCGAGGCCGCCGGCGTCGTCGCCGCGCTCCACCCCGGGCGCTTCGACCTCGGGATCGGGCGGTCCGGATCCACGTCGCGTCCGTCGTCGTCCGCCGGGCCGGCCCCGGCGGGGGCCCGGGTCGTCGACGGTCTCCTGCTGCCCGCCGCGAAGCCGTTCGCCTTCGACTCCGCCCGGTTCGCCGCGCAGGCGAGACTGCTGCGCCGCACCGCCGGCGACGCCGACCGGTTCGAGCAGGACGTGCACGACATCCTCGCCCTCGTCGCGGGCACCTACGTCGCGCCGGAGGGCGTGCCGATCCACGCGACGCCGGCCGAAGGCCAGGACATCCAGGTGTGGCTGCACGGCAGCACGGCGGGGATCAGCGCCGAGCTCGCGGGACGGCTGGGGCTGCCGTTCGGCGCCAACTTCCACGTCGCGGGGACCTTCGTGCTCGACGCCGTGGAGGCCTACCGGCGCGCGTTCCGTCCCGGTGCGCTCGCCGAGCCGCACGTGATCGTCTCGGCCGACGTGCTGGTCGCGGACACGGCGGCGGACGCGGAGCGCATCGGCCGCGGGTACGCCGAATGGGTGCACAGCATCCGCGCGGGTCAGGGCGCGATCGCCTATCCGCACCCCGACGACGCCCTCGCCGCACCGTACCCGGCGGACCTCCTTGAGGTGGTCGGCGACCGCCTCGACACGCGTTTCGCGGGCGATGCGGAGACCGTCGTGGAGCGGCTCGACACCCTCCAGCGCGTCACGGGCGCGGACGAACTGCTGCTCACCACGATCGCCTACGACCCCGCGGACCGCACGCGTTCGTTCGCCCTGCTCGCCGACGCCTGGGGCGTCTCGAGCGACGCGCCGCGGTCTCTCGAGGGTGCACTCGTGGCGTAGGCGCGACGACGAAAGGGCCTCGGCGCCGTATCCGCGATCGCGGACGGCGCCGAGGCCCTTTCGGTCGTTGAGCGAGGCGCGCGCAGCGCGACCGAGACGAAACGCGGCGCTCTTGAGAGATGCCGCGTTTCGTTCGATCGTGCTCGCTCAACGACCTCAGGCGCGGGGGACGAGCCCCTCGGCGGAGACCTCCGCGTGCACGCGCCGCTCGGGCGTGCGCTCCCCGGCCGTCACCGGGATGCCCAGCCGGTTCTCCGCGGGCGGCAGCGGGCAGGTGGCGAAGTCGGTGTACGCGCACGGCAGGTTCGTCGCGCGGTTGAAGTCGATCACCACCGCATCGGATCCCTCGTCCACTTCGAACGACACGGTCCGGTTCGCGGCGTACGTGGTGACGCCGCTGGTCGCATCCGTGAAGAGGGCGAACAGCGCCCCGGGCTCGTGCCCGCGGAACGCGAGCAGCCGGAACGGCTCGTCGTCGAGGACGAACTCGACGTAGCCGGGGGAGTCGTACACGTGGCTGAGGCCGTCCACGGCCGCGCCCACCTCGATCGCCCGCGGCGCCACGAACCGGACGAACCGGCCCGTGATCCGCCAGCGGGGATCCGGTGGGAACGCGGCCGTCCCCGTGTAGGCCGACAGGAACGGGAAGTCGGGGCGGCGCGGTCGCAGGAGGTCCCGTCCGCCGCGCTTGGCGACCTCGACCACGCCTCCCTCGAACCCGACCGTCACGCCGCCGCGTTCGGCGAGGGGCCCGAAGGCATGGGTCCCGGTCGCCTCGGCGCCGTCCACCGTCAGGGCCTCGTCCTCCGCGAGCACCACGACCGGCCCGGTGACCCCCGTGAACCACTCCCCGGGGAGTCCCGGGAAGCGGCGCGGTTCGGCGGTCAGCCAGAACAGGCCGGTGACGGCGAGGAAGCCGTGCGGATCCGCCCGGCGCTCCTCGTGCGCGTCGTGCCAGCGGTCCCACTCGCGCGCGAACGGATCCTGCGCCGGCGAGTCCGTCGTCACGACCGGCGCCGGGAGCGTCATCGGCCCGTCTCCGTCGCCGCGGAGAGGAGCTCCGCGGAACGCGCCGGCAGGGGCAGGCCCAGGTTCTCACGCAGGGTCGTGCCCTCGTACTCGCTGCGCAGCGAACCGCGCTCCTGCAGCAGCGGCACGACCTGGTCGACGAACTCGTCGAGGCCGGAGGGGACGAGGTGGGATCCGAGGACCACGCCGTCGCCGCCGTCCTCCTGCACGAACGTGTCGAGCTGATCCGCGATCTCCGCGGCGGTGCCGACGTATCCGGGGCCACGGCTGATCTCACGCGCGAGCCCGCGGAACGTGAGACCGCGCTCGTCGGCGAGTTCGCGCCAGGTGCGCACCGTCTCGAACCGGTCCTGGAACACGAACGCGCGACCCTGGATGATCGAGGGCGCTTCGGGGTCCGGATCCACGTCCGGAACCGGTCCGTCGAGGTCGTAGGCCGACAGGTCGCGGTTCCACACCTGCTCGAACGTCACCTGGATGGTCTTGTCGGTCAGCTGCTGCTCGAGGATGTGGCGCGCCTTCTCCTCCGCGTCCTTCGCCGAGTCCCCGATCACGAATCCCGCCGCCGGCAGGATCTTGATCTCGTCCGGTCCGCGACCGAAGCGCGCGGCGCGCTCCCGGATGTCCGCGGAGAAGGCCTTGCCCTCGGGCAGCGACGAGTAGGGCGAGAAGATCGCATCCGCGGTCGCGGCCGCGAAGTCGCGGCCCTGCGGGGAGACCCCCGCCTGCACGATGACCGGGCGGCCCTGCGGGCTGCGCGGCACGGTGAAGCGGCCCGCGATGTCGAACTGCGTGGTGGACTGGGCGAACGCGCCGGCGTCGGCGTCGGCGCGGAAGACCCCCGCCGCCTTGTCCGCGACGATCGCCTCCTCGGCCCACGAGTCCCACAGCCGGCGGACGGCCGCGACGGTCTCCTCGGCGCGCACGTAGCGCTCGCTGTGCGGAAGGAAGCCGCCGCGGCGGAAGTTCGCCCCGGTGAACGCGTCGAACGAGGTGACGACGTTCCACCCCGCCCGGCCTCCGGAGAGGTGGTCCAGGCTGGCGATCTGACGGGCGAGCTCGTACGGCTCGTTGAACGTGGCGTTCAGCGTGCCCACCAGGCCGAGGTGGTCGGTCACCGCGGCCAGTGAGGCCAGCACGGCTAGCGTGTCGGGGCGGCCGGCGATGTCGTGGTCGAAGATCCGGCCGGCCCGGGCGCGCAGGGCGAGGCCCTCGGCGAGGAAGAAGTAGTCGAAGCGCCCGCGCTCGGCGGTCTGCGCGACGTGACGGAAGGTGGAGAAGTCGATCTGGCTGCCCGCATCCGGGTGCTCCCAGAGCGTGTGCTCGTTGACTCCGCCGACGTACGCGGCGAGGATGATCTGCTTGCGTGCTCTCGTGGTCATGGTGTTCTCCTCAGATCGGTCAGACGCCGGCGTAGCGACTGGGAACGTGCTCCGGCAGGCCGAGCAGCCCGCGCAGTGTGTCCGCCTCGTAGGCGTCGTGGAAGAGGCCTCGGGCGCGCAGCTCGGCGGCGAACGCGCCCGCGATGCGGGGCAGGTCGTCGGTCAGCACCCCGGGGCGCAGGCGCACCCCGGCGTATCCGAGGGCTCCGAGCTCGGCGACGAGGTCTGCGAGCTCGGAGGCGGAGCCGGTGAACACGCGGGCATCGCTCACGAGCGGCCGGCCGAGGTCGTCGAGACGTCGGAGCCGATCGGCCGCGCGCTCGCCGTCCGGGTCGTCGAGGAAGACGACGAGGTCGGCGAAGACCTGCAGAGGGGCGCCCTCGCGCTCCTCCGCCGCGTCGGCGACGTCGGTCAGGATCCGCTCCGCCTGCACGGCGTCGGCCGGGGTGACGAAGACGAGATCCGCCGAGCGGGCCGCGAGCCGGTAGGGCACCTCGGCGTGCGCGAGGGCGGCGACGACCGGCTGGCCCTGGGGCGGGCGCGGCGTGATCGACGGGCCCCGGACGCTGAACCAGCGACCCTCGAAGTCGATCTCGTGCACCTTGTCCGCGTCGAGGAACCTGTCGGTGGCGACGTCGCGGATCTCGGCGTCGTCCTCCCAGCTGTCCCAGAGCCGGCGAACGACCTCGACGGCGTCGGCGGCCTCGTCGAAGAGATCGTCGACCAGGGCGGCGAAGGCCGGATCGCCCCAGCCGACCTGGTCGCCGGGGTGGGCCCGGCGTCCGAAGTGGGCGGCCTCATCGGCCCGTCCCGAGACCTTCACCTGCCACCCGGCTCGTCCTTCGCTCGTGTAGTCGAGCGTCGCGATGCCGGTGGACACGTGGAAGGGCTCCGTGTGCGTCGTCGTCACCGTCGGGATCAGCCCGATGCGGGAGGTGACCGGCGCCACACGGGAGGCGATCAGCAGCGCATCCAGGCGCCCGCGCACCTCGTCGGTGCGATCGTCCCCGCGGACGGGATCCGAGGACTGCAGCGCGAGCGAGTCCTCGATGGTGACGAAGTCGAGGAGCCCCTCCTCCGCCGTGCGGACGAGGTCGGTCCAGTACAGGGCGGTGAACAGCTCGGCGGGCCGTGAGGACGGCTCCCGCCATGCGGCAGGATGCCAGCCGGCGCCCTCGAGGGCGACGCCGACGCGAAGTCGTGAACTCATGATGTGCTCCTTGTCTGGGACGGTCGATGTGTCTGGGGCGGTCGAGGCGGACGGTCGAGGGGATCCGCTAGGCGGCGGCAGGGGCGAGTGCTCCCGCTGCCGGCACCCAGCCGAGGCGGGGCAGGACCGCGTGGCGGATGTCGGAGAGGATCTGGCGGTAGTCGTCGAGCGACAGCGCGTACGGCAGGGCGATGCGCAGCTCGGTGAGGCCGTCGATCGCGGGGTCGGAGGCGAGCCGTTCGACGATCTCCTCGGCGGTGCCGAACAGATCCCGCTGGAACACGTGCCCGTTCGTGGGCTGCTCGGTGCGCGCCTGCCTGCTCTCCGCGAACGCCGTGTACCGCGCGCGCTGGTCGGCCGTGGCGCTGTCGACCGGCAGGATCACCCGCTCGACGCCGACCGATCCCGTGCCGGGACCGGCGAAGTGCGCGTGGTAGTCGTCGATGTGGGCGCGCTGCGCGTCCTCGAAGGAGGCGGCTCCCGCCGCGGCGGTGATGTTCCCGAGCAGGAGCTTGAGCCCCTGGCCGGCGGCCCAGCGCACCGAGCGGGCGGAGCCGCCGCCGAGCCACACCCTGTCCCGGAGGCCGGCGATGTGCGGCTGCACCCGTGGCGTCTGCGGGCCGTAGGGCGTGGGGATGTCCGCACCGAGGCTGCGGCCCTCCAGGGCTTCCAGGAAGCGCCCGATCAGGACGTAGGGGTCGATGTCGCCGTCCTCGACCCGGCCGAGGTCCCGCAGCAGCGCTCCGTGCGGCGCCGACGAGCTGATCCCGACGTTGAGCCGGCCGCCGGAGAGGGCGTCGACCGTGCCGAAGTCCTCGGCCAGGCGGAACGGCGTCTCGTAGCCGAGCGGCACCACCGCCGTCTCCAGGCGGATGCTCCGGGTGCGCTGCGTGGCCGCGGCGAGGAAGGTTAGCGCCGACGAGACGCCGCGCTCGAGATGGCGCTGGCGGATCCCGGCCACCTGGAGCCCGATCTCCTCGGCGAACTCGAACAGCCGCAGCGTGTCCTCCAGACCCGCCGCGGGGTCGGTCTCCGGGTAGTTGCCGGCCAGGGTGAAGCCGGCGGAGGCGATGGTCGCGGTGCTCATCAGCGGGCGTCCTTCCAGGCGGAGACCAGCGAGTCCAGGCGCGAGTCGGCGCCGAGCCTGATGCCGTGCACGGTGGACTGGGTCGAGAGGATCGACGTCAGCTCGTGCACCGGGATCTGGTAGTACTGCGCCGCGATGCGCGCCTGCGCCTCGGCGAGGATCTTGTCGCGCGCGGCCGGGTTCCCCGCGGCCAGCTGGCCCTGCAGCAGGGTCTCGAGCTCGGGGTCGTCGATGTGCAGCTTCGTGGTGGCCTTCGAGTACTGGGTGCGCAGCACGTCTCCGTCGGCGCGCGAGAGGTTGCCCCACACGATGTCGAAGTCGCCCGAGGCCTGCTTCGCGAGGAACTCGGGTACGGTGCTGCCGGAGAGCACCACGCCGATCCCGACCTGCTTGAGCTGCTGCTGGATCAGCTCGAGCGAGGTCTGGTTCGGCCCGAAGTTCGTGATCCACGCCAGCTGCAGGGTCAGCGGAGTGCCGCCCTTCGTGCGGATCCCGTCGGAGCCCTTGGTCCAGCCCGCCTTGTCGAGGATCGCCGCGGCGTGCTTCGGGTCGTAGGAGAAGTGCTTGCTCTCGTCGGCCCAGGAGGGCGTGTTCTTCGCCAGCGTGCTCGTGGCGACCGCGAAGAGCTTGTTCAGGGACGTGTCCCGCACGACGGTCGGGTCGATCGCGGCGGCGATCGCCTCCCGCACGGCGATGTCCGAGACGATGGGGCGGGCGAGGTTGAACGAGAGGCCGAAGCTGATGCCCGGATTGCCGCGGGAGATCAGGGGGTAGCCCGCGTCCTGAAGCGTCTGCACGTCGGTGGGCTGGACGCCGCCGATGACGTCGACCTGACCGCTGGTCAGGCTTCCGGTGCGCACGCCCGCCTCGGGCGCCACCTGGAAGGTCACGGTGTCCAGGTGGGCGCGCCCGGTGTTCCCGAGCGGCTGGGGCGCCCAGGCGTAGTTCTTGCGGGCGGCGAGCACGGTCGAGACGTTCTTGGTGTAGCTGTCGAGCGTGAACGGGCCGGTGCCGACGATGGCCTTGCCGTCGGCGCGGTTCGCGAACGGCACGGCGAGGGTGGCGTTGCCGACGATGCCGAGGCCGACGCTCGCGGTCGAGTTGGGGAACGCGGCGTTCGGGGTGCTGAAGTCGACCTCGACGGTGTCGTCGTCGATGACCTTGGTCTCCTTGTACCCGACGAAGTTGCTGGTGGTCTGCGTCAGCGCCCCCGCGGTCTGGATGTCGTCGAAGGTGGCCTTGACGTTGGCGGCGGTGAACGGCGTGCCGTCGGAGAAGGTGACGCCGTGGCGCAGCTCGAAGGTGAACGACGTGGCGTCGGCGTTGCTCTTGTACGAGGTGGCGAGCCAGGGCTCCAGCTTCCCGGTGTCGGGGTCCTGGTAGAGCAGGGAGTCGACCAGCTGCCGCGTGACGTACCAGGTGTCGTTGCCGGAGCCGATCCCGGACGGGTTCAGCGAGATCGGGTCGTTGGCGATCGCGAACGTGAGCGCGCCGCCGTCGACGGGCTTCGCGGAGTCGCCGGTCGGGGCTCCCGCGGGCGCGGGGGCCGAGCAGGCGCTCAGGGCGAGGCCGGCGACGACGGCGATCGAGGCGAGCGCCGTGGTTCGCAGGCGCAGGGCGGCGCGGGGGCGCGACGCCGTTCGGGTCGGGTTCATGGTGGCTCCTTGGTGGGGGTGCGGTCCGGTGCAGGACGGAAGGGGTTCGGGAAGAGGAGACGGTCAGCGGGGGATCCGCAGGCCGCCGGGGATCGCGTCGAGCAGGGTGCGGGTGTACTCGGTGCGCGGATGGTCGAAGATCTCCTGGGCGCTGCCGGACTCGACGAGGCGACCGCGCTGCATCACGCCCACGGTGTGCGCGATCTGGCGGACCACGGCGAGGTCGTGGGAGATGAAGAGGTAGCTGACGCCGAACTCGCACTGGATGGTGCCGAGCAGGGTGAGGATCTGGTGCTGGATCGACACGTCGAGGGCGGAGACCGGCTCGTCGAGCACGATGAGCTCGGGCGAGATCGCGAGGGCGCGGGCGATCGCGACGCGCTGCCGCTGCCCGCCGGAGAGCTCCGACGGCCTGCGCTGCAGCACCGAGGACGGGAGCGCGACGACGTCGGTCAGCTCGGCGGCGCGGGCGCGGCGCCGCGTCCGGTCGCCGAGCCGGTAGGCGACGAGCGGGTCGCTGATGATCTGCTCGATCGTCAGCCGCGGGTTCAGCGCGGCATAGGGGTTCTGCTGCACGAGCTGCACCCGGCGGCGCAGCTGTCGCAGCTCCGCGCCGTGGAGGGCGGTGACGTCGGCGCCGTCGAATCGCACGGTGCCGGAGGTCGGGTCGGTGAGGCGCAGCGCCAGCCGGGCGGTGGTCGTCTTGCCCGAGCCCGACTCGCCGACGAGGGCGAGCGTCCGGCCGCGCTCGATCCGGAAGCCGACGCCGTCGACGGCGCGCTGGACGGCGCCGCCCGAACCGGGCAGCGCGAACTCCTTCACCAGCGCGTCGACCTCCAGGACGGGGTCGCCGGGGGCGGGAGGCGCGGCCACGTCGCGGGGAGCGAACGGATCGCCGGGACGCCCGCGCAGCACGATCGGCGACGACGTGTCGGCGACCAGCGGCTCGTGGCGCGCGTTCAGACCGGGCGCGGCCGCGATGAGCTGGCGGGTGTAGGGGTGCTCGGGGGTGAGTAGCACCTGATCCGGCGTGCCCTGCTCGACGATCCGGCCCTGGGACATCACGACGATGCGGTCGGCCCGGTCCGCGGCGACGCCCAGGTCGTGCGTGATGAGCAGGAGGCTCGCGCCGCGTTCGCGCTTGAGCTCGTCGAGATGGTCCAGGATCTGCCGCTGCACGGTCACGTCGAGCGCGCTCGTCGGCTCGTCGGCGATGATCAGCTGCGGATCGGCGGCGATCGCGATCGCGATGAGGACGCGCTGACGCATCCCGCCGGACAGCTCATGCGGATATTGCCGGGCGCGCAGGGCGGCGTCCGGCAGGCCGGCGCGCTCCAGCGCCTGCACGGCGCGCTGTGCCGCGTCGCGCCGGTCGGCGAGCCCGTGCACGCGCAGCACCTCTGCCACCTGCGTGCCGATCCGCTGCACAGGGTTGAGGCTCACGGTGGGGTCCTGCGGCACGAACCCGATCCGGCGCCCGCGCACCGACCGCAGAGCGGAGGTCGACGCGGTGGCCAGGTCGATCCCGTCGAAGCGGATGGCGCCCGAGGCGATCTGCGCCGCACCCGGCAGCAGCCGGATCACCGCGTGCACGGTCGTCGACTTGCCGGATCCCGATTCGCCGACGATCGCGACGGTCTCGCCGGGCGCGACGGACAGGCTCGCGTCGCGCACCGCGTCCACGCGGCCCCGTGCCGTGCGGTACGCCACGGAGAGGGACTCGATCTCGAGCAGAGGCGCCTGCGCGGTCATGAGGCATCCGTCCGTTCGGTGTCGAGCGCCCGGGCGAGCCGGTTCGCGGCCAGCACGGTCAGGGCGATCACGAGCCCCGGGAAGGTGGTGAGCCACCAGGCGTTGCGGAGGAAGTCGCGGCCGCCCGACACCAGGGCGCCCCATTCGGGGGCGGGCGCGGGCGCGCCGTAACCGAGGAAGCTCAGCGCGGAGACGGCGAGGATCGCGCCCCCGAGCTCGAGCACGCCGAGGGCGATGCCCGGTCCGGTCGAGTTCGGCAGCACGTGCCGCAGGAGCACCCGGATCCAGCTGTTCCCCGAGGCGCGCGCGGCCTCGACGTAGGCGGAGCTGCGCACCTTGATGACCTCGGCGCGCATGATGCGCGACACGGAGGCGACGCTGGCGGTGCCGACGGCGATCGCGACGTTCACGGTGCCGAAGCCCAGGGCGGTGATGACGGCGAGCGAGAGCAGCAGGCTCGGGATCGCCAGGAGCACGTCGGCGATCCGCATCAGGACGGCGTCGGTCCGCCCACCGGCGAATCCGCTCAGCAGGCCGATCGCGGAACCCGCGATCACGCCCACGGCCACGGCCAGCGAGGCGGCGCTGATCGTCAGCGAGGTGCCGTGCACGATCCTCGTGTAGAGGTCGCGCCCGATCTGGTCGGTGCCGAACCAGTGCGCGGCGGAGGGCCCCTGCAGGTGCTCGGCGGGCACGCCCGCGAGCGGGTCGCCGGGAGCGAGCAGGGTCGGGGCGAGCGCGGCGACGATCACGACGACGAGCCAGATCAGGGAGACGGCGGCCGCCGGCCGTCGTGCGAGCCAGGTCACCGCGCGGGGAGCGGGGGCGTCGCGCTCGCGACGCGACGCCCGCTCGGCGACCGCGTCGTCGAAGCGGTTCGCGGCGGTCCCGCCGAAGCCGTCCGCGGGATGCTGCGTGCCGTCGGGCAGCAGGGCGATCGTGTCGCTCATCGGGCATCCTCCAGGACGGCATCGATCACGGGCGGGGTGTCCGCGTGCGCCGGGACCGCCGTACGGTCCACAGAGCGCGGGCGACGTGAGGGCCGCGGGGGCCGCGGTGTCGCGGTCAGATCGATCCGCGGGTCCAGGAGCGGATAGACGAGATCTACGGCGAGGTTGACGACGACGAAGACGAGGGCGGCGAAGAGCACGACCCCCTGGACCACGGGGATGTCCTGCTGCTGCACGGCCGTGGCCGTGACGCGGCCGATCCCCGGACGGGAGAAGACCGTCTCGGTGACGACCGTGCCGCTGAGCAGCTGGCCGACGATGAGCCCGGTCACCGTCAGGGCGGGCAGCGCGGCGTTGCGCAGCGCGTGGCGCAGGTGGATCCGCACGCGGCCCGCACCCTTGGCGAGAGCGGTGTCGATGTAGGGCTCGCGCAGCGCGGCGGCGAGGCTCTTCGACAGCAGCTGGGCGATCATCGCCCCGGTCGGCAGCGCCAGGGCGACGGCGGGGAGGACGAGCGATGGGAACCCGCGGTCGCCCATCGCGGGGAACAGCGGCAGCTGGAACGAGAGCAGCTGGATGAGGATCAGCCCGAACCAGAAGGAGGGGATCGCCACGCCGAGCGGCGGGAGCCCGAGCAGGAAGGTCGAGAGCGCGCGGCTGCGCACGTACGTCGCGACGACCGCGAGCGCGGTGCCGGTGAGCACCGCGATCAGGAGGCCGAAGCCCGCGAGCAGGAGCGTCGGGGGGATCGCCTCGCCGATCACCTGCGACACCGGGCGTCCGGTGTCGATCGACGTGCCGAGATCGCCGGTGAGCACGCCGCCCAGGCGCAGGACGTACTGCACGAGGAGGGGCTGGTCCAGGCCGTACTTCGCCTTCAGGACGGCGAGCTGCTCCGGGGTGACGTCGCTGGCATCGCCGCCGGTCTTGAGGGCCACCGGATCGCTGGGCAGCGCGTAGAGCACGAGGAACGACACCGTGTACGCGGCCCACAGCACGATCACCGCCTGGCCGAGCCTCGACGCGAGGTAGCGCGCGATGCGGGATCGAGACGCGTCCGTCATCGACATGGGGTGCTCCTTTCGCTCTTCGCGGCACGGATCGGGGGATTCCGCGGTGCCCGAGGGGCTCCGTTCGAGCGATGCTCCCATCGGCGGCGACCGGGATCGCGGGCAGGGGTCATGCGCTGATGCAGACGGTCAAGAAGCGTCGTGCTCCGTCACGTGGCGTCGCACCGTGTCACCGGAGGACACAGTCCGCGCCGCCCCTCGCCCGGAGCGCCGGCGCAGTCCGTAGCGTGAGGTGTCCCGGTCCGCATCCCAGAGAGACGAGAGGGGTTCGCATCATGGCGTCCACATCCCCGACCGACGATGTCCTCGACAACCCGGCGTGGCATGCACTGACCGGCCCGCACGCGTCGTTCGCGCTCGGGGGCGACCTGGTGCGCCGGTATCCGGCCGACGTCGCCCCCTTCGTGGCGGTGCGCACCTGGGACGACCCCGGCGTGTGGCAGGCCCTCGTCGACCTCGTCGGACCCGGGCAGGAGATCGGCCTCTCCGGCGCCGACCCCGACCTCCCGGAGGGATGGGAGGAGCTCGGCCGCGGCGAGGGGGTGCAGCTGGTGCAGACCGATGCGCTGCAGCCCGTGCCGTTCGACGAGGCGATCGAGCTGGGAGCCGCCGACGTGCCCGAGATGCTCGCCCTCGTCGAACGGAACCAGCCGGGGCCCTTCCGGCCGCGCACCGTCGAGCTGGGCCGCTACATCGGGATCCGGCGCGACGGCCGCCTCATCGCGATGGCGGGGGAGCGGCTGCATCCGCAGGGCTGGACCGAGATCAGCGCGGTCTCGACGGATGTCGAGCACCGGGGTCAGGGTCTCGCCTCGCGTCTCGTCCTCGACGTCGCGTTCCACATCCAGCGGCGCGGCGACAGGGCGCTGCTGCACGCGGCGGCGACGAACGTCGGCGCCATCCGCGTCTACGAGCGACTGGGCTTCACGCTGCGCCGGCACACCACGTTCCTTGCCGTGCGCACCCCGGCCACCGCGGGCGACCGTGTCCTCGTCGGCTGACGATGCGCCGCGGAAGCGGATCCTTCCGCCGATGACCACGTGTGACGGCGACCGTGCACGCGGCCGCAGGCCCGACCTACCATGACGCAACCGACCCGCCCCTCCGGGTGGCGGAACGACTCTCGGAGGGAGATCCCATGACTCGGATCGCAGTGCTGGTGGGGAACCCCCAGCCGGCTTCGCGCACCCGTCTCGTCGCGGAGGAGGTGGCCGCGCAGCTGGGCGCCCGCAGCGGCGCCGACATCGACGCCACGATCGATCTCGCGGACGTGGCGGAGACGCTGTTCCGCTTCCCCGAGCCGCGGCTCGACGAGCTGCGGGAGCGGATCGCGAGTGCGGACGTGGCGGTCATCGCGAGCCCCACGTACAAGGCCGCCTACACGGGGCTGCTCAAGGCGTTCCTCGATCGCTACGGATCCGACGGGCTGCGTGGGCTCGTCGCGGTGCCGCTGCTCACGATCGGGGCGCCGACCCACGCGCTCGCCGTGGAGACGACCCTTCGCCCGCTGCTCGTCGAGCTCGGTGCGAGCGTGCCGACCCGCGGGCTGGCGTTCCCCGCCGCGGCCGTGGAGGAGCGTTCGCAGGTCGTCGCGGACTGGCTCGAGGCCGAGTGGCCGCGGATCCGGCACGCGTTCGCCGGCGGGACGCAGCCGGGCCGCTGAGGGGCGGTTTCTCAGCGGCCGACCGTGCGGATGTCTCCCGTGTCGCAATCGCACAGCGCCTCGGCGAGCAGAGCATCGGACCGGGCGATCAGGTTCCTCCGCTGCAGCTCGGGCACGGCCAGCGGGAGCGGTGCCAGGCGCAGCCCGACGTCGATCAGCAGCCCGCGCAGGCGGTGAGGGATCTTCATGGGTGCCTCCTCAGCGGTCGACGTAGCCCATGTGCTGGGCGTTGTAGCGGTCTCCGTGCACGCCGAGGCGACGGACGAGCGCGTCGAGGTCGGCGCGCTCGTCGGCGGAGAGGGCGAGCTGGGTGGCGGCGGCGTTCTCCCGGATCCGGGACGTGCGCCGGGTGCCCGGGATGGGGACGATCCAGGGATGCTGCGCGAGCAGCCAGGCGAGCGCGACCTGGCCCGGCGTCGCCTCCTTCGCCTCGGCCAGAGCTCTCACATGGTCCACCAGCGCCTGATTGGCGACGAGGTTCTCGGCCTCGAAGCGCGGCACGCGGGCGCGGATGTCGCCCTCAGCGAACGCCGTGCTCGTGTCGACGCTGCCGGTGAGGAAGCCCTTCCCGAGCGGGCTGAACGGCACGAATCCGATGCCGAGCGCCACGAGGGTCGGCAGCACCTCGGCCTCGGGGTCGCGGGTCCACAGCGAGTACTCGCTCTGCACGGCGGTCACCGGGCAAACGGCGTGGGCGGCGCGGATCGTCGCGGCGGAGGCCTCGGAGAGCCCGAAGTGCCTCACCTTGCCCTCGGCGATCAGCTGGGCCACGGTGCCGGCGACGTCCTCGATCGGCACCGCCGGGTCCACCCGGTGCTGGTAGAACAGGTCGATGGTCTCGGTGCGCAGGCGCGTGAGCGAGGCCTCGGCGACACGGCGGATCTGCTCCGGGCGGCTGTCCAGGCCGACGCTCTGCCCGTCGCGGATGTCCCAGCCGAACTTGGTGGCGATGACCACCTGGTCGCGGATCGGCGCGAGCGCCTCCCCGACGAGCTCCTCGTTGACGTACGGACCGTAGACCTCCGCGGTGTCGAAGAACGTGACGCCCTCGTCGAGCGCCGACCGCAGCACCGCGATCATCTCGCCGCGGTCGCCGGGGTTGGGTCCGTAGCTCTGCGACATGCCCATGGCGCCCAGCCCGATCGCCGAGACTTCGAGGCCCTGTCCGAGAGTCCTGGTGTGCATGCTCACTCCTTCGTCGTGGTGGTCTCGCGGCGCACGGCGGTGTGCGGTGGCGTCGCGGTGGTGGCGGCGAGACTGGCGAGCAGATCCAGTCGCTCCTGGCTCGCCGAGCCGGCCTCGGCCGTGTAGATGAGGAACGAGAGGCCTGGTTCGTCTGTCAGCTCGAGCCCCTCGTAGGTGAGGGTCAGCGCGCCGACGTCGTGGTGGTGGAACTGCTTCGTCCCGGATCCGTGACGGCGCACGTCGTGCGCGCCCCAGCGGGTGCGGAACGCGTCGGAACGCGTCGAGAGCTCGCCCACGAGGTCGTGCAGCTGCTTGTCGTGCGGGTCGTGTCCGGCCTCGGTGCGCAGGATCGCCACGGTGATGTCCGCGGCCGTCTCCCAGTCCGGGTAGAACTCCTTCGCGCGCGGGTCGAGGAAGCAGTACCGGGCGAGGTTGCCCTGCCCCGGCCCGTCGAGGACCTCGTCGTAGAACGCCCGGCCGAGGGCGTTGACCGCGAGGACGTCGAGGCGCCCGTTGCGCACGAAGGCCGGCCCGTGCGTGATCGCCTCCAGGGCGCGCACCAGCCCCGCCCGTGGCTCCCACGTCTTCGGCTTGCGGCGGCGCACCGGCCGCACCCCGCCGTTCGCCGTGCGGGCGAGGTCGAACAGGTGCTCGCGTTCGGCGTCATCGAGCTGCAGTGCGCGCGAGATCGTCTCGAGGACCGTGTCCGAGACTCCGACGAGGTTGCCGCGCTCGATCTTCGCGTAGTACTCCGGGCTCACGTCCGCGAGCATCGCCACCTCGCTGCGCCGCAGGCCCTCCACCCGACGGTGGCCGGTGGCGGTGAGCCCCGCCGCTTCCGGGCTGAGGCGTGCGCGACGGGACATGAGGAACTCTCGCGCCTCGGCTCTGGTGTCCATGTCCCCACGGTAGGACGCTCGGCCCCGCACCAGGGAGTCTCCGCTGGTACACCCTTCAGGAGAGACTCCCCGTCCCACCGGCCGTGGCGGCTCAGAGCGGTCACGCGACCGACGGCGCGGCGCCGTCGGCGAAGGCCGGCACGCGCACGGGCTGCCGGTGGGGGATCGGGATCGGCGTGCGGGAGGGGATCCGCGTCGGGCGCCCGGAGTGCAGGCGGATGGCCTGGAGCGCCTCCTGCGGCGACGCCCAGGTGGCGGGGAGCCCGAGGTCCTGCAGCCAGATCGTGTCGTACTCGGATCCGTCGGTCTCGTAGAGGCACGCGACGGTGCGGTACGGATCGCCCGGCCCGCGGCTCGTGTCCACCACGATCCACTCGATCGGGGTCAGCTGCTGCAGCAGATAACGGTCATTCGACATCGGGGCTCCTCGGGGATGGGGGTCTGCCGCGCGACGCGGCGAGGAGGGCAGCCACCCGGCTCGCTCTCGAGGGGGCGCGGACTGCGCGCGGGTGCCGTTCACCGGGAGCACCCGGGATTCGAAGGCGCGGGCGGGGTGGCTGTCACCTCGGCGTCGCACGGCGGGGCCGTGGTGACGGGGTCGCGGAGCGACCGGAGGGGAGCGGGCGAACACCAGCCCGCTGCTCGTCGGGAACGGCTCCCTCGTCTCGGTGCGGGATCGGGGCGCGCGCGGTCGATGATCGCCGCCGGTGGCGCGGCCGTCCGCGGTGGCCGCGCACGTGCTGTCGACGGGCGGCGGGACGGCCCACTCCGCGGCGACGATCTCATCGAACTCGGCCTGCATCAGCTCGTCGTCCGCGCAGATGAGGTCGATGAACTGCTCGTCGACGCGTCGATCGATCCTCGCCCCAGGGGTGGAGGAGAACATCGTCTTCCGTCCCGTCGGCTCAGGCGCTGATGGCGAGGCTGTCCGCCTTGCTCGAGATCTCGACCTTGCGCGGCTTCGACTCCTCGGCGACGGGGATCTGCAGGGCGAGCACGCCGTCGTCGTAATTCGCGCTGATCCGGCCGGTGTCCAGGTTGTCGCCGAGCACGAGCTGGCGGCTGAAGACGCCGCGCGGGCGCTCGGCCGCGAGCATGTTCGCGTCGCTGGCCCGGATCGGCCGCTCGGCCTTGACGGTCACCACGTTGCGTTCGACGTCCAGGTCGATCGACTCGCGATCGACTCCGGGCAGGTCGAACTCGACGTGGAAGACGTCGCCGTCCCGCCAGGCGTCCATCGGCATGACCGAGGGCTTCGCCAGGGTTCCGTCTGCTCCGAAGATCTGCTGGGTGAGTCGGTCCAGCTCACGGAACGGATCGGTGCGCATCAGCATCATGACCACCTCCATGTCCTCATCGAAGATGCTTCGGGGGCACGGATCCCGTCGTCAGGATCTATGCCCTGCGCTGTAGATTTTTTATAGCACCGTGATCAATTCGATGCAAGTCCCGCCGCATGACGCGACTGTCGCGGGACGGAGGGCGCCAGGATGCTCTCCTGGAGGAGCCGAAGGGCGTCGGCGGAGCTGCTTCCCGGGACGACGGTGTGGGTGAGGAGTCTCTGCCCGTCCGCCCCCGGCAGGTGCAGGGCCTGATAGTGCGTGTCGAGGTCGCCGATCTCGGGGTGGTGGAGCTGCTTGACGCCGCGGGAGCAGAGCTCGACCGTGTGCCGGGACCAGAGCGTCGCGAACGTCGCGCTGCGCATGCTCAGCTCGCCGACGAGTTCGGCCAGCGCCCGGTCGTCGGGATGCTGTGCGGCGACGAACCGCAGCGACGAGACCACGAGGACCGCCTCGGCATCCCAGTTCCGGTAGAGGTCGCGCGTGTGCGGATCCAGGAACATCATGCGGGTGAGGTTCGGGCGCGTGGCGGGGTCGGCAGGAGAGGCGATGTCCAGGTGCCCGGCGAACAGCGCGTGGCCGAGCGGGTTCCAGGCCAGCACGTCGCTGCGGCGGCCCAGGATCACCGCGGGCACGCCCGGCATGGCGTCCAGCAGCGCGAGTCCCCCCGGCGTCGGCTGCTCGGGGCGCGGCGCGCGGCGCCGGCGGCCGGCCTGAGGGCGGGCGAGGGCGAGGAGGTGACTGCGCTCGTCGTCCCGCAGCTGCAGGGCGCGGGCCAGCGCGTCGAGCACGCCGTCGGAGGCCGTGAGCGAGAGCCCCTGCTCCAAGCGCGTGTAGTAGGCGACCGAGACGCCCGCGAGCTGGGCGAGCTCCTCGCGGCGCAGGCCGGGCACCCGGCGCAGGCCGTAGCCGACCACGCCGGCGTCCTCGGGGCGGAAGGCGTCGCGCCGGGAACGGAGGAACTCGCCGAGTTCGCCGGGGCCTCGGGGGCGGCTGGTCGTCGATGCAGAGGACATGAGGCCCATTCTCCGCGCATGCCGTCGATCGTGCCTGACCCTGTCATTGGTAGGAACGCGCGGGATCTGGCTGGCACCCCGTCGCCGACGGCACCGTGGAGCCCCTCGTCCCTCTCGACCAAGGAGTCCCATGACGACGACCTCCTCCCGTCCCGCTGCGCCCCGGGCGGCGTCGACCGCACACGAGCGCATCGCGCTGCTGATCCTGCTCACCGCCGGATTCACGCTCGCGGTGGACTTCTCGATCCTGACGGTGGCACTGCCGCGTATCGGCCGCGACGTCGGCATCCCCACCGCGAACCTGCAGTGGATCGCGACGAGCTACGCGCTGTGCGCCGCCGGGTTCACCCTGCTCTTCGGCCGGGTGGCGGATTTGGTCGGGCGCAAGCGGATGTTCCTCATCGGCATGGCGCTGCTCGGCGCCGCCTCGCTCGGCGGCGGACTGGCGGGCGAGCCGATCCTGCTGCTGACCGCACGGGTCGCGCAGGGCCTGGCGACCGCGATGGTCACCCCCGCCGCCCTGTCCCTGCTGACGACGGCGTTCCCCGAGGGCCCGGCGCGCGATCGGGCGCTCGGACTCAACGGGGCGCTCATGGCTGCCGGCTTCACGACCGGTGCGGTCGTCGGCGGAGTCCTCACCGACTCGCTCAGCTGGCGGTGGGCGTTCTTCCTCAACGTCGCGGTGGCGGCGGTGGTGCTCTGCCTCGCGCCGGCGGTGCTGCGCGAGAGTCGCGCCGCGCACCGCCCCCGGCTCGACCTGCCGGGTGCGCTCACGGTGACGCTGGGCCTCGTCGCGATCGTCTACGGGGCGACGTCGGCCGGCCGGTACGGCTGGGCGAGCCCGCTCGTGTGGGCCTGCTTCACGGTCGCCGTGCTGGCGCTCCTCGCGTTCTGGCTCGTCGAGCGCCGCGTGCCGAACCCCCTGGTGTCGATGGCGCTGCTGCGGATGCCGAACGTGGCGTGGGGCAACGCCGCGGGCGTCGTCGCCTTCGCGACGGAGACGGCGCTGGTGTTCCCCCTCACCCTCTACCTGCAGGAGGTGCGGGGGATCCCGCCGCTCCTCGCCGGCCTGTCGTTCGGGGTGCTCGGCGTCGGCACCGTGCTCGGCGGGCTGCTCGCGCCGCGGCTGATCGGCCGCGCCGGCGCGAGGAGGGCGGTCGCCCTCGGGTTCGCGGTGCAGGCCGTGGCGACGGCGCCGCTGGCGCTCGTCGGCGCCGACTCGGCCTGGATCGTCCCCCTGCTGGCACTCACCTTCCTCGGCGGGGTGGCGAACCTCGTCGCGATCGTCGGGTACGTCGTCGCCTCCACGACCGGGATCCCGGACGGTCAGCAGGGCCTCGCGACCGGGCTGGTCACCTTGAGCCAGCAGATCGGCATCGCGCTGGGGACGCCCGTCCTCGCCGCGATCGTCGCGAGCGGCGCCGCGTCGGGCGCGCACGGCCTGCTCGCCGGGATCCGCGCGGCGGTGCTCGTGGACGCCCTCGCGTGCGCCGTCGCCGCGATCATCGCCGGCATCCTGGGTGCGCGGACGCGGAGCGGCCGCTGACGGCGGCGGACGCGCGACGTTGCACGGCCGACTCGCGCCCGTAATGCCGGCGAAACGTGCGGGTGGAAGGGTCCATGCATGGAAACGTCTTTCGCCGGCTACTGGAGCCGCCGGGCAGCGGCAGCCGGCTCCGGCTCGCCCTGGGACGAGATGTTCGACGCCGCCGACGCGGCCGTCGGGCTCGCGGCCCGGGATCCGTACCGCTCGATCCATCGGGCGCTCAGCGACATGTCCGCCGAGGATCTGCGCGGGAGGGTCGAGGCGCTCGCAGGAGCGTACCTGTCGCAGGGCGTGACCTTCGACTTCGCGGGTGAGGAGCGCCCGTTCCCGCTCGACGTCGTCCCGCGCGTGATCGCCTCCGACGAGTGGCGCGAGGTGGATCTCGGAGTCGCTCAGCGGGTGCGGGCGCTGGAGGCTTTTCTCGCCGACGTCTACGGTGCGCGCCGCTGCGTGGCAGACGGCGTCGTGCCGGCGCCGCTGATCGCCTCGTCGAGCCACTTCCATCGTGAGGCCGCGGGGATCGTGGCGGCGAACGGCGTGCGGATCCAGGTCGCCGGCATCGACGTCATCCGCGACGAATCCGGCGGGTGGCGCGTGCTCGAGGACAACGTGCGCGTGCCGAGCGGCGTGAGCTACGTGCTCGCCAACCGGCGGGCGCTCGCGCAGATGGTGCCGGAGATGTTCGCGGACATGCGGGTGCTCCCGGTGGTCGACTACCCGAACCGGCTGCTCGGCGCGCTGCGCGCTGCAGCGCCGTCGGGCGCCGACGATCCGACGGTCGTGGTGCTCACGCCCGGCGTGTTCAACTCGGCCTACTACGAGCACACCCTCCTGGCGCGGCTGATGGGGGTCGAGCTCGTGGAGGGCCGCGACCTGTTCTGCTCCGCCGGACGGGTCTGGATGCACACCACGACGGGCCCGCGACGCGTCGACGTGATCTACCGTCGCGTGGACGACGAGTACCTCGATCCGCAGCAGTTCCGTCCCGACTCGATGCTCGGTGCGGCGGGGATCCTGAACGCCGCGCGGCTCGGGAACGTGACGATCGCGAACGCCGTGGGCAACGGCGTCGCCGATGACAAGCTCGTGTACACCTACGTGCCGGACCTGATCCGCTACTACCTCGCCGAGGAGCCGATCCTCGCGAACGTCGACACGTGGCGCCTCGAGGACCCCGGGGCTCTCGAGGAGGTGCTGGACCGCCTGGACGAGCTCGTCGTCAAGCCGGTGGACGGCTCCGGCGGGAAGGGCCTGATCATGGGACCCGCGGCGACGCGGGCGGAGCTCGACGCGGCCCGCAAGACGCTGGCCGCGGATCCGCGGGGCTGGATCGCGCAGCCGGTCGTGCAGCTGTCCACGATCCCGACCCTCGTCGACGGCGGCTTCCGTCCGCGGCATGCCGACCTCCGGCCGTTCGCGGTCAACGACGGCGACGGCATCTGGGTGCTGCCCGGCGGGCTCACCCGGGTGGCGCTGCCGGAGGGGCAGCTCGTCGTGAACTCGAGTCAGGGCGGCGGATCCAAGGACACCTGGGTGCTGGAGGATCCCGCGATGCCGCGGGGATCGTCCACGATCCGCGCGGACAGGGTCGCCGCGCCGTCCGCCGCCGACCTCGCCGGCGCCGACGTCGCGCCGCTGCCCGTGCCGCCGCTCGACGATCCGCAGCGGCAGCAACAGCAACAGCAACAGCAGCAGCAGCAGCAGGAGGGATCATGCTGAGCCGGATCGCCGAGGCGCTGTTCTGGATCGGACGATACGTGGAGCGCGCCGACGGCACGGCCCGCATCCTCGACGTGCATCTGCAGCTGCTGCTCGAAGACCCCTGGGCCGACGAGGAGTCGGTGTGCCGGGGTGTGCTGGCGGTGATGGGCGTCCCCGACGCCGCCGGCGGGAACCCGCGGCGGGCGGATGCGCTCCGCACGCTCGCCACAGATCGGACGAGGGCCATCTCGGTCGCGCATTCGCTGTCGTCGGCACGTGAGAACGCGCGGCGGGCCAGGGAGGTCATCTCGCAGGATCTCTGGGAGGTCTTGAACACGACCAACGCGCGGCTGCCGCAGCGCGTCGACTTCGAGAGGTCGCACTCGTTCTTCCGGTGGGTGCGGGAGCGCGCGGCCCTGACCTACGGCGTGGCGGAGACATCGATGAGCCGGGACGAGGCCTGGTACTTCTTCGTGCTGGGGCGAGCCCTCGAGGCCGCGGACATGACGGCCCGCCTGCTCGTCTCGGCGGCGCGGGCCGACGGCGGGAGCACCATCAACTGGATGACGCTGCTGCGCAGCTGCGACGCGTACGACGCGCATCTGCGGGTGCACCGCGCCATGCCGACCGGGACCTCGGCCACGGAGTTCCTGCTGGTCGACCGGCACTTCCCCCGGTCGGTCCTGTCGAGCGTGATCCGCGCCGAGGAGAGCCTGCGGCGGATCGGACAGAGCTCGCCCCTGCTGCCGCCGGACGCGGTGGGCCGGGCGATCGGCCGCCTGCGGTCGGAGCTGGAGTACCGGCCGGTCGCAGACCTCGTGCTCCTGCTCGAGAGCAGCATGCGGCACGTGCAGGAGAGCGTCTCCGAGATCAGCAACGCCGTGCAGGACCAGTACTTCCCATCGATCGCCGCTCCCGTCTGGACCGAGGAGACGCTATGACCCGGCTCAGGATCGTGCATCGCACGGGCTTCCAGTACGCCTCGCCCGCGACCGCCTCGTACAACGAGGCGCGGATGCTCCCGCGCACGCAGGACCGCCAGCTCGTGCTGCAGGCCCGGCTGGAGACCACCCCCGCGACGCATCCGAGCACCTACAACGACCACTGGGGCGCGCCCGTCGCCTCGTTCGAGGTGCTCACACCGCACGACGAGCTCTCGGTGGTCGCGACGAGCGTCGTCGAGACGCGGGCGCTCGCTCCCCGCGGCCGGGAGCTCGGCTGGGAGGAGCTCGCGCACGCCGCCGCGACCTCGCTCGACGTCGCGGAGATGCTGATCCAGACCCACGCGACCGAGCCCGACGCGCAGATGCGCGAGCTCGCGGCGCGGTCCCGCGCCGAGCACGACGGCATCGACGGCGCGGCGCGGGGGATCTGCCGGATCGTCGGCGAGGCGATGACCTACCGGCGCGGCGTGACCGGGGTGAACTCGACGGCGCGCGACGCGTGGCCCGCGCGGGCGGGCGTCTGCCAGGACATCGCCCATGTGACGCTCGGGATGCTCCGCGCGGCCGGGATCCCGGCGCGCTACGTCTCCGGCTACCTGCATCCCGATGCGGATCCGAAGGTGGGGGAGACGGTCACGGGGGAGTCGCACGCCTGGGTGGAGTGGTTCTCCGGTGCGTGGCGCGGCTACGACCCCACCAACCTCGTGGAGATCGGCCCGTCGCACGTGTTCGTCGGCGTCGGCCGCGACTACTCCGACATCGCCCCGCTCCGCGGGGTGTACGCAGGATCCGGCGCCTCGGACATGTTCGTCTCGGTCGACATCACGCGCCTGGAGTGACGGCACGGCGCACGCGGGCGTGAGCCGTGAGCGATGATACCTCTGGCAGAGGTATCATCGCTCACGTGGAGAACTTGACGCCGACAGCGCACACGATCCTGGGCTATGTCGCTTCGCATCCGCGAAGCGGGTACGAGATCCGCCAGGCCGCCTCGCGCAATCCGTTCTGGGGCATCAGCGACGGACAGCTGTATCCGCAGCTGCGGCTGCTGGCGGGCGCGGGGCTCATCGAGTCCGACGGCATGGACGGGCCCCGGGGCAAGACGATCTGGCGGATCACGCCGTCGGGGCGGCAGGCCCTGCGAGACTGGCTCGGCGAGGAGACGCCGCCCGTCGTGATCCGGGACGAGAACCTGGTGAAGCTGCTGTTCGCCGCTCCGCTCGACCGCGGGCTCGCCCGGGCGCTGGTGGAGGAGCGCCGGGCGCAGTTCGCGTCGTTCCGGGACCTCGTCGCGGCGGTCGCGCCGGGCGCCTCCTGGACGGATGCGGAGCGGAGTGCCGCGGCAACCGTCCCGGCGCTCGTGCGCGACTACGGCCTGGAGTTCGCCGACGACGCCGTGGCCTGGTGCGACCGCGTCCTCGACGCGCTGGACGGCGACGCGTGACCGCGCCGCTGCGTCCCGTGCGGATCACCGTGTCCCGCGTGCTCTACCTCCTGGGCGGAGCGATCGGGATCGTCAACGGCGTCATCGAACTGGGTCCGGATGCACGCCCCTCGGTGCAGGCCGCCGGGTGGCCGCTGATGGTGTCGGGAGCGGCCGCGCTCGCTCTGGTCGTCGTGCTCCGTCGACCGCGGCGGTGGCTCCCGATCACGGCCGGTGCGGTCTCCGCAGCCCTGATCGGCGCACGCGTCCTGCAGGCGGTGGCGGTCGGGTCCCCGGCGGTGCTGATCGCCTGCCTCCTCCCCGTGGTGGCTCTCCTCGGGGTGATCGGATCCGAAGGCCGCGCCTGGGCGCGCATGCCGGCTGCGGACTGGGCGGCTCGCCGCGCCGCCCACCGTGAGCGGCGTTCCGGTCACGGGGCCGTGCGCCGCACCGTGGGGGCCGTCGGCGCGGTCGGGCTCGTCGCGGGCGTGCTCCTCGTCGGCGTCGGCGCGGGGATCGTCGCCGCCGTCGCGCCGTGCTCTCTGCCGGGGCCCGCCGCGCGCAGCGGTCTGGACACAACGGACGGCTCGGCGCAGCCGGACGCCGCGCCCACGGGATCCGTACCCGCGACAGACGGGGTCCGCCTCGCCTACTACGCGTTCATCCCCCGGGCTCCACGGGCGAGCCTGGTGTTCTATCACGGCTCCGGGGCGAACAGCGCTGCCGGATACCTCGGCATCGGCCAGGCCCTCCGCGCGCAGGGGATCGCCGTCTACCTCTTCGACATCCGCGGTCACGGCGCCTCGGGCGGGCCCCGTGGCGACACTCCGAGCACGCCTCAACTGGAGCAGGACACGGCATCGGCGGTCTCGTTCGTGCACCATGAGCAGCCCCACGTGCCGGAGTTCGTCGGCGGTCACTCCGCCGGCGCCGGGGTCGTGCTCAACAGCGCGCAGCGGCTGTCGACGCCCATCGCGGGCTACGTGTTCCTCGCCCCCGATTTCGGACTGCACTCGGGCACCGAGCGCGAGGGCGACGCCTCCAACTTCGCGACGATCTGCCAGCGGCCGCTGATCGCCGCGACCCTCACGAACGGCCTGCTGGGCGCGCACACACCGGCGGTCTCGTTCGCCTACACGCCCGCTCAGATCGCCGCGGGCCTGATCCCGCAGTACACCGCCGCCATGGCGATCGCCCAGAACGCCGATGACAGCGCGGCGGTCCTCGCACGGCTCGACCGGCCCGTCGGGGTGTGGATCGGGGGCGACGACGAGGTGTTCGACCCCTCGCGCGTCGCCGCCTACGCCGAGGCGCACACGGGGAACCGGGCGGCCGTGTCGATCGTCCCCCACGAGAGCCACCTCGGGATCCTCGACGACCCGGCGCCGGTCGGAGAGTGGATCCTGGCCCATCGGGGAGGCTAGGCGGCCGGCTGCCCGCTTCGCCCTCACCGTGCCTGCGGTCGCATGCCGCGGCGACGGCGGATCCGGCTGAGCAGCGCGGGGACGATGCCGGCCGCGATCGCGAGGATCAGGGAGGTGATCGCGATCACGGTCACCCGCACGGGCGTCCCGTCCTGCCGGGGGAGCGCAGGCAGCGGGTACTCGATGTACTTCGCGGCGGTCTCGGCGACGTGGCGCCCGTCGGTGCGCGCGATGTCGGCGAGGATCGGGTCGAAGCTCGCGTTGCCGCTGCCCGAGGCCGCGGCCGGGAGGAACACCGGCACGCCGGGGGCGGCGTCCGCGAGCGGCGCGGGTGACGTCGTGCCGGGGATGACGAGGCGATCGAGCCGGCCGGCATCTCCGACCGGGGTGGCGAGGAGCGTCATGCCGTGCCGGGTGACGACCTCCTCACGCTCGGCGACCGGCACGACGTGCGCGGTGAAGGCCGCCCCGCCGTACAGCTCGGCGGCCGCCGCGACGTCGATCTCGTCGACGCCGGGCGTGAGCCCGAGGCCGTAGCGGGGCTGCCCCCATGGCAGGGTCGCGCCGAGCACGTACGGGTAGTCCCCGAGCGACACCGTGCTGACCGGGATGTCCGTCGCCCCGTCCGGCGCCCAGTGCGGGTAGTGCACCTCGTCGGCGATCCGCACGGCCTCGGCGGTGCCCGCCCGCTGCTGCACGACGTGCAGACTCGCGGCGATCCCGGAGCTCACGCCCGCGGTGGTGAGCACGTCGCCGTCCTCGACCCAGCGCTGCCCCCGCACCCACGTGGTCTCCGGGTGCGCCGAGGTCATCCCGTCGATGTCGGACCAGAACGACGTCGCCCGCTTGCCGTGGAGCACCGGGGTCTCGACGAGCACGCGGGCGCCGGCGCACACGCCCATCACGCGGGCGCCGGCGTCGTGCGCGGTCTCGATGAAGGTGCGCAGCTCCGCCTCCCCGGCGCCGGACGGATCGGCGATCGCGGGGACGACGACGAGATCGGGGCGGGGCAGCCGGCCGGACGCGTAGTCGTCGAAGGTCGCGTCGGGCACGGTGGTGAGCCCGCCGGACAGCGCAACCGGGGCGCGCGACGCCGCGACCGTGCGCACGTCGAAGCGGTCCGACGCGGCGAAGACGCCATAGGGGCCCATCGCGTCGGTCGCGACGGTGCCGCTGCGTCCGAGGAGGATGGCGACCTGGATCCGGTCGGGGGCGGCCGGCCGAATGGCCGCGGTCGCGGCGGCATGCGCGGGGAGCGGCGCGAAGTCCTGCGCCATGGTCGTGGCGAAGCCGGCGGCCGCGGTGCCGCCGAGCACGGCGGCGGACAGGGCGATGCCGCCGGCCGTGAGCAGGGCGCGCCGAAGGAAGGTGTTCATGGGGGCTCCGATGGGTCGGTGAAGGGACCGCGACGGGACGTCGCGGGTCGGGGTGTGAGGGTGCGGCGGGTCGGGCTAGCGCAGCGAGGCGCGGTACTCGCGCGGAGACAGGCCCTGCACCTGGGAGAACATGCGCCGCAGCTGGCGGGCGTCGGCGTAACCGCAGGCCAGCGAGATCTCCTCGATCGAGAGGCCGGTGCATGACAGCAGGGCCTTCGCGTGGCCGATGCGCAGGGTCTGCTGGTACTGCAGGGGCGTCATGCCGACCGTGCGGACGAACTTGCTCGTCAGCGTGCGCGGTGCGAGATGCACGGCCTGCGAGAGCTCCTCGAGCGTGTAATGCTCCGCGAACCCGTCGGCGAGGATCTGCTGCACGGCCTGCACCTCCGGGACGACGTGGTCGCGGAACTCGACGAAGGGGCTGGTCGGGGCCGCCGTGCCGTTGCGGCGGAGATAGACCACCAGCTCGCGAGCGACCCGGGCCGCGAGCGGTGCGCCGTGATCCTGCTCGATGATCGCGAGCGCGAGGTCGATGCCCGACGCGATGCCCGCGCTGGTGAGGATCAGGCCGTCCATGACGAAGAGCACGTCGTCCACGACCCGGGCGCGCGGGTACCGCTCGCGCATGTGGTCGATCACGCTCCAGTGCGCCGTGCAGCGGTGCCCGTCGAGCAGGCCCGCCTCGCCCAGCAGGAACGCCCCGGTGCAGACCGACGCGATCTGCGCGCCGGCGTCCGCGGCCTCCCGGATCCAGCGGATCACCCCCGGGTCGATCTCCAGCGACATGGTCAGGTCGGCGCCGGGGATCAGGACGAGATCGCCGTCGTGCACCGGCGCCAGCGCGCCGAGGCCGGACAGGTCCAGTCCCTGAGCCGACGACACGAGCGGATCCGAGGAGACGAACGCGAGGTCGTAGCCGGCGCCGAGGCGCGCGGCCGCCGAGAACGCCTGCACGGGACCTGACAGATCCAGCAGGTTCACATGGGGCAGCACCAGCACGATGATTCGCTTCGACACCCTTGAAATCTACGGTCGACGGGCCGCCGCTGCCAGGCGGAATCGGGCAGCATTACCGGACGGATCTGGCAATCGAGGTAGGCAGCTGCACCGCGCACCCAGGCCTGGGTCGAGAGGAGGGGAGGAGTCGCGCGACAGATCTGTGGCGAGCTTGTATAGTGGCAAGTACGTCACGTACATCATGTACGTTACGTCCGGATCTGCCGGCGCTCGCCGCCGGCTTCACTGCACACCAGAGAGACACCATGAGCCCCTCGGCTGCCGTCGACTACCCTTCCTTCACGTCTGCTCGGACCCACTTCAAGGACGTCCTCGATGCGACCGAACAGGGCCGTTCAGTCACGGTTGCGCGTGACGGGCAGGTCTCGGTCGTCGTCCCTGCAGACAGGCTCCGAGGGTTCTTCTTCCGAACCGTTTCGCCTCGTGTCGAGGTGACGAGCGATCACGGGCGCATCATCGCCCTGATGTCGGGGCGCCCCTTCGTCTCGGAGGGCGCCACGGTCGACGACGCACTGAGCGACCTCGTTCTCTCCCTTCGTGAATACGCGGAAGACTGGGAGGCTCGCCTTCAGCAGGCGCCCAACCACCGCGACAACTGGTCCCTCGTGCAGCTGGTCAAGCTCTCCTCGGATGCCCAGCTCCTGGAGTGGTTCGAGCGCGGAGGTGAGTAAGCATCCGGTGGCGACGCGGGAGGACCATGACTCCTTCTGCGTCAACGAGAACTGGGACCTGGTCAGAGGCGCCGTCGGGAGGCCCGTCACCCACCACAAGACGTACGAGCTCGCACTGTGGGACGGCAGGATCCTCCGCACGAGGATCTCGCGGCCGGTGGATCGCACCGACTATTCGGCCGGAATGTGGTCGCATATTCTCCGCCAGCAGCTTGAAGCCACCGCGGAGGTGTTCTGGCGCTGCGTGAGGGACAGCGTCATTCCCGACCGGGGAGCACCCGATGCGGTTCCCATCCGCAGCGCTGTCCCGCTTCATCTGGTACGCGAGCTGACCCGCCTCGGGATGCCCGAGCGCGAGATCCTCGAACTCGACGCGGCTGCCGCGGCGCAGCGATACGCCGACTTGCTGGCCGGCGCACAGCGCGGCGCCACGCCGTAGAACCGGATCGCGAACCGGGAGCCGCCGGTCGTGCTCTGAGCGTCAGGGACTCGGGGGGTGCTTCTCACACACCCCGCAGTCGCGCCGCCCGCTGCGCGTCGATACCGCCGCGCCAGCCGGAGAGCGGCGGTGTGATGTCGGATCGGGGTCCGCCCGACCATGCCTCAGCGAACGCCGTGCGGGTCACGAACCCATCCCAGCTGGGAGAGAGCGTGCTCGGCAGCAGCCCGTATTCGGCGAGTCCGATGAGGATGCCATAGCGCTGGTACTTGTCCGTGCCTGGCACGATCTTGGCGCGGGCGACCGCCTTCTCGAGCCCACTCGCGGTCGTCCCTCCGGGCTGGACCGAGATCACCTCGAGCAAAGCGCCCATCCGCTCTCTGTCTTCGGCGGTGGGAGAGGGCAGACCCGTCGCGGCGGCGGTCTCGAGATCCGGGAGGTAACGATGCGGCTGCTCGTTCCAGGCCCAGCCGAGCGCGAGACGGAGAAGCACCTCGGTCGAGTCCAGTTCGAGCTCCTCGTCTTGGCCCAGGCCGCAGTCCGGCAGCTCGTTCCCCCTCCTCGGTGCAGAGGCGAGGTGCCGTGCCCATGCGAAGGAGATCAAGGTCTGGCGGCCATGCGGCGCGCTGCCCAGGCCGGCCACGAAAGCCCCGAGCACGGCGTCCTCGTCGAGCGTCGATGTAGCGGCGATCGACCGCTCGAAGACCTCCACGGGCGCGAGGTGCTCGACGGTGCCGACCGGCCAGCCGAAGGATTCGGCTTCGGCGATGTCTCCGTGGTCTTTCGACTTCTCTGCACCCGCCACGCCACCGGTCCGGGTGAAGCGGTATCCGTACACTCGCATCAGAACGTCGAGCTCGGCTCCCGCGGGGATGCGTCTTCGTGCAGCGCTCACCTGGCCAGCGTAGAGCAACGGGGCCCGGCGACCCGCTGGGTCACGTCTCACGGGACGCCCGCGCTCGCCGTCAGATAGCATTCCCGGATGCCGACCATCGACCCCGCCCTGATCGACCGCGCGGCGGGGCTCGCCCGGCGGGCGGAGCGCGTCGCCCTCGGCATCGCGGGGGAGCCGGGATCGGGCAAGACGACCCTGACGCTGGCTCTGATCGCCGCTCTCGAAGAGCGCGGCGTCGCCGTCGCCTGGCTCCCCATGGACGGCTTCCACCTCGGCGACGCCAGCCTCGACGCGCAGGGGCTGCGCGGGCGCAAGGGCGCGATCGAGACGTTCGACGGCTGGGGGTACGCCGCGACGCTGCACCGGGTGCTCACCGACATCGAGCACCCGGTCTACGTGCCAGGGTTCGAGCGCACGCTCGAGCAGCCGATCGCCGCGAACCGGTGCATCGCGCCCGGGCCCGCCCTCGTCGTGACCGAGGGCAACTACCTCCTGGACTCCGACGCGCCGTGGCAGGCCGCCCGCCGCCTGCTCGCCGAGGTCTGGTTCGCCGAGACGCCGGCACCGCTGCGGCACGAGCGGCTGGTCGCCCGGCACGTCGCGTTCGGCAAGACGCAGGGCGAGGCCGAGGCATGGGTCGCTGCGGTCGACGACCCCAACGCCGAGCGGATCCGGTCTGCGCGCGAGGCGGCGGATCTGATCGTCCCGGTCGCCTGAGCCGGTCCGCTCAGGCCGACGGAGGGCGGATCTCGCCCGAGCCGCGCGGGATCAGGTCCACCGGCACGATGATCGGGGCCGGATCCAGCCGTCGCCCGGCGTCGAGCGACGCGAACAGTCGCGCGGCCGCGACGTCGCCGATCTCCTGGGGGCGCTGGGCGACCACGCTCACGCCGGGGTCCATCAGGTCGGCCAGCTCCAGGTCGTCGAAGCCGATGAGCGCCACATCCCGATGGCGGCCGAGCTTGCGCAGGGCATGCACGGCGCCGACGGTGATGAGGTTCTGACCGCTCACGATCGCGGTGGGCGCGTTCGGTGCGCCGAGCACCGACAGCACGGCGCGCTCCGCGGCCACGTGGTCGGACAGCCCGTCCAGGATCGTGGCGGTCTCGGGCGCGATGCCGAACTCGTCGAGGGCGAGGAGGAACCCGCGCTCCCGCTCGCGCGCGGTCCAGATCTCGCGCCGGTCGATCAGCAGTGCCAGGCGACGGTGCCCGAAGCCGAGGAGGTGGCGGGTCGCCATCCGTGCGCCCTCCACATTGTCGGAGTGCACGGTGTCGGCGGCGAACTCCGCCGGTTCGCGGTCGATGAAGACGATCGGCATGTCCGGCGGCACGAGCTCCCGCAGGTACGCCTGGCTCGCCGCGACGCAGGTGAGGATGAGCCCGTCGACCTTGCGCCGGACGAAGGCCTCGACAGCCGCGACCTCGCGGGCGGGGTCGTCGTCGAGGCTCGAGGCGAACACCGCGACGTCGCGGTGCGCCGCCACGTCCTCGATCGCGCGGTGGATCGCCGCCGCGAAGGGATTGGACACGCTTCCGAGCAGCAGGCCGATCGTGCGGGTGCGGGTGGTGGTGCGCCGCAGGTTCGCGGCGAGCGCGTCGGGCTCCCAGCGCAGCTCCTCGATCGAGGCGCGCACGCGTGCCGCCGTCGCGGGGGCGACGTTCGGCTCGTTGTTGACGACGCGCGAGACGGTCTTGATCCCCACGCCCGCGTGCTGGGCGACCTCGCGGATCGTGGTGCGCGACGGGCGAGGATCCGATAACGGTGTCATCATCTTCCTCCGGAGGGTTGCGCATCGTGCGTCGGTAGGTTAAACATAGCTGTTGACACCGTTGTCAGGGTGTCATGGACGCCCCCCTCCTGTAAGGACAGCAAAGATGCCTCTGCACATGACTCGCCGCACGAAGCTCGCGGCCGCGGCCTCGTTCGCCGCCATCGCCGCGCTCTCCCTGAGCGCCTGTTCGTCGACGGGCGGCGGTGGCGCCACCGCCGGGCCGAACGACGAGGTCGGCGTGACGCTGATCGTCAAGACCACCACCAACCCGTACTTCGTCTCGATGGAGGACGCCGCCCAGGCCGACGCCAAGAAGGCGAACGTCAAGCTCACCCTCGCCGCCGGCAAGAAGGACGGCGACACCGACAGTCAGATCCAGGCGATCGAGAACGCGATCTCCCGCGGCGACAAGGGCATCCTGATCACACCGAACGGATCGGCCGTCAACAACGAGATCGCCAAGGCGCGCAAGGCCGGGCTCTACGTGATCGCCCTCGACACCGTGCCCGACCCGGCCGACTCCGTCGACATCACCTTCGCCACCGACAACTTCGCCGCCGGCGAGCTGATCGGCAAGTGGACCGCCGCCAAGCTCGACGGCAAGAAGGCGACGATCGCGATGCTCGACCTGTTCAGCGACCAGATCGTCTCGGTCGACCTCAACCGCGACCAGGGCTTCCTGAAGGGACTCGGCATCGCGGTGCCGGACAAGAGCAAGAACGGATCCGAGGCCAAGAGCGGCAGCTACACGGGCGGCAAGGGCGGCGAGTACACCATCGCCGGCCACCAGGCCACGCAGGGCGCCGAGGACGGCGGCCGGTCGGCCATGGAGACGCTGCTCTCCAAGAACCCCGACATCAACGTCGTGTACACGATCAACGAGCCCGCCGCGTACGGCGCGTACCAGGCGCTCAAGGCCGCGGGCAAGGAGAAGGACGTCACGATCGTCTCGATCGACGGCGGCTGCACGGGCGTCGGCTACGTGAAGGACGGCATCATCGGCGCGACGGCGCAGCAGTACCCGTCCAAGATGGCGTCGCTCGGCATGGAGGCCATCGCGAAGATCGCCCGCGGCGGTGAGAAGCCCAAGACCACCGATGGCCTCGACTTCTTCAGCACCGGTCAGAAGCTCGTGACCGACCAGGCCCAGACCGGCCTGGAGAGCCTGACCTCCGCCGACGCCGCCGGCACCTGCTGGGGCAAGTGATCCCCGGGGCGCCGGCGGAGCAGCCGGCGCCCCTCCCTCCTCTGTCTCGGATCTCTCTCGAACGGGAAAGCCCTCATGTCTGACACCACCACGACCACGCCCGAGGCGGGGCCGCCGACCTCGGCGCTCCACCTCGCCGACGAGTTCCTCGCCCGGCAGACGCCGGTGCAGCGGATCCGCGCGATCCTCTACCGCTACCCGGCGATCAGCCCGGCCATCGTGCTCGTCGTCGCGATCATCATCTTCGGCGTCATCAACCCCCGGTTCCTGGCCCCGAACAACCTGTCCCTGGTCACCCAGCAGGTCGCCGTCATCGGCACCCTCGGCGTGGCCCAGACCCTCGTCATCCTCACCGCCGGCATCGACCTCTCCGTCGGAGCCGCCATGGTGCTCAGCTCGGTCGTGATCGGCAACGCCGCCGCCGGGCTGGGGATCCCCGGGATCCTCGCGCTCCTGGTCGGGCTCGTCGCCGGTGTCGTCACCGGCGTCATCAACGGCTTCCTGGTGACCCGGCTCAACCTGCCGCCGTTCATCGTCACGCTCGGCACGCTGAGCATCTTCACCGCGCTCACGCTGCTGCTCTCCAACGGCGCGACGGTGCAGGGCAGCAAGCTGCCCGACATCATCACCTGGACCGGATCCACGTTCCACCTGGGCGTCGACGTCACCTACGGCGTGCTCATGATGATCCTGCTCTACGTGGTCATCGCGTTCGCGCTCGGCCGCACGGCGTGGGGCCGTCACGTGTACGCGGTCGGCGACGACCCCGAGGCCGCCCGCCTCAGCGGCATCCGGGTGAACCGCGTGCTGCTGAGCGTCTACGTGGTCGCCGGCGCGATCGTCGCGCTCGCCGCCTGGATCCAGATCGGCCGCGACTTCGGGTCCAGCCCGAACGCCGCCGTCGACGCCAACCTCAACGCCATCACCGCCGTCGTCATCGGCGGCACGAGCCTCTTCGGCGGCCGCGGCAACGTGTGGGGCACCCTGCTCGGAGCGCTCATCGTCGGCGTCTTCCGCAACGGCCTCGCCCTCGCCGGCCTGGACGTGCTGTACCAGACCCTCGCCGTCGGCATCCTCGTCATCGTCGCGGTCTCCATCGATCAGTGGATTCGGAAGGTGCGCAAGTGAACGCCGCAACCACCACGGAAACCCGCACGCCGGTGCTCTCGGCCAAGCGGCTCGTCAAGACCTATGGGCATGTCGTCGGTCTCGACGGCGTCAGCCTCGACCTGTACGCGGGGGAGGTGCTCGCGATCATCGGCGACAACGGCGCCGGCAAGACCACCCTCATCAAGTGCCTCACCGGCGCGGAGATCCCCGACGGCGGCGAACTGCTGCTCGACGGCAAGCCGGTGCACTTCCGCCGTCCGCAGGACGCGCGCGACGCCGGCATCGAGACCGTGTACCAGTCGCTGGCCGTCTCGCCGGCGCTCGACGTGGCCAGCAACATGTACCTGGGCCGCGAGCTGCGCCGTCCGGGCTTCCTCGGATCCGCGCTGCGCATGCTCGACACGAAGGCGATGCGCCGCAACGCCCGCGAGGAGCTCACCCGGCTCGGGATCTCGACGCTGCAGGACGTCACGGTGCCGATCGAGAACCTCTCCGGCGGACAGCGTCAGGCCGTCGCCGTGGCCCGCGCCGCCGCCTTCGGCTCGAAGGTCGTCGTGCTCGACGAGCCGACCGCCGCGCTGGGCGTGCGCGAGGGCAACCAGGTGCTCGAGCTCATCAAGCGCCTGCGCGACACCGGCGTGCCCGTGATCCTGATCAGCCACAACATGCCGCACGTGTTCGAGGTCGCCGACCGGATCCACATCCAGCGGCTCGGCAAGCGCGCGGGCACGATCACGCCCCAGTCGCACACCATGGGCGAGGCCGTGGCGATCATGACGGGCGCGCAGACGCTGTGACCTCGATGCATCTCTACGCGGAGTTCCGGGCGGTGCCCGGTGCGGGGGACGCGGTGGCGTCCCTCGTGGCCGGGTACCGCCGGAGCGTGGCGGAGGAGCCGGGCGCCGTGCGCTTCGACGCGCATCGGCTGCGGGACGATCCCGACCGCTTCTTCGTCTACGAGGAGTACGCCGACGACGCGGCGTTCCGCGCGCACGTCTCGGCCCCCGCGAACGCGGTGTTCAACGCCGCCCTGGCACCCCTCGTGGTCGGCGGCGGCTCACGGTTGACCTGGCTGGCGGAGATCCCGGACGCGCACGGCGTCGCAGAGGCGGCGGTCGCATGACGGCCGGCGCCGAGCGGATCCTCGTCATCGGCGAGGCGCTCATCGACATCGTCGACCGGGGCGGCCGGCAGGCCCGCCACGTCGGCGGCAGCCCGCTGAACGTCGCCTTCGGGCTCGCACGCCTCGGGCTCGCCACGACCTTCGCGACGGCGTTCGGCACGGACGAGGGCGGATCCGCGATCGTGCGGCATCTGGCCGAGGCCGGAGTCGCGATCGTGCGCACCGCCGACGCCGGCCGGCCGACGTCGACCGCGCTGGCCAGGATCGGCGCGGACGGATCCGCGAGCTACGAGTTCGATCTCGCCTGGGCCTTCTCCACCCCGCCGGCGACCGCGGGATTCGACGTGGTGCACGTCGGATCGATCGGCGCGCTGCGCGCGCCCGGCGCCGACGGCGTGCGGGAGCTCGTCGCGGGACTCCCCGAGCAGGTGCTCGTCACGTTCGACCCGAACATCCGCGCGGCGCTCATGCCGCCGCGCGAGGAGACCAGGGCGCGGGTCGAGGCGTACGCCGCGCGCGCCGCGGTGGTCAAGCTCAGCGACGAGGACGCCGCGTGGCTCTACCCCGACGATGCCCAGGCCGCGCCGGAGCGCCTGCTCGCGGCCGGGGCGCGGCTCGTCGTCATGACCCGAGGTGCGGAGGGCAGCGTGCTGCATACGGGCGAGCTGCGCGTCGAGGTGCCGGTGCGGCCCACGGTCGCCGTGGACACCATCGGCGCCGGAGACGCGTACATGTCGGGGCTCATCGCCGCGATCGTGCGGCGGGTCGGCATCGACGACGCGCGAGCGGGCCGGTTCACCCGGGCGCAGCTCGCCGAGATCGGCGCCGTCGCCGCCGCATCGGCCGCGCTGACGGTCGGCCGTGCCGGCGCCATGCCCCCGACCGCCGCGGAGCTCGACCGGGCGCTCGATCGGGCGCTCGCCGCGGATCCGACGCCGGCGGCGGAGCAGGGCTCAGTCGTGCCGCTCCGCTGACGCCGGGGTGAGGTGCAGGGCATCGCGGTCCAGGCGCGTCTGCAGCCGGTGCAGCGTGGCGTCGCTGATCGCGCCGTGGTTGCGCAGCCGGATCACGACCTCGCGCGTGTGGTCCACGAGGGCGAGGCTCAGCGCGGCGTAGTCGTGGTCGAGATCCCGGCGGGTGCTGCGCCCCGGCTCCGGGGCGGCGCCGATCCGCTCGAGACGGTCGCGATACTCCTCCACCACGCGCTCGCGCACGTGCTCCGGCACGTCGATCTCCCGGGCGAGCCCGGGCGAGGCGTGGATCGCGGAGAGCAGTGCGGCGCGGTGCGCGCGCGTGAACTCGGCGGCCACCATCGTGTCGGGCTCGAAGCGCGCCCACCGGATCACGGCGGGCAGGAGCATCCCCTGCGCGAGGATCGTGAGGATGATGACGCCCGTGGCGACGAAGATGATCTCCGCGCGACCGGGCATGTCGGCGGGCACGGCGAGGGCGACGGCCAGGGAGATCGCGCCACGGAAGCCCGCGACCGTCGAGACGACCCTGGCGCGATGCGTCATGCGCTTCTGGCGCTGAGCGGGGCTCCGGTCCACGAGCCGGATCCCCCAGGTCGTGATCATCTGGAACCCGAAGCGGATGAGCAGGATCGCGATCCAGATCAGCACGCACAGCACGAGCAGCATCGGGATGCTCGCGAGCGGCACCGAGCGCATCGCCGACTGCGCCTCGATCCCGATCAGCACGAAGAGGGCGCCGTTGAGGGTCGAGGTCGCCAGGGTCCAGAAGCCGTCCCGCTGCTGCCGGGACTGCGGGGTGCCGGAGCGCGGACCCGTGCGACTCAGGTACAGGCCGGCGATGACGACGGCGATGACGCCCGAGGCGTGGATCTGCTCCGCGGCGAGGAACGATGCGAACGGCACCAGCACCAGGGCGGCGTTGTGCAGGAGCGGGTCGGTCAGGCGGCGCAGCACGAACGTCCCCAGCAGACCCGCGAGGAGCCCGACGGCCGCTCCGCCGCCGTACGCCAGGCCGACCAGGCCCGTGATCTCCCAGCCGCTGTAGTGCGCGCCGCTCGCGGCCAGTCCGATCACGATCGTGTAGATCACCAGGGCTGTGCCGTCGTTGACCAGGCTCTCGGCCCGCAGCTGGATCACGTTGCGATGGGGGAGGGCGCGGGCGAGCGCCCCGACGGCGGTGGCGTCGGTCGGGGCCAGCGCGGCGCCGAGGACGAGCGCCGGCAGCCATCCCCATCCGAGCGCGACGCCGATGCCGGCGGTGCCGAAGGTCGTCGCGACCACGAGCAGCGTGCTCAGCAGCAGGATGACACGCAGGTCGCGGCGCACTTCGCGCAGCGGCGTCATCAGCGCCTCCCAGAACAGCAGGGCAGGCAGGAACAGCACGAGCACCGCGTCGGAGGGGAGGTGGATGCTGCGCACTTGGGGGAGGAGCCCGACGAGCAGCCCGAGCAGGAGCTGCACCAGCGGCGCGGGCAGCCGGAGCCGTGGCGCGAGCCAGGCGGCGGCCACGACGAGAGCGCCGATCAGGACGAAGGTGGTGAGCGGATCCATGAGCAGTCCTCTCCGGGAGGCGGGACGATGCGGCGAAACAGGATCCCGCCATCGCGACGCCGACTCGAGGAGCTTCGCCGTGCCCAGCGTCGCACCCCGGTGTTTCGGCGCCGTTACGGGTTCAGGAGCGAACGGTTTCGTGCGCCTCGCCGGTGGTCGGCGCTCGGTCGCGATGCGGTGCCGCGCGGGCTCAGCCGCCGTGCCGCGGGCTCAGCGGCCCGCCCGGTCGAGCAGCATCGCCCGCTCGGCGGCGTTCGCGGTGAGCCCGGCCGCCCGCAGGAGCTCCGCCTGCGCCGCGGCCGTGCGTCCGAGGCGCTGCAGCAGGTCGCCGCGCACGGCGTGCAGCAGGTGGTAGTCGTCGATCGCACCGCCGTCGACGAGCGCATCCACGAGCTCGAGGCCCGCGGCGGGCCCGTGCACCTCGGCGACGGCCACGGCCCGGTTGAGCTCGACGATCGGCGACGGGAACCGCGCGGCGAGCACCGCGTAGAGGCCTGCGATCCGGCGCCAGTCGGTGTCGGCCTGCGTCGCAGCCATCGCGTGCGCGGCGGCGATCGCCGCCTGCAGTGCGTAGCGGCCGGGCGGCCGTCCGCGGTCCCGGGCGAGCGCGTGCGCACGGGCGAGCGCCGCGTAACCGCGGCGGATCAGCAGCCGGTCCCAGCGGGTGCGGTCCTGGTCGCGCAGCAGCACGAGGCGTCCGGACGCGTCGTGCCGGGAGCGCAGCCGGGACGCCTGCAGCTCCAGCAGCGCGGCGAGCCCGTGCACCTCCGGCTCGGCGGGCATCAGGGCGCACAGGAGCCGGGCGAGGCGCAGCGCCTCCGTGCACAGATCGATGCGCATCCAGTCGTCGCCGGCCGTCGCGGCGTAGCCCTCGTTGAAGACGAGGTAGATCACCTCGAGCACGGCGTCGAGCCGGGCCGCGAGCTCGGCTCCCGAGGGCACCTCGTAGGGGATCCGCTGGTCGCGGATGGTCTTCTTCGCGCGGGAGATGCGGCGCACGATCGTCGGGGTCGCGGTCACGTACGCCCGGGCGATCTCCTCGGTCGTGAGCCCGCCCACCATGCGCAGCGTCAGCGCGACCTGGGAGGTGCGCGGCAGCACCGGGTGGCACGCCGTGAAGAGCATCCGCAGCAGGTCGTCGGAGATCTCGCCGTCCACGACCGACCCCGGATCCGGTGCCGACGCGGCGTCGGCAAGCAGCTCGCCCTCCAGCAGCGGCAGCTTGCGGGCGAGGGTTGCGTCGCGGCGGATCCGGTCGATCGCCCGGCGCTTCGCCGTGACGGTCAGCCAGGCGCCCGGATTGTGCGGGATCCCGTCCCGGGGCCACTGCTCCAGCGCCGCCAGGTGCGCGTCCTGCGCCAGATCCTCGGCCAGTGTGATGTCGCCCACGAGACGGGTCAGCACGGCGACGAGCTGCGGCCATTCGATCCGCCACGCCGCGTCGACCGCGCGCGGCACCGCGCGGTCGACGGGCGGGTCGGTCGCCACTATTCGCCGTCGAGTTCGCGCAGCTCGAGGGCCATCGTCCACTCGGGGCCGTGGATGCGCAGGAACCGCGTGCCCCATTCGACGGCCTCGTCGCGCGTGCGGGTCTGGAGCAGGCAGTAGCCGCCCACCATCTCCTTCGACTCGGTGTACGGGCCGTCGACGACGGTCACGTCGCCGCCGGAGAGCCGGAGCACCGCGCCCTCCTCGGGCGGACGGAGCCCTGCCGTGTCCAGCAGCACGCCGGCCTTCGTCATCTCTTCGAGCAGGTGGCCCATCTCCTCCTCGAGACGGGGGTCGGGACCCCAGTCGGCGGGCAGTTCCTCGATGTCGGGCCGGATGAGCAGCAGGTATCGCATGGTCTGATCCTCTCTCAGGCGACGCTGTAGCGCAGGTAGGTCGCCCCGGCGGCGAAGGAGCGGGACTCCTCGAGGGTCAGCTCGAGGTCGGTGCCCGTCGGGAACAGCGGCGTGCCACCGCCGATGACGACGGGATGCAGGACGATGCGGAACTCGTCGATCAGGCCCAGGGCGAGGAACGAGTGCACGAGCTTGGGACTCGCGTAGATCGCGATCGTGCCTCCCGGCTGCTCCTTCAGGCGCCCGAACTCCTCGGCGAGGTTCCCTCGGACGAGCCGCGTGTTGTTCCAGTCGGCGGACTCGAGGGTCGTCGACACGACGATCTTGTCGACCGCGTTGACCCACTCCGCGTGCGCGCGCTCGGTGGGCGTGCTCTCGGCGGTGGGCTGAGTGCTCCAGTACCCGGACATCCCGAGATACGTCTCGCGCCCGTAGACGGGGAGGTCGATGTCCTCCTGGATGTGCTGCGCGTAGGCGGACAGCTCCTCGTCGTACGCGCGGTTCGTCCATTCGAACCCCATCCCCTTGCCCGACGACACGTATCCGTCGAGCGTCATGTGGTCGAAAGCCACGATCTTTCGCATGTGCGTTTCCTTCCGGTGCGGGGCCGCCCTTCGGCCCCTTCACCTGTTCCGTCGAACGGGCAGGGCGGATCCGGACACAGGCGGGGAGGAATCTGCTCACGCGATGCGTTCGGTGCGGGCGCGCCCGCCGAGCCGGGGCGGCGCACCGGTGCCGGGCGGCGGCAGGAACCAGACCTTCGCACGGATCCCGACGCCGTCGATGCGGATGACCCATCCGTTGTCGTGGACGAGGTGGTGGCAGGTCTCGCAGAGCAGGACCCCGTTGGCGAGATCCGTCGTGCCGAGGTCTCGAGCCCACCATTCGATGTGGTGGGCCTTCGTCATCGAGGGCGGCAGCCCGCAGAAGGCGCATCCCCCGTCGCGTTCGGTCAAGGCCAGGCGCTGGGTCCTGCTGAACAGGCGCCGATTGCGCCCCCAGTTCAGGATCTCCCCCTCCTGTCCGCAGGTCCACCGAATGACGCTGCCGCCGCCGGCCATCCGCCGCACGGTGTCGATGCCGACCGGCTGCTCGATGCCGTCGATCCGCCCGGATCCGGTCCCGGCTTCCAGATCGGCCGCGTTCACCCGTACCACGACGGTCGCCCCGTTCAGAGTCTGGTTCTTCAGGCAGGTGAGGCCGTGCTCGGCGAGGTGCACGAGCGCGTCGGCCTGGATCTGCGCCACGGTGCGGCGGTCGGAGCCCGGGTCGTCGCTCTCGTGCTTCGCGGCGAACCCGGCCGACACGAACCCTTCGATCGCGGTCTTGACGGAGGCGGCCCGGGCAGGGTCGAGGGTGGCGTTCACGTGCAGCATCCCGCCCCGTTCGAACATCGACAGGCCCGCCTGCGCACGCAGTGCGTCCTCCCGCGGAGCGACCCCGTCCGGATCCAGATGTGCCTCGGTCCGGGTGATCGCTCGGCGGACCTCGTCGGCGGACAACCCCGGAGCGAGGCCGACCAGCAGCCGTTCGGCCTCTGCGGCCGCGTCGCGACCGACCTTCGGGATCATGCGATCCAGGAAGGCGACGATCATCCCCGCCGCCGCGGCGCCGACCCGTCCCGCGGACAGCGTCTCCTGCAGAGCGGGGAACTTCGCAGGAAGCGCCTCGCCGATCAGGTTCGTGCGCGGCGCGGTCGCCTCGCCGACCGTCACGAGTCGGAGCGCCTCCCCGGTCGACGCCCCCGTGGTCGTCGCGATCAGCTGTGCCGCGTTCCGGTAACCCTGCTGCTTCGCCAGCGACGCCGGTCCGAGCTCGTGCCGCGACTCCCGCGCGATCCGGGCCGCGACCTCCGCGTGCACCGCATCCGCAGCGCGCTTGAGCCGCCCGATCGCCTCGTTCACCGCCAGCAGCTGCGTCCGTGACAACGCCGCCCCGGACTCCGCGCCCGCCCATGCCTCATCCAGGAGCCGAGTGGCTTCCCGGATCGGGTCGAGGGTGCTGGTCATGCTCCGATTCTAGCGAGATTCGAAGATTTGTTCCCATTTATCCACAGGTGGATCTGGCCGCAGACCTGGGAGCATCCTGCGATCGCCTCCTCCCGATGTCGTGGAGCGCCCATACTGCCGAACGCCCGTCCTCCGACGGATTGCGCATCGCCACGCCAGGAGTCTGATGCAGCCCTGGCGCCGGCCGTCCGCGAGTGACAGGCTGAGCGTGTTCACGTCCCGGCGTCTTCCCGCGAGAGGGGTTCGCGATGTCGTTCATCACCCGAGGCTTCACCGGCCGGCGCCGGGATCAGGACGACCGGCTTCCGCCGGGGCAGACCCTCGTGCACGACTTCCCGGTGCTCTCGGCCGGTCCCACGCCGCAGGTCTTCACCGAGGACTGGGAGTTCACGATCCGCAGCGCCGCGGGCGTGCGGCGGTGGAGCTGGGACGAGTTCCAGCAGCTCGAGGTCGAGGACGTGGTCGTCGACATCCACTGCGTCACGCACTGGTCGAAGCTCGGAACCCGCTGGCGGGGCGTCTCGATCGACACGCTGCTCGCCGACGTCGAGGCGTCCGAGGAGTTCGCGATGGCGCACAGCTACGGCGGCTACACGACGAACGTGCCTCTCGAGGATCTTCGCGACGGCAAGGCCTGGGTCGTGTTCGAGTTCGAGGGCGAGCCCCTCGATCCCGAGCACGGCGGGCCCGCCCGGCTGCTCGTGCCGCATCTGTACTTCTGGAAGAGCGCGAAGTGGATCCGCGGGCTCGACCTCCTCTCCGACGACGAGCCGGGCTTCTGGGAGCAGAACGGATACCACCTCCACGGGGATCCGTGGAAGGAGGAGCGCTACTGGTGAGCGTCGTGACGGAGCGCGTGCTGCCGCGCGCGGCCTGGCACACGGCCGACGTCGTCGAGGTGCGGCGCGAGACGCCCACGGCCGCGCGCATCGTGCTCGACGTGGCGGGCTGGCCGGGGAACCTGCCGGGCCAGCACCTCGACGTGCGCCTGACCGCGCCCGACGGCTACACGGCGACACGGTCGTACTCGATCGCCTCCGCGGGCGATGGCGCCCGGGTCGTGCTCGCCGTCGCCCGGGTCCCCGACGGCGAGGTGTCGCCGTTCCTCATCGACGAGCTGAGGGCGGGGGACCGGCTGGAGGTTCACGGGCCGCTCGGCGCGTACTTCGTCTGGCGCGCCCCTGCGGACGGCGGAGCAGGACGGCCGGTGCAGCTCATCGCCGGCGGATCGGGGGTGGTCCCGCTGTATGCGATCGCTCAGGCGCACCTGGACGCGGCGGACGCCACGCCGTTCCGCCTGCTGTACTCGGTACGCACGCCCGATGACGTGTTCTTCGCGCAGGAGCTCGATGCGGCGGCGCACGGATCCGTGCCGTTCGTCGCGGACTACGTCTACACGCGACGCGCGCCCGCGGGCGACGACGCCCCGGTCGGACGCCTCACGCGCGAACGCCTCGCCGCGGCGACGTTCGGCCCCGAGGGCGACCCTCTCGTCTACGTGTGCGGCGCGACGGCCTTCGTCGAGCAGGTCGCGACGTGGCTCGTCGACCGGGGGCACGATCCGCGCGCGATCCGCACCGAGCGCTACGGAGGAACCTGATGCAGCACTTCGACGGGAACCTGCTGGCGGGGGCGCTGACCGACCTGCTGGCCTTCGATGCCACCACCGCGCGGGCGCGATGCAACGGCTGCGGCAACGTCGGCGAGATCGCGACGACGATCGTGTTCCGCAGTGGCGCCGGGATCGTCGCGCGATGCCCCGCCTGCGGACAGGTGCTGCTCACGATCGTCGAGACCGGGGACCGCACCTTCGTGAACTTCACCGGCACGGGCGCGATCGAGATCCCGGCGCGCTGACCCGGTCGGCCGACGCGCTGACCCGCCCGGCCGGCGGAGGAGCGCCCGAGGGCGCCTCTTGCGCGGACTATGACGCTCGTCATACTATGACGATCATCATAGAACGAAGGAGCTCGTCATGCCGATGATCGATCTGTACGCGACGGAGGGCACGTTCGCGGATCCGCAAACCCTGGGGCGCCGTCTGGCCGAGATCGTGATGCAGGTCGAGCAGGTGCCCGACATCCCGATGTTCCGCAAGAACACGGCGGCGTTCGTGCACGAGCTCCCCGCCGGCGCGATCCGCAACGTCGACGGCGACAGCGACCACGTGCGGGTCCAGGTGCTCACCAACGCCGGCGCGCTCGACCGCGACAAGCAGCTCGCAGTCGTCGCACGGCTGACCGATGCCGTCGCCGAGGCCGCCGGCGACCCGTCGCTGGCGGAGCGCACCTGGGTGCTGCTCACCGAGGCGGTCGAAGGCGGCTGGGGCCTGTGGGGCACGGCGCACACGAACGCGGACCTCGTGCAGGCGGCCAGGGCCGAGATCGCGAAACTGCAGGGAGCCTGACCCATGGCGACGGATGCGCGCGCGGCGATGATCGACGCCGCGATCCGGATCCTCGCGGAGGACGGCTATCAGGCGGCGTCGTTCACCGAGGTGATCGCGCGATCGGGAGCACCCCGGGGATCCATCTACCATCACTTCCCCGGAGGCAAGGACGAGCTGGTCGCCGCGGCCCTCGACGTGCAGAGCGCGCGCACCTTCGAGCGGCTCGAGCAGTTGACGGGGCAGGATCCGGTCACGGTCGTGCGGGCGTTCACGGACGGCTGGCGGCGCGGGCTCGAGCTGACCGACTTCGCCGTCGGCTGCTCTCTGCTCGCGGTGAGCACGTCGACGGGCGAGGGGGAGCTGCGGGCGAAGGCGGGCGGTCTGTTCCGCGACTGGCGCGGGCTGCTGGCGCGGCTCTTCGTGGCGGGCGGGATGGACCCCGCGCGGGCGCAGGGATTCGCTGCGCAGGTGCTGGCGGCCACCGAAGGAGCCGTCGCGATCTCCCGCGCGGAGCGCTCTTTCGAGAGCTTCGACCTGGTGACGGCGCAGTTGCGGGGCGCCGCGGGGTAGCCGGTTCTGTCCGGGTCCCGAGGGCTCAGCCTCGGCCGCTACCTCCCCGCAGCGTCATCGCCGCGGAGCGTCATCACGACGCTCGTCACCGCCGCCACGGGTTTGCCGTCGGCCCGCGTGATCGCGCAGTCGAAGTGGCTGAGGGTGCGCCCCGCATGCGTCACGGTCGCCACGGCGGTGAGGCGCCCCGACCACACCGGGCGCAGGAATCGGGCGCTCAGCTCCACGCTCGCGAACGACTCGCCCTCGGTCAGCAGGGTCGATTGGGCGGTGCCGATCGCGGCGTCGGCCAGCTCGACGAGGAACCCGCCGTGCACCGTGCCCTGCTGATTGCCGTGCGATCGCGGATCCGCCTCGACCTCGATCGTCGCGGATCCGCGGCCGACCGCGGTCGTGCGGAACCCGAGCAGCCCCGAGATGGCGGTCGGATAGCGCAGGTGGGTGCGGTCGCCGGGTCGCAGCGTGCCGTCGATCTCGCGACGCAGATAGTCGAGCACGGGGAGCGGCGCGGTGCCCGCCTCCTCGGAGTCCGCGGACCGCGGATCCGGATCCAGTCGCCGCTCCATGAGGATGTCGGCCCGCGCGTAGTAGTCGGCGACGGGCAGCTGCTCGCGGGTGATGCGCCGGAACCCGGCCTCCTCGTACAGGTGCACGGCGGGGGCGAGTCTGCCGTTCGTCCCGAGGAACAGCCGTCGGCCGCCCAGCTCGGCGGCGCGACGGACGCCCGCCTCGACGAGGCGCCGTCCGATCCCGCCGCCCTGGGCCTCCGGTCGCACCCCCATCTTCGCGAGTTCGAACACGCCGTCGCCGTACGCGATCACCGCGACGCAGCCGAGGGCCTCACCCGATCCGTCGCGGGCGATCAGCACATCCCCGCCGGGCTCGACGATGCGGGTCACCGGATCCGCGAGCAGCGTTCGATCGGAGTCGGTGAGGGTGAACATGCGGGAGATCCAGTCCTCGTTGATCTCCCGGAACGCACGCGCGTCGGCGGCGTCGCTCAGGGGCGTGATGCGGATTTCGGGAGTCGGCATGCTTCGAGCCTGCACCGTTCGTGACGGGGAGGGGCCGTCCGCTTCGCGTCGGGGCCCGGCCAATCGAAGGATGCTGGCCTGGTCGCGGGTGATGCGTCGGAACCGGCCTGCTCGTCGGATCCGGAGGCGCGGAGCCGGGGCCGTCAGTCCTGCGGGCGGCTCACGCCGAGCAGCAGCGCCGGCAGGGTGTGGCGCACGTAGCTCGACTCCGGGAACGACTTCTCGTTGCCGCCGGAGGCGATCCACGACTCGAACGACCGCTCGTAGGTGAGGATCACGACCCGCACGCCGAGCGCCGGCTGCCACTCGAACCGGCGTCCGATGCGCGACAGCAGCAGCTCGAACGCCTCCAGCAGCGCGGGCAGGAACGCGCGCTCGGACTCGATCACGTCCTCGCTGCGCGCGCCGGTGGAGGCCGCGAGCTGCCGCTCCCGCAGCCGGATCGTCAGAGAGCTCCAGTCGAGCGGCCGTGCCTGCGCGAGCGCCGCGGAGATCGCGACCTCGGGTGCTTCGCCGGGGTGCGCCTGCGGATCGAACGACTCGGCGGCCGACCGCACGCGCTGGGCGCACTCCTCGAGCAGCTCGTGGTCGACGGCGTGCAGGAGGTCGCGGTCGCCGGGGAACAGGGTGCGGAACGCGCCGTCGGTGAGACCGGCTTCGCGGCGCAGCTCCGCCGTCAGTGCCGGGAGGGATCCGTCCCAGGTGGGCAGCAGGATCCGCGCCATCGTGATCACGCGGGCGCGGCTCTGGCGGCGCGAGGCGTTCACGCGCGACGTATGCTCGTCGGTTGACATGGGTGCGTCCTCTCCGTGATCGAGCGTAGCGGCGTGCCGCGACGGCGTCGGCCCGCCGACGCTGCGAGAGGATGGTCCGGTGAGCTACGACGCGGCCGAGTCCGTCTTCGAACACGCCGGGCGACGGGTCCGGCTCGAGACGAACGCGCAGTTCGACGCGCTGGTCGGGGCGTTCGAGGCCGCGGTCCCCGCGCTGTCGGACGAGGATGCGCTCGCCGAGGTGCGCGGCGGCGACTGGGCGGCCTTCGTGCGCGGGCTGCAGTGGGAGGCGCCGAGCGGGTTCGTCCGGGTCTGGACCTGGCGCCCGGATGCGCTCATGGAGCGCGCCGGCGGCGGCTCCCGCAGCGCGGTGTGGCTGATCGCGCACCACGGGATCGCCGCGCGGCTGTTCCGGCACGATCCCGGCACGATGCTCTATGCGCCGCTGCGCATCGAGGCGCACACCTCGGGCGCTCCGGGGACCACGCTGAGCTTCGAGGCGCCGGGCGCCCGGCTCGCCGGCTTCGGCGTCAACAAGATCACGCAGGCGGGCGCGGAACTCGATCGCGCCCTCGGCGACCTCCTCGAGGAGATCGGGCTGCCGCGCCCTGCTGCGCTGCGTCGCTGACCGGCCGCGCGGGGGATGCGCTGGCTACGATGGCGGCGTGGCCGACGAGGCACCCCGGATCGAGACGCTCGGCATCATCGGTGCCGGCAGGGCCGGCGGCGTGCTCGCCCGGCTCGCCGTGGCGGCCGGCTACCGCGTGCTGCTCGCGGGCTCGTCCGATCCCTCGAGGATCGAGCGCACGGCGAAGGCGCTCGGCGCCGCCGCCGTCGATGTCGCAGAGCTCGTGGACCGATCCGACGCGGTGCTCCTCGCGCTGCCGCTGAGCCGGCACACGACGCTGCCGGCCGACCGGCTGCACGGCACGCTCGTGATCGACGCCATGAACTACTGGTGGGGCGCAGACGGCCTGCGCGCCGAGCTCGACGACCCGCGCACGTCGACGAGCGAGATCGTCCAGCGGTTCCTCGCCGGATCTCGCGTCGTCAAGGCCCTCAACCACATGGGCTACCAGGATCTGGAGGATGAGGCGCGTCCGGCGGGGGCGCCCGACCGCAAGGCCATCGCCGTCGCCGGAGACGATCCCGCGGACGTTGCCCGCGTGGCGCGGCTCGTCGACGACCTGGGGTTCGACCCCGTGATCGCCGGCGACCTCGCCGCGGGGATCATGCTGGAGCCCGGAGCGGAGGCGTTCGGGGCGGACGTCGGCGCCGCCGAGCTGCGGGCCATGCTCGACCGGTTCCCTGCCTCGCAGCGGGGCATCGTCGTGGCGCGGGCGCGCGCGGCCGGCTGAACGGCTCCGTGTCGTCCTGCGCGCAGGAACCCCTGGTGGCCGTCGTCGATCGCGCTCAGTCGACGGAATGCTCCTCGCGTTCATCGCGCTGCTCGCGTCGCACGATGAGCACCGGGCAGTGCGCATGTGTGGCACAGGTTGCGCTCACAGAACCCAGAAGCAGACCGACGAAACCTCCGCGTCCGCGGCTGCCCAGGACGAGCATTTCTGCACCGCGGCTCTCCTTGATCAGTGCGGCCGCCGCCGGACCGGCCAAGACGGAGGTCGACAGTTCCGCCGGCGGATTCGCTCCAAAGACATCCTTGACTGCCGTTTCCAGGATGGTGGCGGCATCCACGTCGGGCGCCCAGCCCAAGGTCGGATAGAGGTCGATGAGAGCCGGGTAGTCCCACGTCGTGATCACCCGCAGCGGCGCCCCGAGTGCAGCCGCGATCTGTCCCGCGTAGCGAAGGGCGTCACGCGAGGATTCGGAGCCGTCGACACCGACGAGGACGGGAGCGTTTGCAATCGTGTTCATGGTGCAATCCTTCGACTCCCGATGCGCACTGGCTGGGACGAAAGTCCGTTCGGCTTCGAGGTTCGCGCGGTGCTGCATGCCCGGACCTCGGAAGATGAGGTACGCGAGCAGGGCGAGCAGGGGAAGGAAGACGAGGGCGATCACCCGGAGTGCCTTCGCGACGCCGCCGAGCGTGTGATCACGCCTCGTCCGGGAGTTCCCGGGGGTGGACCACCAGGACCGGTGCGTGCGCGTGCAGGACGCACGCGGCGCTCACCGAGCCGAGCAGCAGGCCGACGAAGCCGCCGTGGCCGCGGTTGCCCAGGACGAGCATCTCGCAGGTCCTGCTCATCTCGATCAGGGTGCGCGCCGGCGGTCCGCCGGCCACGGTGCGGATCAGCCCCGCCGGCGGGTCGTCGCCGAACGCCTGGTCGACGGCCGCCGCCAAGGTGTCCGTCGCATCCTGTTCGGGCGTCCACTCCATCACGAGTCTCGCGCCCGAGAGCGATGAGTAGTACCACGTGGTGACGGCCTCGAGCGGGGCGTCCAGGGCGTCCGCGAGCCGGGCCGCGTAGCGGAGTGCGGCGATCGAGGAATCCGACCCGTCGACGCCGACGATGATGCGCTTTCTCTCGTTGGTTTCCATGGGATCACGCTCCTCCGTGCGTCGCCCCGCGGTCGGGACGAAGGTCATCCGGATCCGCTCAGTCGGCGGTCTCGACGTCGAAGTCGAAGACGAGGCGGGCGGGCACGGTGCCGTCGAGCACCTCCTGCATCGACGTGGCCGCCGAGGAGAGATCGCGGGTCTGGGCCACGACGGTGGTGCGCCCCAGCGCGTGCAGGCGGAACACTTCGGCGAGGTCTTCCCTCGTGCCGACGATGGATCCGATGATCTGGATGCCGTTGAGCACCGTGTCGAAGACGGGGAACGTCAGCGTGCCGTCCTTGGGAAGGGACACGAGCACGAGCCGGCCACCGCGCGCGAGGGCTCGATAGGACTGATCGAACACCGCCGGCGCGACGGCGAGCACGATGCAGGCGTCGGCGCCGCCGAGCGCTGTGATCGCGGCGACCGGGTCGGTCTCGGCCGCGTTGACGACGTGGTCCGCGCCGAGCATCGTGGCGAGCTTCAGCTTCTCGTCGCTCACATCCACCGCGATGACCTCGGCGCCGACCAGCCGGGCGTACTGGATCGCCAGGTGTCCGAGGCCGCCGATGCCGAACACGGCGACGCGCTCGGACGGCGTCACCCGCGCGGCCTTGATCGCCGCATACGTCGTCACGCCGGCGCAGGTCAGCGGCGCGGCGTCGAGCGAGGTGACGGCGTCAGGAACGGGGACGGCGAAACGGGCATCGATCACCGCGTACTCGGCATGAGCGCCGTTCACCGCGTAGCCGGTGTTCTTCTGGGCGAGGCAGAGGTTCTCCCGCCCCGTCACGCAGTACCGGCAGGAGCCGCAGGCCGAGCCGAGCCAGGCCAGCGCGACGCGGGTGCCGATCGACGGCGCGGAGACCCCCTCGCCCAGCCCGTCGACGCGGCCGATCCCCTCGTGCCCGGGGATGAACGGCAGAGACGGCTTCACCGGCCAATCGCCGTGCGCGGCATGGATGTCGGTGTGGCAGAGGCCGCTCGTCTCGATGCGCACGAGAACCTGCCCGGGCCCCGGAACGGGGACGGGGACCTCCTGCACGGCGATGGGCTCCGTGAACGAGGACACCACGGCGGCGCGCATGGTCGCCGGCGTGGAACCGCGCTTCTCGTCCGTCGTCGGAGCCGCCGCCGGGGGCGCTGCCGCGGGAGCCGCGCCGGCCACCGCAACCGCAGCACCGCTCCGGGATGCGCTCAGTGCGACGACCTCGGCGAGGCGCGGCACGCGCACGTTCCAGTTCAGGTCCCGCCTGATGCGCCGCCGCAACGCGTCGGCGGCGGTCGGTTCGCCGTGGGTCAGGAAGACCTGTCGAGGCGCTGTGGGCGCAGTCCGCATCCATTCCACGATCTGTCCGGCGTCGGCGTGCGCGGACATCATCTCGAGCGAATGCACCTCCGCCAGGATCGGGATGTCCTGCCCGTAGATGCGCAGCGTGCGCTCTCCGCGCTGCAGGGCGTCCCCGCGAGTCCCCCCGGCCTGGAACCCGGTCAGCACGATCGCGTTCCGGGGATCCGGCCCGTACGACGCGATGTGGTGCAGGATCCGTCCTCCCTCGAGCATGCCGCTGGCCGAGATGATGATCGCCGGTCCTCCCCGGGTGTTGAGCGCCTTGGACTCCTCGACGGAGTGCACGAGCGTGGCGCCCTCGTACATGCGGTGGAACTCCTCGGGCGAGATCCGGTGCTCTTCGGGGTGGCGGGCGTACATCTCCGCGCCGCTCACCGCCATCGGGCTGTTCAGGAACACCGGCACCTCGGGGATCCGTCCGGTGGCGCGCAGCCGACTGAGGTGGAGCAGCAGCGACTCGGCGCGGCCGATCGCGAACGCGGGCAGCAGCACGACGCCCCCGCGCGCGCAGACGCGCGTGATGATGTCGGCCAGGGCGGCCTCGGCATCCGTGCCCGGATGCGTCCGATCGCCGTATGTGGACTCCGACACGAGCACATCCGTCTGCTCCAATGCCCGCGGCGGGCGCATCAGCGCATCGTCCGTGCGTCCGAGGTCGCCGGTGAAGTGCACCCGGCAGCCGTCCGCCTCCAGCAGCACCTGCGCCGCGCCGAGGATGTGCCCGGCCGGTACGAACGTGACCCGGGCATCTCCGATCTCGACCGGGGCGTCGAACGCGTGCGGGGCGAAGTGCTCGACTGCGGCGGTCGCGTCCTCCTCGGTGTACAGCGGCAGCGGGCGCGCATGCGTGGAGCTGTGGCGCCGCGCCGCGTACGAGGCCTGCTCCTCCTGCAGGCGTCCGCTGTCCGGCAGGATGAGGGTGCTGAGCTCGGCGGTGCCGGTGGTGGTGTGGATCGGGCCGTCGAAGCCGTCGCGCACCAGCGCCGGCAGATAGCCGGTGTGGTCCAGGTGCGCGTGGGTGATGACGACGGCGTCGATGCTCGACGGGTCGACGGGGAACCGGGCCCAGTTGCGCTCGCGCAGGGTCTTGTAGCCCTGGAAGAGACCGCAGTCGATGAGGATCCGCGTCGTGCCGGTGTCGACGAGGTAGCGGGATCCGGTGACCGTGTCGGTCGCCCCGAGGAATCTCAGTGTGGCGCTCATGCTGCGACTCCACACCCGCCGGGCGTCCCCGTGCGGGACTTTGGTCACCCGAGGGACGGAACGTCAGGGGCGGGCGTCGCCGCCGCGTGGCAGCGGTGCGCTCCAGCGCACGCGGACGCCGCCCTCCTCGCGGTTCGCGACCGTGAACGCGCCGCCCAGGCGTTCCGCTCTCGCGGCGAGGTTCGAGATGCCGCTGGCGTCGATCGTCGGGGGCAGGCCGTCGCCGTCGTCCTCGATCATGGCGACGACCTCCGCCTCCGAGACCACCACGGTGACCAGCGCCGTGGTGGCGTTCGCATGCCGGGTGATGTTCGCGAGCGACTCGCGCACGACGGCGACGAGATCGTCTGCGAGGTCTCCGGTGACCGCGAGGTCGATGGGGCCGGTGAAGCTGATCCGGGGGCGCGGGGACACCCCCGAGACCAGCGCGAGCAGGCGACTGCGGAGGGCGTCATCGCTGTCCGGGCGATGCCGCAGAGCGAAGATCGCGGTCCGGATGTCCGCGATGGCCCCGTCGACCTCGTCGATGTGCCGCTCGAGGGCCACCGCGAGCGACGGATCGGCGGCCGCGATCCCCTGCAAGCCCAGCGTCGTCGCGAACAGCCGCTGGATGACGTGGTCGTGGAGGTCGCGGGCGATGCGCCCTCGGTCTTCGACGATCTCGAGCCGCTGGTGCTGCTCTCGGGCCCTGGCCAGTGAGATCGCGATCCCCGCCTGGGAGGCGAAGTCGGAGATGGTGAGGAGCTCGGCCGGGCTGTAGGTGGCGCTGCCCCGGGACACGCAGAGTGCGCCGACGGGGGCGCCGGCCACGACCAGCGGGACCGCGACCGTGTGGCCGAAAGGGCGCAGGACGGCGTCGACGGGTGCGGGAAGCCGCTCGACGATCAGCGCGTTCTCTCTTATCGCCCGCGCCGGGAGCGCACCCTCGGCGGGATAGTGGGTTCCCTCGATCGCCGGGCCCCCCGGGCCCCGGGCGACATCGATGCGCAGGCGGTCGTCCTCCTCCGGCGTGATGATCGCGACGAGCTCGGCCGGCACGACGGTCGCGACGGCGTCGGCGACGATGCCGAGCGCGTCCCCGCTGTCGGGCGACAGCAGGGCTGCGGTGATGCCCGAAAGGGCCGCGCCGAGCCGTTCACGACGGTGCGTCTCGGCATACAGGCGCGCGTTCTCGATCGCCACCCCTGCGGTGACGGCGAGCGCTTCGATGATCTCCTGGTCCTCGTCGGAGAAGCGCTCCTTCTGCGGGTCCGTGAGGTAGAGGTTGCCGAAGGTCCGCCCCCTGACGCGGATCGGAACGCCGAGGAAGGCGTCCATCGGTGGATGGTGCGCGGGGAAGCCGACCGAGCGGGGATCGTCGGCGATCCGCGGGATCCGGATGGTCTGTCCCTGCTCGATCACGGCGCCGAGCAGTCCGTGCCCCGTCGGCGGAGCGCCGATCTCCTGCACGACCTCGTCGGCGATCCCCTCGTGGATGAACCGTTCGAGCAGCCCGTCCTCATCGATCACGCCGAGGGCGCCGTACCGTGCGCCGACGAGCTCGATCGCGGCGCGAACGATCCGGCGGAGCATCGCATCGAGGTCCAGGTCCTCGCTCACCGCACGGGTGGCGCCGAGCAGGCTCCGCAGCCGACCCTGAGCCGCGAGCACCTGCTGGGCGCGGTCCATCAGCTCCGCGATGGTCCGCTCCAGCTCGAGGCGGGGGACATCGGGGAACGTGAGAGGCTCTTCGTCCATCGCCGCCGTCCTGCCGTTGACACTACGGAGTCTAGGCATCCGAGGGACCTACGGCCTGTGGATCCGCTGTCGCGGTGCGGCATGATGAGCGCAGAGCAAGGGGAGATCCGATGAGCGGTGTGTTTCTCGTCGACGATCACGAGATCGTCCGTCAGGGGCTCGCGGGAGTGATCCAGGGCCAATCTGACCTGACGGTCGTGGGAGAGGCAGCCAGTGTCCATGACGCGCTCGGGCGGATCGCCGCGACGCAGCCCGACGTCGCGGTGCTCGACGTCCGCCTCCCCGACGGCAACGGGATCGATCTGTGCCGGCAGCTCCGTCAGGACTTCCCGCGCGTGCGGTGCCTCATCCTGACGGCCTACGACGACGACGACGCGATGTTCGCCGCCGTGATGGCAGGCGCCGCCGGGTATCTCCTGAAGAGCGTCCGCGCCGCCGAGCTGCTCGAGGCGATCCGCGGCGTCGCCGCGGGGCGCCGGCTCCTGCACCCGAGCGCGGAGCGTACCGCGATGCAGCGCATGCGCGATGCCCCCGGGGAGGACCCCCGCTTCGGATCCCTGGGGCTGCGGGAACGGCAGATCCTCGCCCTCATCGCCGACGGTCTCACCAACCGGCAGATCGGAGAACGGCTGGGGCTCGCGGAGAAGACGGTCAAGAACTACGTGTCGGGGCTGCTCAGCAAGCTGGGACTGGACCACCGCACGCAGGCGGCCGTCTTCGAGATCGAGCGCGGCCGGCGCCACGAGGGCTAGCTCCGACGAGGTCGACCCCGTTCGTCAGCCCTTCCGCTTCTCGTGGCGCACGATGAGCACCGGGCAGTGCGCGTGCGTCGCGCAGGTCGCGCTCACAGAGCCGAGCAGAAGACCGGCGAAGCCGCCGCGGCCCCGGCTGCCCAGCACGAGCATCTCCGCGTCGCGGCTCTCGTCGATCAGCACGGACGGCGGCGGGCCAGCGATCACCGCAGCGCTCAACGATGCCGGGGGATCCTCGCCGAACACGTCCTTGATCGCCGCGTCCAGAAGCACCGCCGTCTCTTCGTCCGGCGAACGATCGGGCGTCGGGTACAGATCGATCAGAGCAGCGTAGTCCCACGTCATGACGACGCGGAGAGGGCGGTCGAGCGCTTCGGAGAGCGTGGCCGCGTAGCGGAGGGCGTCGAGCGAGGGTTCCGATCCGTCGACGCCGACGAGGATCGGCGCGTTCGCAGTGGTGTTCATGCCCTCACCCTGCGACGCGTTCCGCAGGCGCGCCGGGACGAAAGTCACTTGCCGCCGTCGAGGGGGAGCGCAAGGCTGGAGGGACGCAGAGATGTGCCGTCGGGGAGGAGAACGCGAGAGCATGGTGTGGAAGACGATGAGGCGGCAACCCGCGATCCCCCTCGCCCTCCTCACCCTCGTCGTGGTCCTGGTGCTCGATGCGACCGGCCATCACGCCGCGGCCCGCTGGCTCGCGACGATCGTCGTCGGCGCCTTTGTGGTCTGGACCCTCGTCGGGATGATCCGCGAGATGATCCGCGGCCGGTTCGGACTCGACGTCCTCGCGATCGTGGCGATGGCCGCCACCCTCCTCGTCGGCGAGTATGTGGCCGCGCTCATCATCGTGCTGATGCTCTCGGGGGGCGAGGCGCTGGAGGACTTCGCCGCCCGCCGCGCCAAGCGCGAGCTCACCGCGCTCCTCGAACGGTCGCCGCAGAGCGCGCACGTCGTCTCGGTCGACGGTGAGGACGGTGCCGAGAGCGTCCGCGATCTGCCGGTCGACGACGTCGCCGTCGGCGATTTCCTCCTCATCCGTCCGTCCGAGATCGTGCCCGTCGACAGTGAGATGGTCACGGACGAGGCGTCGTTCGACGAGTCCTCGCTCACCGGGGAGAGCCTGCCGGTGACGCGCCGCACGGGCGAGATCCTGCTGTCGGGCGCGGTCAACGGAAGTCGCGTCGTCCGGGCGCGCGCCGTGCGGCGCAGCGCCGACAGCCAGTACCAGCAGATCCTGATGCTGGTGCGCGAGGCGCAGGAGTCGCGCGCACCCGTGGTGCGGCTCGCCGACCGGTTCGCGATCCCGTTCACCGTCGTCTCGCTGCTGCTCGGAGGAATCGCGTGGGCGGTGTCCGGGGACGCCGTGCGGTTCGCCGAGGTGCTGGTGCTCGCCACGCCGTGCCCGCTGCTGATCGCCGCGCCCGTCGCGTTCCTCGGCGGGCTGTCGCGGTCGGCGAAGGCGGGGATCGTGCTCAAGGGGGGAGCGGTCATCGAGACCCTCTCGCGGGTGCGGTCGGCGGCGTTCGACAAGACCGGCACGCTCACCCGCGGTCGTCCGGCACTGATCGACGTCCGCCCCGAGGCGGGATTCTCGGCCGACGAGGTGCTGCAGCTGGCCGCATCGGCGGAGCAGTACTCCTCGCACGCGCTCGCCGAGGGGATCCGCGCGGCAGCCCGGTCCCGGGGGCTCGCTCTGCTGACCGCGGAGGACGCCGGCGAGGTCGCGACCAACGGCGTCATGGCGCGCATCGGAGGACGGGTGGTTGTCGTCGGAAAGCCCGCATACGTCGCGTCGCTCGTGCCGGCGTTCTCGCGCACCGACCTCGCGCCGGGGGAGGCGGCCGCCTATGTCGCGATCGACGGCCGTCACGCCGGGACGCTGGTGCTGGCCGATGCGCCTCGCGCCGAGTCTCGAGGCGTGGTCGCATGGCTGGCGCGCCACGGCATCGACCGTGTGGCGATGCTCACCGGCGACGCGCACGCGACGGCTGCGTCGATCGCCGAGACGGTCGGCATCGACGAAGTGCACGCCGAGCTCCTTCCCGACGACAAGGTGCGCCTCGCCCGGGACCTGCGTCCGCGCCCGCTCGTGATGGTCGGCGACGGAGTGAACGACGCCCCCGTGCTCGCCGCCTCGGACGTCGGGATCGCGATGGGAGCCAAGGGTGCGACCGCGGCGGGGGAGGCCGCCGACGCCGTGATCCTCGTGGACTCCCTCGCCAAGGTGGTTCACGCGGTCGAGATCGGCAGGCACACGGTGCGCGTGGCGCTGACGGCGATCTGGATCGGGATCGCGCTCAGCATCACGCTCATGGTCGTCGCCATGAGCGGCGTGATCCCTGCCGTCGCGGGGGCGCTGATCCAGGAGCTGGTCGATCTCGCCACGATCCTCTACGCCCTGCGCGCCCTTCGCGGCCCGCTGACGCCGGAGAGCGCGCTGACGGAGTCCGCGACCGAACCGGGACCAAAGGCCCGTGCCGACCACGATGAGAGGACCAGGCTGTGAGCATGAGCGAGACCCCGCAGAACCATCCCGCTTCCGCCTCCGAACGCGTCGTCCCCGACGCGGACCTGCGGAGCATCGACGCCTGGTGGCGGGCGGCGAACTACCTCAGCGTCGGACAGATCTACCTGCTGGACGACCCGTTGCTGCGCCGGCCTCTCGTGCCCGAGGACGTCAAGCCGCGACTGCTCGGGCACTGGGGCACCACGCCGGGGCTGAACTTCCTCTATGCGCATCTCAACCGGGTCATCCGGGATCGCGCGCTCAGCTCGATCTTCGTCACAGGGCCGGGTCACGGCGGGCCGGGCATGGTCGCCAACACCTATCTGGACGGCACGTACTCGGAGGTGTATCCGCGTATCACGCGCGACGAGGACGGCGTGCGTGCGCTGTTCCGTCAGTTCTCGTTCCCGGGAGGGATCCCGAGCCACGTCGCGCCCGAGACGCCGGGGTCGATCCACGAGGGCGGCGAGCTCGGCTACTCGCTCAGCCACGCGTTCGGCGCCGCCTTCGACAACCCGGAGCTGGTCGTGACCTGCGTCGTGGGCGACGGCGAAGCGGAGACGGGACCGGCGGCGACGGGCTGGCACTCGAACAAGTTCCTCGACCCGGTGCAGGACGGCACGGTGCTGCCGATCCTGCACCTGAACGGCTACAAGATCGCGAACCCGACGGTGCTGGCACGCATCCCGGAGCGCCGTCTGGTCGAGCTGTTCCGCGGTTACGGCTACACCCCCTACGTGTTCACAGCGGGGTTCGACGGTGAGGATCCGATCAGCATCCATCGCCGGTTCTCGGCGCTGCTCGAGTCCGTCTTCGACGAGATCGCGCGGATCCGGGCGGACGCGCGGGCGGGCCGCTACCACTCGGACGACCCGGTGACGGCGACCCCGGAGTGGCCGATGATCATCCTGCGCACGCCCAAGGGATGGACCGGCCCGCACGAGGTCGACGGCGTGCTCGTGGAGGGGACGTACCGCGCCCACCAGGTGCCGCTCGCCAGCGCACGGGACACACCGGAGCATCTCCGGATCCTCGAAGAGTGGATGCGGCGGTATCGCCCCGAGGAGCTGTTCGACGACGCCGGGGCGCCCTCCGCGTCGATCGATCGACTCGCCCCCCAGGGCGAGCTCCGCATGAGCGCGAACCCCGTGGCCAACGGGGGGCTGCTGCGCACTCCGCTGTCGCTTCCGGACTTCCGCGACTTCGCCGTGGACGTGCCGTCACCCGGCGCCACGACGGCGGAGGCGACGCGAGTGCTCGGCACCTGGCTCGCCGAGGTCATCCGACGCAACCCCTCCACGTTCCGGATCTTCGGTCCTGACGAGACCGCCTCCAACCGCCTCGCGCCTCCGGTCTACGAGGCGACCCAGAAGCAGTGGGCCGCGGCGATCCTCCCCACCGACGACCACCTCGCCCGCGTCGGCCGGGTGATGGAGATGCTCAGCGAGCATCAGTGCCAGGGGTGGCTCGAGGGGTACTTGCTGACCGGTCGCCACGGCCTGTTCACCTGCTACGAGGCCTTCATCCACATCGTGGACTCGATGTTCAACCAGCATGCGAAATGGCTCAAGGTGACCAGGCGGATCCCCTGGCGGCGGCCGATCTCGAGCCTCAACTACCTGCTGACGAGCCACGTGTGGCGGCAGGACCACAACGGCTTCAGCCACCAGGATCCGGGCTTCATCGACCACGTCGTGAACAAGAGCGCGGAAGTCGTGCGCGTGTACCTGCCGTTCGATGCGAACACGCTGCTGTCCACGTACGACCACTGCCTCCGCTCGGTCGACTACGTCAACGTCGTCGTCGCGGGCAAGCAGCCCGCCGCGAACTGGCTCACCATGGACGAGGCCGTCGACCACTGCACGCGGGGCCTCGGGATCCTGGAGTGGGCGGGGACGGAGATGACCGGGCAGGATCCGGACGTGGTCCTCGCCGCAGCCGGTGACATCCCCACCCTGGAGGTGCTCGCGGCCGCCCAGATCCTGCGCGAAGCGCTTCCCGACCTGCGGGTGCGGGTGGTCAACGTCGTCGACCTGATGAGGCTGCAGTCCGAGAGCGAGCATCCGCACGGACTGCCGGACCGGGAGTTCGACGCGATCTTCACGGTGGATCGCCCGGTCGTCTTCGCGTATCACGGCTATCCCTGGCTCATCCACCGGCTCGCCTACAAGCGCCACGGCCACGACAACCTCCATGTGCGCGGGTACAAGGAGAACGGCACGACCACCACGCCGTTCGACATGGTCATGCTCAACCACCTGGACCGGTACCAGCTAGCGATCGACGCGATCGACCGCGTGCCGGGCCTCGCCCAGCGCTGCGCCGGGCTGCGTCAGGAGCTCCAGGACGCGCGGCTGCGTGCTCGCGCGTACACCCGCGAGCACGGCGAGGACATCCCCGAGGTGGCCGACTGGAGCTGGAGCGGCGCCCGCTGAGCGGACGGCCCGCCCCGGGGATCCGCGGTGACCACGGGACCTTCGGCCCATCGTCGGCGGCGAGGGCGGATCATCATCGGGGCATGGACATCGAAGAAGGACGGGAGCCGACACGGGCTCTCACCGAGAGCGAGTGCTGGGAGCGGATCCTCGCCGCGCCGTACGGCCGCATCGCCGCGGCCGCGGCGGACGAGATCGACATCTTCCCGATCAACCACGCGGTGCTCGACGGCGCGATCGTCTTCCGCACTGCGGCGGGAACCAAGCTGCTGGAGCTGACCATCCGGCAGCGCGTCGCGTTCGAGGTCGACGGCGCCGACGCCGCCGAGGCCTTCAGCGTCGTGGTCAAGGGCGAGGCGGAGGAGTTCGATCGTGACGCCGAGACCCTGGCTGCCGAAGACACCGGGGTCACGCCCTGGGCGCCCGAGTCGAAGGACCGGTGGGTGCGGATCACACCCACCGGCGTCTCCGGTCGGACGTTCCGTCGTCGCTGATCAGCCCCACGCCGCGGCGCGCGGCACCACGAGCGCCGGAACCGGGGAGTTGCGCACGATCTTCACGCCGTGCGAGCCGAGGAACACGCGGGCGATCGGGTTCAGGCTGCTCGAGCCGACGACGAGGAGCTCGCCCTCGCCCCAGCCGATGTCGTCGATCGCGGCGGCCCAGGAGCCGCCGACGCCGATCACGGCGTCATCGACGCGCGGGCGGGGGTCCAGCTCCTCGACCTCGTCGATGATCGCCGACGCGTGGCGCCGGATCTGCTCCACCCACTCGATCAGCACGGGGTCCTCGGCGCGGCCGCCCGCACCCGAGAGGATGCCGGTCTCGGCCTCGGGTCGCACCGCGAACGAGGCGATCCGCAGCGCGCCGCCGGCGCGGGCGGCGACCGTCGCCGCGCCGAGCACCAGGTCCTCCGCGGCCTCGGTCCCGCCGTAGCCCGCGGTGAGCCGCACGATCCGCGAGTCCAGGTCCGCGCGGTAGCCGACGGGCGCGATCGCGACGGGCACCGGCGACGCATGCAGTAGGGCTTCGGACACGGCCCCGAGGGCGATGCGTCCCGTCTCGCCCTGCGCCGACGAGCCGAGCACGAGGGCATCGGGCGCCTCCTGCTCCGCGAGCTCGAGCAGTCCGCGCCGGGCCGACGAGGCCTCGTGCACGAGATAGCGCGCCTTCACCTGGCCGCCGAAGACGCTCGCGGCGTGGTCCAGCACCAGATCGGCGGCGGCATGGTGGTGCTCGCGCCATTCGTGGTCGACGCTGGCGCGCGACGGAGGCCAGGCCGACGCCACGACCGCGGCGACCACGAGATCGGTCTGCAGCGAGTTCGCGAGCTGAGCGGCGAGCGCGAGCACCGATTCGGAGCGGCGGCCGGTGTCGACGCCGACGAGGACGCTCATCGCTCGACCCCGTCGTGCGTGCCGGGCTGGCGCACCACGGCCGTGAACGGCACATCGGGGTCGCCGAGCTCGTTGCCCGGCTCCAGGATCGAGCGTCGTCGACCGTAGAAGAAGTAGAACACCAGGAACACGGCGACCCAGATCGCGAACACCGCGATCGTGATCGGGCGCAGCTGCGTGATGATCCAGATGCAGCCGAGGATCGAGAGGATCGGCGTGATCGGGTACAGCGGCACCTTGAAGCCGCGCTCCAGCTCGGGCTCGCGCACGCGGAGGATGATGAGGCCGACCGACACGACGAGGAAGGCGGCGAGGGTGCCGATGCTCGTCATCTCGGCGAGGAAGTTGATCGGGATCACGCCGGCGAGCACCGCGACCACGGTCGACACGATGATGGTGTTCTGGATCGGGGTGCGGGTGCGCTCGTTGACCTTCGCGAACACCTTCGGCACCATCCCGTCGCGCGCCATGGCGAACAGGATCCGGGTCTGCCCGTAGATCGTCACGAGGGTCACGCTGAAGATCGAGATCACGGCGCCGGCCGCGAGCACGGTGCCGGGCCAGGAACTGCCGATGACGTGGGTGAGGATCTCGGAGAGCCCGGCCTCCTGGTTCTCGAACTTCTTCGGATCCTGCGCCCCGATGCCCACCACGGCGACGCCGATGTAGAGCGTGATGACGACGAGGAGCGCCCCGATGATCGCCAGCGGCAGGTTGCGCCGGGGGTTCTTCGCCTCCTCGCCCGCGGTGGAGACCGCGTCGAGGCCGACGAAGGAGAAGAAGATCACGCCCGCGCCGGCCGCGATGCCGCCGATCCCGTACGGCGCGAAGTCGGCGAAGTGATCCGAGTTCCAGCCCGTGACGCCCACGGCGATGAAGAACAGCAGCACGGCGATCTTGATGCACACCATGATCGCGTTCGTCAGCACCGACTCCCTGGTGCCGCGGATCAGCAGGACCGCGCAGAGCGCGACCAGGATCACGGCGGGGAGGTTCACGACGCCGCCCTCCTCGGGGGCGTTGCTGAGCGCGGCGGGCAGGTGCCAGCCGAACAGGTTCCCGATGAGCTCGTTCACATACTGCGACCAGCCCACCGCGACCGCCGCGGCGGAGACCGCATACTCGAGCAGCAGGCACGCGCCGACGACCATCGCCGTGCCCTCGCCGAGGGTCGCGAACGCGTAGGAGTACGTGGATCCGGAGACGGGGACGGCGCCGGCCAGCTCCGCGTAGCAGAGCGCGGTGAGTCCGGCGACGATGCCGGCGATGACGAACGACCACACCACGGCGGGCCCCGCGAGCGGCACCGCCTGCGACATGATGAAGAAGATCCCCGTGCCGATCGTGGCGCTGATGCCGATCGCCATGAGGGGGAAGAGGCCGATCGTGCGTCTCAGCGGGGAGTCCCCCGATTCTCGCGGGATCGGCTTTCGTCGCAGGAGCTGCTGGGCGATCGACGTCATGGTGCTGCGTCCTTTCAGGGCGGCGGCATCGTCGCGCGTCGCCCGCTCGTTCGGACCGGGACCGGTCCTGGCTGGTGTCGATCGGGGGTGCACCCACGGTAGTCCCACGGATCGCCCTCGCTCCACTCGAAGACGGCGGATCGTGGACGAGCGCCCGATCGACGAGGTCTAGCCGTGGTCGCCGACGACCACGCGCACCCCGTCCACGAGGGCGTCGACGGCGCCGCGCACGTACCCGCCGGGCGTCGCCGCGATCCCGCGGAGGAACGCGATCGTCTCCGCCGTCAGCACCTCGCCGGGCAGCACGTTCGGGATCCCCGGCGGGTACGCCGCGAGGGAGTCGGCGGAGACGCGTCCGACAGCGTCGGCCGCCGGGACGACCTCGGTGTGGGCGAACGCCGCATCGCGGGGCCGCATCACCCCCGGCCCGGGCGACGGCAGCGACACGGACGCGGCGTCGCCGCGCGCGGCGAGGGCGCCCACGGGCTGCAGCGCCTCGAGCGCCGCCACGAAGCGGGCCGGATCCGGTGTCGTGCCGGGGCCCACGAAGGCGACGATGCAGGATCCGGTCGAGATCTCGGTCATGATCCCGGCGGTGCGCAGCAGCTCCTCGCGCACGGAGTGCCCGTGCAGGCCCGCGGCGCCGACGTCGATCGATACCCGGAGCGGATCGTGGCCGACGATGTCGGGGAAGGCGTCGAAGCCGTCGCTCACGATCGGGAAGCGCCCGGTCGCGCGCACCGCGTCGCGCAGCGCCGCGGCCGCGGCGATCGATGCGCCGATGCGGTCGTGGCCGTCCTCGAGCGCCGCCCGCGCGAGGTCGAGCGAGGCGAGCAGCAGGGAGCTCGCGCTCGTGGACTGCGTGAACATGAAGGCGCGGTCGATGAGCGGCTCCAGCTCGTCCGCGTACGGGCTGTCGGCGAGGTGCAGCATGGCGGACTGGGTGAGGCTGCCGCCCATCTTGTGCGTCGACGAGACGACGAGGTCGGCCCCGAGCGCGATCGGGTTGGCGGGGAGCTCCGGGTGGAATCCGAAGTGCGCGGCCCAGGCGGCGTCGACGACCAGCGGCACTCCGGCCTCATGGCAGACGGCCGCGATGCCCTGCACATCGGCGACCGCGCCGAAGTAGCTCGGGCTGATGATGTAGGCCGCCTTCGCGTCCACGCCCTCGAGCGCTTCGCGCATGGCCTCGGGCGTGACCCCGTGGTTGATGCCGTGGTGGGCGTCGATCGTGGGCTGCACGAAGCGCGGGTCCAGTCCGCCGAGGATGATGCCGTCGAAGAAGCTCGAGTGCGCGCTGCGCTGCGCGACCACGATCTCGTCGGGGGTGCGGAACGCGGACAGGGCGAGGGCGGTCATGCGGTTCGCCTCGGACGCGCCGTTGGTGAGGAACCAGGTGCGGCGTGCGCCCCACGCCCGCGCCGCGGCCTCGCGCGCCTCCTCGAGCGGGTTCTCCCGGCCCTTGTCGATGCCGTCGAGCAGGGGCTCCACGTCGTAGCGCAGCACGTCCTCGCCGAAGAAGTCCGCGAGCAGGGGAGCGGCGGCGGGATCCGCGCTGTGCCCGGGCACGTTGAGGCGCTGCAGGTCGCGGGCGGCGAATCGGCGGAGGGCGTCGGCGTAGGGCGTGGTCGTCACGGATCGATTCTGGCGACGCGGGCTACGATGAGGAATAGAGACATATCTTCATTGATCGATACCCACTATGGAGCGCGGCATGCTCGACCTGAGGCAGCTCAGAGCCCTGCGCAGCGTGGCGGAGGAGGGATCCGTCCTGCGCGCGGCGACGGCGCTGCACTGGAGCCAGCCGACGGTGACGCACCACCTCCGCGGTCTCGAACGCGAGCTGGGCGCTCCGGTCGTGACGAGCGGATCCGGCGGCACCCGGCTCACCCCGGTCGGCGAGGCGATGCTGCCGCACGCCGTGGCGATGCTCGACCGGGCGGAGCGCGCCGTCGACGAGGTGCGCGAGCTCGTCGCCGCGGGCCGGCGGCGCATCGCGATCGGCGTGTTCCCCTCCGCCGGAGCGCGCCTGCTGCCCCAGGTGGTGCGTGCGCTGCAGCAGGCGGGCTTCGAGCCCGTGGTCTCCGAGGCCGAGCTGGATCCGCTCATGGCGGCCGTCGCGGGGCTCCGCCTCGACGCCGCCATCGTGTACGACGCGCCGGGGCGGCCGACGATCCTGCCGCCCGGCTTCCGGATGATCCCGGTGCGCCAGGAGCACCTCGCGGTGATCGTGCCCCCCGCGCATCCCCTCGCCGGGCGCGCGGGCGTGCCGCTCGCCGACCTCCGCGGCGAGGCGTGGATCGCCGGCGCCACGGACGAGGATCCCGTGGACGCCGCGCTCGCCCGGGCCGCGGAACAGGCGGGCTTCGCTCCGCGGATCGCCATGCGCAGCGACGACTACGCGGTGGTGGCGGCGTACGTCGCCGCCGGGTTCGGGGTCGCGCTCGTGCCGGAGCTCGCGCTGCCTGCGCACCTGGACGCGGTTGCGACCGTGGAGATCGCCGACGCCGTGTTCGAGCGGCGCATCTTCCTCGTGACGGCGCCCACGGTGGACGCGTCCGCGCGCGCGGCACTGGAGCGGGCGCTGCGGGCCTCGACGGACGCGTAAGCCGCGACCGTCACGGATCCGTCTCCTCGTCCGTCGCGAACTGGTCCGCCGTCACCCACAGGATCACGGCCAGGTCCCAGGCCGCGCCTGTGACGATCGGCCGCCGCGGCGGGGTCGCGTCGTCGTCCTCGGATGGGGCGTCGGGCATCTTTCATTCCCCTCGTGCCACCCCGGGCATGGGCAGCACGGCGATGCTAGGAGGTGCGCCTTCACAGCCGGACGTGGCCCGGTGTGAAATCCCCCGGTCGCCGACGTTGGGGCGCTCGCGGCCCTCCGAGCGGCCGCCGTGTTGTACAACTGGGATCGGCGGGCTTCCCGGGGAGGTGGCTGTGGCGGACGAGTCGACGTCGGATTCCGAGACGTTTGCGGGCGCGCTGCGTCGCGCGCTCGATCACAGGGGCCTGACGCTCACCGCCGTGCACGCGCTTCTCGCCGACCACGGCAACCCGATCTCGATCGCGACGCTCAGTTACTGGCGATCTGGTCAGCGCCGGCCCGAGGCCGCCGCATCGCTCAGCGCCGTCGACGATCTGGAGCAGATCCTGGGCCTGGATCCGGGATCCCTGTCCTCGTTGGTCAATCCCACCGCGCGGCTGGGCGTGCAGCCGGAGCCGCTCGTGCCCTTCGAAGAGCGGGCGCGTCGGGAGACGGAGGAGACCTTCGCGGCGCTGGCCGCCGCCGCACAGGCGGACATCCGCGAGATCTCGACCCACATGACCGCCTACACGCATCGGGACGGGAGCGTGGACCGGACCGAGTTCGTCTCCGTGGTACAGGTGGTGCGCGGCGTGGTCACGGAGCTGCCGCTCATCGACGTCGCGCCGGAGGAGACGGATGCGATGAGCAGGATCCTCGATGTGGTCGGAGGGCGTCTCGTGCGCGAGTACCGGCATCCGGGCCGCCTGGTCTCCGGCATCGTGATCGAGCTCGACGAGCCCGCGACCGCGGGATCCACGTTCACCCTGCAGTTCACGGAGCAGCTTCCGCGGGACTACCCGAACCGCAGGAGCGCGTGGCATGCGACGGCGCGTCCGACCAAGGAGACCCTGATCCGCGTCGTCTTCCCCGAGGGGGCGGATCCCGACTGGTGCGAGGAGTACGTGGAGTCGGACACCGGCGACGAGGTGTGGGCGCAGCGGGCGGTGGTCCACGGTCGCATCGCGCACGCGATGCGGCACGGCTTCGGCCCCGGCGTCCTCGGGATCCGCTGGGGAGGATCATGAGCGTCCTGCCGGTGGACGCGTTCGCGGATGGATCTGGTGGCGGGGCGCGGCGGGTGGGACCATGAGACATGGCGAACGGCTGACCTGTCCTCGGGCCCCGTCGCTGGCGGAAAGGTCATCCTCATGGCTGTCGTCGGCAACATCGATCGTTCCTCCCCGGCGGTGCCGCAGGGCGTGATCGCCCGGCACCCGCTCACGGCGTACTTCGTGATCGCGTACCTCGTCTCCTGGGTCATCGAGGTGCCCGTCGCCCTGTCTGCGCAGGGCGCTCTGCCCGCACTCCCCAAGCCGGCCGTCGCGATCGCCGTGGTGGCGGCGACCTTCGGTCCGACCGTGGGCGCGTTCGTCGTGACCGCGGTGACGGACGGCAGGGCGGGTGTGGTGCGCCTGCTGCGCCGCTACGTCCAGTGGCGCGTCGGGATCCTCTGGTACCTGTTCCTGCTGATCGGCGTCCCGCTCATCGTGATCCTGGGCACGATCGTCGTGCCCGGAGCGCTGCAGACCTACCGGCCGATCCTCCCGGCCCTGCTGGCCGCGTACCCGCTCGCGTTCCTGATGACGTTCCTGCTCGGCGGGCCGCTGGGGGAGGAGCCGGGCTGGCGCGGGTTCGCCCTGCCGCGGCTCCAGGACCGCTTCGGACCGCTGCGGGGCAGCGTCCTCCTCGGCGTCCTGTGGGCCTGCTGGCATCTGCCGCTGTTCTGGAGCGGCGTGTGGACGCCGCCCACGATCGCCAACGTGGTCATGTTCGTGGTCATGATCACGGCTCTCACGATCATGATGACCTGGGTGTTCAACCACGCCGGCGGCAGCCTGCTGATCACGATGCTGATGCACGCCTCGTTCAACACGTTCGCGAACCGGGTGGCCTCGCCGCTGTTCCCCGCGCCGATCTTCGACGAGTACGGCCTGCTGCCGGTGCTCATCGGCTTCACGGCCACGGCGCTCGTGCTGATCGTCGCGACGCGCGGGCGCCTGGGGCTCCCGGTCGGCGAGCCCTCGCCGGGACTCGCCCGCGCGGAAGGATCCTGAGGGCGGTCAGGCCCGCCGGTACTGCGCCGTGATCGGGCAGTCGAACGGATCGCGCGCGGCCAGCCCGACGCGGTTCAGGTAGTCGATCACGATCGCGTAGGAGCGCCAGAGCGAGGTCTCGGTGTACGGGACGCCGTGCGTGTCGCAGAACTCGCGGACGATCTCCCGAGCCCGGCCGAGGTGCATCCGGGACATGCTCGGGAACAGGTGATGCTCCACCTGATGGTTCAGGCCGCCCATCAGCGCGGTCGCCCACCAGCCGCCGCGGATGTTGCGGGAGGTGCGCACCTGCTTCGTGAAGAAGTCCAGCCGGGCATCTGGCGCGATCACGGCCATGCCCTTGTGGTTGGGGGCGAACGAAGCGCCCATGTACACGCCGAACACCGCCAGCATCACCCCGACGAAAGCCGCCGCCTTGCCGAGCGGCAGCAGCAGGAAGATCGGGGTCAGCACGAGCGCGAAGCGCGCGGCGATCATGCCGATCTCGGCCCAGCGGCCCTTCACGGGCTGGCGTCCGACGAGGTGCCTGATCCCGAGGTAGTGCAGGTTCAGCCCCTCGAGGGTGAGGAGCGGAAAGAACAGCCAGCCCTGGCGGCGCGTGATCCACCGGCGCAGGCCCCGAGCCTGCGCGGCGTCCTCGTCCAGGAACGAGATCGTGTCGACCTCGATGTCGGGATCCTTGCCGACCCTGTTCGGGTTGGCGTGGTGCCTGCTGTGCTTGGAGTCCCACCAGGAGTAGCTCATCCCGACGACCGCGGCGAGGACGCGCGCGAGCCGGTCGTTCGCCGGCCCGCTCGCCAGGATCTGCCGGTGCGCCGCCTCGTGGGCGAGGAATGCGACCTGCGTGAACAGGATCCCGAGAGCCATGGCCATCAGCAGCTGGAACCAGCTGTCGCCGAGCAGCACCGATCCGGTCACGACCGCTCCGAAGCCCACCGCGACCGCCGCCCCGATCAGTGCGTAGAACCGCGGCGTGCGGCGCATCAGCCCGGTCTCCCGTACCACGCGCGAGACCTCGATGTAGGCGCGGGCGATCGGCGGGAAGTCCTCCTGCCGCGCGTACGTCTGGCGCACCGGTCCGAGCTGGGAGGGGGGACTGACGGAAGTGGAGGTCATGCGAGGCGCCTAACGGGTCTCCGGCCGGAGCCGGGCGGAAGCCAAGGGCGGGCGCCGTTCGCTGAGGCTCACGCTACGCGCACACGTATGCACCGGGCGGCATGTGCGCGCGCGGCGGTGGCGTCCGAGGCGACCCCTCAGCCGGCCCGCTGCGGATCGATGATGGTCATGCCGGCCACGGTCGCACGGTCGAAGCCGGGCAGGAGCGCGGCGGCCTCCTCGAGTCCGATCGTGCGCTCGATGAGCCGCTGCGGGGTGAGGAGCCCGTCGGCGATCATCGACATCATCGCGGGGTAGTCGGCGGCGGCCATCCCGTGGCTGCCGAGCAGGTCGAGCTCCCAGCCGATCACGCGGTCCATCGGCACGCGGGGATGCCCGTCGATCGGCGGCAGCAGCCCGATCTGCACGTGCCGGCCGCGGCGCCGGAGGCCCAGGATCGCGTCGGCGAGGGTCTGCTCGCTGCCGACGGCGTCGACCGAGACGTGGCTGCCGCCGTGGGTCAATGCGCGGACGGCGGCGGGGATGTCCCGCCCGTCGGCGAGGAGGGTGTGCTCGGCGCCGACCTCGCGGGCCACCGCGAGGGCCTCCGGATTGCGGTCCACGGCGATCACCCTGGCCCCGTGCGCCTGCGCGATCATCACGGCGCTGAGGCCCACGCCGCCCGCGCCGACGACGGTGACCCACTCGCCCTCGCGTACCCGGGCGCGCCCGGCGACGGCCCGGAAGGCGGTGGCGAAGCGACAGCCCAGGCTCGCCGCCGTCGCGAAGTCCACCTCGTCCGGGATCGCGACGAGATTCACATCCGCGGCGTGCAGGGCGACGACCTCGGCGAACGAGCCCCAGTGCGTGAATCCGGGCTGCTGCTGGTCGGGGCAGACCTGGGCGTTGCCGGATCGGCACCACTCGCAGCGTCCGCAGCCGCACACGAACGGCACGGTCACGCGATCGCCCACGCGCCACCGGGTCACCTCGGGGCCGACGGCGGCGACGGTCCCCGCCAGCTCGTGCCCCGGCACGTGCGGGAACGCGATGTCGTCGTGCCCGGCCCAGGCGTGCCAGTCGCTCCGGCACAGACCCGTGGCCGCGACCCTGACCAGGACGCCGTCGGCGGGCAGCTCCGGCTCCGCCACCGATCGCACCTCGGGAACGGAACGGACCGCATCGAACACCACCGCGCGCATGACCACATCCTCTCAGGTCGCCGTGCCGCGGCGGCGGGGCGGGCGCGGGAGACGCACCGGAGGCGCCGGATCCGGATCCTGTAACGAGGTGTTCACGCGGCACGCCGATGCCGAAACGCCCCGGAAACACAGTGCGCGTCGAGGCGAAACGCGCCGGTGGGAGCCTTTCAGCACCCGACGCTGCAGGAGCGTTCTCACTGAGAGAGGAGCGGACCCATGGATCAGGGGAACACCGCCTTCGTTTTGATCTGTGCAGCCCTCGTGCTGCTCATGACGCCAGGTCTGGCGTTCTTCTACGGCGGCCTCGTCAAGGCCAAGAGCGTGATCAGCATGATGATGATGAGCTTCGGCGCGATCGGGCTCATCGGCGTGCTGTGGGTCGTCTTCGGCTACGCGATCGCCTTCCCGAGCGGCAAGGGCCTGATCGCCCCGTGGACCATCGACTGGTCCGCGATCGGCCTGAACAGCCTGCTCGAGGTGCCGAAGGGCGCCGCCTACCCGCCGCTCGCGTTCGTCGCGTTCCAGGCGACGTTCGCGATCATCACCGTCGCGCTCGTCTCCGGCGCGATCGCCGACCGCGCACGGTTCGGATCCTGGATGGTCTTCGCCGGCATCTGGGCGACCGTCGTGTACTTCCCGGTCGCCAGCTGGGTGTTCAACTTCGGACTCAACAAGGACGGCAGCTACGCCTACGGCGGCTGGGTCACCAAGGGTCTGCAGGACATGCTCGGCGTGGGCGCGATCGACTTCGCGGGAGGAACAGCCGTGCACATCAACGCCGGAGCGGCAGGGCTCGCCCTCGCCCTGGTGCTCGGTCGTCGCATCGGCTTCCAGAAGGGCGCCGACGTGCCGCACAACCCGCCGTTCGTGCTGCTGGGCGCGGGCCTGCTGTGGTTCGGCTGGTTCGGCTTCAACGCCGGCTCCGAGCTCGGCGCCGACGGCACCGCCGCCATCGCGTTCGTGAACACGCTGGCCGCCCCCGCGGCCGCCCTGCTCAGCTGGCTCGTGATGGAGAAGATCCGCAACGGCAAGCCCACGTCGGTCGGCGCCGCGTCCGGCGCGGTCGCCGGTCTGGTCGCGATCACCCCGGCCTGCGCCGCCCTCACCCCGATCTGGGCGGTCGTCCTCGGCCTCCTCGCCGGTGCGGTCTGCCAGCTCGCGATCGACCTGAAGTTCAAGCTCGGCTTCGACGACTCGCTCGACGTGGTCGGCATCCACCTCATCGGCGGCATCATCGGAACGCTGTACCTCGGCTTCTTCGCCAACGGCACGGGCCTCATCTACAGCGGCAGCTTCGCGCAGCTCGCGGCCCAGGCGCTCGCCGCAGGAGCAGTGCTGGTCTACTCCTTCGTGCTCGCGCTCGTGATCGGCTTCGTGGTCCAGAAGACCATGGGCTTCCGGGTCAAGGACGAGGACGAGATCGCCGGCCTCGACACCGTGGTCCACGGCGAAGAGGGCTATGTCCTCATCGGAGCGCGGGTCTGATCCGATGACGACGGCAACCTTCGTTCCGGGGCCGGCCCCGACCAGGCTCACACGCCTGCGGGACCTGCCCCGGCGAGGGCTCGTCGCCGGCGGCGGACACGTCCGCGAGATCTGCGGTCAGTGGGGGGCGGGCGGGGAGCTGCACTGGATGCTCCAGCTCGTCGAGCTGCGCGGCCCGGAGGGGGTGCTGCACCTCCCGCCGGACGCGGCGCACGTGCTCGCCGGCATCGGCGGGCCCCAGGTGGGCGTCGGGCCGGGGGCCGCGGTGGGTCTGCGCAAGGAGCGCGTGCTGCACTACGCGGGGGCCTTCCTCGAACTGCGCCGCCCGCAGCTGCGCGCGGCCGAGCTGAGCCGGGTGCTGGTGCTCTCCTCGGTGCCGGCCAGGGCGACGCCCTCCCTCGTCTTCTCCGACCTGCACGGCACGACCCCTCTGCCGGCCGACGTGCGTGCGGTCGTGGTGCGTTCGGGGAGAGTGAGCGCGGGCGGTAGCACGGCGACAGCAATGGAGGCGCTGGTGCTGCCGGACGCGACTCGGAGCGACGGCGCGGTCGCTTCAGGACCCGGGGCCGTCGCTGACGACGCCCGGGTCCTCATGGTCGTCGGCTGACGGCCGGGGGCGGATCCGAGACCCGACGGATCCGCCCGGCTCTCAGCCCTGCAGCGCGGCGACGATCGCGAGGTGGTCGCTGCGGCCGGCCGCGGTGGTCTTGGCGGCGGCCGAGGCGAATCCGCGCTGGAAGACGTGGTCGATCCGCACCGCCGGGAACGACGCGGGCCAGGTGAACGACGGCGCGAGACCGCCGAACCGCACCTCGCCGAGCTCCCGGGAGACGGCGGCGAGAGCCGGATCCGTCGACACCGCGTTGAAGTCGCCCAGCGCGATCGTCCGAGGGGTGCGATCCTTCCGGATCCGCTCGCCCAGGGCGGACAGCATGGCGTCGCGTGCACCCTGCGCGCCCGGCCGCAGCGACGCGGCGTGCACGACGTAGACGCTCACCGCGCCGCCGGGTGCGTCCACCTCGACGCGCAGCGCGCGCTTCCAGCCGAGGCCCAGGTCGAGCGCCTCCTCGTCCGCGATCGGGTACCGGCTCCACACGCCGACCGTGCCCACCCGGTAGGAGTGCGGGTACGCGTCGGCGAGCTCGTCGGCGATCGCGGAGCCCGAGTCGCCGTCGAGCTCGGTGAAGGCGAGGATCGCGGCGCCGTCGGCGGCGAGGACACGCGCGGACTCCGCGCCCGTGCCGGATCCGGCCTCGACGTTCTGCGTGGCGACGAGCAGACGGCCGTCCGCCGGGGCCGGGTCGCCCTGCCAGGGCACGGGCAGGAAGCCCCACAGCGCCACCGTCCAGGCGACCAGGGGCACCGCCGCGGTCCACGCCGTGCGCGGCCTCACCACCAGCGCGCCGATCACGAGCGGGACGAGGACGAAGCCCAGCCAGGGCAGCGTCACGGCGATCGCGGTGCCGAGCGGTCCTGGCGCCGCCCCCAGCAGCACCATCGCCGTCAGCAGCACGCTCGTCAGAAGCAGCGCGACGACCGCACCGCGGCGCGGCGTCGCGCGCCTCGTCCCGGTCGGTTCGCTCGTCGCCTGGGTCATGCGTCCATCCTTCCGGCTCCGTTCTGGGCAACGCCTGACGGTCGCGTGTCGGCGACGACCCGCAGAATGGATCCGAGTCCGAGGAGTGAGATGGATCCGTTCTGGGAGCCGCGCAGCCGGCGCCGCCGGCAGCAGCCGGTCGTCGCGGTGCGTCCGGCGGACGACGCTCCGGCGCCCGGCGGAGAGTGGCCGGCGAGCATCCCGGCGGTGGCCCAGGTGCTGCGCGAGGGGATCGACCTGGATCCCGGCATCACGTTCCTCGTGGGCGAGAACGGCAGCGGCAAGTCGACCATCGTCGAAGGGATCGCCGTGGCCTACGGGCTGTCCCCGGAGGGCGGCTCGCGTCAGGCCCGGCACAGCACGCGCGCGACCGAGTCTCCGCTGTCGGAGTGGCTGCGCATCCAGCGCGGCGTCGGGGCGAACCGGTGGGGCTTCTTCCTGCGGGCCGAGACGATGCACTCGTTCTACACCTATCTGGAGGACAACCCGTCGAAGGGACCGGAGCCGCGGTATCACGAGATGAGCCACGGCGAATCGTTCCTCGCGCTGCTCGAGACCCGCTTCGACGACCCGGGCTTCTACTGTCTCGACGAGCCCGAGGCGGCGCTGTCGTTCTCGTCGACCCTGAGCCTCATCGCGGTGCTGCGGAGGATCGCGGACGAGGGCGGCCAAGTGCTCTGCGCCACGCATTCGCCGGTGCTCGCCGCCCTTCCCGGCGCGACGATCCTCGAGGTCGGGGATTGGGGGCTGCGCCCGGTCGAGTGGCAGGATCTGGAGCTCGTCCAGCACTGGCGCGCGTTCCTCGACGCGCCCGCGCGGTACACCCGGCACCTGCTGGACTGAGGCCTGCCGGCTCGCGTGGCGCCGGTGGGTGCCGTCGTCCGCCGGGGGTGACGCCAGCCCCGGCGACGATCTGCACATGATGCGACGATCCGCACCCGCTCCGGCCGGATCCGTGTGCAGATCGTCACAGGGCGTGCAGATCGTCGCGGTCCGTCAGCGGCGTGCCGCGTGCCGCGGGCGGCGTGCTCAGAGCACGTGCGCGAGCTTGTCGGGATTGCACACCTGGCGGAGCCCGTGGATCAGGCCGTCGTCGCCGAACTCCAGCGTGAGCACGTCGGTGCGCCCCGAGTGGGTCAATGCGACCGCGGGCTCGCCGTTGACGTCGAGCAGCGCCACGCCGAACGGCAGGCCGGGGTCCGCCGTGGCCTTGCCCAGCACGCCGAGGAGGAACCGGCGCACGTGATCGGCGCCGAAGATCGGGTTGCGTGCGGCGCGCACCCGACCGCCGCCGTCGCTCCAGAGGATGGCGTCGTCGGAGAGGAGTGCGAGCACCCCGGAGACGTCGCCGTGTTCGACGGCGGCGAGCAGTGCGCCGCGGGCGGCCGGATCCGCCGCCCGCGCACCGGGCTCGTCGGCGAGGCGCAGCCGCCGCTCGCCGCGAGAGAGGAGCTGCCTCACGGCGGCCGGCGTCTTCTCGAGGATCCGCCCGATCTCCACCGCGGACATCCCGAACGCGCGGTGCAGCACGACGGCCGCCCGCGCCTCGGGCGTCAGCTGCTCCGCCATGTGCAGCAGCGCGAGCGAGAGCAACTCGCGATCGGCCACCGCATCCTCGGGCAGGCGCTCCGTGGCGACGGGTTCCGGCAGCCAGGGGCCGATGTACTCTTCGCGCACCGCGGCGAGCGCGCGCACGCGGTCGATCGAACGGCGCACGCACACCGTCGTCAGCCACGCCGGCCACGAGCGCACTCGAGCTTTCGACGGAGCGTCGGAGGATCCGCCGGCGTCCTCGGCGCGCTCCTGCTGCAGCGCCTCGATCGCGACCTCGGAGACCACGTCCTCCGCGTGGCCGTAGTCACCGAGCATGCGGTAGGCGATGCCGATGAGCCGCCCCCGCTCGGCCTGCCACGCGCGGGTCGCAGGCGAGACGAGGGTCATGGCTTCACGGTAGCGTCCCGGCACGGCTCAGGCGATCGGATGCTTGTCGTCGATCGGCGGCGTCATCTCGGTGGCGATGGCCACGCGGTTCCACACGTTGATCGTGCAGATCGCGAGCACGAGGGCCCCGAGCTCCCCGTCGTCGAAGTGCTGCGCGGCGGCGTTCCAGATCTCGTCGGTCACGGTCTCCGGACCGAGCCGGGTGACGGCGTCGGTCAGTGCGAGGGCGGCGAGCTCGCGCTCCTCGAAAAGCGCCTTGGCATGCTGCCAGGCCCCGACGGCATGCAGGGTGCGCTGCGGGATGCCGCGCTTCGCGCCCTCGGTCGCGTGCATGTCGACGCAGAAGCCGCATCCGTTCAGGATCGAGGCGCGCAGCTTGATCAGCTCGTACAGCCTCGGCTCCACGCTCTTGCGGGAGTACGCCTCGAGTCCGAGCACCGCGGCGTAGCCCAGCTTGTTGGTGCGGCCCATGTCGATCCGGGTCATCGTGATTCCTCTCCTGGCCGTCTCCGCCGACGGATCTCGTCGGCGCTCGTGCGGCTCTCATCGGGATGTCGGATCCCGGCGCGGAAGTGTGACATGCGCTCCGACCTCGCCGGATCCGGGTCGCGGTGGCCGGCGAGGGACGTCACGATCTGCACGCGGTCCGACGATCCGCACGCGCGTCGACGTGGATCCGCGTGCCGATCGTCGCGGCGTGTGCGGATCGTCGCACTCGGGCGAGTCGGATCCGCTGCGTCGATGTCCGACGCCCTGCGTACGATCTGCGTGTGACCTTCTCTGGTTCGATCTCCACGCCCGTGGGCGTGCTCGAGGTGCACAGCGACGGCATCGCGATCCGCCGGGTCACGTGGCCGCGCCCGGGGCGGGCGCTTGCGGGGCGCGGCGCGTCCGATGCGGCGCGGGATCCGCTGCTCGCCGAGGCGCTGGAGCAGCTCGGCGCCTACTTCGCGGGGGAGCGCGCCGCCTTCGACCTGCCGTTCGACCTGGGGGCGCAGTCGGAAACCACGAGTGCGGTGCTGCACGCGCTGTACGACACGGTCCTGCAGGGAGAGACCGTCACCTACGGAGAGCTCGCCGAACGCAGCGGCACGGCGGTGCCGGCCCGGGCGATCGGCTCGATCATGGGCGCCAACCCGATCCCGATCATCGTCCCGTGCCACCGTGTCGTCGCCAGTGACGGCCTCGGCGGCTACTCCGGGGGCACGCCCGGCGAGGGGCTGCGCACGAAGCGCTGGCTGCTCGAGCACGAGGGTGCTCTGCCGCCGGCGCTGTTCTGAAGCGGATCAGCCTGTGGACAACTTCCTCCGAGTTCGAAGATAAGTTCTAAACTGGAGGCATGGATCACCCACTCGACCTCTACCTCCGCCGCAGCGCGGAGATCGTCGCCGAGTGCGTGGAGCTGGAGCGGGAGATCGCGCGGCTGCAGGCGCAGAAGGCCGCGCTCGCGCACGAGCGTGTGAGCCTGCTCCTCGACGAGGTCCGCCCGGGATCCGCCGGGTTCGACCAGGCCGAGCGGTCGATGATCTGCGAGCTGGCTGCGGCTCTCCGCCTGTCGCGCTATGCGGCCGCGAAGCTGCTGGCGACCGGCCATGCGCTGCAGGAGCGATTCCCCGCCACCCGCTCCGCCTTCGCGGCCGGAGAATCGTCTTCGGGGCATGTCGAGGCCGTCGTCGAAGCGGCGGCCCACATCCCGCACGACGATCACGCGGCGCTCGCCGCCTATGAAGCGCAGGTCGTGCCGTTCGCGGCTGCCGAGTCGCGTGCGCGGACGAAGGCTCTCGCCGAAACCGTGGCCGCCGCGGTCGCCCCGGTCGCGTTGATCGAGGTGCACCGCCGCGCCCATGCCGACCGCACGGTGTCGGTGAGCGACGAGGGTGCGGGGCAGGCCACGTTGCGCGCGACCGGTCCTGCCGCCCTCATCCATGCCGCGCACGACCTGCTCACCCAGGAAGGCCGAACGGTCCTCGACCGGGCGAAGCACGCGGCCGCATCGGGACACCCCGCGGACGAGCGGCGGCTGGATCAGGTGCGGTTCGACCGGTTCCTGTTGCGGGTGCTCACCGGCCGCGTCGCCGGCGACGCCGACGTCCTCGATGCGATCCGGCCGGTGGTTCAGGTGACGGTCGCCACCGGCACCCTCGGCGGGCGCGACGAGTGGATGGCCGAGCTCGACGGGCGCGGGCCGATGGATCCGGAGCTCGCGCGCCGGCTCGCGGTCGCCGCGCCGTCATGGCAGAGGATGCTCCTCGACGATGCGGGCATGGTGACGCGCACCGGCACTTACCAGCCCACCGAGGCCATGCGTCGCTTCCTGCGGGCACGTGACCGCACCTGCCGGTTCCCCGGGTGCCGACAACCCGCCCGCCGATGCCAGATCGACCACACCCATGACTTCGCCCGAGGAGGGGCCACCGACCTCGGCAACCTCGCCTGCCTCTGCGAGACCCACCACGCCCTGAAGCACCCCGACGTGGATCCGCGCTGGCGCTGGACCGCCGAGCAGAGACCGGGCGGCGTGATCGTCTGGACCACGCCCGCCGGTGTCCCGTACACCGATGTCCCGCCGCCCCGGGTGATGTTCGGGAATGCCGACGACGACGGGGCCGATGCGGCCTGAAACGGCGCACATCGGCCCTGAGGCCGCCGGCTGCAGCCGGCGGCTGTCAGCTGTCAGCTGTCAGCGGTCAGCCGTCAGCCGTCAGCTGTCAGCGGTCAGCGGTCAGCCGGCTGTCGTCACCGGCGACCGGCGGCCGGTCGTCACGGGGCGACGAAGAACGGGATCGCGCCCGTCAGCATCCCGACGCCCAGCATCACCAGCGACACCACGAGCGCCCGCCACAGCACCTTGCGGTGGTGGTCGCCGAGGTTCACGCTCGCAAGCGAGACCAGCAGCAGGATCGCGGGCACGAGCGGGCTCTGCAGGTGCACGGGCTGACCGGTGATCGACGCGCGCGCCATCTCGACCGGGTCGATGCCGAAGTGCGCGGCGCTCTGCGACAGCACCGGCAGGATCCCGTAGTAGAACGCGTCGTTCGACATGAAGAACGTGAACGGGATCGACAGGACCCCGGTGATGGGGGCGAGGAACGGTCCCATCGCCGGCGGCAGCACGTTCGTGATCCAGGACGCCATCGCGTCGACCATGCCGGTTCCCGTGAGCACGCCGACGAGCACGCCCGCGGCGATCACCATCGACACCACGCCCACGATGCTCGGCGCGTGCGCGACGATCTCGGCCGCCTGGTCCTTGAGCTTGCCGAAGTTCACCAGCAGCGCCACGGCGGCGCCCACCATGAACACATAGGGCAGCGGAAGCACGTCGACGATGAGCAGCACCATCACGGCGACCGTGAGGACGAGGTTGAACCAGATCAGGCGTGGACGCAGCGTGGCGCGGTCCGGGTCGAGCATCGTGTCGGCCATCGCGGTGTCCGTCGGGTCGACGCCGCTCGCCGCGACGGGACCGTGGCCGCCCGCGACCGTGACGATGTTGCCGGTGCGGAGCGAGGCGCGCGCGCCCGGCTTGGCATCCGCACCGCGGAAGATCGCGGGAACGGCGGCGAGCAACCCGCCCTCGGCGGTGCCGGTCAGGCGGCTCTCGTCGAGCACCCCGAGGCGGCGGCGCTCCTGCAGGCCGAGCATCCAGGCGAAGCCGAGCGCCACGACCAGGCCCACGCCGAGGGCGGGGAGCATCGGCACGAACACATCGGTCGGCTGCAGGCCCAGCGCGGTCGCGGCGCGCACCGTGGGGCCACCCCAGGGCACGATGTTGAGCGTGCCGTTCATGAGTCCGGCGACGCACGTCAGCACCACCGGGCTCATGCCCAGGCGCAGGTAGATCGGCAGCATGGCCGACGTCGTGATGATGAACGTCGTGGATCCGTCGCCGTCCAGCGAGACGGCGCCCGCGAGCAGAGCCGTGCCGAGGACGACCTTGGCCGGGTCGTCGCCCAGGACGCGCGTGATCATCCGGATCAGCGGGTCGAACAGGCCGACGTCGATCATGATGCCGAAGAACATGATCGCGAACATCAGCAGCGCCGCGGTCGGGGCCATCTTGCCGATCGCGTCGAGGATCATGTCTCCGAGGCCGAGCCCCGCGCCGGCGAAGAGGCCGAACGCCGTGGGCACCAGGATGAGCGCGACCATGGGGGTGAGGCGCTTGGTCATGATCAGCGTCATGAACACCAGCACCATCGCGAAGCCGAGCACCACGAGCACCCACTCCGGGGGCGCGAAGGCGATGTCGTACGAGGGCTTCTCGTCGGCTGCGGCGAGCAGGCCGCCGAGAGCCGTGGGCATGCTGAGAACCGTGGGCATGAAGTGACTCCTTCGTCATCCGCCTGTCGTCTTCGACGGACCTCGCCGAGAGTAGGGAACGCGCGCCCGTCGGATCCGCTAAGTCGCATTCCGACGCGTTGTGCGCGTAGCGTGACTTCTGCGCATATTGCTCAGGACGTTGTGTCCAGGCATTTCGCTCACGCTCATGGCAGATCCCTCGAGGAGGACGGATGCCCCGCACACGCCGGATGCGGTTCGCGACGCGGACGCTCCTGCTGCAGCTCGCGACGGTCGTCCTCGTCGTGGCGCTCTGCACCGGCGTGTACCTCGTGCTGGCCACGCAGCAGTTGCGGGCCGAGGCCGAATCCTCCGCCCTGGGGATCGCGCGCACCCTGGCCGAGGATCCGGAGCTCCGTGCCGCGGTCGCCGAGGAGTCCGCGGATCCCGGACCGCCGCGGGCCGAGCTGCTGCGCGACGGCGACCTGCAGCGCACGGCGACCGCCACGGCGAACCGCACCGGCGCGCTGTTCGTGGTCGTCACCGACGACCACGGCATCCGCCTCGCGCATCCGGATCCCGGCCGCCTCGGCCAGGAGGTGAGCACGCCGTTCCAGGAGGTGCTGGCCGGTCACGAGGTCGTCGAGTGGGAGACCGGCACACTGGGCGAGTCGGTGCGGGCGAAGGTGCCGGTGCGCGACGCCGCCGGAACGCCCGTGGGCGAGGTCAGCGTCGGCTTCGCCCGGGCGGGTGTCTTCGACGACCTGCCGCCGCTGCTCGCCGTCATCGGCCTTGCCGCGGCAGGCTCCCTGCTGGTGGCGGGCATCGGCGCGCTGCTGCTGCGCCGGCGCTGGGAGCGGCTCACCCTGGGGGTGCAGCCGGAGGAGCTGGTCGCCCTCGTGCAGAACCAGACGGCGGTGCTGGACGGCGTGGACGACGGCGTGCTCGCCGTCGACGCCGAGGGCGTGGTGCGGGTGTGCAACGCCGCCGCCGAGCGCCTGCTCGCCGTGCGCGACGCGGTCGGCCGGCCGCTGGATCGGATCGGGCTGCCGGATCCGGTGCGCGACGTCGTGTCCGCGGGACGCGCGCTGTCGGAGGCCGTGGTCGACGGGCGCGTGCTCTACCTCGACACGCGTCCGGTCGAGAGGGACGGACGTCCGCTCGGCACGGTGGCCGTGATCCGCGATCGCACCGAGCTCGTCGCGCTGTCGGAGCGACTGGAGACCGTGCGCACGATGACGGCCGCCCTGCGGGTGCAGCGCCACGAGTTCGCGAACCGCATCCATGTCGCCGCCGGGCTGCTCGACGCGGAGCGGGTGCAGGACGCCAGGGAGTTCCTCGCGGAGCTCGCCGAGCGCGGCTCCGTCGACTTCCCCGTGCCCGGCATCGCCCGGCTGCGGGATCCGTTCCTGCGGTCCTTCCTTGGCGCGAAGGCGCTGGAGGCGACGGAGCGGGGCGTGACGCTGCGCATCTCCGAGGAGACCCACCTGCTGGGCGCGGTGAGCGAGGCCGAGGACGTCGCGGCGGTGCTGGGGAACCTGGTCGACAACGCCGTGAGCGCGGCGGTCGACGGCGCACCGCCGCGCTGGGTCGAGGTCGCGGTGCTCGACGACCGCGATGCCCTGGTCGTCACCGTCGCGGACTCCGGTGCGGGACTCGACGGTGCCGAGGACGACGGCGGCGCCACGGATGACGGTGCCGCGGACGACGGTGCCGCGGACGACGGCGCCGCGGACGACGGCGCCGCGGACGACGGGACGGACAGCGCCGGGCCGGTGCACGGGCACGGGCTGGGGCTGCGCCTGTCGCGCGAGATCGCCCGGCGCGGCGGCGGAGACCTGTGGGTCATCGATCGCGGCGGCGAAGCGCACGGTGCGGTCTTCGCGGCACGGCTCGGCGGCGTGGTCGCGCCTGCGCGCAGCATCGGCCCCGCACCGCTGCCCGGCTCCGCACCGCGACCAGGGGACGAACAGGACGGCGAGCCGTCCGACGAGGAGGAGAGCAGATGACGGATCCGATCCGCACACTCGTGCTGGACGACGACTTCCGCGTCGGGCAGCTGCACCGGAGCATCGTCGACGAGCGTCCCGGCTATCTCGCCCTGGAGCCGGTGCGCACCATCGCCGAGGCCCGCGCGGCCGTCCGCGACCTGGCGCCGGAGCTGCTCCTCGCCGACGTCTACCTCCCGGACGGCGACGGGATCGCCCTGGTGCGCGAGGCGGGGATCGACGCGATCCACATCTCCGCCGCCGACGATCCGGCGACGGTGCGGCGGGCGCTGCGCTCGGGCGCGCACGCCTACCTGATCAAGCCGTTCGAGCGGCGTGCCCTCGTCGGCGCGCTCGACCGGTATGCCCGCTACCGCAACCTGCTGGCGGGATCCCGGCCCCTGCAGCAGAAGGATCTGGATCGCGCGCTCGGGATCCTGCACGGGTCGGCGGAACAGGTCTCGACGTCGCGATCGGCGACCGAGCAGCTGGTGCTCGCGGCCCTCGGCGACGACGAGGCATCGGCCGCCGAGATCGGCGAGCGCGTGGGCATCTCGCGGGCGACGGCGCAGCGCCACCTCGCGGCGCTCGCCGAGCGGGACGCGGTCGAGGTGCGGCTCCGTTACGGCGCCACCGGCCGGCCGGAGCACCGGTACACCCGCACGGCCTGACATCCGCGGACCCGGCGCCGAGCCCGCGCCGCCCGCGACCTGGCCGGCGACGCGGGCCGGGGGCCTGCTCAGCCGCGGCCGAAGAGCGCTCCGCCGTTGATCTGCAGGATCTGCCCCGTCGTCCAGCCGCCCTCGGGGCCCGCGAGATACGAGACCGCCCCGGCCACCTCGTCAGGAGTGCCTGCGCGGTTCATGGGCACCTGCGCGAGGCGCGACGCCACGATGTCGGGCGTACGCCGTCCGTCCCAGAAGCCGGTGTCGGGCACGTAGCCCGGTGCCACGGCGTTCACGGTCACGCCCTCCGGAGCGAGGTCGGCCGCGAGGCCCATCATCCAGCCGTGGATCGCGGCCTTGGCGGCGCCGTAGCCGTTCGCGCCGCGCAGCGCCGCGATCGAGCTGATCGAGATGATCCGTCCGCCCGGCCGCGTGATGCGCGGCAGCAGCGCCTCGGTGAGCAGCACGGCCGTGAGCACGTTCAGGCGCATGTTCGCCTCGTAGTTCGCGGCGATGCCGGCGAGGCCTTCGCCGCGATCCAGCACGTTGCCGCCCGCGTTGTTGAGCAGCACGTCGACGGATCCGCCGATGGCGGCGGCCGCCGCCTCCACCTGCGCCGGATCCTGCAGGTCGGCGGTGATCGTCTGCACGTGCGCCTCGGGCGTCCCCTCCAGGATCCGCGCGGACGCGGCGTCGAGCACCTCCGGGCGGCGCCCGATCAGCGCCAGATCGAAGCCGTCCCGAGCGAGCCGCCGCGCCGAGGCCAGGCCGATGCCCGTGCCTCCGCCGCTGATCACCGCGAGCGGGCGGGAGGAGGAGAGCGGGCGGGAGGAAGCGGAGGAAGTCGCGGGGGTGCTCATGGCCCCAGCCTAGAAGGCCGAGCGAACAAGGGTGCCGAGCATGAGCCGACCGCCCGTTAGCATGGCGACGATGAACGACGTGCCCCCGATCGCCGAGCGGCTCAGCCGGATGATCCAGCTGCCGACCGTGTCCGCCGAGCTGGACGAGCGCGGGTCCGCGCCGTTCGAGGAGTTCGTGGCGCTCCTCGCCGAGTGCTATCCGCGCGTCCACGCGACGCTCACGCGGGAGCGGCACACCGAGTTCGGGCTGCTGTTCCACTGGAAGGGGCGCCGGGACGCCGCCGACGGCCCTCTCGTGCTCATGGCGCACTACGACGTGGTCCCCGTGGACGAGTCCGACGACTGGACGCACCCGCCCTTCGCCGGCGTGATCGCGGACGGATCCGTCTACGGGCGCGGTGCGCTCGACGACAAGGGCCCGCTCATCGTGATCCTGGAGGCGGTCGAGAGCCTCCTCGCCGAGGGGTTCACCCCCGCCCGCGACGTGTACCTCTCCTTCGGCGGCAACGAGGAGACCTACGGATCCGCCGCCATCGCCATCGCCGCGGCGCTGAAGGATCGCGGGATCGTGCCGTGGCTCGTCGTCGACGAGGGCGGCGCGGTGGTCGATGCCCCGCTGCCGTTCGTGCCCGGGAGCGCGGCGATGATCGGCGTGGGGGAGAAGGGCGTGATGACCGTGCGTCTCACGGCGCGCGGCGACGGCGGGCACGCCTCCGCCCCGCCCAGCCGCACCGCGGTGCGCCGCATCGCGCGCGCGGTCGAGCGGCTCGGGCCCGGCACGTTCCGTCCGCGCACCCCCCGCGCGATCTCCCGCATGCTCGTGCAGCTTTCCGCTTCCGCCTCGGGCCCCGCTCGGCTGCTGCTGCGCACGCTCGGCGCGGTCCCGCTGCTGTCGGCGCGGGTGTTCGCGGCGCTCGGAGGAGAGCCCGCGGCGCTCGTGCGCACCACGGTCGCGCCCACCATGCAGTCCGGCGGCACCGCGGCGAACGTGCTTCCCTCGCAGGCCACCGCGACCGTGAACCTGCGCATCGCGCTCGGCGAGACGGTGTCCTCGGCGGCTGCGCGGGTGCGGCGCCGCATCGCCGACCCGAAGGTGGCGGTCGAGGTGCTCGAGGGCAGCGACCCGTCGCCCGAGTCGCCCACGGACAACGCGCAGTTCGCGCTGCTCGCCGACGCGCTCGCCGTCTCCCACCCCGGGGTCCCGGCCGTCCCGTACGTGATGATGGCGGCCACCGACTCCCGGCACTTCCACCGCTTCGCGCCGGCCGTCTACCGGTTCGCTCCGCTGGAGATGTCGAACGCTCAGCGTGCGGCCATCCACGGCGTCGACGAGAGCGTCGAGATCGCCGCCCTCGAACGCGGGGAGCGGTTCCACCGGGCGCTCCTGCAGCGGCTACAGTGATCTGACCCGTCTGCGACGTCCCCCGTCGCCGTCCTCAAGGAGCCGCGATGTCGCGCACCGCCACCCTCGGCGCCCTGGTCGCCGTCGTGGGATTCCTCGCATTCGTCGAGTTCACCAGCGGTGTGCTGCAGGGCTACTACACACCGATGCTGAGCGACATCGCGCGGCATCTCGGGATCCACGACGCCGATGTGAACTGGTTCGAGGGGGCGCAGCTGATGCTGTCCGCCCTCGTGGTGCCGGCGTTCGCGAAGCTGGGCGACATGATCGGGCGCAAGCGTATGCTGCTCGTCTCCACGGCGCTCACCGCGATCGCCGCGTTCGTGCTGCCGTTCACGGCGACGTTCGGGGTCTTCCTCGTGGCGTGGGCGCTGATGGGCTTCTACGTCGTGTGGCTGCCTCTGGAGATCGCCCTCATCTGGTCGCGCGCGCGGCGCATCGAGGGCAGCTCGGCGATCACCGCGAAGGCCGCGGGCATCCTCGTCGCCGCCCTCGAGGGCGGCGCGATCATCGGCGCGCTGGTCGGCGGCGCGCTGGTCGACGTGCTCCCGCTGACGGTCGTGCTGCTCGTGCCCGCCGTGCTCATCGCCGCATGCTTCTTCGTGATCCTGTTCGGTGTGCAGGAGTCGCCGGAGAAGACCGGCGGCGCCTTCGACACGGTCGGCCTCGTGCTCATCTCGTTGTCGCTCATCGGCCTCACGGGCGGGCTCAGCCTGCTCCGTCTGCCCGGGGGAGTGGCGAACCCGCTGTCGTGGATCGTCATCGCCGTGGGCGTGCTGATCGTCGTCCCGTTCGTGCTGTGGGAGCTGAGACAGCAGGATCCGCTCATCGACGTGCGCATGTTCCGCAGTCCCGCGCTCGGGCCGGTCTTCCTCACTGCGGGCCTCTTCGGCGTGAGCGTGCTCGGCGCGCAGGCTCCGTTGTCGACCTTCGCCCGCACGGACCCGTCGGTCTACGGCTACGGCCTCGGGACCACCGGCTTCCAGACCTCGCTCATCATCGGGCTGTACCTCATCGCGATGATCGCCGGAGCCCTGCTGTTCCCGCTGATCGCGCGTCTGGCGACGCCACGCGTCACCCTGATCGGCGCCTCGGTGCTCGTCGGCGCGGGGTTCCTGCTGTTCCTGCCTTTCCACGGCGCCTACCTGCAGGTGGTGACCAACATGATCGTCGTCGGGATCGGATCCGGCGCACTCGTGGCCGCCCTTCCCGCGGCAGCGGCCTCGGCCGCCCCGCACACCCAGACCGGCGTCGCGACGGGGCTGACGAACTCGGTCAAGACGGTCGGCGGCGCCATCGCATCGTGCGTCTTCGGGATCGCCCTCATGCACGCCGTCGCGGGATCCGCCACCACGGGCACGGCCGGATCCTTCTCGGGCTACGTGACCGTGTGGGTCGTCTGCGGCGTGACGGCGCTCGCCGCGGCCGTGCTGCTGCTGTTCGTGCCGAAGCAGGCGTTCACGGACCGCGCCGGGCACCCGGCCGGCGAGGACGTGATCGACGCCGTCGCCGGCTGACCTCGGACCTGGTCAGCGCTCGCCGCGGGACAGCTTCGACGGCCACCACACCGTGCGGCCCACGTCGTGCACGAGCGCGGGGACGAGCAGCGACCGCACCACGAAGGTGTCCAGCAGCACCCCGAAGGCGACGATGAACGCGAGCTGGGCGAGGAACAGGATCGGGATCACCGCGAGGGCCGCGAACGTCGTCGCGAGGACGAGGCCGGCGGAGGTGATCACGCCGCCCGTGATCGCGAGCCCTCGACGCACGCCCTCCCTGGTCCCGTGCCGGCGGGACTCCTCCCGCACCCGCGTCATCAGGAAGATGTTGTAGTCGATCCCGAGCGCCACGAGGAAGACGAAGCCGTACAGGGGCACCGCCGGATCCGCCCCCGGGAAGCGGAAGACGCCGTGGAACACGAGCGCCGAGACCCCCATGGCGGTGCCGAACGACAGCACGGTCGTCGCGATCAGCAACAGGGGTGCGACGATCGCGCGCAGCAGCATCATCAGGATCAGGAGGATCACCAGGAGGATCACCGGGATGATCAGCGCACGGTCGTGCACCGAGGCGTCGTCGGTGTCGACCGCGGTGGCGGTGACGCCACCCACCACAGCCCCGCTGCCGTGCACCGCGGAGCGGATCCGGCGCACCGTGTCCTCGGCGGCCGCCGAGTCCGCGGCGGCGGTGAGCGTGCCCTGCAGCATCACGTCGCCGTCGACCACGGTCGGCTCCGGTGCGGGGCTGCCGGGACGTCCGACGGGCTGCACGCCCTCGGCGGTGACCGGCGCGGTGCCGCTCGGAGAGTCCTTCGCGGTCACGGAGACGCCGTCGATACCCGAGTCGGCCAGCAGGACGTCGGCGACATCCTGCAGCGCGGCCTTCGGGGCGACCACCTGTGCGGGGCTGCCGGATCCTCCCGGGAAATGCTCGCCCAGGACCTTCTGACCGTCTCTCGCCTGCGAGGAGCCGAGCACGAGGTCGGACTGCGGCACTCCGGAGGCGTCGAGTTGCAGCACCCCGAGCGTGCCGACGGCGAGCACGAGCGTGGTGGCGATCCAGATCACGCGCGAGCGCCGGCGGATGAGGTCGGCCAGGCGCGCCCAGACCCCGGCGGTCGGCATGCCGCCTTCCGCGGCGACGGCCTCGGGGTCGAAACGCGGCCGTCGCGGCCAGAACGCGGCTCGGCCGAACGCCATGAGCAGCGCGGGCAGAAGGGTGAGTGCGGAGAGCATCGCGAACACGATCCCGATCGCCGCGACCGGGCCGAGCGCGCTGTTGGACTTGAGATCGCTCAGCAGCAGGCAGAGCAGACCCGCGATCACCGTGCCGCCCGAGGCGACGATCGGCTCGAACGAGCCCTTCCATGCGGAGAGCACCGCTTTCGCGCGGTCCTGCTCGACGCGCAGCGACTCCCGGAACCGCGAGACGAAAAGCAGCGCATAGTCGGTCGCCGCGCCGATCACGAGGATGAACAGGATCCCCTGGGTCTGCCCGCTCAGCAGCAGCACGCCCCATTTCGCCAGCCACCACACCAGCAGCAGAGCCGTGCACAGCGCGAACAGGCTCGTCGCCAGCACGACGACGGGCAGCAGCAGAGAGCGGTAGACGAGCACGAGGATCACGAGGACGGCGGCGAGGGCCACGCCGAGCAGGATCCCGTCGATGCCCGCGAAGCCGGCGACGAGGTCGGCGCTGAAGCCGGCAGGCCCGGTCACGTATACCCTCACCCCTGCGGGCGCCGCATCCTCCAGGTGCGCGCGGATCTCCGTGACCACGTCGCCGAGGTCCGCTCCGGAGCGGATCGGGATGAACGCCTGGAGCGCCTTCCCGTCCTCCGAGGCGAGGGCGGGTGAGACGTCGTCGCCCACGCCGGCGAGGTCCGGCGTGGCGGCGACCGCGTCCGAGAGCGTGGAGCGCTGGGAGTCCGTGAGCTTCTCGTCCGACACTGCGACGACGATCGCCGGGATCTCGTCGGATCCGGCGAAGCGGGTCTGCAGCTCCTGCACGCGCGCCGAGTCGGAGGAGGAGGGCAGGTACGCCGTGCGGTCGTTGGAGGAGACCTCGTCGACCTTGCCGAACAGCGGGCCCCCGAACGATGCGGCGGCCAGCCAGCCGAGGATGATCAGCGCAGGCAGCAGGATGCGCAGCGCGCGACGCGGCCCGCGAGGCCGGGCGGGGTTCTGAGGGGCGGTCATCGGGATCCTTCCGTCTCCAGCAGGATAGGCAGATTTAGCTAGCTGGGCAAGTAATAACCCAAGTGTCAAAGATAGCCCGGTGTACCATGGCGTCATGGTGGATGGTCGCGCGGGCGCAGACGAAGCGCCTGCAGCGACCCCTGCCGGACCGCCCGCGTCCGAGGGGGCGGCGGCGGGAGCCGTCTACGACATCGAGGCGAGCGACCCCACGGGGATACTGCTCGACCGCGGCGGCGTCGACGCAGAGTCCCTCCGCCAGATCACCCGGATCATGACGGCCCTCGCGGAGCTGCGCGATGCCGAGCAGCGTGTCGCCGAGGCGTCACGGCGATACATGCGCCTCAACGAGACGGACATGCGGGCCCTGCACTACCTCATCGTCTGCGCGAACACCGATGCGGTCGCGACACCCGGCGGAATCGCGCAGCACCTCGGCATCTCGACGGCCTCGACCACGAAGCTGCTCGACAGGCTGGAGAGCGGCGGCCACGTGGTGCGCTCCGCGCATCCGTCGGATCGGCGGGCGTTGGCGATCTCGATCACGCCCGAGACGAAGGCGGCGGCCATGGAGACGGTCGGCCGCCAGCAGGCGCGTCGTTTCCATGCGGCCGCCCGCCTCAGCGAAGCGGAACGGGAGGTCGTCATCCGGTTCCTGCGCGACATGACCCAGGAGCTCGCGCTCGACGGGGTCGATTGGGCGGACGGGGCACACGAAGAGCGCCGGGCGCACGAAGAGCGCTGAGCCCGAGCATCGCCCGTGCTCAGCGCTCGAAATCGGTTCAGGCCTGGCTCTGGCCCGCGGAGAACATCCAGTCGATGCCGAACCGGTCGGTGAGCATGCCGAACTGGTCGCCCCAGGGGGCGGGACCGAACTCCTGCGTGACGGTCGCGCCGTCGGAGAGCTTGTCCCACGCCGCGCGGATCTCGGCCTCGTCGGTGCCGCTCAGCGACACCGAGACGCCCTGCGGCGCCTTGTACTCGTAGTGCGCGGGGGTGTCGGAGGCCATCAGCACGAGGCCGCCCGGGGTGGTCAGCATCGAGTGCATGACGAGCTTCTGCTCGGCCTCGTCCTCGACCATGCCCGGCATGTCGCCGAACGTCATCACCTGCAGGTCGCCGCCGAGGGCCTGCTGATAGAACTCCATCGCGGCGCGGGCGTCGCCGCGGAACGAGATGTACGGATTGAGGATGGTCATCGGTGTCCTCCGTGCTCGGATCGACGACGCCGCACCGGCGCCGCACTCAGTCTGCGGCCGCCCTCCGACATCGGCAAGGCGTGTCGTGAATCAGCTGCCGGCTGCGTCGCGCGGCGGGTTGTGCATGATCTCGAGCCGGATCCCGTTGTCGTCCTCGATGAAGGAGGCGTAGTAGCGCGCGGTGAACCGCGGGTACTCCTTGGGAGCCCTCACCGCCGACCATCCGGCCTCGATCGCGACGGCGTGCACGCGGTCGACCTCGGCGCGCGAGTCGACCGCGAATGCGAGGTGCTGCCATCCGACGAAGCCGTGCTCATGCGGCCCCTCCGCGTTCTCGCGTGCCGGGTAGAGCAGGATCTCGGGCTGGCCGTCCTGGCGCCAGTAGGCGTGATCGGGCGCGTCGTAGGCGCGCGTGTAGCCGAGCGCGCGCAGCACCGGGTCGAACTGCGCCGAAGCGCTCGGGACGTGGTCGACGCTGACGCCGAGGTGATCGAGAGAAGCCATGCCTCCAGCATCCCGGACGCTGCCGACATCGCCCGGCCGACCCGGCGGGGCGCGGCTCAGCCGGTGACGCCGTCCCGCGGAGGGTTGTGCACGAACTCGAGACGGATGCCGTTCTCGTCCTCGACGAAGGAGGCGTAGTACCGGTCGGAGAACCGGGTGAACACCTTCGGGGCGCGCACCGAGGTCCAGCCGGCGCCGAGCGCGATCGCGTGCAGGCGCTCCACCTCGGCGCGCGAGTCCAGCGCGAACGCCAGATGCTGCCAGCCGATCCGTCCGTGGCGGTGCGGTTCGGCGTCGGGGTCCTGCGCGCGGTACAGGATCAGCTCGGTCTCGTCCTCGCGCGACCAGGCCATCCCGCCTTCCAGCTCGCTGCCGTCGGACACGCAGCCCAGAGCGGTCAGCACCGGGTTCCACTGGGCGAAGGCACGGTCGAGGTCTCTGACGGTGAGGCCGAGGTGATCGAGAAGCGGCATGATCCCAGTCTGCCCGACGGCGCGGAGCCCGCCCGGTGCGACAGACTGGCGGGATGACCGCCGTCACCCTGATCCGAGTCGCAGAGCTGTCCGACCTCGCGCAGTACGCGTATGCGGCGACCGCACCGGCCGATGCACGGCTGATCTTCCTCGCCGGCGCCTGCCCGCTGAACCGCGACGGAACGACCGCCGCGGTCGGCGACTATCCCGCGCAGGCCGCGGCGTGCATCGCGAATCTGCGGGGAGCGCTCGCCGCCGCGGGCGCCGCGATCACCGACGTGATCAGCACGCGCGTGCTCGTCGCCTCGACGGACCGTGCGGATCTCGGCGCGGCCTGGGCGGTCGTCCGCGAGGCGTTCGGAGAGCACGACGTGCCGAGCACGCTGCTCGGCGTGACGGTGCTGGGCTACGAGGACCAGCTCGTCGAGATCGAGGCGATCGCCGCCGTCGTGGATCCGCGCTGATCCGGACGATCGCTATTCGCGATCGAGCCCGAAGGTGCGCTTGACGAGAGCCTGCACGTCGCGGTCGAGTCCGTCCATGCGGACATTGACCGCGTCGAAGCGGGCGTTCATCTCGTTGCGCAGGCCACCGATCTGGCCGTTCATCTCGCTGCGCAGGCCGCCGATCTGGCCGTTCATCTCGTTGCGCAGGCCGCCGATCTCGGCACGCACGACGCGGACGAACAGCGTGGAGACGACGGTGAGCATGCCGAACATGAGCGCAGTGAAGGTGCCGATCATGGTCCAGATCTGCGCATCGTTCATCACGCTCACTCCCTCATCGTCGCACTGATCCTCCGAGGCTGCCATCGCGCCGTCGGGTCGATCACTCGACGGCGCAGATCGGTGCAGAACTGCGCCGGATCCGCGCCTGTGCGGAGCGTACGTCAGTGCGGCGCGTGGTATTCGGCCTCGCCGCGTCGCCAGTAGCCCTTCACCACGGCCTGCGAGGGATCGACGCCCCAGCGCTCCAGCAGGGCGCGACCGGGCTTCACGATCGAGGACTCGGCCGCGACGAAGACGAACGGCGCCTCGCCCGGTCGATCGGCGGTGCGCTGCGACTCCAGGAAGGACGCCAGGGCGGACCCCGCGGGGGCGTCGCCGCGGTGGATCCACTCCACGGGAACCGGCGCGTCGAAGGGCGGCTCGTGCTCCGCCGAGCGAACCTCGATCGCGATGCGGGCCGGCACGCCCGCGGGGATCCGCGCGGCGAAGCGGCGGATCGCGGGGATCGCGGTCTCGTCGCCCGCGAGCAGCCACCCGTCGGGTTCGCCCTCCAGCACCAGCGAGCCGCGCGGGCCGCCGACGCCGACGACGGAGCCCAGGGGAGCGCTCGCCGCCCAGGGCGCCGCGACGCCCTCATCCCCGTGCACCGCGAACTCCACGTCGAGCCAGTCCTCGCCCCATGCGAGCGGCGTGTATTCGCGGCTCGGCGCCGCGCGCAGCTCCTCGACCGAGTCGGTCGGCGCATCGACGAAGAACAGCCGCATGTGGTCGTCCGCCCCCAGCGAGTCGAAGCCGGCGAGGTCGGATCCGGAGAGGCGCACACGCACGAAATCGGGGGCGAGCCAGTCGCGTGCGGTGAGCGTGAGCACGCGGAAGCGCAGCTCCAGAGGGCGTCGCGTCAGGGCGAAGCCGGATTTCGCGATGTTCATAAGGTAAGGCTAACCTGTGTAGGACTTCGGGCGAAGTTAGGTAACCCTTACCAGCGCCGGGTCGTCCCGCACATCCCGCAGAACAGGAGCATCTCCATGTCCGTGCCTCGGATCCTCACCGCCACTGCGCTCGGCCTCGCCGCCGCCGTCGCCCTCGCCGGCTGCGCCTCCGGCCCCGCCGCCGCGCCCACGGAGAGCGCGACCGCGCGCACCGTGACCGTCGAGGACAACAACGGCGAGCACACGCTCTCCGCGCCTCCGGCCTCGGTCGTCGCCACGGACAACCGCACGTTCCAGACGCTCGCCGACTGGGGCATCCCGGTCAAGGCCGCCGCGGTGTCGCTCATGCCCGAGACCGTCTCGTACGTCCGCGACAAGAGCATCGTCGACCTCGGCACGCATATGGAGCCCGACCTGGAGGCCGTCGTCGCGGTCGCCCCCGACCTCATCGTCAACGGGCAGCGCTTCACCCAGCACCACGACAAGCTCGCCGCGCTCCTCCCGGACGCGACGATCCTCGAGCTCGACCCGCGCGACGGGAAGCCGTTCGACGCGGAGCTGAAGCGCCAGGTGACCGTGCTCGGCGAGGTCTTCGGCAAGCAGAAGGAGGCGAAGAAGCTCACGGACGATTTCGACAAGGCGGTGGACCGCGCCAAGAAGGCCTACGACGGATCCGGCGTCATGGCCGTCACCACCTCGGGCGGCAAGATCGGCTATCTCGCGCCGACCGTCGGTCGCACGCTCGGCCCGCTGTTCGACATCCTCGGTCTCACGCCGGCGCTGGAGGTCCAGGGGGCCGACGACAACCACAAGGGCGATGACATCTCGGTCGAGGCGATCGCCGCATCGAACCCGTCCTGGATCCTGGTGATGGACCGCGACGCGGTGTTCGCGAAGGACGACGCCTCGTACGTGCAGGCCGCGGACATCCTCGAGAAGAATCAGGCGCTCGCCTCGGTCGCCGCGATCCAGCAGAAGCACGTCGTCTACATGCCCACCGACACCTACCTCAACGAGGGCATCCAGACGTACACGACGTTCCTGAACTCCTTCGCCGAAGCTCTGGAGAAGAGCGCGAAGAAGAGCTGACACAACGCAGGAGAAAGCGCATGCTGACTCTTCGCCAGCGCTCGACGACCGACCGGATCCTGCGTCCTGTCGGCCGTCGGGCGCGGCTCTTCGATCCGGCGCTGCTCGTCGGCGTCCTCGTGATCGCGGGGCTCCTCGTGCTGTCGCTGTTCGTCGGCGTCTACGACGTGACCGGATCCGCCGGCGGCGCGGAGATGTTCGCGATCACGAGGATCCCCCGGACGACCGCGCTCGTGCTGGCCGGCGCCTCGATGGCGATGGCGGGCCTCGTGATGCAGATGCTGACGCAGAACCGCTTCGTCGAGCCCACGACGACCGGGACGACGGAGTGGGCGGGCCTCGGGCTGCTGGCCGTCTCGGTGCTCGTGCCCCATCCGAGCATCCCGCTGCGGATGGCCGGCGCGGTGCTCTGCGCGTTCGCCGGCACGCTGGTGTTCTTCGCCTTCCTGCGCCGGGTCTCGCTGCGTTCCTCACTGATCGTCCCGATCGTGGGCATCATGCTGGGCGCGGTGATCGGATCCGTCTCGACCTACCTCGCCCTCGCGACCAACACCCTGCAGACCCTCGGTGTGTGGTTCGCGGGCAGCTTCACCTCCGTGCTGCGCGGGCAGTACGAGCTGCTCTGGATCGTCGCGATCGTCGGCGTGATCGTCTTCGTCGTCGCCGACCGCTTCACGATCGCGGGGCTCGGGGAGGAGATCGCGACGAACGCCGGCCTGAACCACGGCAGGGTCGTGCTGCTCGGCACGGTGCTCATCGCCGCGACCACGGGCGTGGTGACGGTGGTCGTCGGCAATCTGCCCTTCGTGGGACTGATCGTGCCGAACGTGGTGTCGATGATCCGCGGCGACGACCTGCGCAGCAACCTGCCGTGGGTGTGCCTGCTGGGCGTGGGCCTGGTCACCGTGTGCGATCTGATCGGGCGCACCGTCATCATGCCGTTCGAGGTTCCGGTCTCCCTCGTGCTGGGCCTGGTCGGCGGCGCGGTGTTCCTCGTGCTGATCCTGAGGACGCGGCCCCGTGGCTGAGGCGCTGACCGCGAGCACTGCCCGGGTCGGATCCGCAGGCGGGCGCACGTCCGGAGCGTTCCCGACCGCCCGTGCGCGACGCCGCTACGCGCTCGTGGTCGCGATGCTCGCGGTCGTCGCCGGGGCGGCGCTGACCGGCCTGCTCGTGCACGGCAACCCCATGCCGTTCGGCACCGACGGCTTCTGGCGGATCGTGCAGCTGCGCGTCACCGGCGTGGTCGTGATCCTCGTGGTCGCGGTCGCGCAGGCCACCGCGACGGTCGCGTTCCAGACCGCGGCGAACAATCGCATCGTGACCCCGTCGATCATGGGGTTCGAGTCCCTGTACACGGCGATCCAGACCGCGGCCGTGTTCGCGCTCGGAGCCGCGGGCGTCACCGCGCTGCAGGGCGTGCCCCAGTTCGCCCTGCAGATCGTGCTGATGACCGGGTTCGCCGTGGCGCTGTACGGATGGCTGCTGTCGGGGCGGCGCGGCAGCATGCACGTGATGCTCCTTGTGGGCATCGTGATCGGGGGCGGGCTCGGCGCGGTGTCGACGTTCCTGCAGCGGATGCTCACGCCGAGCGAGTTCGACGTGCTCTCCGCGCGCCTGTTCGGGAGCATCGCCAATGCCGAGGCGTCCTACCTGCCGCTCGCGATCCCGCTGTGCCTGACCGGATCCGTGCTGCTCCTGCTCCGCTCGCGCCGGCTGAACGTGCTGGCGCTCGGATCCGACGCCGCGAACGCGCTTCGCGTCGACCACCGGCGCGAGCAGCTGAGGGTGCTGCTGCTCGTTGCCGTGCTCATGGCGACCTCGACCGCGCTCGTGGGGCCCATGACGTTCCTCGGCTTCCTCGTCGCGACGCTCGCGTACCAGCTGGCGGACACGCACGACCACCGCCTCGTGCTCCCGGTCGCGATCCTCGCCGCGATCGCCGTGCTGGGCGGCGCGTACTTCGTGATGAAGCACGTCTTCGCGGCGCAGGGCGCCGTCTCCATCATCATCGAGCTGGTCGGCGGATCCGTCTTCCTGCTCGTCCTGCTCAGGAAGGGACGTCTATGAACAAGGTCCGCACTCGAGCTCCGCACGGCCGGCGGACCGGAGCCGGCGCCGGGATCTCGATCGCCGGCGTCCGCAAGCGCTACGGCGACGAGGTGTCGATCGGTCCGGTCGACCTGGAGATCCCCGCCGAAGGCGTGACGGCGCTGATCGGCCCCAACGGCGCCGGCAAGTCGACGCTGCTCACCATGATCGGGCGGCTGCTCGGGATGGACGAGGGATCCATCCGGATCGCCGGACTCGACGTCGCCGCCACCCGCTCGAAGGATCTGGCCACGGTCGTGTCGATCCTGCGCCAGGAGAACCACTTCGTGACCCGGCTCACGGTCCGCCAGCTGGTGGGGTTCGGCCGGTTCCCGCACAGCAGGGGCCGCCTCACGCGCGCCGACGAGGACGCGGTCAGCCGGGCGATCGACTTCCTCGGGCTCGGCGAGCTGGAGCAGCGGTACCTCGACGAGCTCTCCGGCGGTCAGCGGCAGCGCGCGTATGTCGCGATGGTGCTCGCGCAGGACACCGGCACCGTGCTGCTGGACGAGCCGCTCAACAACCTCGACATGAAGCACGCGGTGCGCATGATGCGGCATCTGCAGCGGATCTCGGACGAGCTCGGCAAGAGCGTCGTCGTGGTGCTGCACGACATCAACTTCGCCGCGCGCTACGCCGACCGGATCTGCGCGATGAAGGACGGCGCCGTGGTCGCCTTCGGTCCGGTATCCGAGATCATGCGCGGCGACGTGCTCACCGAGGTGTTCGAGACGCCCGTCACTGTGATCGAGGGCCCGGACGGACCGCTCGCCGTGTGGCATTGAGCGGACCCGCCGGCCCGGGGCTCACCGCGAGCGGTGGTCCTCCGGGGCGAGCCGGGGACCGCGTCGCGGCTCTGCCACGCCGCTCAGGCGGATGAGCCGTACCACCCGCTGCCGATGGCCGGCCCAGGGAGCGAGCAGCTCGAGCATGCCGGCGTCGTCGGTGCGGTGGCCGGTGAGCGCGAAGCCGACCTCATGCGCGAGGTGGTAGTCGCCCACGCTCACGGCGTCCGGGTCTCCGAGGGCGCGGATCCGGGTCTCCGCCGCAGTCCACGGGCCGATGCCGGGCAGGCTGGTGAGCGCGGCGTCGCGGGCGTCGCCGTCGGCGGCGGCGAGCACGGCGCGCTCGAGGCTGGGTGCCCGCTCAGCAGCGCGCACGAGCGTGCGGGACTGCGGCGGCTGCACTCCGGCCCGGTGCCAGGCCCAGGACGGGATCCGGCGCCATCCCGCGGCGTCGGGCGCGACGGCCATCGCGCGCGGCGTCGGGCCGGGAGCGGGGTCGCCGAAGCGGGAGACGAGCACACGCCAGGCGCCGTACGCCTGGAACCCGGTGACCTTCTGCTCGAGGACGACCCCCGCCAGCGCGTCGAAGACCGCGTCGGTGCGACTGAGCCGCAGGCCGGGAAGGCGTCGTGCGGCGTCGGCCAGCACGGGATGCGACGACGGGTCGAAGCCGTCCGGGGCGTCGAGCGCCCCGCAGAGTGCGGGAACCTGGGCGAGCGCCTCCTCGGCGCCCGGACCCCAGGCGCTCGCGCGCACCTCGCCGGAGCCGGGCCGGAGCGCGAGCGTCGCGATGCCGGCCGGCGTGCGCAGCGCGAGCCAGAGCACCGGTCCGTCGCGCACGATCGTCGGATCCTTCGGACCGCGGCGCAGGATGCCGACGGTCTCGTGCAGATCGAGCGCCGCACGCGGGCGGTATGCGCTCTCGCGCACCGGCCACGCGCGGGGTGCGGGATCCGCGGCGAGGGTCATGGGAACACCCTAGATCCGCGGGCCGACAGCGGGACTCAGGATCCCGGCCGACCACCCGCCGGGGTGCTCAGAAGCGGTCGGGGGAGGGGGTGCCCACGCCGTAGCGGATCGCGACGTCGGCGTGCCGGTCGAACCGGTAGCCCACGCCGCGCACGGTGCGGACGATGTCCTCGTAGCGGCCGAGCTTGGCGCGCAGCCGGCGCACGTGCACGTCGATCGTGCGCTCGCCCGGAGCCTCCTCGTCGGAGGTCTGCCAGAGTGCGGAGACCAGCTCGGAGCGCTCGATCGTCGAGCCCTCGCGCAGCACGAGGTACTGCAGGAGCTCGAACTCCTTGTAGGTGAACGCCGCCGACTCGCCGTCGATCAGCACGCGCTTGCGGGAGATGTCGACCACGACGCCTCCGCCGTCCTGGGGCTCGCGCTCCTCGGCCTCGGCCTTGGAGCGGGCGATCGCGCCGGGCTCGTGCAGGGCGAGGCGGACGACGTCGAGGTCGCGGCCTCCGGTGCCCTGCGGGGCGAGGGCGACGGTGGCGTGCGTCTCGGCGTCGGGGGCCAGCTCGGCGAGGGTGCGGCGCAGGGCGTCCACCAGCAGCGGCAGGCTCACCCCGTTGGTGGCGGCCTTCAGCTCGTCGATGCCGACGTAGAGGGCGACGCCGCGGTTCGTGCTCACCCGGGAGGACGACGCGTCGCGGTACACGCTGACGCGCGACGGCGTGCTGGTGAGCGTGCTCGACTACCGCGACGACGGGCGCACGATGGCGCTCACGAGGGCTTTCACCATCCCGACTTTCCGCGGATCCGGCTATGCGGCCGTCGTGGTCGAGGGTGCGGTCGACGACATCGCGCGCCGCGGGGACCGGCGCATCGACGCAGTCTGCTGGTACGTCGCGGACTGGTTCGAGGCGCACCCCGAGCGGGCGGATCTGCTGCGCACGCGCTGAGCCCTACCGCGGATCCGGCCTCTGTGACGCTCTGTTACGCCGTGCACGCCGCGGCACAGGGGTCGCGGCCGACCCCGGCACGCCTCGGAGGGAATGTCGGATGCCGTCCGTAGCGTGGAGGGCATGAGGATCCTGCACACCAGCGACTGGCACATCGGCCGGGGCTTCCACGGGCATTCCACCCTGGGGGCGCTCGCCGAGGTGCTCGACGCGCTCGTGGCGCAGGTGCGGGAGAACGACGTCGACGTGGTGGTCGTCGCCGGTGACGTGTTCGACTCCGCGACCCCCGCCGCCGAGGCGTACACCCTGCTGACCGACGCGCTCGTCGGCCTGTCCGACGCCGGCGCGCAGGTGATAGTCACGAGCGGGAACCACGACTCCGCCGCACGGCTGGGCTTCCAGGCGCGGCTGCTGCGCGCGGGGATCCACGTCGTGACGGATCCGCGCACGGTCGGCGAGCCGATCACCCTCTCCGATGAGCACGGCCCGGTGCGCTTCTTCGGAGTGCCGTACCTGGAGCCGGCCATCGTCCGCCAGCACGCGGCCTTCCAGCCGCAGGAGCAGGCTGGAGCCGAGGCGCGTCCGCTGCGCACCCAGGCGCAGACCGTCGCCCGCGCCATGGAGCTCGTGCGCGCGGGGCTCGCTGAGCACCCCGGGCGCTCGGTCGTGATCGCGCACTGCTTCGCGGCGGGCGTCGACGCGACGACCGGGCTCGAACGCGAGATCCGGCAGGGCGGCATCGACATGGTCCCGGTGTCGGTCTTCGACGGCATCGACTACGTCGCGCTCGGGCACATCCACGGCCGCCAGGCGCTCACCGAGCGCGTCCGCTACGCCGGGGCGCCGCTGCACTACAGCTTCGGCGAGCAGCACAAGCCGCGGGGATCCTGGCTGGTCGACCTCGACGCCGCCGGCGCGGTCGAGGCGTCGTGGCTCGATCTCCCGGTGCCGCGCCGTCTGGTCACGCTCACCGGATCCTTCGACGAGATCCTGTCCGCCGACCTCGTCGCGGCGCACGCCGACGACTGGGTGTGCGCCGTCTACACCGACGACCTCCCGCAGACCGAGCCGATGCGACGCCTGCGCGAGAAGTACCCGTTCTGCGCGCTCGTGCAGCACGAGCCCGCCGTCACGGCGACCACCGAGGAGCGCTCCTATGGCGAGCGGCTGCGCAGCGCGGTCACCGATGAGGAGCGCATCGACGCGTTCCTCGCCCACGTGCGCGCGGGAGCCGGAGCGAGCCCGCGCGAGCGGGAGCTGATCCGCGAGGTGCTGGACGACCGCACCCTCGCGGAGGCGCTGGTCTGAGGAGGGCCCGCACGCCGTGAGACTGCACCGCCTCGAGATCGAGGGCTTCGGCCCGTTCCTCCGCCGCCAGACGATCGACTTCGACGCCTTCGCCGACGACGGCGTGTTCCTGATCGGCGGCCGCACGGGCGCCGGCAAGTCGAGCATCCTCGACGCGGTCTGCTTCGGGCTGTACGGCAACGTCCCGCGCTATGAAGGCGGCGAGAAGCGGCTGCGGAGCGACCACTGCGAGCCCGCGGATCCGACCGAGGTCGTCGTGGAGTTCAGCACGGTCGCGGGGAGGTTCCGGGTGACCCGGTCCCCCGAGTACCAGCGACCGGCCAAGCGCGGCGGAGGGCTGACGAAGCAGGCGTCGTCCGTGGCCCTCGAGGAGCTCGTCGGCGGAGCCTGGATCGGCCGCGCCGCGCGGGAGGTCGACGTCGCGCACGCGCTCGACGAGATCCTGCAGCTGAACCTGCAGCAGTTCCTCCAGGTGATCCTGCTCGCGCAAGGGCGCTTCGCGCGTTTCCTGCTCGCCGACAGCCGCGAGCGGCAGTCGCTCCTGCGCCGGTTGTTCGGCACGGGGCGGTTCGAGGACTATCAGGCGCGCTTCGACGAGCGCCGTCGCGCCTCGGAGCAGGCGCTCGGCGCCGGTCGCGCCGCCGTGCTCGCCCGCATCGAGGACGCGGAGCAGCTCGTCGCCGACCACGAGCTCGGCGGAGCCGTCGCCGAGGGCGGAGAGGCGCAGGGCGCATCCGTCGAGGGGCGTCTGGAGGCCCTCCGCCGAGCGGGCGCGCGCGCCGACTACCGCGCCGAGCAGCGCCGCCAGGAGCGCGACATCGCCGAGACCGCGCACCGCGCGGCGACCGCGGCATTGACCGTCGCGCGTGAGGAGCGCCAGGCGCAGATCGAGCGGGACCGCGCCCGTTCCGCGCTCGCCGCGTTGGACGCCGAGGCGCCGCGCATCGACGCCGACCGGCGCACGCTCGAGCAGGCGCGCACCGCCGAGGCGCTCCGGCACGTGCTGGACGCGGCCGAGCGCGCGGCGGCCAGGGCGGAGGCCTCGGAGGCGCAGGCGGCGGACGCCGCCGTGGCCTGGAAGGCCGCGTCCGCCGAGGACGCGGAGACCCCCGACGGCTCCGAGGCTCCCGACGGCTCCGAGGCGCCGGCGCTGCGGGACTGGGCCGCGGCGCTGACCCGTGCGAGCGGCGCCTGGCAGCAGGCGGCCGATGCCGAGGCGCGCCTCGGCGCCCTCCAGGAAGCGGTCATCGCCGCACAGGGCGACGCGGAGGCCGTCGCAGCCGCGCGCGCGGCCCGCGAGGACGAGCGGGCGGCTCTGCCCGCCGCGCTCGAGGCGCTGACGGCCGAACGCGACGACCTGCGCCGGTCGGCGGATCGGCTGACCGAGCGAGACGCCGCGGTCGTGCTCGCCACTGCGCGGCTCACCGCCGCTCGCGAGGCCGCGGCTCTCACCGAGGAGCGCACCGCGGTGGTGCAGACGGTCGCGGATCGCGAGCGCGATGCGGCCGAGGCCTTCGCGCGGGCCGCGGATCTGCGGCGTCGCCGTGAGGCGGGGATGGCGGGCGAACTCGCTGCCGCTCTGGTGCCGGGGGAGGCCTGCAGCGTCTGCGGGTCGACCGAGCACCCGAGCCCCGCCGCGCTCGCGGATCCGGTCTCGGCCGACGACGTCGCGGAGGCGACCGAGGCGCGGGAGCGCGCCGCCGAGCGCGTGCGTGCGGCCACGGCCGACCTCGCCGCACGGGACGCCGCGCTCGCCGCGGCCACCGCGCGCGCCGACGGGCGCACGGTCGACGAGGCCCAGGCGGAACTGACCGCGGCATCGGAGGAACGCGCCGCATCCGCCGCGGCCGGTGCGTCCGCCGCCGACGTGGAGCAGCGCCTCGCCGCGCTCCGGGCGCAGGACGACGTCCTCGAGGCAGAGATCGGAGGCCTCGCCGCGCGCCAGGCAGAGACGCGCGAACGGCTCGCGCTCGCGCGACAGTCTCTCGCGGCCGCGGAGGAGACCGTGGCGAGGGCCCGCGGCGACTTCGAGACGGTCGCCGAGCGGCTGGAGCACGCATCGGTGCGGATCGTGGCGGCGCTCGCGCTCGCCACCTCGCTGGAGGAGCGCGACGCCCGCGCGGAGACCTCCGCAGCCGCCCGCGCCGAACGGGACGAGGCCCTCGCCGCCTCGCCGTTCGACGACACCTCGGCAGCCAGGGCGGCCCTGCGGAGCCCCGCCGACCAGGCGGCGCTCGAGGAGCGGATCGCCGTCCACGCCGCCGGGCGCACCAAGGAGCGGGCGATCCTGCTCGAGCTCGAGCTGCGCACCCTGCCCGACGAGCCCATCGACCTCGCACCCCACGAGACGGCGGAGGCCGCCGCCCGCACCGCGTGGACCGGGGCCGTCGACGCCGCCGGTCGCGCCGACGCGATCGCGGCTCAGCTCGGATCCCTCCTCGCCACGGCGACGGCGGCGCACACCCGCGGTGCCGCGGCGGCCGAGGAGCACGAGATCCTGCAGCAGCTCGCCGACACGCTCGCGGGGCGCGGAGCCAACGCCTATCGGATGAACCTCGAGACGTTCGTGCTCGCCGCCGAACTGGAGGAGATCGTCGCGAGCGCGAACCTGCGCCTCGCCGACATGTCGTCGGGGCGGTACCGGCTGCAGCACAGCGACGCCCGTGCCGCGCGCGGGGCGGCGAGCGGACTGGGCATCGTCGTGTTCGACGCGTTCACCGGGCAGACGCGCCCGGCGCAGTCGCTGTCGGGCGGGGAGACGTTCCTCGGGTCGCTCGCGCTCGCGCTCGGCCTCGCCGAGGTCGTGACCGCCCGCGCCGGCGGGATCCAGCTCGACACCCTGTTCATCGACGAGGGCTTCGGCTCCCTCGACGGCGAGACGCTCGACGTCGCGATGCGCACGCTCGACGAACTGCGGGCAGGCGGCCGCACGGTCGGCGTGATCAGCCACGTCGAGGCGATGCAGGAGCAGATCCCCGCGCAGATCACCGTGCGCACGACCCCCGACGGCCCGAGCGTGATCGACGCCTGACCCCGCCGACGAGACGGGCTAGACGAGTTCGTACACCGTGGCGTTGGCCATGCCGCCGCCCTCGCACATGGTCTGCAGTCCGTAGCGGATGCCGTTCTGGCGCATGTGGTGCAGCAGAGTGGTGGTGAGCCTCGCGCCGGACGCGCCGAGCGGGTGCCCGAGCGCGATGGCGCCGCCGCGCGGGTTCACGAGCTCCGGATCCGCCCCCGTCTCGCGCAGCCAGGCCAGCACGACCGGCGCGAAGGCCTCGTTCACCTCGAACGCGCCGATGTCGGCGATGCCGAGGCCGGCGCGCTCCAGCACCTTCGCAGTCGCCGGGATGGGCCCGGTCAGCATGAGGATCGGATCCGAGCCCACGACCGCGACGCTGTGCACCCTCGCGATCGGCACGAGTCCGAGCTCGGCAGCCCTGGCGCTCGTCATCATGAGCACGGCCGCTGCCCCGTCGGAGATCTGCGAGGCGCTGCCCGCGGTCACCACGCCGTCGGCGACGAACGGCGTCGGCAGCGTCGCGAGCCGCTCGACCGTGGAGTCGCCGCGGATGCCCTGGTCCGTCACGACCTCGCCGTCGCCGGTCTCGACCGGGACGATCTCGTCGGCGAACAGCCCGGACGCGGTCGCCGCGGCCGCCCGCCGGTGCGAACGCACCGAGAACTCGTCGAGCTCGCCGCGGGTGAGCCCCCACCGTTTCGCGATCAGCTCCGCGCCCACGCCCTGGTTGCCGAGGTCGGGGAAGCGCTCGTGCATGAGCGGCCCGTAGGGGTCGGCGCCCGCGACGCTGGAGAACATCGGCACCCGCGACATCACCTCGACGCCCCCGGCGACGACGATGTCGGCGTAGCCCGCGATGATCGCCGCGGCGGCGCTCTGGATGGCCTGCTGCGACGAGCCGCACTGCCGGTCGATCGTCATCCCCGGGACGTGCTCGGGCAGCCCCGCGGCCAGGGCGGCGTTGCGCCCCACGTTGAACGACTGCTCCCCGACCTGGGACACGCAGCCCCACATCACGTCGTCGACGAGCGCCGGATCCAGTCCCGTGTCGTCCAGCACCGCCCGGAGGGGGTGCGTGGACAGATCGACCGGGTGGATGCCGCGGAAGACACCGCGCTCGGGCTTGCCGATGCCGACCGCGGTGCGCCGTGCGGCGACGATGACCGCGTCCCGCCCGGACGACAGAAGAGGGGTGCTCATGCTGCCATTCTCCCTCCGCCCGGCTGTGCCGGCGCGGGCGGAGGGAAGGCGGGTCACTCGACGGTGACCGACTTGGCCAGGTTCCGCGGCTTGTCGACGTCGTGCCCGAGCAGCACGGCGGCGTGATAGGCGAGGAGCTGGGTGGGGATCGTCAGCAGGATCGGATCCAGCTCGGGCTCGTTCTTGGGGACGAGGATCGTGCGGGCGGCCAGATGGCCGAGGTCGACGCCGGCGTGCGTGATGGCGATGAGCGGCCCCTTGCGGGCGAGGATCTGCTCGGCGGCGGCGAGGTTCCGGTCGGTGAGCTCGTCGTCCGGGATCACGGCGACCGTGGGCATGTCGGGGTCGATGAGCGCGAGGGGCCCGTGCTTGAGCTCGCTGGTCTGGTAGGCCTCCGCGTGGATGTAGCTGATCTCCTTGAGCTTCTGCGCGCCCTCCCGAGCGACCGGGAACCCGCGGACCCGCCCCACGTAGAACGCGCTCTGCGCCTTGGCGACGTCGTCGGCGACCGCGGCGATCGCCTCGGAGCCGTCGAGGATCTCGCGGATCTGCTCGGGGATGCGCTGCAGCCCGCGCAGGATGCGCTGTCCGTCGGCGTGGGAGAGATCGTGCAGTCGTCCCAGATGCAGGGCGAGGAGGGCGAACGACAGCGCCATGTTCGTGAGCGCCTTGGTGGAGGCGACGGAGATCTCGGGCCCTGCGTGCAGGTAGATCCCGCCGTCGACGGTGCGCGCGATCGTCGAGCCGACGACGTTGACCACGCCGATCACCCGGCCGCCCTTGCGCTTGATCTCCTCGACCGCGAACGCGGTGTCGGCGGTCTCGCCGCTCTGGCTCACCGCGACGTAGAGCGTGTCCGACTCGATGATCGGCTGGCGGTAGCGGAACTCCGAGGCGGCCTCCGCGTCGGCCGGGATCCGAGCGAGGTCCTCGATGAGCTGCGCGCCGAGCTGCCCGACGTAGTACGCGGAGCCGCAGCCGAGGATCTTGATCCGGCGGAACCCGCGCAGCTCACGGGGGTCGAGGCCGAGGCCGTCCAGGCGGGCGGTGGCGAACCGCTCGTCCAGCCGGCCGCGCAGCACCATCGCGGCGGCGTCGGGCTGCTCGTGGATCTCCTTGAGCATGAAGTGCTGGTAGCCGCTGAGCTCGAGGTCCTCCGCGGCGACGCTGATCTCGACCGGCTCCGAGCTGGTCGGGCTGTTACCGCGGTCGAACGTGCGGAACCCGGTCGCGGTGACCGTCGCCAGCTCGCCGTCGTCCAGGTGCACCACGCGATCGGTGTGCCGCACGAGCGCCGCGACATCGCTGGCCACGAGCATCTCCTTGTCCCCGATGCCGATGATCAGCGGCGACCCGCTCCGGGCCAGCACGATCCGGTCCGGATGCCGCTCGTCCAGCACGGCGAGGGCGTACGTGCCCGTGATCCGCCCGAGCGCGGCGAGCACCGCCTCCTCGAGCGTCGCGGCCTCGGACTGGGCGATGAGGTGCGCGACGACCTCGGTGTCGGTGTCGCTGGAGAACTCGACGCCGGTCTGCGCGAGCTGCGCGCGCAGCGCCGCCGCGTTGTCGATGATGCCGTTGTGCACGACGCTGATCCGGCCGTCCTGGCTGCGCTGCGGGTGCGCGTTCTGCTCGACCGCGGGTCCGTGCGTCGCCCAGCGGGTGTGGCCGATCCCGACCGTGCCGGTCAGCCGCTTCGGCAGTGCGGCCTCGAGCTCGCGCACGCGGCCCACGCGACGGATCGCCGTGGTTCCCTTGGCGCCGAGGACGGCGAGGCCGGCCGAGTCGTAGCCGCGGTACTCGAGGCGGGTGAGGCCTTCGACGAGGACGGGGGCGGCGGCCTGGTGGCCGATGTATCCGACGATTCCGCACATGGGGAGCTCCTCAGGGATCGATGAAGGGGTGGACGGGCGGGTCGCTCAGCCGTAGACGATGCGGCGCAGCTGCCGCTCCGAGAGCTCGGGGGCCGCCACTCGGCGGTCACGGAGCTCGGCGGCGATGCGCGCGAAAGCCTCGGCGTTGCGCGTGCCGTAGAGCTGGAGCTCGGCGTGGCGGCGCCGCACATACGCCTCGACGGACTCGTCGTACCAGGCGAGCACGTCGTCGACGACCCGCGCGGCGACGCTCGCCGGCAGACCGGTCGATGCCGCGATCCGGTGGATCAGGTCATCGTCGGTCATGAGTCGAGTATGCGGATCCAGGATCCCGAATGACAAGAATCTGCCCGATTTCGGGCAGATTCTTGTCGGTTACCGCGTCTCCGGCCCCGCGCTCTCGGATTCGAAGCGCGCGCAAATGGCCCGATCGGGCCGTCGGATGCGGTCAGGTGCGCGCTTCGAAAAGCGAGGAGGCCGCTAGAGGCCGAGGCCGCGCGCGATGAGCATGAGCTGCACCTCCGTGGTGCCCTCGCCGATCTCGAGGATCTTCGAGTCGCGGTAGTGGCGGGCCACGCGGTACTCGTTCATGAAGCCGTTGCCGCCGAACACCTGGGTCGCGTCGCGGGCGTTGTCCATCGCGGCCTCGCCGGCGGTGAGCTTGGCGATCGCCGCCTCCCGCTTGAACGGCTTGCCCGCCAGCATCAGGGCGGCGGCGTGGTAGTACGCGCGGCGGGCGACCTGCGCGCGCGCCTCCATCCGGGCGATCTTGAACGCGATGGCCTGGTGGCCGCCGATGTGGGTGCCGAAGGCCTGTCGCTCCTTGGCGTAGCGCACCGCCTCGTCCACGCATCCCTGCGCGGCGCCGACCGAGAGGGCGGCGATCGCGATGCGCCCCTCATCCAGGATCCGCAGGAAGTTCGCGTAGCCCCGGCCGCGCTCGCCGAGGAGGTTCTCCGCGGGCACGCGCACGTCGTCGAACGAGAGCCCGTGCGTGTCGGAGGCGTTCCAGCCGACCTTGTCGTACGGCGGCGCGACCGTGAAGCCCGGAGTGCCGGACGGCACGATGATCGTCGAGATCTCCTTGCCGCGCTCGTTCTCGCCGGTGACGGCGGTGACGGTGACGAAGGCCGTGATGTCGGTGCCGGAGTTCGTGATGAACTGCTTCGCGCCGTTGATCACCCACTCGCCGTCGGCGGGGGAGCCTTCCAGGCGTGCGGCGGTGCGCGTGCGACCGGCGTCACTGCCGGCATCGGGCTCGGTGAGTCCGAACGCCCCGAGCGTCGTGCCCGCGGCGAGGGAGGGCAGCCAGCGCTGCCGCTGCTCCTCCGTGCCGAACCGGTAGATCGGCATCGCGCCGAGCGAGACTCCGGCCTCGAGCGTGATGGCGACGCTCTGATCGACCTTGGCGAGCTCCTCGAGGGCGAGGCAGAGCGCGAAGTAGTCGCCACCCATCCCGCCGTACTCCTCGGGGAACGGCAGGCCGAACAGGCCGAGCTCCGCCATGGCGGCGATCACCTCGTACGGGAAGCTGTGCTCGCGATCGTGCTGGGCTGAGACCGGCGCCACCACCTGCTCGGCGAAGTCGCGGACCGTCGCGGACAGTTCGCGGTACTCGTCGGGGAGTTCGGACGGGATCGCCTCGGACACGCAGATCAGCTCCTCAGTGAACGATCGGTAACTGAAATAGATGTTAGCGAGCATTCACTCGACTGTCCAGGATCGCTATCCTTGCGGGATGACCACCGCGAGGGCGCAGGGGAAGGCACGCACGAGGCAGCTGTTCCTCGACGCCGCCGCCCGGCTCTTCGCGGACCGCGGATTCCATGCCGTCTCGATCGGCGAGCTGGGCACCGCCGTCGGGGTCTCCGGGCCCGCGCTGTACCGGCATTTCCCGAGCAAGGAGGCCATGCTCGAGGAGATCCTGCTCGGCACCAGCGAGTTCCTGCTGCACGGGGGGACCGCGATCGTCGTCGCGACGCACGCGTCCGATCGGGAGCTGCTGGACGAGCTCATCGACTTCCACCTGACGTTCGCGCTGGCCCATCGCGACGTGATCCGCGTGCAGGACCGCGAGCTGGGAACGCTGCCCAAGGCGGCGAACCGCCAGGTGCGCAAGCTGCAGCGCCAGTATCTGGACCTGTGGGCCGAGGTCGTCGGGCGGATCCGGCCCGAGATCGAGAAGGCCGATCGCCAGGTCATGATGCATGCGGTGTTCGGACTGCTGAACTCCACGGCGCACAACACCGTCGCGGGATCCGCGAACGAGCGCGCGATCCTCGCGACCGCGGCGCGCTGCGTGCTCCTGGGAGGGTGAGCGCCGCCGTCCTCAGTGGTGCAGGGACAGCTCGGAGCAGCCCGTGACGATGCGCGCGTAGCCGAGCACGAGCTCGCGTGCGCGACGGGGGCTCGCGGAGCGGTTGCCGCTGATGATGTGCAGCTCGTACGCGTCCTCGAGCGAGACGAAGTTCTGCGCGAGATCGATGATGGGACCTGCGAGGCGGAAGTGCCCCTGCGCGACGCCGAGCTGCAGTGCGGCGAAGTAGAGCGCGACCTGCCGGTCGTACAGCGCCTGCAGGAGAGGCCCCATCGTGGCGCTGCCCCGGCGGAACAGGTCGATGTCGTGCATCGCGATGACGAGCGCGTCGTCCTCGCTCTTCGGGATCCCGGCGTCGATCATCGCGGCGAGCTGCTCCCGCGCGTCCGGGATGTCGGCGAGGGCCTGCAGGCGCGTCGTGTAGAACCGCTCGCACGCCCACGTGTAGACGTCGTCGATGAGCTGGTCCAGGTCGTTGAAGTGGTAGTGCACGGTGCCGGTCGACACGCCGGCCCGCTCGGCGACGTCCTGGATGCGCAGGTTCGCGATCCCGCGATCGCGGATCGCGTCGAGCGTCGCCAGGATCAGCTGGTCGCGACGCTCCGGCGTCTTCTTCGCACTTGCCATGCGCCCATCCTCTCAGGGTGACGAGTCGCGCCGCGGATCCGATCCGGATCCACTCCGAATGTTACGAGTTTGATTCGGGAGTCAAAAGATTGGATTCAACCGTTGACTTAACAAGGATCGTACTTTTGACTGAGCAATCAAATGACCACTCGACGAAAGGCTCGACGATGAGCGACGGATTGCAGGAGGACCTCGGCGAAGCCGCGGGCGCGCTCGGGGCGAAGGCCCCCGGGATCGTCCCCGACACCGGGAAGTACGAGCAGCAGCTCTCCCGCGGACTGACCTTCAAGGAGAACATCCTGATCACGCTCTCGGCGGTGACGCCGGCGTCGAGCGTGTTCATCATCGTTCCGGCGATCATCAACGGCATCGGCGGCGCGTCGGCGCTCGCCTTCCTCATCGGGGCGCTCGTCGGCGTGTTCGTCGCGCTCTGCTACGCCGAACTGTCCAGCGCCTTCCCCATCACGGGCGGCGAGTACGCGTTCGTCGCGCGCACCCTCGGCAAGCCCTGGGGCTTCGGGCTGTTCCTTCTGAACCTGGTCAGCGGCGTGCTGATCATCGGCGTGATCGCCTCGGGCGCCGGACAGTACCTCGGGGTGCTCTCGGAGGCCCTCGGCGGCGGATGGGTCGGGATCGTCGTCATCCTGGTGACCACCGTCATCGCCTGCCTGGGGATCAAGACCAACGCGTGGGTCACGGGCGTCTTCCTCGTGCTCGAGATCGGCGCCCTGGTCGTGCTGACGGTCGTGGGCTTCCTGCACGTCAGCCAGCCGATCTCCACGCTGTGGACCGTCGCGACGAGCGGTCCCGGAGGGGTGCTCGTGAGCGCGTCCGCCGGCCTCGTCGTCTCGTACACCGCGACCGCCCTCTTCGCGTTCAACGGCTACGGCGCCGCGGTCTACTACGCCGAGGAGACCAAGAACGCCCGCTCCACGATCGGGCGCGCGATCCTCTGGTCGCTGCTCATCGCGGTGGTCGCGGAGATCGTGCCCACGATCGCCGTGCTCCTGGGGTCGAAGGATCTCGCGGCCCTCGTGGCGTCTCCCTCGCCGATGACGCAGTTCCTGACCGAACGGGCCGGCCCGGTCGTGAACACCCTCGTTAGCGTGGGAATCGCCGTCGCCGTGATCAATGCGGTGCTCGCGATCATCCTGCAGTTCGGCCGCACCCTGTTCTCCTCCGCCAGGGATCGCTCCTGGCCCGACGCGATCAACCGCCCGCTGGGCCGGATCCATCCGACGCTGCGCACGCCGGTCGTGGCGACGATCATCGTCGGCGTGATCGCCGCGCTCTGCCTGTGGCTGGTCCCGTTCAGCGTGCTGCTCGTCGCCACGAGTGCGGGGATCGTGATCCTCTACGCCCTGGTCGGTCTCGCCGCCTTCGTCGGCCGGCTCAACCACACCACCGACGCCGCCGAGTACCGGATGCCGTTGTGGCCGGTCGCGCCGATCCTGATGACGCTCGCCACCCTGGTGATCCTCGTCATGAGCCTCATCGCCGACTGGGTCCCCGTCGCGGTGGCCGTCGGCATCTTCGGCATCGGCCTGCTGTACTACGCGCTCTACCTGCGCGGGAAGCCGGATCGCTGGACCCTGCCGCTGCCGGCGGACGAAGAGCTCGAGGACGAGGTGCGCGGGTGAGCCGGGCACGGGCCCGCGACCTCGGGCTGGTGCGCGGCGGGATCCCGGGCCCGCACAACGCGATCACCGACGTATCCGGCGTCGAGGTCGGCTACACGACGCTCATAGAGCAGCACGATTCCGCCGTCGTCCGGACGGGCGTCACGGCGATCCTGCCCCGGGGGCGGGCCGGAGCGGCTTCTCCGGTGGCCGCCGGCGTGCACTCCCTCAACGGCAACGGCGAGATGACCGGCTCGGTGTGGATCGCCGAGTCCGGAAGCCTCGGCACCCCGGTGCTCATCACCAACACCCACTCGGTCGGCGCGGCGCACGAGGGCGCGATCCGCTGGATGCTCGAGGCCGTGCCGGGCGCGGCGGACCAGTGGCTCCTCCCCGTGGTCGCGGAGACGTGGGACGGGCGCCTGAACGACATCAACGGACTGCACGTGCGTCCCGAGCACGCCGTCGGCGCGCTCGACGGCGCCCGATCGGGGCCGCTCGACGAGGGCGCGGTCGGCGGCGGCACCGGCATGATCTGCTACGGGTTCAAAGGCGGATCCGGAACGGCTTCGCGCCGGGTGGCGCTGGGCGACGCGGAGTACACGGTCGGCGTCTTCGTGCAGGCGAACTTCGGCGAGATGACCGAGCTCACGGTGCGCGGGGTGCCGGTGGGGCCCGTGCTCAAGGACGAAGCGCCCGCGGAACCGGGCGGCGTCGCATCGCCGGCGACGGGGTCGGCGACACCGCCGCAGGGCGCGGGGAGCGTGATCGTGGTGGTCGCGACCGATGCGCCGCTGCTCCCCGGCCAGTGCACGGCGATGGCGCGGCGGGTCTCGCTCGGGCTCGCGCGCACCGGGACCGCAGGGTCGCACTTCTCGGGCGACATCTTCCTCGCCTTCTCGACGGCGAACGAGGGCGCTCTGGCGAGCCGCTTCCCCGCAGACGGCGACGACGTCATGCTCGACGCGCTGCGCGCCGTGCCCTGGGGGCGGATGGATCCGCTGTACACGGCGGTGGTCGAGGCGACGGAGGAGGCCGTGCTCAACGTGCTCGTGGCGGGGGAGGGCACGGTCGGCCACCGGCACAGCGTGCGGGGCCTGCCCGTCGCGCGGGTGCAGGAGCTGCTGAACGGGGAGTAGCCGCCGACGGAGGCGCGTCAGGAGAACATCCGGAGAACGATCCGGGATCCTCTTGTCCTCGCGCGGCGGGGGATCTACTCTCCCTCTGTCCGGCGCCTCCGCCGGCGCAGACCCAGAGGGAAGGTCCTTCGTGTCCCAGCGCTTCGCCATCCTCGCCGTCGCGGCTCTCGCCGTCGCCGGATCGCTGCTCCCCGCCAGTGCCGCACTCGGTGCGCCGGGCGGATCCCCCGGCGCACCGGGCGGCGGGTCGTCGCACTCCGCGAAGGGCGGACCCACCACGATCCCCGGCGGCTTCAAGCACCTCGTCGTGATCTACGAGGAGAACCATTCGTTCGACAACCTGTACGGGAAGTGGGGCGAGGTCGGCGGCGTCGCCGTCCGCGGCACCCAGAGCGTTCCGCAGGTGGCGCAGGACGGGAGCGCCTACGCGTGCCTGCCGCAGCTGGACGCGAACCTCACGTCGCCGCCGCTGTCCGACACCTGTCAGGACGCGACGCACGGCATCGCGGCGAGCCACTTCGGCAACCAGACGTTCACGATCGACGACTACATCCACCCGACCGACACGACCTGCCCGCCCGCGGTGGCCGGCACCCCGTACAAGCCCAACGGCTGGCTGAACGGCACCGGAGAGCCCGGCGGGTGCACGCGTGACCTCGTGCACCGCTTCTACCAGGAGCAGTACCAGCAGGACGGCGGGAAGATGGACCGGTACGTCACCGGGTCCGACGCCGTCGGCCTGACCCAGGGGCAGTACGACACCACGAAGCTGCCGATCTACCAGTACCTGCACGCGGACGGCGCCCCGAACTACGTCGTCGCCGACAACTTCTTCCAGGCGGCGTTCGGCGGATCCTTCCTGAACCACCAGTGGCTCATCGCGGCGCGCACCCCGCTGGACACCACCCCGTCGGTGGCCAACTCGGTGCTCGACGCGAACGGCATGCCGAACAACTACCCGAAGTACACGGCGACCGGCCCCATCAAGGACAGTCAGTGGACGCAGGCGTGCCCCGCCGGCGGCAACGACTACGCGGCGGCATGCGGCAACTTCGCCATCAACACGATCCAGCCCGCGTCCGCACCGCACAACAGCGGCACGCAGCTGCCGCTCATCGACGACACCCAGTACCCGAACATCGGCGACCGGCTGAGCACCGCGGGGATCTCCTGGAACTGGTACGCGGGCGGCTGGGACGATGCGGAGGCCGGGCACCCCGGCGTGAACTTCCAGTACCACCACCAGCCGTTCAACTACTTCGCCGCCTATGCTCCCGGACAGCCGGGCCGCGCGCACCTCCAGGACGAGAAGAACTTCATCTCGGCCGCGCAGAACGGGACGCTGCCGACGGTGAGCTTCGTGAAGCCCTACGGCGACGAGAACGAGCACCCCGGATACGCCAGCGAGCCGGACGGATCCGACCACCTCGTCGACCTCATCAAGACGATCACGAGCGGCCCCGACGCCAAGGACACGCTCGTCGTGGTGACCTATGACGAGTTCGGCGGACAGGCCGACCACGTCGCCCCGCCGGTCGTGGACAAGTGGGGCCCCGGCACCCGGATCCCGGCGCTGCTCATCAGCGCCAAGTTCCAGGCGTCGAGCGTCGACCACACCCTGTACGACACGACCTCGATCCTGGCCACGATCGAGCGCTCGTACCACCTGGCGCCGCTCAGCACGCGCGACTCGTCGGTGAACCCGCTGTACACGGGCATCAAACTCGGTCTGGACGGCTAGCCGGTCGGCCCCGGGCTCCGTCTGAGCGATGGCGTCCGGGGCCCCCAACCGGCCGCGCTTGACCCTGACGTGACGTGAGGGCCCAACGTGGCCTCATGAGCGATTACTACGAAGCCTTCGAGATCAGTCCTGTGCCGGCTCCCGGCCCCGACGCCGTGCCGCCTGAGCCGTATCGCGGCATCTACGGAATGCCGGCCTACGTCACCGTCCCGACGCGGGATCTGGATGCGTCCGTCGCCTTCTGGACGCAGGGACTCGACTTCTTCGAGCTGTTCCGCACTCCCGGACGGCTCGTGCACCTGCGCCGCTGGGCGTTCCAGGACGTGCTGCTCGTGCTCTCCGACCAGGTCCAGGAGGCGGCGCCGGCGATCGGCATCGGCTTCTCCTGCGTTCTGCAGCAGCTCGATCCGATCGCCGCGGCCTGCCGCGCGCTTCGACCGGACGCCGTGCGGGGACCGGCCGACACCTTCTGGAACACCCGGGAGCTTGAGGTGATCACACCGGAGAATGTGCGGGTGGTCTTCACCGCGGCCAAGCCCTACATCCCCGGATCCCACGAGGCGCAGAACCTCGCTGCGATGGGCATCGTCGGTCCCGCGCACGAAGGGCACAATGAGGGAGATGCGTGATTCCCCCGTCCCCGCCGGCCTCGGAGGAGCCGCGGCGTCGGCGGACGGGCTGACCGTCGGCCGCGTCGCGGACTCCCTGGGGCTGACGGTGCGCACCCTGCACCACTGGGACGCGGTCGGACTCGCCTGTCCGTCGCTGCGCACGCGCGGAGGTTACCGCCTGTATACGGCCCCGGACGTGGAGCGGCTGCAGCGGATCATCGTCTACCGCGAGCTCGGTCTGGGCCTCACCGGGATCCGTGCGCTGCTGGACGACTCGCACGCGGCGGCGCCGGCGGAGCTGCGGCGTCACCGGGAGCGGATCCGCGAGCGCATCGCCCGCCTCGAGCAGCTGGACACCGGGCTGGAGCGGATGATCTCGGCGCACGAGCGCGGGATCCTCCTCACATCCGAGCAGCAGCGGGCGGTGTTCGGGCCCGATTGGGATCCCGCGTGGGTCGAGGGCGCGCGCATGCGCTGGGGCACGACGGCCCAGTGGGCCCAGTACGCGGAGCGCTCGGCCGAACGCGGCCCCGAGGAGTGGCAGACGATCGCGGACGCCATGGCGGAGTTCGAGGGGGCGCTCGCGGACGCGTTCGACCACGGGGTAGCGCCCGGTGAGCCCGCGGCGGACCGCCTCGTCGACCGCCACCGCGAGGTGTTCTCCGCATACTTCCCGCTCAGCCGTTCGATGCAGGTGTGCCTGGCCCGGATGTACCGGGCGGATCCGGCCTTCGCCGCCCACTACGACGGGATCCGCCCCGGTCTCGCGGACTGGTTCCGTGCGATCGTCGACGAGAGCGCCCGCGCACACGGCGTCGATCCCGACACCGCCGTCTGGGAGTGACGGTCAGCGCCCGAGGACCGCTCTCGCCTGGCGCAGCACCGGCTCGTCGACCATCCGGCCCTCGAACCGGAACACCCCGGGCTGCCGCTCCGCCTCGGCGAGCACGCGCTCGGCCCAGGCCCGCTCCTCGGGAGTCGCGGCATAGCCCTCGCGGATGACGGCGACCTGGCTCGGGTGGATGCACGCGGTCGCGTCGAAGCCGCTCGCGGCCGCGTCCTCGACCTCGGCGCGGAGTCCGTCGGCGTCGGCGATGTCGAGGTGGACGGAGTCGATCGCGGCCCGGCCGGACGCCTTGGCCGCCAGCAGCACGCGCGAGCGGGCGTGCCGCGCGACGTCGCGGTAGCGTCCGTCATGGGGCCCCGTGGTGAGACGGCTCGACCGGCCGCCCATGCTCGCCACCAGATCCTCGGCGCCCCACATCAGGCCGATCGTCGCGGGATGCGCGGCGATCTCCTCGGCGCGCGCCACCCCGCGTGCCGTCTCGCACAGGGCGAGCACGCGCAGGCCCGCCGCGTGCAGCGCGTCGAGGTCGGCGGCGGACTCGGCCTTGGCCAGCATCGCCGTCCGGTAGGACGTGCGGCCCAGCGTCGCGAGATCGAGCGCGTGGTCCGCGGTGCCGGCGGGATTGACGCGCACGATGGTGCGCTGCGGATCGAGCGCCGACGCGCCGAGGCGCTCGCGAGCAGCGGGCTTGTCGGCAGGGGCGACCGCGTCCTCGAGATCCAGGATCACCATGTCGGCCGCCGCGAGCGCTTTCGCGTACCGGTCGTCGCGGTCCGCGGGGCAGAAGAGCAGCGCCGGCCCCGGGAACGGGCGGGCCGGCAGTCCGCCGGAGGGCCCCGCCATCAGGCGCCCGCCTCCGCGGGCACGCACCGCACGAGCGTGGACCGGGTGGCGAGGGCGACGACCGTGCCGTCCTGGTTGCGTCCGGTGTGGGCGAGTTGCACGACGCCCTGGCCGGGACGCGACGCCGAGAGTCGCTTCGAGACGACGAGCGTCTCCGCGTACAGGGTGTCGCCGATCCGCACGGGTGCGGGGAACGAGACGTCGGAGAAGCCGAGGTTCGCCACGATCGTCCCCATCGTGAGCTGGGCCACCGAGAGCCCGACGAGCGTGGAGAGCGTGAACATGCTGTTCACCAGGCGCTCGCCGAACTCGGTGCCGGCGCTCCAGGCGGCGTCGAGGTGCAGGGCCTGCGTGTTCATCGTGAGCGTGGTGAACAGCACGTTGTCGGCCTCGGTGACCGTGCGGCCGGGCCGGTGCAGATAGACCGCGCCCTCCTCGAACTCCTCGAAGTACAGGCCGCGCTGCTCGATGCGCTTTCCGGTCATCGGCGCTCCTCCTCGATCCTTGAACCGGTCCGAGTCGCCTCGTCCGCCGCGGGGGTGATCGTGGCGAGCGTCTGCCCGCGGGCGACGGTGTCGCCCTGTGCGGCGTGCACGTGCACCGTGCCGGCGACGCCCGCGCGCAGCACGTGCTCCATCTTCATCGCCTCGACGACGAGCACCGGATCCCCCTCGGCCACCTGCTGGCCGTCGGCGGCGTGCACGAGCACGACGGTGCCCGGCATCGGCGAGTCGAGGTGCGGCTCGCCGGCCGCCGCGGCCCCGCCGCCGTGCGCGACCCGGGCGACCGACACCTCGAGCACGGCGCCGCCGTGGGCGATCGCGACGCCGCCGGCACCCGAGGC
>NZ_JYIT01000084.1 GCF_000956545.1 Microbacterium azadirachtae
CTGCACTCCGCCGGCGCCCGCGCCGTAGAACATCAGCGGCCCGGCCGCCTCGGCCTCCACGAACACGGCGTTGTTGCCGCCGGGCGCGCTGGCCGTGGGTGCTCGGCGTCGTGCTGGTCGTGCTCGCCGGGATCGTGGTCGGCGGCGAGTTCGTCGCGCGCGCCGTGGTCGCCCAGCAGATCCGCTCCCAGGTGATCACGGCCCTGAAGCTCCCGGCGGACCAGCAGCTCGACGTCGCCGTCGGCGGGATCGTGCTGCCGCAGCTCGTCGCCGGACGCCTGGACGACGTCCATCTGTCGACGAAGAGCGTCGCGATCGGGCCGATCACGAGCGCGGTCGACGTCGACGCGACGGGCGTGCCGATCCGTGGCGGCGCCCTCGGCAGCGCCACCGGCACCTTCCGCATCACGGCCGATCAGCTCGAGGCGGCGGTCAAGGCTGCTGCGGGCGCGTCGACGCCGATCGAGTCGGTGACCATCGACGGCGCCGGGGTGAAGGCCGCGGGCACGGTGTCGCTGTTCGGTGCGAGCGTGCCCCTCGCCCTCGCGCTCACTCCGGGGGCGGAGAACGGCGAGCTCACCTTCACGCCGACCTCGGCGTCGATCGGAGCGCTCACCGTCGACCCCGACACGGTCGCCTCGTCCCCGTTCGGCGCGGCGCTCAAGCCGCTCTTCGCGACGCAGAAGGTCTGCATCGCAGACCGGCTCCCCGCCGGCGTGCACCTGGGCGGGCTGCGGGTGAAGGACGGGGAGCTGATCGCCACCTTCACCGCGGACAGCGCGATCACGACGGATCCTGCGCTGCTCGAGAACGGCACCTGCCCGGCGTCCTGAGTCAGCGAGTCCCGCCCCGCTCCGCCTTCAGGGCCTCGCGCGCGGCGTCGCGTTCGGCCGTGGTCGCGGCCAGCAGACGCTCTGCCCGGTCCAGTCGACGCTCCGCGAACGAGCGCGGCTGTCCCGAGGTGCGATCCTCGCCGTCCTCCACACCGGTGATGATCCAGGCGCCCGCCAGCAGGACGACCTGCGAGGAGAGGTTGAGCCACAGCAGCAGCGCGATGAGCGCGGCGAAGGAGGCGAGCAGCGGATTCGCGGAGGCGCTGCGGACGAACAGCGTCGACAGCTGCTGCAGCACGAGCAGGCCGGCGCCGCCGATCGCGGCGCCCGCCCACAGGGTCCTCGCATCGGCGCGCACCCCGGAGAGCACGGCGAAGACCGACGCCACGAGCGCGGTGTCGAGGGCGAAGACGACGACCAGCGACACGATCCGCTCCGTCCATGCCGCGGCGACCGCATGCTCGGCGCCCAGGAGGACGGCGATCCGGTCGATGCCGAACGAGCCGATCACCGTCGCCGCGGCCGAGAGCGCGAAGCCGACGCCGATCCCGGCGGCGAGTCCGAGGTTGCGCAGGATCACCCAGTACCACTGCACGTCGTCGGCCAGGCGGCCGGCGAGGGTGCGCAGCGCGATGCGCAGCGACCCGATCGCGCCGAGAGCCGCCCCGATGAGGCCGACGAGCGAGGCGGCGCCCGCGATCGAGAGGCCCGTCGGCGCCGCGATGGTCGTGGGGTCGATGAGCCCGTCGGATCCGATCAGCCCGGGCACGGCGGCGTCGACGGCCCGGATGAGCGCGGCGAGCGCCTGCCTGTTGCCGGACAGCCAGAGCCCCGCGACGGAGAAGCCCAGCAGCACCGCGGCGAAGACGCTGAACAGCGCGCGGTAGGTGATGCCGTCCGCCAGGGCGGGGCCGTGCTTCTCCGCGTACAGCAGCCAGGTGCGCACCGCCCGCCAGCGCAGCACGCGTGCCAGCATCGCGTCGATCCGCTTCTGGATCCGCGTCTTCTCTGCCGGTGCGTGCTCGGAGTCGGTGCGGGTGCCCATGCGTCGAGCGTAGCGAGAGGGGTGGGTGAGGTCGGCGCCCCTTGACGCGGGGTAGGGGGGATGGGGTAGTGACCGGCGCCGACGGCGGCGGACCGTCACGTTCGGTGCATGCTCACGTCTCCGTCGCGACGACCTCGGCCTTGAACCCCTCGCTGTTCTCCAGCCAGCCCGCGTAGTGGTCGGGTCCGCCCGCGTGGGGGTACCGATCGTCGTACAGCGCGTTCCAGCCGTGCTCCGGCGCCTCGGCCATCAGGCGGTCGACGTCGCTCCTCGACCCGCCGTGGAAGGCGAGGTGGTTGAGGCCGGGAAGCCTGCGGTCATGCCTTTCGCCGCGCAGTCCGGGGGGCACGCAGACGGTGAGATAGGAGTCATCCGCCCGCCAGGAGCTTCCGTCCTCCCAGGCGGCGTCGAGCGTGAAGCCCAGGCGGTCCAGGAGCCAGGACCACTCGGACCGCGCGCGATCCAGATCCGCGACCCACAGCTCGACATGATGGAATCCGCGCACGATCACATCCAAGCAGGTCGGGTGCCGCGCGGCCGTCACACCCGTCGGGTCGGGGCAGTGCGGTGCTCTAGAATTCTCAGAACCCGGCCCGCTCTGGGCCGCGCTCGAAACCCGAGTCCCACACGACGATTGGTGCCCTGTGCTTTCCGCATCGCCCGACGACGCGCTCGCTCCGGCCTGGCTGGAAATCCCGGCCGATCCGAACGGACTCGCCCCGGGGGTGTGGCCCGCGTCCGCGCGCCGCGACGCAGACGGAGAGCTCGAGCTCGGCGGCGTGGGCGTCGCCGAACTGCGTGCACGATTCGGCACGCCGCTGTACGTGCTCGACGAGGCGGAGGTGCGCGCCCATGCGGCCCGCATCCGGAGCGCCTTCCACGACGCGGCCGCCGCGCACGGAACCAAGGCGCGTGTCTACTACGCCGGCAAGGCGTTCCTCAGCACCGAGGTCGCCCGGTGGGTGACGCAGGAGGGGCTCCGCGTCGACGTCTGCAGCGGTGGCGAGCTCGAGATCGCGCTCGCGGCCGGCGTCAAGCCGTCGCGGATCGGCTTCCACGGCAACAACAAGAGCGTCGCAGAGCTCGAGCGCGCTGTCGCGGTCGGCGTCGGCACGATCATCCTCGACTCGGCGATCGAGATCGAGCGCCTCGGCGCGATCGCCGAGCGCCGTGGCGCGGTGCAGCGCGTGCTGCTGCGCGTGAACAGCGGCGTGCACGCCGAGACCCACGACTTCCTCGCCACCGCGCACGAGGACCAGAAGTTCGGGACGCCGCTGGAGGCCGCGCCCGCGCTCGTCGAGCGGATCCGCGAGATCCCCAGCCTGAAGCTGCGGGGTCTGCACTGCCACATCGGCTCGCAGATCTTCGGATCCCGCGGCTTCGCCGAGTCGGCCTCTCGCATGATCGAACTGCACGCGGCGCTGCGCGAGGGCGGTGAGCTCCCGATGCTCAACCTCGGCGGCGGCTTCGGCATCGCTTACACGTCCGCCGATGACCCGACGCCCATCGAGGAGCTCGCGGACTCGATCGTCGACGCCGTCGCGCGCGAGTGCGAGGTGCGGGGCATCCCGATCCCGATCCTCGCCTTCGAGCCCGGCCGTGCGGTCGTGGGCCAGGCCGGCGTCACCCTGTACGAGGTCGGCACCACCAAGGAGGTGTCCCTCGGTGATCGGGGTGAGCGCCTCTACGTGAGCGTCGACGGCGGGATGAGCGACAACGCCCGTCCCGCCCTGTACGGATCCCAGTACTCGGCGCGCATCGCGTCGCGCGAGGGCACGGGCGCCCCCGTGCTGGCGCGCGTCGTGGGCTCGCACTGCGAATCCGGGGATGTCGTCGTCGACCACGAGTACCTCCCCTCCGACGTCACCCCGGGCGACCTGCTCGCGGTGCCGGCGACCGGCGCCTACTGCCACGCGCTGTCCAGCAACTACAACCACACCCCGCGCCCCGCGGTCGTCGCCGTCCGCGACGGCCAGGCGCGGGTGATCGTGCGGGGGGAGACCCTCGCCGACCTCCTCTCCCGGGACGCCGGCATCGCCGCCCCCGGGACCTCGGAGCGCACCGGTGCCCGCACCGGAGAAGGAGAAGCATGACGGAACTCGACGGCCACCGCCGCACCCTCCGCGTCGCCCTGCTCGGGGCCGGATCCGTGGGGTCGCAGGTCGCGCGCCTGCTGCTCGCGCACGGCGCCGACCTCTCCGAGCGCAGCGGCGCGACGCTCGAGCTCGCGGGGATCCTGGTCCGCGACGTGAACGCGCCGCGCGACGCGGAGCTGCCGCGCGAACTGCTCACCACCGACGCCGAGGCGCTGATCCTCGGCGCCGACATCGTGATCGAGCTCATGGGCGGCATCGAGCCGGCGCGCGGCTACGTGCTGCAGGCGCTGCGCAGCGGCGCCGACGTCGTCACCGGCAACAAGGCGCTGCTCGCGACGCACGGCGCGGAGATCTTCGAGGCCGCCGATCAGGTGGGCGCCTCCGTGTCGTACGAGGCCGCCGTCGCCGCCGCGATCCCGATCATCCGGCCGCTGCGCGACTCGCTCGCCGGCGACCGGATCGAGCGGATCTTCGGCATCGTCAACGGCAGCACGAACTTCATCCTCGACTCCATGGACCGTCAGGGGCTGAGCGCCGAGGAGGCGCAGCGGATCGCCACCGACCTGGGCTACCTCGAGGCGGATCCGACCCTGGACCTCGAGGGCTTCGACGCGGCGCAGAAGGCCGCGATCCTCGCGAGCCTGGCCTTCCACACCCAGGTCTCGATCGACGACGTGCACCGCGAGGGCATCTCGTCGGTCACCGCTGACATGATCGAGGACGCCCGTCGCGCGGGCTACGTGATCAAGCTGCTCGCCGTGTGCGAGCGCCTCTCCGAGCCCGCCGGCGACGCCGTCTCGGTGCGCGTGTACCCGGCGCTGATCGACCGCGACCACCCCCTGGCCAGCGTGCACGGCGGCAACAACGCCGTGTTCGTGGAGGCCGAGGCGGCCGGGCCGCTGATGTTCTACGGCGCGGGCGCCGGCGGAGTGCAGACGGCGTCGGCCGTGCTCGGCGACGTCGTCTCCGCCGCGCGTCGCCACATCGCCGGCGGCGTCGGCGTGGGGGAGTCCGCGCGGCAGAGCCTGCCGATCGCGCCGTTCGGGCACATCACGACCCGCTACCAGATCACGATCGAGGTCGCCGACGTCACGGGCGTGCTCGCGACCGTCGCCGGGATCCTCAGCGACCACGGCGTCTCGATCGCCACCGCCCTGCAGACGGTGGAGGGCGGCGAGGACAGCAAGACCGCCCGCCTCGTCATCGGCACGCACCGCGCGACCGAGCAGGCCCTCAGCGACACCGTCGCCCGCCTGGCCGACAGCGCGGCCGTCACCCGCGTGGTGTCGGTCCTGCGCGTCGAGGGGGAGTGACGTGAGCGCTGCCGCACCGATGCCGGGGCGCACCGTCGAGGTGCGCGTCCCCGCCACCAGCGCCAACCTCGGCCCTGGGTTCGACACCCTCGGCCTGGCCCTGAGCATGTACGACGAGCTGGAGGTCACCGCGCTCGAGCCGGGGACCTATGAGATCGAGGTCTCCGGATCCGGTGCCGAGGAGATCGCGCGCGACCCGTCGAACCTCGTCGTCCGCTCCATCGCCCACGTGTTCGCCGACGCCGGCATCGCGATGCCGGGCATCCGCCTCGTCGCGCGCAACGGGGTGCCGCATGGCCGGGGGCTCGGCTCCTCCGGGGCCGCCGTGGCCGCGGGCGTCCTCGCGGCCAAGGGCCTGCTCGAGGGGATCGTCGAGCTCGACGACGAGGCGCTGCTGCGCCTGGCGACCGAGCTCGAGGGGCATCCCGACAACGTCGCGCCCGCACTGTTCGGCGGACTCACGATCGCCTGGACGGGGGAGCGCGGCCCGCAGCACAAGAAGCTGCTGGTGCACCGCGGAGTCTCGCCCCTCGTGCTCGTGCCCGGATACACGATGTCGACCAAGGCGGCGCGCAGCCTGCAGCCGCAGCACGTGCCGAGCGAGGACGCGGTGTTCAACGTCTCGCGGTCGGCGCTGTTGATCGCCGCGCTCACGCAGAGCCCCGACGTGCTGCTGGACGCCACGGACGACCGGCTGCATCAGGACTACCGTGCACCCGCCATGCCCGAGACGAACCGCCTCGTGCGCGCACTGCGGGCGGAGGGCTTCGCGGCCGTCGTCTCGGGCGCCGGGCCGAGCGTCCTCGTGCTCTGCGACGGCCCGGGAAGCCGTCTCGACGCGGTCCGCATCGCGGAGACGGCGACGGACACTCCGTGGATCCCGCAGATGGTCGCCGTCGATGTGCGAGGTGGTACAGTGAGGGAACGAGCGGAGGGTTCTTCGTCACAATCGTGATCCCGGCCCGCGACGCACTTCCTGCGTCAGCCGCACAGCATCCGAAACCGCACCGCGAGCCGGTCACCGAGCTCGTCGAGAGCGTGTTCTCCGGGTGGCATGCAGGGGACAGCCTGTTCTCGGCATGATCGTGCGGTCGCGCCCCGGCAATCTGCCGTGTGCGCGTCGAACACCCACGTCTTACAAGAGGAGTACTCGTGGAGACCATCTCCGAGACCCAGATCGACAGCTCGGCTCCGGCCGGCGACGCGTCCGCCGAGGACGCCCCGAAGGCGCCGCGCAAGCGCGCCCCGCGCCGAGCGACCACCGCGAGCGCGGCCAAGGCGGCCGAGGCCGGCGACACCGTCGTCGCAGCCCCCGCCGCCGAGGCCCCCGCCGCTGAGGCCGCTCCGGCCGAGGAGGCGCCGAAGGCCAAGGCCCCGCGTCGCAGCCGTGCGAAGAAGATCGAGGAGGCTCCGGCCGAGACCGCGTCCGCCGACGCTCCCGCCGCGGACGCCCCTGCCGCCGAGGCTGCTCCCTCCGAGGACGCGCCGAAGGCCAAGGCCCCGCGTCGCAGCCGTGCGAAGAAGACCGAGGACGCTCCGGCAGAGACGGCCGACGCCGCTCCCGCCGAGGCGCTGGCCGAGTCCGCCCCGAAGGACGCGCCGGCTGACGCCGCGGCGTCCGACCAGGCGTCCGAGGCGCCCGCCGAGACCGGCGAGGAGCAGACCGGCCGCAGCCGCAGCCGCTCGCGCTCGCGCAGCCGCAACCGCAACGGCGGTCAGGACGGCCAGGGCAACGGCGGCCAGAACAACGGCGGCCAGAACCAGAACCAGAACCAGAACGGTCGCGGCGGTGCTCCCGCCGACGCCGACGAGGACGGCGGCAGCAGCCGCAGCCGGCAGCGCAACAAGCGCCGGGGCGGCGGCAACCAGAACGTCGACGAGTTCGAGACCGAGATCGGCGAGGACGACGTCCTGATCCCGATCGCAGGCATCCTGGACGTGCTCGACAACTACGCGTTCGTGCGCACCACCGGATACCTCTCCGGCCCCAGCGACGTGTACGTGTCGCTCGGCCAGGTGAAGAAGTACAACCTGCGCAAGGGCGACGCGGTCGTCGGCGCGATCAAGCAGCCCCGCGAGGGAGAGCAGCAGGGCCGCCAGAAGTACAACGCCCTGGTCAAGGTCGACTCGATCAACGGCCTGAGCACGGAGGACGCGGCCGCCCGCGTCGAGTTCTCCGCCCTCACCCCGCTGTACCCGCAGGAGCGCCTGCGCCTGGAGACGGCGCCGGAGAAGCTCACGCAGCGCATCATCGACCTGGTCGCCCCGATCGGCAAGGGCCAGCGCGGTCTCATCGTCGCGCCCCCGAAGGCCGGCAAGACGATCGTCCTGCAGCAGATCGCCAACGCGATCGCGCAGAACAACCCCGAGGTGCACCTCATGGTCGTGCTCGTCGACGAGCGCCCCGAAGAGGTCACCGACATGCAGCGCACCGTGAAGGGCGAGGTCATCGCCTCGACCTTCGACCGCCCGGCGGAGGACCACACCACGGTCGCCGAGCTCGCGATCGAGCGCGCCAAGCGCCTCGTCGAGCTGGGCCGCGACGTGGTCGTGCTGCTCGACTCGATCACCCGTCTGGGGCGTGCGTACAACATCGCGGCGCCGGCCTCGGGCCGTGTGCTCACCGGCGGTGTGGACGCCTCGGCGCTGTATCCGCCCAAGCGCTTCTTCGGCGCGGCGCGCAACATCGAGAACGGCGGATCCCTCACGATCCTCGCCACCGCTCTCGTCGAGACCGGATCCAAGATGGACGAGGTCATCTTCGAGGAGTTCAAGGGCACCGGCAACAGCGAGCTGCGCCTGTCGCGCGCCCTCGCCGACAAGCGGATCTTCCCGGCCGTCGACGTCAACGCGTCCTCGACCCGCCGCGAGGAGATGCTGCTGAGCCCCGACGAGGTCAAGATCACCTGGAAGCTGCGCCGCGCCCTCGCCGGGCTCGACCCGCAGCAGGCCCTCGAGGTCGTCCTCGGCAAGCTCAAGGAGACCGAGTCGAACGTCGAGTTCCTGCTGCAGATGCAGAACGCGCAGCTGGGCAAGCCGGCCTCCGGCACGGGCCACAGCCACGCGTCCGAGAACAGCATCCGCTGACCCGCGTCCGCGGATCAGTCATCGTCCGGGATCCGGTCGTCATGTTCGAACAGGTCGAGGCGCTGCGCGACGAGCACCGCAGGGTGGAGAAGGAGCTCTCCGACCCTGAGGTGCACGCCGACGCGGCGCGGGCGAAGCGCGTCAACCGGCGCTACGCCGAGCTCAGCCGCATCGTGAAGGCGCATGACGACTGGATCGCCGCCGGCGAGGATCTCGAGACGGCGCGCGAGTTCGCCCGCGAGGACGAGTCGATCGCGGCGGAGATCCCCGGCATGGAGGATCACCTGCAGCAGGCGCAGGAACGACTGCGGCGCCTGCTGATCCCCCGCGACCCCGACGACGCCCGTGACGTGATCATGGAGATCAAGGCGGGGGAGGGCGGCGCCGAGTCCGCGCTCTTCGCAGCCGATCTGCTGCGCATGTACGTGCAGTACGCCGCGTCGAAGGGGTGGAAGACCGAGCTCCTGGAGCGCACCGAGTCCGACCTCGGCGGCTACAAGGACGTCCAGGTCGCGATCAAGGGTTCCTCCACGGATCCGTCCCAGGGCGTCTGGGCGCACCTCAAGTACGAGGGCGGCGTCCACCGCGTGCAGCGCGTGCCGGCGACGGAGTCGCAGGGGCGGATCCACACGTCCACGACCGGGGTGCTGGTGTTCCCCGAGGTGGACGAGCCCGACGAGATCGCGATCAACCAGAACGACCTCAAGATCGACGTGTTCCGCTCCTCGGGACCGGGCGGTCAGTCGGTCAACACGACCGACTCCGCCGTGCGCATCACGCACGTCCCGAGCGGGATCGTGGTGTCGATGCAGAACGAGAAGTCGCAGCTGCAGAACCGCGAGGCGGCGATGCGCGTGCTGCGCGCCCGTCTGCTCGCGAAGCAGCAGGAGGTGCTCGACGCCGCCGCGAGCGACGCCCGGCGCTCGCAGATCCGCGGCATGGACCGCTCGGAGCGGATCCGCACCTACAACTTCCCGGAGAACCGCATCGCGGATCACCGCACCGGCTTCAAGGCCTACAACCTCGACCAGGTGATGGACGGCGCGCTCGAGCCGATCATCGAGTCCGCGATCCACGCGGACGAGGAGGCGCGCCTCGCCGCCCTCGGCAGCGAGGACTGACCGCGCTCCTCATCACTGGTCGCGGCGGCGTCCGCCCTGAGCCGCCCGCCGCACCTCCAGCTGGTCGAGCACGAGATCCAGGCCGTAGTCGAACTCGTCGCCGAACGCGTAGTCGTGCCCGACGACCATCTGCTCGAGCATCTCGGCGAGGTGCGGATAGTCTGCGGCGGGAAGCTCCAGCCCCTCGGCGAAGGCGTCGGGACCCGTCTCGGGGGTGAACGGCAGGCTGAGCTCGGTGAGCACGAAGCCGTAGATGTACGCATCGAGCACCGAGTAGGCGTGGGCGGCCAGCACGAGCTCGAAGCCGTCGCTGCGCAGCAGCCCGAGCACGCGGTCGTGGTGGCGCATCACCGCCTCGCCCGGGTGCGATCGCGACTCGAGCAGGGACAGCGCCCAGGGGTGCCTCTTGAGCACGGCGCGCATGGCGTGGGCGCGCGAGGTCATCGCCGCACGCCAGGGCGTGCCGAGCTCGAGCAGAGGGATCTGGGCGAACGCCGCGTCGGCGAGCAGGTCGAGCAGCTCCTCCTTGCCGGACACGTGGTGGTAGAGCGACATCGCCTCGGCGCCCAGCGCCCTGCCGACGCTCCGCATGCTCACCGCCCCCAGACCGCCCTCGTCCGCGACCTGCGTCGCGGCCGCGACGATGCGTTCACGGCTGAGCGGGGTGCGCGGGGGCATGTCGACTCCGTTCCGGGCGCAGGTTGCGCTCCTTACACCTGTAAGGCTATCGTGACGAGCACAGACTTACAGGCGTAAGGGGGCAGGATGCGTGCAGGAGTGGTGGAGCGGTACGGACCGCCGTCGGTCGTGCGGATCGCGACCGTGGCCGATCCGGTCGCGGGCCGTGGCGAGGTGGTCGTGCGCGTCATGGCGGCGACGGTCAACTCCGGCGACGCGCGCATCCGCGGTGCGCGCTTCCCGCGCGGGTTCGCCCTGCCGGGCAGGCTCGCGCTCGGACTGCGGGGACCCAGGGCCGCGGTGCTCGGCGTGGTCTTCTCCGGTGTCGTCGAGGCGGTCGGCGAGGGGGTCGAGGTCGGTCGGCGCCGTCGCGGGGGCACTTCGCCGGCGTCCGGGCTCGCGGTCGGCGACCGCGTCTGCGGCATGACGGGGGCGCGGATGGGGGCGCACGCCGAGCTCGTCACGGTGTCCGCCTCCCGGCTCGTGCGCATCGACGACGGGATCTCCTTCGACGATGCGGCGGGAGTGCTGTTCGGCGGCACCACCGCGCTCTCCTTCCTCCGCGACAGAGCTGCGGTGCGCCCGGGCGAACGGGTGCTGGTCGTCGGGGCGGCGGGGGCGGTCGGAACCAACGCGGTGCAGCTCGCGAAGCACCTCGGAGCCACGGTCACCGCGGTGACGAGCGCGCAGAACGCCGAGCTCGTCAGATCCCTCGGGGCCGACCGGGTCGTCGACTACCGGGTCACGCCGACCCGTGCGCTCGCGGAGCACGGCGAGCGCTTCGACGTCGTGTTCGACACGGTCGGCGCGCTGAGCCCGAAGACAGGACGACCGCTTCTCGCCGAGGGAGGGAGACTGCTGCTCGCCGCAGCGACCCTCGGCGAGATCATCGCGGCCCGCGGTCCGGTCAAGACGGGCACCGCCCCGCAGCGCCCCGAGGACTTCACGACGCTGCTCGACCTGGTCGGATCCGGTGCGCTGCGCGTCGTCGTGGACGACGCCCTTCCGCTGGACGGCCTCGCCGCGGCGCACGCGCGCGTCGACTCGGGCCGCAAGACCGGCAACCTCGTGCTGCACCCGCAGCTCGCCGCCGAACCCCTCTGATCCGCGAGGCCGTCACCATGCACCGCGCGTCGGTGTGCGTCCTTCCCTCGCGTCGTCCGGAAGAGCCATCTCGGCGCGCAGGCCCAGAAGGCGCACGGCCCGGTCGGGGGCGATCCGGGCGATGAGCTCCCTGGCTCTGTCGACGACGACGGCCCGGTCGGCGGTCTCCGGGATCCGCTTCGTGAACGTCTTCGTCGTGAACGGCGCATAGCGCACCTTGAGCGCCAGCCCGATGACGCCCCGCCCGTCCTCGGCGACGTCGTCGAGGACCTGATCCAGCAGAGCCAGCGCGGCCCGCTCGATCTCCGCGGGATCGGTGAGATCGGCCTGATAGGTCGTCTCGCGGCTGTGCCCGCGGGGGACCCAGGGCGTGTCGTCGACGACGGCCGACCGTCCGCCCTGCCCGAGCTCCCGGTACCAGAGCCCCATCCGCGGGCCGAACTCAGCGACGAGCTCGTCCTCGGGCGCGTCGGCGAGCTCGGCGACCGTCCGGATACCGCGCGAGAGCAGTCGCTTCGACACCTTCGAGCCGACTCCCCACAGCTCGATCACCCCGCGGTCGCCCATCACCTCGTCCCAGTTCTGCGCCGTGAGGCGGAAGACCCCTCGCGGCTTGCCGAATCCCGTCGCGATCTTCGCGCGCACGAGCGTGTCGCCGATGCCGACGCTGCAGTGCAGCCGTGTGCGATCCAGGACGGCCTGCTGCAGACGGCGCGCATACGCCTCGGGATCATCCGTGTCGACGCCGACGAACGCCTCGTCCCAGCCCAGCACCTGCACGACCGCGCCGGGCTGCGCGCGCAGCTCGTCCATCACCTCCGCGGACGCGGCGAGGTAGGCGGGCGCGTCGACAGGCAGGATCACGGCGTCCGGCACCTTCCGCGCCGCGATGCGCAGCGGCATGCCGGAGCCCACACCGAACTCCCGTGCTTCGTAGGACGCGGTCGACACGACCGCGCGCTCGGTGGGATCGCCACGACCGCCGACGATCAACGGGAGGCCGGCGAGCTCGGGACGGCGCAGCACCTCGACCGCCGCGATGAACTGGTCGAGGTCCACATGGAGCACCCAGTGCATGTCCCCGACAGTACGCGGGGCGGCCGCGGAACGGCACCCGCCCCGCGCTATGCTCCGGCTATGGGCCTCTTCCTCACGCGCACCCTGATCTTCCTGGCTTCGTCCGCGATCGGCCTCATCGTGGCCGACCTGCTGCTGACCGGGTTCACGATCGAGTGGAGCAAGTGGTGGGGCTTCGTGCTGTGCGTGCTGATCTTCACCGTGCTGCAGAGCCTCCTCGCGCCCTGGATCACGTCCATGGCGAACCGTTACGCGCCGGCGCTCCTGGGCGGGATCGGCATCATCTCGACGTTCGCGGCGCTGCTCATCGTCGTGCTGCTGCCGATCGGCGGCCTGCGGATCACCGACGCCCTGGGCTGGATCCTGGGTCCCGTCGTCGTCTGGATCATCACGGCGCTGTGCACGGTCGTGCTGCCGCTGCTGCTGATCAAGCGCGAGGTGCGCGAGGCGGCCGCGCTCAAGGCCGCCGCGAAGAAGCGCTGACCCTCCGCGCCGGCCCGGCTCCGCGCCGGCCCCGGTCCCCGTCCCTTCCCTCTATTTGCGTCAAACCGTGGGTTTCAGGCCCCTAACGCCACGGATCGGCGCAAACAGACGGAGCCTGTGGAGAACCGGCGCGGGGGATGCCTGGTCTGCGTCAGAGTCGGGGGATGGGATCTCCCTCCTCGCACCCGCCGGATCTGCCGTCGTCCTTCACCGTGCGCGAAGGACTGCTCCACGGACTCAGCGAGTGGCGGCTGCGGGATCCGGCTCTGCGGCGCTCGTTCCATGGCGCGCGCAGCCTCGGCACGGCCGTCGATGACGTCCTCGACCCGGGGCCGTGGTGGCAGACGCGAGCCGAGGAAGCCGAGCAGATCCTGCGGGACTACCTCCCCGTGATGCCCGCGCACGCCTTCTTCTGCGGACCGACCGCGGCGTTGCACTGGGGCGTTCCTCTTCCGCGCCGTCTCGACCCCGCCCTGCATGTCGGCGTCTGGCGTCCTCGGACCGCGCCGGTGCGACCGGGGATCCGCGGCCATCAGTTCTCGACGGGATTCGTCCGCACCGTGGTGTCGAGGGGCGTCAGGGTCACGGATCCGGCGAGCACCTGGGCCGGCCTCGGAGGACTGCTCACCGACGACGAGCTGGTGGCGGCCGCCGACTTCGTCCTGCACATCCCGCGCCATCCCGGAGGATTCGCACCGGTGACGGACACGGCGCTCGCGACCCGCGCCGAGCTGGCGGCCTTCGCCGAACGGAAGGGACGCCCGGGGGCTCCCGCCCTGCGTCGCGCGCTCGCGCTCGCCCGCACCGGTTCTGCATCACCGCCCGAGACACAGATCCGCCTGATCCTGCATGATGCGCGGATGCCCGAGCCGACGCTGGACTGGGATGTCTACGACGATCTCGGGCGGTTCCTCGGCTGCAGCGAGCTGGCGTACCCCGAGAGCAGGCTCGCGATCGAGTACGAGAGCGACGGCCACCTCGCCCGTGCGCAGCTCCAGCGCGACATCGACAAGTACCAGGCCTACGCGGAGGCCGGATGGCGCGTCGTCCGGCTGACGTCCGAGCACGTCTACCGTGCCCCGCGGGAGGTCGTGCGCCGCGTGCGTGCCGGTCTCGCCACCTGACCCTTCCGTCCTTCCGTCTGTTTGCGTCAAACGGTGGGTTTCGGGCCCTGAACCCCACGGATCGGCGCAAATAGACGGAGGCGGCGGGCGGTCAGATCGAGTAGTCGGGCACGGAGAGGATCCGGGCCGTGCTCTCGCCCTCGACACGGGGGCGCGCTCGTGCGGGGACGCCGGTGAGCACCGAGTCGGGCGGGGCGTCCTTCGTCACGACCGCGTTGGCGCCGATCGCCGAGCGGGCTCCGATCACGACCGGTCCCAGGATCTTGGCGCCGGCGCCGACCACCACGCCGTCCTCGAGCGTGGGGTGGCGCTTGCCCGCGTCGCGGGTGCGTCCGCCGAGCGTGACCCCGTGGTAGAGCATGACGTCGTCGCCGACCTCGGCGGTCTCGCCGATCACGACTCCCATGCCGTGGTCGATGAAGAACCGTCGCCCGATCTGCGCCCCGGGATGGATCTCGACGCCGGTCAGCCAGCGCGCGATCTGCGAGCCCATCCGCGCCGGGAACCGCAGCCCGCGCGTCCACAGCGCATGGTTCAGCCGGTGCGCCCAGATGGCGTGCAGTCCGGGGTAGAGCAGGGCGATCTCGAGTCCGCCGCGTGCGGCGGGGTCGCGAAGCCGGGCGGATGCGATGTCCTCGCGGATCCGCCCGGCCCACGACATGCCGGAGTTCGGCATCAGTCTTCGCGCAGGTCCTCGAACAGCGCGGTGGACAGGTAGCGCTCGCCGGTGTCGGGGGCGATCACGACGATCGTCTTGCCGGCGTTCTCGGGACGCGCGGCGACCTTCAGCGCCTGGGCGACGGCGGCGCCGGCGGAGATGCCGACCAGCAGCCCCTCCTTCGCGGCCAGGTCGCGGGCGGTGGTGAGCGACTCCTCGAAGCCGGCCGTGATGATCTCGTCGATCACGTCGCGGTCGAGGATCGGCGGGACGAAGTTCGGGCCGATGCCCTGGATCTTGGCCGGTCCGGGGTGACCCTCGCTGAGCAGCGGGGAGTCGGTCGGCTCGACGGCGATCACCGTGAGCGCGGGGTTGGCCGCCTTGAGCGCCTGACCGGTACCGGTGATGGTGCCGCCGGTGCCGATGCCGGCGACGAACACGTCGACGTCGCCGTCGGTGTCGCGCAGGATCTCCTGCGCGGTGGTCTCGCGGTGGATCTGCGGGTTCGCGGCGTTCTCGAACTGACGGGCCCAGACCGCGCCCGGGGTCTCCGCGATGATCTCCTGCAGCTTCTCGATCGCGCCCTTCATGCCCAGCGTCGGGTCGGTCAGCACCAGCTCGGCGCCGAACGCCTTGAGCAGGACGCGGCGCTCCTTCGACATGGACGCGGGCATGGTCAGGATCACGCGGTAGCCGCGGGCCGCGCCGACCATCGCCAGCGCGATGCCGGTGTTGCCGCTCGTGGCCTCGACGATCGTGCCGCCGGGCTTCAGCTCGCCGGAGGCCTCTGCGGCGTCGACGATGGCGATCCCGATGCGGTCCTTCACGCTCGAGGCCGGGTTGAACGATTCGAGCTTGACGAGCACCGTGGCGCCGAGGCCATCGGTGACGTGGTTCAGGCGGACCAGCGGGGTGTTGCCGAACGTGCTGGTGATGTCGGAGTGGATGCCTGCCATGACGGACCTTTCGATGGGCGCACTGCGTCGGTGGAGCGACGGGTCCCGCCACCGGAGTCGACGAGGACACGCTCGTGCACAGCCTAGGACGGGGTCGTGTGCGCACGGTGAATGTGACGGCCGCATTACGCTGTACCTCTATGCCCGAGTCCCTCTCCGATGCCCTCCGCCGCGCCGCGTCCGCCCTCGGCGAGGCCGGAGTCCCCGACCCCGCGGTGGACGCCGAGCTGCTGGCGGGCCATGTGCTGGGTCAGGGGCGCGGCGCCGTGCAGGCCGCCACGATCCGCGGCGACGTGCTCGATGACGCGCAGGCGGCGACGTTCGAGGAGCTGGTGGCCCGGCGGGCGGCCCGGGAGCCGCTGCAGCACCTCACCGGGACGGCGCCTTTCCGCCACCTCGAGCTCGCGGTCGGCCCCGGCGTCTTCGTCCCGCGGCCGGAGACGGAGATCGTGGCCCAGTTCGCGATCGACGCCCTGCTGGCCTCGCCCTCATCCGAGCCCGTCGGCGTCGACCTCTGCACCGGATCCGGCGCGATCGCCCTCGCGATGGCGACCGAGGTGCCCCATGCCCGGGTGCACGCGGTCGAGCTCTCGCCGGAGGCGCACGCCTGGGCGCGGCGCAACACCGAGGGGCAGCAGAACCTCGCGCTCGTGCTGGGCGATCTGCGCGACGCGCTGGGCGAGCTCGACGGCACCGTCGACGTGGTGATCTCCAACCCTCCGTACGTGCCGGACGACGCGATCCCGCGCGACCCCGAGGTGCGCCTGTTCGACCCGGCGCTCGCGCTCTACGGGGGCCCGGACGGACTCGACGTCGTCCGCGCGATCAGCCGGCGCGCGTGGGCGCTGCTGCACCCGGGCGGCACGCTCGTGCTCGAGCACGCCGAAGTGCAGGGTGCGGCCATCCGCGAGCTGCTCGCCGCGGACGGATGGCGGGCGACCGCGACGCATCAGGACCTCACCCGTCGTGACCGCGCCACGACCGCGATCCGCGCCTGACCCTGCGTGGCCCCGCGGCGCCGGGGATCGGGGCGGCGCTCAGCAGGACCGCGCCCTGCGCCCCGTAGACTGGGTCGGCCATGTCCTCCCTCTTCGATAGCCGCGACGCGGATCAGATCCTCACCGGTATGCGCCAGGCCCGCCTGGCGATCGGCCGAGGCGAGCTGGTCGTGCTCCCCACCGACACCGTCTACGGCGTGGGCGCCGATGCGTTCAGCCCCGCCGCCGTGCAGCGCCTGCTCGACGCGAAGGGGAGGGGACGCCAGCAGCCGCCTCCCGTGCTCGTCGGCAGCACCGCGACGCTCGCCGCCCTGGTCGAGACCGTGCCCGAGCCCGTGCAGCGTCTCGTCGATGCGTTCTGGCCCGGGGGCCTCACGATCGTGCTGCCGTCGCAGCCGTCGCTCGTGTGGGACCTCGGCGACACCCACGGCACGGTCGCCGTGCGAATGCCCGATCACAAGGTGGCCCTGGCGCTCCTCGAGGAGACGGGCCCGCTCGCGGTCTCGAGCGCGAACCTCACCGGACAGCCCGCCGCGGTCGAGGCCGAGGCGGCGCAAGGCATGCTGGGCGACAGCGTGGCGGTCTACCTGGACGCCGGACCGGCGACCGGCGGCGTGGCCTCCACGATCGTCGACGCCACCTCTCTCGTGCGCCCCGGCGGGGACGACGCGAAGGTCCGGGTCCTCCGCGAGGGTGCCATCTCGCGCGAAGAGCTCGTCGGTGTGCTCGGGGATCTGCTCGAAGACCCGTCCTGACGGTCCTCGGATGAGAGCGACGACGTGAAGCAGTACTTGTTCACCGTGATCCTCACGGCCGCCGTGACCCTGGCCTGCTCGTGGGCGGTCTGGCAGCTCGGCCTGCGGTACAAGCTGTACCCCGGCATCCGCGAGCGCGACGTGCACACCACGCCGACGCCGCGGCTCGGGGGAGTGGCGATGCTGCTGGGGATCCTGGCGGCGTTCGCCGCGAGCGCGGCGAGCCCGTTCTTCCACATCATCTGGGCGCAGCCGCAGACGATGTGGTCGGTGCTCGGCGCCGTGCTGCTCATCGCGATCGTGGGCGTCGTCGACGACCTCTGGGATCTCGACTGGATGATCAAGCTCGGCGCGCAGTTCATCGCCGCGGGCCTGGTCACGATCGTCGGCGGACTGCAGATCGCTTCGCTGCCGCTCGCGGAGCCGGTGATCGGATCCAACTGGCTCAGCATCGTCATCACGATGTTCGCGATCGTCATCGTGATGAACGCCGTCAACTTCATCGACGGCCTGGACGGCCTCGTCGCGGGGGTGTGCCTCATCGCGAACGGCGTGTTCTTCGCGTACTCCTACATCATCGCGCGGGACATCGGACAGTCCAGCTACTTCAGCCTCGCACCGTTCATCGCCGCGGTGCTGATCGGCGCCTGCATCGGCTTCCTGCCGATGAACTGGAGCCCCGCCAAGCTCTTCATGGGCGACTCCGGGGCGCTCGTGATCGGCCTGCTCATGGCCACGAGCGCCGTGGCCATCACCGGCCAGCTGAACCCTGCCGCCCTCCCGAACGCGCAGATCGGCCGCTCCCAGCTGCTCGGCGCGTTCATCCCGATCCTGCTGCCCGTCGTGGTCGTGCTGCTGCCGCTGCTCGACTTCGGACTGGCCGTGCTGCGCCGCATGGGCGCCGGCAAGTCGCCGTTCTCCCCGGACCGCAAGCACTTGCACCACCGCATGCTCGATCTCGGCCACCGCGGCCGGGACGCCGTGCTCATCTTCTACGCCTGGACCGCGATCATCTCGCTCGCCGTGCTGCTGATGTACATCGGCTCGCGCGAGGGCTGGTACGGCGAATACGCCGCCGGCGTGATCTTCGGCGTCGTCGGCGCGGGGGCCTGCCTCGTCGTCACCCTCATCCCGTCGCGCCCGCGCGCCCCCCAGAAGGAATCGAAATGAGCTCCGCGAGCCCCGTCACCAGCACCCCGATCCTGCGCACGGCCCTGGTCGCCTCCGGCATCGCCGCGGTCGTGCTCGGCGTCATCGCGGCGGTCGTCGGGGGAGCCCTCAAGGGTGCTCCCGGAGTGTGGAGCGGCCTCATCGGCGCGCTCATCGCCGTGGTCTTCGGGGCGATCACGGCGGGCAGCATCCTGATCGCGAACCGCTGGTTCGGCCAGGAGCTCTACGTGCAGCTGTTCTTCGCGATCGTGATGGGCGGCTGGTTCCTCAAGCTCGGGCTGTTCGTCGTGCTGATCCTGGTGCTGCGCGGACAGCCGTGGCTGGAGCCCGTGGTGTTCTTCTGGTCGCTCCTGGCCGGTGTCCTGGTGTCCCTCGCGATCGACGGCGTGGTGTTCCTGCGGATGCGCCTGCCGCACGTCAGCGACACCTCTCTTCCCACCGTCGCACCCGAGGACGTGGCGCCGTCGGCAGGGGAGCGTAGCGCCTCCGAGCGGGATCATGACGCGGATTCAGGGAACTCACACGTCTGATAGGCTGGAACCCGAGCCCGCTCGTCCCGCGAGCGCTGCGCTGTGAAGCACATCGACCGACGCCCCGGTAGCCCCCGGTGCCCCGAAGTTGGAGCCCGCGCTGTTTAATCTTGCTGCGACCATGATTCCTCGACTGGCCGACGACAGCGGTTTCCACGGCCCGTCGATGGACGAGTTCTTCCCCGAGATCCTGTTCAACGTCTTCGGCGTCCCGATCCACCGGATCCACCTGGTGCAGTTCATCTCGGTCGTCGCCGTGGTCCTGGTCCTCGTGATCGGCACGCGCCGCATGAAGGTCGTCCCCGGTCGCTTCCAGAGCGTCGTCGAGATGGGCCTCGGCTTCGTCCGCGGCGGCATCGCGCACGACCTGCTCGGCCGCAAGGACGGCGACCGGTTCCTGCCGATCCTCACCACGATCTTCTTCATGACGCTGTTCATGAACATCACGGGCATCATCCCCGGCCTCAACATCGCCGGTACGAGCATCATCGGCGTGCCCCTGCTGCTCGCCGTGATCAGCTACGTCACCTTCATCTACGCCGGCATCAAGAAGAGCCCGAAGAACTTCTTCAAGAACGCCCTGTTCCCGGCCGGTGTGCCGTGGCCGGTGTACATCATCGTGACGCCGATCGAGTTCATCTCGACGTTCATCATCCGCCCGGTGACCCTCACCCTGCGTCTTCTGATGAACATGGTCGTCGGGCACATGCTCCTCGTGCTGTGCTACTCGGCCACCGCGTTCTTCTTCTTCACGGCGGGCGGCGGCTGGGCCGCGCTCGGTGTGGGAACCCTCGCCTTCGGCGGCGCCTTCTCGGTCTTCGAGATCCTCGTGGCGGTCCTCCAGGCCTACGTCTTCACCGTCCTCACCGCGGTCTACATCCAGCTCGCGGTCGCAGAAGAGCACTGACAACCCCTGCGGGCGGTGAAAGCGCCGCCCACAACGAAAGGAAAAATCCGTGGACGCTACTACGGTTCTCGCAGCAGTCAACGGCAACCTCGCGGCGATCGGCTACGGTCTCGCCGCCATCGGCCCGGCCATCGGCGTGGGCATCGTCGTCGGCAAGACGATCGAGGGTGTCGCCCGTCAGCCCGAGCTGGCCGGTCGCCTGCAGGTTCTGATGTGGATCGGTATCGCCTTCACCGAGGCGCTCGCGTTCGTCGGCATCGCCGTCGGCTTCATCCCCTTCCCGTAATCCGCACCCGAATCCCGAAGGAGACAGGATGCTGAACGCTCTTGTCACGAACCTCGCGGCCGAGGGTGAGGCGCACAACCCGCTCCTGCCCGCGTGGTACGACCTGGTCTGGTCGGCGCTGTGGTTCGTCGTGATCCTCCTCGTGGTGTGGAAGTTCGCTCTTCCCCGCTTCACGAAGATGCTCGACGAGCGCTCCGCGGCCATCGAGGGCAACATCGCGAAGGCGGACGAGGCGCAGAAGCAGGCCGAGGCCGCGCTGGAGGAGTACACCCGCCAGCTCGCCGAGGCCCGTACCGAGGCCGGCGCGATCCGCGAGACCGCCCGTGAGGACGGCAAGAAGATCGTCGCCGAGGCGAAGGAGACCGCTGCCGCCGAGGCGGCGCGTCTGACCGCCGCCGCGCACTCGCAGATCGAGGCCGAGCGTCAGACGGCGTTCGTCTCGCTGCGCAACGAGGTCGGCGGCCTGGCCCTCGACCTCGCCGGTGGCGTGGTCGGCGAGACCCTGTCCGACGACGCCCGCGCGACGGCCGTCGTGGACCGCTTCCTCGCGGACCTCGAGGCCTCCGAGGCGGCGAAGTAATGGGCAGCGCGACCGCTCAGGCCCTCACGGCGTCGAGCAACGCTCTGACCGCCGCGCAGGGGATCACCCTCGACGTCGCCGGGGAGCTCTTCTCCGCCACGCGCCTGATCGGTGAGTCCACCGCGCTGAGCGGCGCGCTCGCCGATCCGTCCGCCCCGGTCGAGGCCCGCGCCGCCCTGGTGTCGCGGGTGTTCTCCGGTGCTTCCGCAGCCACGCTGAGCGTGCTCACCACGGCCGTCTCGCAGCGGTGGTCCTCGGCCGCCGACCTCGTCGACGGCGTGGAGGAGCTCGCGGTGCGCGCCGCGGCGATCGCCTCCCCGGATGCCGACATCGAGGGCGAGCTGTTCTCGGTCTCGCGCCTGGTCGCCGACAACGCCGACCTCGAGCTCGCTCTGGGCAGCCGCCTCGGCGGCGGCGAGGGCAAGGCCGCGCTGGTCCAGAAGCTGGTCGGTCCGAGCGTCCACCCGGCGACCTCGCTGATCGTCACCTCGCTGGTGCGCGAGCCGCGCGGACGCCGCGTGCGCCGCCTGCTGAGCCGTGCCATGCGGGTCGTGTCGGAGCAGCGTGACCGGATCGTCGCGACCGTGCGCACGGCGGCCCCGCTCAGCGCATCGCAGCGCGACCGTCTCCGCACGGTGCTGGCCGGCCGCTACGGCCGTCAGGTCGCGCTGAACGAAGTGCTCGACTCCTCCGTCGTCGGAGGCCTGCGCGTGCAGGTCGCGGACGACGTCATCGACGGCAGCATCGCCGCCCGCCTCGCCGATCTCCGGCAGAAGCTCGCGGGCTGACAAACGAACTTCGCGCGGTACGGCCGCGCACCTGTATACAAAGGGAAGACAATGGCAGAACTTTCGATCAGCCCCGACGTCATCCGTGACGCGCTGAAGGACTTCGTCGCCGCGTACGAGCCGACGGCCGGCACGGCGACCGAGGTCGGCACCGTCATCGACGCCGCGGACGGCATCGCGCACGTCGAGGGACTGCCCGGCGTCATGGCGAACGAGCTCGTGACCTTCGCCGACGGCACCAAGGGTCTCGCGCTGAACCTGGACGAGCACGAGATCGGTGTGGTCGTCCTCGGCGACTTCGCCGGCATCGAGGCCGGCCAGGAGGTCACCCGCACCGGCGAGGTGCTCTCCGTGCCGGTCGGCGACGGCTACCTCGGCCGCGTCGTGGACCCGCTCGGCAACCCGATCGACGGCCTCGGCGAGATCACCCCTGTGGAGGGCGTCCGTGCGCTCGAGCTGCAGGCGCCCGGCGTCATGCAGCGCAAGTCGGTCCACGAGCCGATGCAGACCGGCATCAAGGCGATCGACGCCATGATCCCCGTCGGCCGCGGCCAGCGCCAGCTCATCATCGGCGACCGCCAGACCGGCAAGACCGCGATCGCGATCGACACGATCATCAACCAGAAGGCCAACTGGGAGTCCGGCGACGTCAACAAGCAGGTCCGCTGCATCTACGTCGCCATCGGACAGAAGGGCTCGACCATCGCCTCCGTCAAGGGTGCGCTGGAAGAGGCCGGCGCCCTGGAGTACACGACCATCGTCGCGGCGCCCGCGTCCGACCCGGCCGGCTTCAAGTACCTCGCTCCGTACACCGGCTCGGCCATCGGCCAGCACTGGATGTACGGCGGCAAGCACGTCCTGATCATCTTCGACGACCTGTCGAAGCAGGCCGAGGCCTACCGCGCCGTGTCGCTGCTGCTGCGCCGTCCGCCGGGCCGCGAGGCCTACCCGGGTGACGTCTTCTACCTGCACTCCCGTCTGCTGGAGCGTTGCGCGAAGCTGTCCGACGAGCTCGGCGCCGGGTCGATGACGGGTCTGCCCATCATCGAGACCAAGGCGAACGACGTCTCGGCGTACATCCCGACCAACGTGATCTCGATCACCGACGGCCAGATCTTCCTGCAGTCCGACCTGTTCAACGCGAACCAGCGTCCCGCGGTCGACGTGGGCATCTCGGTGTCCCGCGTCGGCGGTGACGCCCAGGTCAAGTCGATCAAGAAGGTCTCCGGAACGCTGAAGCTCGAGCTCGCGCAGTACCGCTCGCTCGAGGCGTTCGCGATGTTCGCCTCCGACCTCGACCAGGCGTCGCGGCGCCAGCTGGCCCGTGGTGCGCGCCTCACCGAGCTGCTCAAGCAGCCGCAGTACTCGCCGTACCCCGTGGAGGACCAGGTCGTCTCGATCTGGGCCGGCACCAACGGCAAGCTCGACACCATCGAGGTCGAGGACGTGCTGCGCTTCGAGAGCGAGCTGCTCGACCACCTGCGTCGTCACACCACGGTCCTGGACCGCCTGCGTGAGACGAACGTCCTCGACGACGACACCGTCGCCGAGCTGGAGAAGGCCACCGACGCCTTCATCCTCGAGTTCCAGGGCGGCAAGGGCCACGGCATCGGCGCTCCCGGTCACGAGGAGCACAGCGCTGCGGACGTCGACGACGTGAACCAGGAGAAGATCGTCAAGGGTCGCCGCGCGTAAGCGCGGGGGAGTCTTCCGATATGGGCGCACAACTCCGGGTCTACAAGCAGAAGATCTCTTCTGCTCAGACGACCAAGAAGATCACGAAGGCGATGGAACTCATCGCGGCTTCGCGCATCCAGAAGGCGATGGCGCGCGTCAACGCGTCCTCGCCCTTCGCGCGAGCCGTGACCCGGGCCGTCTCAGCCGTGGCCACCCACTCCAACGTCGACCACCCGCTCACCCGTGAGCCCGAGAACATCCGCCGCTCCGCGGTCGTGATCTTCTCCTCGGATCGCGGTCTCGCGGGCGCCTTCAACTCGCAGATCCTCCGTGAGGGCATGGAGCTCGCCGAGCTGCTGCGCTCCGAGGGGCGCGAGCCCGTGTTCTACCTGGTGGGCCGCAAGGCCGTGGGCTACTTCCAGTTCCGCGGCCTCGAGGCCGCGGCCGAGTGGACCGGCGACACCGACACGCCGTCCTTCCACACGGCAGAGGCCATCTCGGCCACCCTGCTGGAGGCGTTCGAGCGCGGCGGCGAGCAGGGCGGCGTGGACGAGATCCACCTCGTCTACAACCGCTTCGTCAGCATGATGACGCAGTCGCCGGAGACGGTCCGCCTGCTTCCGCTGGAGATCGCGGAGGCCGACGCGAACGACACCTCGACCGCGGTCTACCCGCTGTACGAGTTCGAGCCGGATGCGGCGACGGTGCTCGACGCGATCCTGCCGGTGTACATCCAGAGCCGCGTCTTCAACGCACTCCTGCAGTCGTCCGCTGCCAAGCAGGCCGCGACGCAGAAGGCGATGAAGTCGGCCAGCGACAACGCCGACAAGCTCATCACCGACTACACCCGCCTGCGCAACAACGCGCGCCAGGCGGAGATCACGCAGCAGATCGCCGAGATCGTCGGCGGCGCCGACGCCCTGGCGTCGAGCAAGTAAGACCCTCAGGAGAGAGACGAAATATGACTGCCACCGCTACGACGGTCGTCGGGCGCGTTGCTCGCGTCACCGGCCCGGTCGTCGACATCGAGTTCCCGCACGACGCGATCCCCGACATCTACAACGCGCTGAAGACGACGATCACGATCGGCGACGAGTCGACCGAGATCACCCTCGAGGTCGCCCAGCACCTCGGCGACGACCTCGTCCGCGCCATCGCGCTGAAGCCGACCGACGGCATCGTCCGCGGCCAGGAGGTGCGCGACACCGGCGAGCCGATCTCGGTTCCCGTCGGCGATGTCACCAAGGGCAAGGTCTTCAACGTGATCGGCGAGGTCCTCAACGCCGAGCCCGGCGAGCAGATCGAGATCACCGAGCGCTGGCCGATCCACCGCAAGGCGCCGAACTTCGACCAGCTCGAGTCGAAGACCACCATGTTCGAGACCGGCATCAAGTCGATCGACCTCCTCACGCCGTACGTGCAGGGTGGAAAGATCGGCCTGTTCGGCGGCGCGGGCGTCGGCAAGACGGTCCTCATCCAGGAGATGATCCAGCGCGTCGCGCAGGACCACGGTGGTGTGTCGGTGTTCGCCGGTGTCGGCGAGCGCACCCGTGAGGGCAACGACCTTATCGCCGAGATGGAGGAGGCGGGCGTCTTCGACAAGACCGCGCTCGTGTTCGGCCAGATGGACGAGCCGCCGGGGACGCGTCTGCGCGTCGCGCTGTCTGCCCTGACCATGGCGGAGTACTTCCGCGATGTGCAGAAGCAGGACGTGCTGCTCTTCATCGACAACATCTTCCGCTTCACGCAGGCGGGTTCCGAGGTCTCCACGCTGCTCGGCCGCATGCCGTCCGCGGTGGGCTACCAGCCGAACCTCGCCGACGAGATGGGTGTGCTCCAGGAGCGCATCACCTCGACCCGCGGCCACTCGATCACCTCGCTGCAGGCGATCTACGTGCCGGCCGACGACTACACCGACCCGGCACCGGCCACGACGTTCGCCCACCTCGACGCGACCACCGAGCTCTCGCGTGAGATCGCCTCGAAGGGTCTGTACCCGGCGATCGACCCGCTGACCTCGACCTCGCGGATCATGGACCCCCGCTACCTGGGCGAGGACCACTACCGCGTGGCCACCACGGTCAAGCAGATCCTCCAGAAGAACAAGGAGCTGCAGGAGATCATCGCGATCCTCGGTGTCGACGAGCTCTCGGAAGAGGACAAGATCGTCGTCGCCCGCGCGCGCCGGATCCAGCAGTTCCTCTCCCAGAACACCTACATGGCGAAGAAGTTCACCGGTGTCGAGGGCTCCACGGTTCCGCTCAAGGACACGATCGAGTCGTTCGACGCGATCTGCCGCGGTGACTTCGACCACGTCGCCGAGCAGGCCTTCTTCAACGTCGGCCCGATCTCGGACGTCGAGGAGAACTGGGCGCGGATCCAGAAGGAGAACGCCTGATCATGGCGGCCGGTGCTGCATCACTGCATGTCAGCCTCGTCTCCGCCGACGCGGAGGTCTGGACCGGCGAGGCGAGCCTCGTCGTCGCGAAGACCGTCGAGGGCGAGCTGGGCTTCATGGCCGGTCACGAGCCCGTGCTGGCCATCCTCGCCGAGGGGCAGGTCCGCATCACGCAGCTGGATGGCACGAAGGTGCTCGCCAGCGCCCGTGACGGCTTCGTCTCGATGGAGGGCGACACCCTGACCATCGTGGCGGGCAACGCGGCGCTCGTCGCCTGATCGACCACTTCACGCACGCGCCGGATCCCTTCGGGGGTCCGGCGTTTGCGTGTCTCCGCACGACCTCGAGGAGCCTTTGCCCATGATGATCCTGCTGCCGCCGAGCGAGACCAAGCGTCCCGGCGGCAAGAGCGGCCCTGCGGATCCGTCCGCATGGGCCCTGCCCGGCCTGCTGCCGCAGCGGATCCTCGTGCGCGATGCGCTCGGGGCGCTCGCGGCCGACGCCGAGGCGACACGCCGGGTGCTCAAGCTCAGCGACAAGCAGCTCTCCGAAGCGGTGCACGACAACGCCTCCCTCGGTGACGGACCGGTGATGCCGGCCGTCGACCGCTACACCGGGGTGCTGTACGACGCGCTGGATGCGGCCTCGCTCGACGGTTATGCACGCCGGTGGCTCGGCGCACACGTCCGGATCCATTCGGCGCCGTTCGGCCCGGTCGGAGCGCTGGATCCGATCCCGTCCTACCGGCTGGGCGCCGCCGCGTCCGTCCCGGGCCTCCCGGCATTGCGCCGGCTGTGGTCCGAGGCGGTGTCGGACGAGCTGGCGAACGTGTCTCCGCGGTTCGTGCTGGATCTGCGCTCGGAGGCCTACGTGGGACTGGGCCCCGTGCCGGAAGGCGTTCCCTCGGCGTATGTGCGCGTCGTGACGGCAGAGGGCAAGGCGCTTAACCACTTCAACAAGTACGCGAAGGGCGAGCTCGTCCGTCGCCTCGCCCAGGACCGGCCGAACATCTCGTCGCTGCGCACGCTGCGGAACTGGGCCTCGCGAGCCGGGGTCGAACTCCGCGTCACGGATGAAACCGGAATACTGGAGCTGGTCACGGATCAGGCGCCGGTCCGCAAATAGTTCGTGAGTGCGACGCTCGGACGCGGTATGGTGTTTCGCGTCGAAGCACCCAGCAGATTCTCAGCTGGGGCTCCTCGATGCGTATGCATCATCAACCGATCCCGGAGGGAAACATGGACTCTTACGGAGACAGCACCGCTCTTGCGGCTGCCTATCTGATCGCGGCCCTGACCTGGTTCATCTTCGCCGTCGTCTTCTACGTGCTCGGCTCGCTCTTCCTGATGAAGATCTTCGAGAAGGCCGGCGTCGAGGGCAAGTGGCGCGCGTGGGTGCCGTTCTACAACGTGATGATCTTCCTGAAGCTCGGTGACCTGAGCCCGTGGCTCGCATTCGGCTTCCTGCTCACGTGGGTGCCGTTCCTCGGGTGGCTCGTCGGCATCGCCATGGCGGTGCTGATGGTGCTCGCCGCGTGGCGTGTCGGCCTCAAGCTGCAGAAGAGCGGTGCCTGGGTCGTGCTGTACATCTTCCTCAGCATCGTGTGGCTCGGCATCAACGCGTTCGACAAGTCGCGCTGGAACCCGAACATCGTCCCCGCGTCCTGGGCCGGCAACGGCTTCCTCGCCGACCGCACGGTCTGGCAGGGCATCCCGGTGCAGCCGTCCGCGCAGGCGGCTCCGGGCTATGGTGCTCCGCAGGGCTACCAGCCTCCGGCGGCCCAGGGCTACGCCCCGCCGCAGCCGGGCTACGGTCAGCCGGCTGCGCCGCAGGCACCCGCTGCCCCGCAGGCGCCGACCTTCCAGCCGCCGGCCGCTCCGCCGGCTCCGGCAGCTCCGCAGCCGCCGGTGACCCCGCCCGCGCCTCCGGCCCCGCCGGCCGCGCCGTCGACAGACCCGGATGCTCCGCAGACGGGCGAGCAGCCCCCGGCCTGATGCTGATCACGAAGGCCCCGGTCCTCGGACCGGGGCCTTCGTCGTTCCCACGGCGGACCGCGGCCGTCGATCACGACCTGTAGTTTGGAAGGCATGAGCGCTGAACGTCGTGTCGGATCGTCCGGGCTCCTGGTCTCCGCCGTGGGGCTCGGATGCAACAACTTCGGACGGGCGGGAACCGCGACGGAGACGCTGCAGGGGACGCGCGAAGTCCTGGATGCTGCGATCGACCACGGCGTGACGTTCCTCGACACGGCGGACATCTACGGCAAGGACCCCGGGCTCAGCGAGACCTTGATGGGCGAGGCTCTCGACGGTCGCCGCGACCGGGTGGTGCTCGCCACCAAGTTCGGCTACCCCGGCGTCGACATGGGCTACGACTTCCCGGCCGCGCGAGGCTCCCGGCGCTACATCCGCAAAGCGGTGACGGAGTCGCTGCGCCGTCTGCGGACCGACTGGATCGACCTGTACCAGCTGCACTGGCCCGATCCGCTCACACCGATCGAGGAGACCCTCGACGCGCTCGACGAGCTCGTGCGCGAGGGGAAGATCCGCTACTTCGGCCACTCCAACTTCGCCGGCTGGCAGATCGCCGAAGCGGAGCTGCGTGCTGCGCGCAGCGCCCGCTTCATCTCGTCGCAGAATCAGTACTCCCTGCTGTCGCGCGCCTCGGAGCGCGAGGTCCTGCCCGCGGTGAACCGTTTCGGGCTCGGGTTCTTCCCCTTCTTCCCGCTGCACAACGGCCTGCTCACGGGCAAGTTCACGCGCGAGGGCGGACCGGCGCAGAGCCGCATCATGCGCACCAGGGCTCACCTCTGGGAGGACGCGCCCTGGGATGCGCTCGACGCCTACCGGGCGTTCTGCGACGAGCGGGGTATCACGATGCTGGAGGCGACCTTCGGATGGCTGCTGGCGCAGCCGGGCGTGGCCTCCGTGATCGCCGGTGCGACGTCCGCGGCGCAGATCGAGGCGAACGCGCGCGCCGGCGGAGCGTGGACGCCGAGCGCCGACGAGGTCGCCGCGATCGACGCGCTTCTTCCGCTGCCCGCGGATCCGGCGGCCTGAGCCGCGTGTCGACGGTGGGGATCCATTACGATGTGTGAGATTTCAGCGGTCGTTCCGATCGCCCGAGCCGAGGGAGGATCGCGATGAGCCAGGGTTCCACAGCGCACACCCGCGAGATCGCACTGGCCTCCGGCGACACGGTCGTCCTGAGCTGGGCGGGGGCGACCGACACCGGTCGCCGACGCGAGAGCAACCAGGATTCGCTGCTCGCCGAGTTCCCGCTCTTCGTCGTCGCCGACGGCATGGGCGGGCACGCCGGGGGAGAGATCGCGAGCCAGCGCACGGTCGCGCGCTTGCAGGAGGCGGTCGGTGCAGGAGAGGTCTCGGCGGCGACCATCGAGACGGCGCTGATCGCCGCCGTGCAGGACATCACGGCGCATCCCGACACCACCGATGAGGGCACGGGGACCACTCTCACGGGTGTCTTCTTCACCCTGATCGACGGCGATGCGCACTGGGTCTCCCTCAATATCGGCGACTCCCGGGTGTATCTGCTGCGCGACGGTGCGCTCAGCCAGGTGACGACGGACCATTCCGTCGTGCAGGAGCTCATCACGGCCGGGCGCCTCAGCCCGGAGGAGGCCGAGGGACATCCGTACAGCAACGTGATCACCCGTGCGGTCGGCGTCAGCGAAGCCCTGCCGCCGGACTACCGCGAGTTCGCCGTGCAGGACGGCGATCGGTTCGTGATCTGCTCCGACGGCCTGACGAAGGAGCTCACGGACTACGGCATCCAGCACTTCCTCGGGCTCAACCCGACGCCGGACGCCGCGGTGGACGCGATGCTCAGCGCTGCGCTGGAGAACGGCGGCCGTGACAACGTCACCGTCATCGTGGTGGACGCGCGGCGGCTTCCGGCCAGCTCCGACTCGTCCTCCACAGCGCCGATCCCGGTCGAGTAGCGCACCGGTCGCGCGGGCGGAGCCCCGCTGACCCGTCGCACGCGATGGGATGACGGCATGGAGCCCGTCGACACGATCGTCCTTCCCGCCGCACCCACCCCGCCTGCGCGGGGTGCTCTGCCGCTGATCGCGGCGATCGTCCCCGTCGTGTCAGGGGCCGTGCTGTTCGCCGTGACCGGGTCGCCGCTCACGCTGTGCTTCGCCGCGCTGGGCCCCGTCATGATCCTGGGGTCCTTCCTGGACGGCGTGCGTCAGCGCAGGCGCGCCCTCCGCGCTGCTCGCGGCGAGGAGGCGCAGTCGTGGGAGCGCGTGGAGGAGACGGTGGCCAGGCGCGAGACGGAGGAGCGAGGGCGACGCGTGCGCATGGCTCCCGATCTCGCCGGCTGCCTCGAGGAACCGCCGACCCGGGCCGTCGCTCTGGCACCGGGAATCGAGGTGTCCGTCGGCCGTGGCGACGGCCCTTCACCGCTGCGGTTCAGCGGGACGGGGGAGCGGGCCGAGGACTTCCGTGCGCAGCATCGGAACGTGTCCGGCGTGCCCGTGACCGCGCCGCTCGCGGAAGGGCTGTGCGTACGCGGCCCTGCGCCGGTGGCCGCCGCGGTCGCACGCGCCCTGCTGCTGCAGCTGTGCCTGCGGCACGCCGCCGGTGCGATCCGTCTCGAGGGAGACGGCGTCGCGTGGCTCGGAATGGACGACCTGGCGGGCCACGGAGGGCTGCCCGCCGTCGCGGCGGGGGTGCACGTCGGCAGACGTCGGACTGCATCCTCCGGCCCCCGCATCTGCGTGGTCGCACCGGGGGATCCGCCGCCCGCGGGCTACCACGCGGTGCTCGACGTGGCCGACCCCGGCCTCGCGTGCCTGCGCATCGCCGAGGGTGCCCGGGTGTGCGCGGCCGAGGGGGTCTCGCGCGAGCAGGCGGAGGTGATCGTCCGCGACCTGGTCCGGGAGCGCGGTGCGGCGGCGGGCATCCCGGGTGCGGTCGCCCTGCGGGAGGTGCTGGCATCAGCGGACGGCCACGGCGACGCCGGGGGCACGCCGGGCGGTCCGCACGGGCTCCCGGCCGTACTGGGGAGGGACGCGGACGCCGCAGTGGTCGTCGACCTCGTCGCCGACGGACCGCACGCCCTCGTGACGGGCGTCACGGGCGCAGGCAAGAGCGAGCTGCTGGTGAGCTGGGTGGCGGCGCTGGCCGCAGCGCACCCCGTCGAGCGGGTGTCGTTCGTGCTCGCCGACTTCAAGGGCGGCGCCGCGTTCGAGCCGCTGCGGTCGCTGCCCCACGTCGCGGCGATCATCACCGACCTCGATGCCGACGGCGCCGCGCGCGGAGTCCGCAGCCTCCGCGCCGAGCTGCGCCGCAGGGAGGCGCTCCTGGCCGCAAGCGGCGTGAGGAGCATCGCCGAGGCACGCGGAGACCTCGGAAGGCTCGTGATCGTCGTCGACGAGTTCGCCGCGCTGCTGCAGGAGCATCCGGATCTCGCCGCGGTGTTCACCGACATCGCCGCACGCGGACGCGCTCTGGGCATGCACCTCGTCCTCGGCACGCAGCGCGCGACCGGGGTGATCCGCGACGCCCTGGCGGCGAACTGCCCGTTGAGGATCGCCCTGCGGGTGACGGACGCCGCCGACAGCCGGGTGATGATCGGCACCGACCAGGCGGCGGGACTGCCGGGCGATCTGGCCGGGCGTGGGCTCGCCTGCATCCGGCGCGCCCAGGACACCGCCCCGGCGGCGTTCCGCGTCGCACGCACCGGTCCGGAGGAGATCGCGGAGATCGCCGTGCGATGGCCGGGGGCGCTCCGTGCGCGCAGTCCCTGGCTGCCGGCCCTGCCGACGCGGCTGCGCCGCGCGGACCTGCCCGGATGTCCGGCAGGGGAGCTCGTGATCGGCCTCGCGGACGAGCCGGATCGACAGCGCCAGGAACCGCGCACCCTGCGGATTGGTCACGATCGCGGACTCACGGTGTTCGGCGGTCCGGGCTCCGGCAAGAGCACTGCGCTGCGGAACGCCGTCGAGCAGGTGACGGACTCCCTGCTGCTGCCGGGGGATCCGGAACGCGCGTGGGCGCTGCTCGACGAGCTGTCGGACGGACGACGTCCCCTGCCCGCGCTGCTGGCGGTCGACGACCTGGACCGGCACCTCGCGGCGTTCCCGCACGAGTACGCGGCGGCCTGGGCGGAGAAGCTGCAGCGCGTGCTGCGGATCGCCGCGGAATGCGGAGGCACGGTGCTGCTCAGCGCGTCCCGGTGCTCGGCGCAGGTCTCGTCCGCGGCCGATCTGCTGCCGGCGCGGATGCTGCTTCGCGCCGCGAGCCGCACCGAGCACCTCACCGCCGGAGGCGATCCGCGCACCTACGATCCCGGCCGCACGCCGGGAAGGGGTGTGCTCGACGGCGTCGAGGTGCAGGTCGCCGTGCCGGATCGAGCCGACGCGGACGGTCGTGCACACGCGGATGACGCCCCGGTCTGGCAGCCGAGAGCGCCCCTGGTCGGGCTCGTGAGCACCACGCCGGCGCGCACCGCGGACGCGCTGTCGCGGTGCTTCGGGCGCGGCGTGGTGCAGCTGCTGACGGAGGGCGCGCCCGTGATCGTCACGGACGGAACGAGAGCATCCGACGACCTCGCGCTGATCGTCGGGGACGCGGATGCGTGGCAGCGGCAGTACGCGCTCTGGCAGCGCGTGATGCGGACGGGGGAGGCGGTCGTGCTCGCGGAAGCGGGCAGGGAGCTGCGCACGCTGGCGGGCGTGCGCGAGCTGCCGCCCTACGCGCTGACGCACGCGGGGCGGGCATGGACCGTGAACGCGGACGGAAGACCGTCCCGTGTGATCCTGCCCGCCCCGCGGGACGACGTCAGCCCAGCAGCTCGTCCAGCGGTGTGAGCGGCAGATCGTGCGCCGTGGCCACACCGGCGTTGGCGATCTTCCCGCCGGTGACGTTGAGACCGCCGGCGAGGGCGGCGTCGGCGCGAAGAGCGGCCTGCCAGCCGCGCGACGCGATCTGGCGCACGTAGGGCAGCGTCGCGTTCGTCAGCGCCGAGGTCGACGTGTTCGGCACCGCGCCCGGCATGTTCGCGACGCAGTAGAACACCGTGTCGTGGACCCGGAAGGTGGGGTCGTCGTGCGTCGTCGGATGGGTGTCCTCGAAGCAGCCGCCCTGGTCCACGGCGATGTCCACGAGCACGCTGCCCGGACGCATCTCCGCGACCATGTCGTTCGTGACCAGCTTCGGCGCCTTCGCCCCGGGGATCAGCACCGACCCGATGACGAGATCCGATCCGACCACGGCGCGGCGCAGATCCAGCGGATTCGACGCCGCGGTCTTGACGCGTCCGCCGAAGAAGTCGTCGAGGTAGCGCAGCCGGGCGATGTTGGTGTCGAAGATCGTCACGTCGGCGCCCATGCCGGCCGCGATCACCGCGGCGTTCGCGCCGGCGACGCCGCCGCCGATCACCGTGACGACAGCCGGACGGGTTCCGGGCACGCCGGGCATCAGCAGACCGAGACCGCCCTGAGAGCGCATCAGCGTGTTCGCGCCGACCAGCGGCGCCAGACGGCCCGCGACCTCGCTCATCGGGGCCAGCAGCGGAAGCGCCCCCGAAGCCAGCTGCACCGTCTCGTAGGCGATCGCGGTCATGCCCGACTCGGCGAGACGGTCGGTCAGCGCGCGATCGGCGGCGAGGTGCAGATAGGTGAAGAGCACCAGATCGCTGCGGAAGCGGTGGTACTCGCTGGCGATCGGCTCCTTCACCTTCAGCACCAGCTCAGCACGGGCCCATACGTCGTCCGCGTCGTCGAGCAGCGTCGCTCCCGCCTCGCGGTAGTCGTCGTCCGACATCGAGGAGCCGGCGCCGGCGCCGGACTGCACGAAGACGTCATGGCCGGCGAGCACGAGGTCGTGCACTCCGGCGGGGGTGAGCGCCACCCGGAACTCGTTGTTCTTCACCTCACTGGGGACCGAGATCCTCATTGTGGCTCCTTTCCTTTTCCCTGATGGGCTTTCCCGCCCGCGGGTTCTGGCCCCTTCTGGGGGCGTTCAGATTCCGGCGCCGGGGCGGATGGCCCCCACGTCGCTGCCGCCGCCGAGGACGGCAAGAGGAAGGGCCGAGGCGAGGTCCTGGACCTGCGCGTCGGTCAGCGCGCCCGCACGGGCGAGCAGGGTCGCCGCGACGATCGTGGCCGCACGGCCCGATCCGTCCAGCATCTTCAGCGCGACCGTGGTGCCGTTCGGCGCGACCATGACCATCACGCCCTCGGCACCGTGCTTGGCGAACACGCCGAGCTTCTCGATCGCGATCGTGTCGGGCCGGCCGGGACCCTCGATCGTCCACGGGTTCTCCCGCACGGTGCGCACCAGTGCGCCGGCGACGCGGTGCAGTGCGAACGGCGAACGCTCGGAAGCGCTGCCGATGCGGTGCAGAGCCCTCGCCAGTCCGGCGAGCGTGATCGCGTGCACCGGAGCGCCGCAGCCGTCGATCGCGGTCGCCGCGACGCGTTCACCGCTCAGGCGCTCCACGGTCTCCTTGATGTGCACCTGCAGCGGGTGGTCGAGCCCGAGGTATCCGGCGGTCGGCCAGCCGTTCGCCACGCAGGCGCGCAGCATCGCGGCATGCTTGCCCGAGCAGTTCATCCGGATGCGCGCCTTGCTCGCGTGGTCGCGCACGAGCTCGTCCCGGGTCGCCGAGTCGCCCGGCCAGTCGGCGGGGCAGCCCAGATCGTCCTCCGTGAGCCCGCCCGCGGCGAGGACCTCGCGCACGACGGCCACATGGCGGTCGGTGCCGACGTGGCTGGCGGTGGCCAGTCCCAGCTGCTCGCCCTCGAGGGGCGCCCCGGCGGTCAGGCAGGCCACCGCCTGCAGCGGCTTCAGGCTCGAGCGGGGAAGGACCAGTGCTTCCGGGTTGCCGTGCCGGGCGATGATCTCGCCCTCCGGCGACAGCACGACCGCGGCTCCGATGTGGCGGGATTCGATGAAACCGTTCCGCTCGACGACGGCGAGTTCCACGGCATCCTGGACGGTCAGAGTCTGCACCACGAAGGAAAGCCTAGTGGGCGCGCGTGCACTCGAACGCTGCCGTTTCCGCGCCGCACGGACGCGGCCTGGCACGATGGATCCATGAGCCTCGGCACCCATCGCTACGCCCTCAGCACCACGTGGACCGGCAACCGCGGAACCGGCACCTCGGGATACCGCGACTACGACCGCGCGAGCACGATCCGCGTGGCGGGGAAGCCGGATCTGCTGGCGTCCTCGGACAAGCCGTTCCGAGGGGATCCGACGCGCTGGAACCCCGAGGACATGCTCCTCGCAGCACTGAGCGAATGCCACCTGCTGAGCTACCTGCATGCCTGCGTGACTGCCGGGGTGGTCGTCGTGGACTATCGCGACGAGGCGACGGGCACCATGCAGGAGGACGGGCGCGGCGGGGGAGCGTTCACCGAGGTCACCCTGCACCCTGTGGTGACGGTCGCCGACGAGTCCATGCGGGCGGCTGCCGAGGCCGCTCACGCCCAGGCGAACGCCTGGTGCTTCATCGCGAACTCCGTCGCGTTCCCGGTGCGCCACGAGGCGACGATCCTGGTCGCCGACGCCGCGGACTGACGCGACGTCAGCGGCGCTCGTGCGGCAGCGCCTGCTTGATCTTCTCGATCGTGCCCTGCGCGGGCACCTCGTTGTAGACGCCCGCGAGCTCCTGCTCGCTGAGGGCGTGGATCGCGGCCATGATCTCGTCCGTCGCACCGCGACGCGCCCGGCCCGAGTTCGCCGAGCCGTGGTGGGAGAGGTCCAGCGGCTCGCCGAAGCGGATGGTCACCTTCACGCCGAGCTTGGGCATGTTCGCCCCGACCGGCATCGCCTTGTCCGTGCCGATCACGCCCACGGGCACGACCTTCGCCCCGGTCTGCAGTGCGAGGAAGGCGACGCCCGTGCGGCCCTTGTAGAGGCGGCCGTCGGTGGAGCGCGTGCCCTCCGGGTACAGCGCGACCGCGAGCCCCTCGTCCAGGAGCTTGCGCTGCTCGTCGAGGGCGTCGAGCGCCGCCTGTCCGGCGCCGCGGCGCACCGGGATGGCGCCGACCGCGCGCATGAAGCTGGCCACGAAGCGGCCCTTCAGGCTGGTGCCCTCGAAGTAGCTGGACTTCGCCAGGAAGTGCACGCGTCGTGGCGCGGCCACGGGGATCGCGATCGAGTCGATGAAGGAGAGGTGGTTCGACGCGATGATGATCGGGCCGTCCATCGGCACGTTCGCGCGGCCCTCGATGCGGGGGCGGTAGATCAGGCGGGTGAGCGGGATCAGGATCATCCGGCCGAGCAGATACGTCGCTCCGGTGCGGCGCACCTCGTCCTCGGGCTGGTGCGTCTCCGCGACGGCGCCGTCGCGGTCCGCGGACGCTGCGGGTTCGTGTTCCGGTGTCACCAGACAAGGCTAGATCAGGATCCATTCCACGATCGGAATGCGCGATGCAGGAGGCATCTCCCAGCGGCGGCAAAGCCCGATACGGCAGGATGGGTGGGTTCGTCCCTACGTCTCGAGGTCTTCTGTGCGCATCCGCATCGCCGCCGCTCTGTCCGCCGTCGCCGCGACGGCACTCCTGCTCTCCGGCTGCGCCGGCGCCGGCAGCCCCTCTGCATCGCCCACCCCGTCGGCCTCGTCGTCGTGCCTGCTCGACGCGAAGCCGGGCAAGGCGTCGGACGCCGTCACGCTCGAGGGGGAAGGCAAGGATCTGAAGGTCACCGTTCCCTCGGCCGCTGACGTCGACAAGGCCACGGCGGTCGAGCGGACGGTCGTGAAGAAGGGCGATGGCAAGGACGTCAAGCCCGGCGACCTCGTCTCCGTGCAGTACCGGATCGTGAACGCCGCGGACAGCGCCGTCCTCGACTCCAGCTCGCGCGGGTCCGATGACCAGATCCCGGTACTGCTGGATCCGCAGCAGCAATCGCTTTTCGTCGCCGCGCTGGAGTGCCAGCCGCTCGGGTCGGCGGTCGTCGCCGCGATCCCCGGCAAGATGTTCGGCGACGGCGGGAAGTCGGTCGTGGTGTACGCCCAGGCCACGAAGAAGCTCTCCACGGTGGCGGATGGCACCGCGGTCGCTCCGGTCGACGGGATGCCGGCCGTGAAGCTCGCCAAGGACGGCGCGCCGGAGATCACCATCCCCAAGGCGGACCCGCCGACCGAGACGAAGATCTCCCTCCTGAAGCAGGGCGACGGAGCGACGGTGGCCAGTGGCGACTACGTCATCGTGCAGTACCGCGGAGTGACCTGGGCCGACGGCAAGGAGTTCGACTCCAGCTGGAAGCGCGGCACCCCGGCGCAGTTCCAGACCACGGGAGTGGTGACCGGGTTCAAGAAGGCGCTCGAGGGCCAGAAGGTCGGCTCGCAGGTGCTTGCGGTGATCCCGCCGGCCGACGGCTACGGCGCTCAGGCGCAGGGCTCGATCCCGGCGAACTCGACCCTGGTGTTCGTGGTCGACATCCTCGGCACCGTTCCTGCGGCCCCGACCCAGTGACCCTAGGCTGAGGGCATGCGTCGCGTCCTCATCCTCGGATCCACCGGCTCGATCGGCACCCAGGCCCTCGATGTGATCCGGGCCAACCCCGATCGCTTCGAGCTGGTCGGGCTCGCCGCCGGCACACAGGCCGACCTGCTCGCGCAGCAGGCCGAGGAGTTCGGCGTGGAGGACACGGCGCTGGGCTCCGCCGAGGCCGAGCAGCTGGTGCGCGACGTCGAGGCGGACGTGGTGCTCAACGCGATCACCGGATCCATCGGGCTCGGCTCCACTCTCGCCGCCCTCAAGGCCGGGCGAACGCTGGCCCTGGCGAACAAGGAGTCGCTGATCGTCGGAGGCGCGCTCGTCACCGCGCTCGCCGCACCGGGGCAGATCGTCCCGGTCGACTCGGAGCACTCGGCGCTGGCCCAGGCGCTGCGCTCGGGCACCAAGCAGGAGGTGCGCCGCCTCGTCGTCACCGCGTCCGGAGGTCCGTTCCGCGGGCGCTCCCGCGCGCAGATGGCCGCCGTCACCCCGGCGGAGGCGCTCGCGCACCCCACCTGGGACATGGGGCGCATGGTCACCACGAACTCGGCGACGCTCGTGAACAAGGGGCTCGAGGTCATCGAGGCGCACCTGCTGTTCGACGTCGACTACGAGCGCATCGAGGTCGTCGTGCATCCGCAGTCGATCGTGCACTCCATGGTCGAGTTCGTGGACGGATCCACGATCGCGCAGGCCTCGCCGCCCGACATGCGCCTTCCCATCTCGCTGGGACTGGACTGGCCGAACCGCGTCGGGGGCGTGGGCCGTCCGATCGACTGGACGACGGCGGCGAACTGGACGTTCGAGCCGCTCGACACGGCCGCCTTCCCGTCCGTGGCGCTGGCCAAGCAGGTCGGGCGCGCGGGCCGCACCTATCCGGCCGTCTACAACGCCGCCAACGAGCAGGCGGTGGACGCGTTCCACGAGGGGCGCCTGCCGTTCCTGGGGATCGTCGACACCATCGAGCGCGTCGTGGACGCGCACGATCCGCCCGAGGAGCTCACGGTCGAGACACTGGCCGCGGCGGAGGCCTGGGCGCGTGCGACCGCGGACCGCGTGATCGCCGCATCCGCCTGACCGGGCACAGGCCGGGCGCACAGCCGCGGCACGGCCGTTTCCTAGCCCGGCACCGGTAGCGTGGCGGGGTGGAGATCCTGCTATACGTCGGCGGCCTGCTGTTCGTGCTGGTCGGGCTCGGCGTCTCGATCGCCCTGCACGAGCTCGGGCACCTGGTGCCCGCCAAGCTGTTCGGCGTGCATGTCGGCCAGTACATGATCGGCTTCGGACCGCGGCTGTTCTCGAAGAGGATCGGCGAGACCGAATACGGGGTCAAGGCGCTTCCGATCGGCGGCTTCATCTCGATGTCGGGCATGTACCCGCCCTCGCCCGGGGAGCAGGAGGACGCGGCGCAGAGCCGGTCACGGGGCGCGTTCCGCAGCCTGATCCAGGACGCCAGGGCGGCCAACGACGAGACCATCGACCCCGAGCGCGCGACCCGCGTCTTCTACCTGCTGCCGGTCTGGAAGCGCGTCGTCGTGATGTTCGGCGGGCCGTTCATGAACCTCGTCCTCGCGATCGTCGTGTTCACGGTGCTCCTCAGCGGCATCGGGGTGCAGCAGGGCACCACCACGATCGCGTCGCTGTCCGAGTGCGTGCTGCCGGCGGGCTCCACCCAGACGTCCTGCACGTCATCGGATCCGGTCGCGCCCGCCGCCGAGGCCGGCGTGAAGCCGGGGGACCGGATCGTCTCGGTCGACGGCACGGCCGTGTCGACGTTCGCCGAGGCGAGCGCCATCATCCAGGCGTCGCCCGGCAAGACCATCCCGCTCGTCGTCTCCCGCGACGGCGCCGACGTCACGCTGCAGCTGACCCCGGTCGCCGCGCAGCGTCAGCAGGTGGACGGCAACGGCCGGCCCGTCGTCGACGACAAGGGCCACCCCGTCGTGCACACGGTCGGCTACGCGGGCGTCTACGCGCAGCTCGCATACGTGAAGCAGCCGGCGAACGCGGGCTTCGACCAGGCGATGACCAACGCCGGCGCGGTGGTGCAGCTGATCGGCAACCTGCCCGTGCGGCTGTGGGACGTCGGGGTATCGCTGGTCACCGGAACCCCTCGTGACCCGAACGGCCCGCTCAGCGTGATCGGCGTGGGACGGATCGCGGGCGAGGTCGCCGCGGCCGATGCGCCCCTGCTGAACCGCTTCGCCGTGCTGCTCGGGCTGATGGGCTCGCTGAACATCGCCCTCTTCGTGTTCAACCTGATCCCGCTGCTGCCTCTGGACGGCGGACACATCGTGGTCGCGCTGTGGGACGGACTGAAGCGCGCGTGGGCGAAGCTGTTCCGTCGTCCGCCGCCGGCGCCGGTGGACGCGACGCGCCTCGTGCCGCTCACGATCGTCGTCGCGGGCCTGCTCATCGCGATGGGCGCGCTGCTGCTCGTGGCCGACCTGTTCCGGCCGGTGACGATCGGCTGAGACGCCGCTTCGGGCACGGATCCGGATCCCGATCCGTGTATCAGGGGGACGGGCGCCGACTCTCTAGGGACGTACGCTGCGGGCACCCGCAGCCGTCCCTCTAGGAAAGGCCCCCCGATGAACACCGTCGCAAAGACGCGGCGTGCCGTGATCACAGGTCTTGCGATCGCCGTCGCCACCGCGCTCCTCACACCGGCTCCCGCCTTCGCGAGTCCGGTCGGCCAGAACCAGACCGTCGCCTTCAGTCAGGCGATGGATCTGCCCGCCGCCGATTACACCGTCACGGGTGCCCTGAACGGCACCGCGAGCCTCACCACCCACCTGGCGCTCTCGCAGTCGGACGTCGTCTCCGCCGGATGGGACGACAGCACGGTCCGCCAGGGCGGAGCGGTGAACCCGGTGGTCACCCGGCAGCCCGGTGCCGGCACGCTCACCGTGGAGCACACGGTCGGGTTCTCCGGGACGGTGGACGTCAGCGGCAGCTCCGTCCCCATCGCGTTCGCGCCCACCGTCATGAACGCCAGCACGCCGTGCAGCCTCGGCGCGGACGGCGACACCGCCACCTGCGTCGCGGAGTCCGCAGATGTGACCGTGGTTCCGCCGCCGTGCCCCGACATCCCCGGCTCGACCCCTGACGCGAACGCGTGCCCGCTCACTCCCCAGGTCGCGGCCAAGCTGCGCACGACGGCGACGTTCTCGGTGTCCGCGGTCGCCGCGACGAGGTCGCTGAACGGTCTGACCGGCCCTCTGGATCTCGGCACCGGCCAGCCGGTGACCGATCAGGTGTCGGTGCCGTGCACGACGCCCGTGGGATCTCCGGTGATGTACGGGCTGTCCGGCCTCGGGCTCCAGGGCACCGTGCACACCGTCACCGAGCTGGTCTGGACGGTGAAGGTCTCGGCACCGGCGGTCATCCCGGTCGTGGTGCCGTACCCGCCGTTCACCCTTCCCGGGGCGCCGAACATCACGGTGTACGACGCGACCGACACGCTCGCCACGAACGACAGCGGGTTCGCGGAGACGGCATCCGACGTGTCCTACGCGCTGGGCAGCGCGTTGGCGAACAACGTGCCGCCCACCGTGACGGCCGCTCCGACGTTCACCGGGGACGAGGGCAGCGCGATCCCGTTCAGCGCGGTCGCCGCAGGACCCTGCGCCGCAGGGGCCACGTTCGTGTGGAGCTTCTCCGACGGGGGTACCGCGTACGGCAGCCCGACGACGCACGTGTTCGCGGATTCCGGTCCGTTCTCGGGCATGGTCGCCGCGACCGACGTGACGGGCCTGTCCGGCACGACGACGTTCGGCGTCGGGGTGAACAACCTTCCGCCGGCCGTGATCGTCGCCCCCGCCGACCCGACCGTCGCATGGGGACGTCCGCTGACCCTGCAGGCGCAGGCGACGGATCCGGGCGCCGCCGAGCAGTCGACGCTGACGTACGCGTGGGACTTCCACGACGGCTCGGCCATCGTGACGGGCGGGCCGTCGGAGACGCATCAGTGGGCGGATCCGGGAACCGCGCAGGTGACCGTGACGGTGTGCGACAGGCACGGCGCCTGCACCGCCAAGGACGTCTCGGTCACGGTGCGCGCCCGCAGCACGAGCACGTCGTTCACGGGCGATCTGACGGCGACCTACTCGGCCCCCGTCACCTACCGGGGCGCGGTGATCGACGAGTTCGGGCGACCCGTCAACGGCGCGGCGGTGGCCTTCACCACGGCCGGCGGTGCGACGCAGCTCGCCACGGCGACGGCGGACGGCTCCGGGACGGCTGCGGCGACCGTGACGGAGACGCTCCCGAGCGGCTCCTATCCGATCACCGCGGCGTTCGCGGGTGATGCCCGGTATGTCGCGAGCAGCTCCGCGGCGGTGTCGCAGACGGTGACGTCGATGGCCTCGGCGATCGTCTACACGGGCACGCTGTCCAGCAAGCCGAACGCGAAGATCCCGTTGTCCGCGACCGTGACCGACGTGCTCGGCCGTCCGATCGCGAACCAGACCGTGACCTTCGTGATCGGCAGCCAGACCGTGACCGCCCAGACCGGCGCGAACGGGGTGGCCTCCACCGCGCTGAAGCTGACCCTGAAGCCGGGCACCTACCCGGTCTCCGTGGCCTGGGCCGGGATCGCCGGACGGTATGCCGGTGCGGCCTGGAGCGGGAGCTTCAAGCTGAACACCAAGTAGGCGATGCCGCAGAGGAGGCGCCGTCGGGACCGGCGGCGTCTCCTCGTGCGCCCGGGGGAAGGGCGCTCAGCGCCCCTCGAGTGCGTGCCCGACGAGGCGCTGCAGCGTGGTCATCCCGTCCCGGGACAGGATCGACTCCAGGTGGCCCTGCACCGATGCGAACCCGGGTCCGCGCAGCGCGTAGACATCGCCGGATCCCGGATCCGCCGACACCTCGGCGACGCCGACCGCGGTGGTGCCGGGGGCGACGCGGGCCGTGAACGTGTTGTAGAAGCCGATCGACGCGTCCTGGCCGAACACGGGCACCGACTTCTGCAGCCCCTGGTGCGGGCTCGCGAGCGGCGCCAGCTCGATTCCCAGCGAGTCCGCGAGGATCTGGTGGCTGAGGCAGACGGCCAGCAGCGGGCGGCCGCTCGCGCGCCGTCGCGCCACGAGCTCCCGCATGCGGGCGATGCGCGCGGAGGAGCCGTCGCGGGGGTCGCCCGGACCAGGGCCCGCGACGAGAAGGTCGGCGGCGTCGATCTCCGCGTCGTCGCTCTGCGCCCACGGCTGGATGTGCACCTCGAGGCCGAGATGGCGCAGCTGGTGGGCGAGCATCGTCGTGAAGCGGTCCTCGGCGTCGACCACGACCGCGGTGCGGCCGGCGAAGGGCGCGGCGGCCGTGGACTGCGCGCCGCCGTCCTGCGGATTGATCCAGAACTCCGCCAGACGCGCGTTGCGGGACGCGAGCAGGGCCTGGATCCCCGGGTCCTCCGCCGGCGTGCCCGCGGGGCTCGGCGCGTCGGGATCCTCCCGCGACTCCGCCGCCGTGTCGCGGGCCACGGCGCCGATGGCGCCCAGCACACCCGCCGCCTTGCCGTGGGTCTCACCGACCTCGCCGGCCGGATCCGAGTGCCGTACGAGCGTCGCCCCCACCGGCACGCTGAGCCGGCCGTCGGCGAGGTACACGGTGCGGATGAGGATGGGCGCGTCGAGGTCGTGGCCGCCGGCGTCGTTCGGGGTGAAGAGCGCCGCGACACCGGAGTAGTAGCCGCGCGGCTTGCGCTCGTGCCGGCGGATCACAGTGCACGCGTTCTGCATCGGGGAGCCGGTGACCGTCGGCGCGAACATGGTCTCGCGGAGGATGTCGCGGGGGTCGAGGCGGCTGCTGCCGCGGAGCATGTACTCGGTGTGGGTGAGGCGCGACATCTGCTTCAGGTGCGGACCGGTGATCCGTCCGCCGTCGGAGCAGACCGCGCTCATCATCTTGAGCTCCTCGTCCACGACCATGAACAGCTCTTCGGTCTCCTTGGCGGAGGAGAGGAACTCGCCGAGCGCGGCCGTCGTGGAGCCGCCGGCCGGGTGGCGGAAGGTTCCGGAGATCGGGTTCATGGTCACGACGCCGCCCTGCGCGACGACGTGCGCCTCGGGGCTGGCCCCGACCGCCACGACGCCGGGGGTGACCACCGCGAAGGTCCAGTAGGCGCCGCGCTCGTGCTCGAGCAGAGCCCGGAACCACGTCAGCGCCGCGATCCGCTCCGTCTCCGGGGTCGCGGCGTCGATGCGCGCCGTGTAATCGCGGCGGATCACGAAGTTCGCGCCTTCGCCGCGGCCGATCTCCTCGGCGATCACGCGCTCGACGATCGCGGCGTACTCGTCGTCGCTGAGATCGAAGCCGCCGTCGTGGAGCGGCAGCGGCTCGGCCGGCAGCGCGGCGCGCACCTCGTCCGCGGGCAGGTGCAGATGCTCGTCGACGAGCAGGCAGCGCAGCGGCGCCCCGTCGTCCTGCGCTTCGAAGCCGCGCTCGCGCACCTGGCGGTAGGGCACCAGGGCGAACACCTCACGACGGGCGCCGTCCGCCCCCAGCGGGATGTCGGCGAGGTCGAGGACGTCGACGATCTCGCCGGTCAGCAGCTCGACGCTGTCCGAGCCCTCGCGGGCCAGCAGCACGAAGGCGCTCTCGGTCGGCAGGGCATGGATCCGGTCGGCAGTGGTCATCTGAGGCTCCTGAGCAAGGGGGATCCGACGCGGCAGAAACGACAAGACCGCCCCGGAAGGCGGTCTGGATCGTGGTACGCGAACTCACCGCCTAGGAGGCGGGCCACCAGGTGCGGTTCGCGGACATGCGCCGAAACTATCACAACGGGGCGGTGTCCTCGCCCGTCGTGACGTTCGCGGCTGCGGCTGTTCGCGGATCCCTTCCAGCCGCACACCGGTAACCTGGTTGACGTGCCAGCTGTGAACCTGGGGATGCCCCGGATCCCCGAAGTCCTCGCCCCGCGACGCAAGAGCCGCCAGATCAAGGTCGGCAAGGTCCTCGTCGGCGGCGACGCCCCGGTCAGCGTCCAGTCGATGACCACGACGAAGACGACCGACATCAACGGGACGCTGCAGCAGATCGCCGAGCTCACCGCGTCCGGCTGCGAGATCGTGCGGGTCGCCGTCCCGTCCCAGGACGACGCCGACGTGCTGCACATCATCGCGAAGAAGAGTCAGATCCCGGTCATCGCCGACATCCACTTCCAGCCGAAGTACGTGTTCCAGGCGATCGACGCGGGCTGCGGCGCAGTGCGCGTCAACCCTGGCAACATCCGCAAGTTCGACGATCAGGTCGGCGCGATCGCCAAGGCCGCGAAGGACGCCGGCGTCTCGCTGCGCATCGGCGTGAACGCCGGGTCGCTCGACCGGCGCCTGCTCGAGAAGTACGGCAAGGCCACCCCCGAGGCGCTCGTCGAGAGCGCCGTGTGGGAGGCGTCCCTGTTCGAGGAGCACGACTTCCACGACTTCAAGATCTCGGTCAAGCACAACGACCCCGTGGTGATGGTCAAGGCCTACCGCCTGCTCGCCGAGCGGGGCGACTGGCCGCTGCACCTCGGCGTCACCGAGGCGGGCCCCGCGTTCCAGGGCACGATCAAGTCGGCCACCGCGTTCGGGATCCTGCTCGGCGAGGGGATCGGCGACACGATCCGGGTCTCGCTCTCCGCACCGCCCGCTGAGGAGGTCAAGGTCGGACACCAGATCCTCCAGTCGCTGAACCTGCGCGAGCGCAAGCTCGAGATCGTCTCCTGCCCGTCCTGCGGACGCGCGCAGGTCGACGTCTACACGCTCGCCGAGAACGTCACCGAGGGGCTCAAGGACATGACCGTGCCGCTGCGCGTGGCGGTCATGGGCTGCGTCGTGAACGGACCCGGCGAGGCGCGCGAGGCCGACCTCGGTGTCGCCAGCGGCAACGGCAAGGGCCAGATCTTCGTCAAGGGAGAGGTCATCAAGACCGTGCCCGAGGAGGACATCGTCGCGACCCTCATCGAAGAGGCGAACCGCATCGCCGACGAGATGGGCCCGAACGCGCCGCTCGGCACCGCACAGGTCGTCACCTCGTGACCAGCGCCACCGTCGTCACCTTCCCGTCGGGATCCCTCCTCGAGACCGCCCACGTGGTCGGCGTGAACCCGGACGACAGCGGTGCGGTCGTCGTGCTCGATCGCACGCCGTTCCACCCCGTCGACCACACCTGGCCGGACCAGCCGGGGGACCGGGGCACGCTCCGCGTCGCCGACGTCGAGGTCGCGGTGACCGAGGCCGTCATGGCCGCCGTCAGCGACGAGGGCGAGGTCGCGATCGGCGCCGCGATCCCGGTCAAGCGCGGCGCGGAGGGCTGGACGTGGTCGGTCGGCCACCGGGTCGACACGGTCCCCGCGGCGCTCGCCGCGGGTGCGGAGGTCGAGGCCGCGGTCGACGCCGCGTACCGCGCCGGCCTCAGCCGCGGACACACCGCCTGCCACCTCGCGTCGCTGGCGCTCGACTTCGCGGTCGCCGATCTGTGGCGGAAGGATCCCGGATCCGACGCCCTCGGCAACCCTGATTTCGAGGGGCGCGCGAATCAGACGAGCGTCATCGGCCCCGACGGCGCCGTCGACGAGTACCGCCTCGGCAAGAGCCTGCGCAAGGCCGGGTTCGACACCGAAGGTCTCGCCGGGACGCTGGCAGAGCGCGAAGAGCGCATGAACGCGCGGCTCGCGGCGTGGATCGCGTCCGCCGCGCCGAGCCGCATCGAGGCCGAAGGCGAGAGCATCGTCGACCGCCGACGCTGGGTCTGCGAGCTGCCCGAGGGCACCGCGTCGATCCTGTGCGGCGGCACGCACGCCTCCTCGCTCGCGGAGTTCGCGTCGATCCGGGTGTCGCTGCAGCTCTCGGAGCAGCTGCTGGTGATGACCACGACCGCGGTTCCTGCGGGTTCGCCGGCGTGAACGCCTGAACCGGGGGACGGCCGTGGCGGGTGACGAATCGATCGACATCAGGATCGGCACGGTCGATCAGGCGGCGATCGCGGCCCGGCTGCAGATCGACTTCGGCGACGAGTTCGGGGATCCGTCGCCGCCGTTCGAGGTGCTCGAGCGGCGGTTCCGTGCCCTGATCGCCGATCCCGCCGCGTTCGTGCTGTTCGTCGGCGACCCCGCCGATCCGATCGCCTACGCCGTGGTCACGCTGCGCCCCACCGTGTACTGCGACGGACCGCTCGCGGTACTGGACGAGCTCTACGTGATCCCCGACCTGCGCGGCGGGGGCATCGGCACGCGGCTGCTGCAGCGCGCGATCCAGGAGGTGCGCGCCCGCGGCGGCGGGGAGATGCACATCAACGTCGACGAGATCGACGTCGACGCGCGGCGCTTCTACGAACGGCACGGCTTCGTCAACGTGGAGCCGGGCAAGGACTACCGGATGCTCTGCTACCTCCGCGAGCTCTGAGCCCGCGGGGGAAGCCTCAGCGCCGGTCGAGGCCGCGCTCGTCGATCCAGGTGTGCCAGGGCGAGACCCGGCGGACGAAGGCCACGGCGTCGAAGGCCTCGCGGGCCGAGCCGGGCTGCAGGACGTCGCCGTTGTGCCATCCGGAGGTGGCATCGAGTGCCACGGCTGCGCGCGCGGACGGCCGGCGCAGATCCAGCAGCGCGTCGCCGATCCCGGAGCGCTCCAGCACGGCGTCCAGGCTCGAGGGATCGAGCGGGGCGAGCGGTGCGATGAAGGGGCGGGAATGGCCCGGGGCGTCGTCCACCGTCGGACGGTGCAGCCACTGCTCGCCGCCGCCGAAGGCCGTGCCGATGACCACGAGATCGGTGCCCAGCCGGTCGGCGAGGTGCCCGCCCATCGTCGTCATCGGATCCGGCACGAACGGGGGAGCGGAGAACGGGGTGCGCTGCACGTGCCCGTTCGCCGCCGCCACCACGATCCGCGGCTCGCGCTCCAGGATCCACTCCACGGTGTCGGCCATCCACGCGTCGCGGATGTTGGCGGCGGGCCAGGTGCGGGCGGCGCCCGCGGTCATCGCCTGCAGGAACGCGTCCGCCGCCCGGGCGCTCTCCGCGGCCCGGATCGCGGCGTCGACCCGCTCCCGGCTCTCCGCGTCGCCGCCGAGTGCGGCGATCTCCTCGCGGCGCCGGGCGCGGATACGTGCGGCGAGGTCCGCGATGCCGACCGTGATGCCCGCACGCCGGTCGGCGGGCAGGGCGAGATAGGCCTGGATCGTCGGTGCCGCCTGGGCCAGCCCGGAGCGGTCGCCGGGCAGATACGCGAACACGGGGAGCAGGCTCTCTCGCGCGTGCGCGGCGTAGTGCGGATCCACGTCGTCGAGCAGGTCGAGGGCCGTGAGGACGCCGGGGAGGGCGCTGGCGGACGAATCGGGGAGGTCCATCCCGTACCAGCGCGGCGCGCCGTGGCCGGCCGCGGCGCGCGCCCGCATCCACGTCAGCTGGTCGAGCATCTCCTGGCAGGCCCCGAAGCCGTAGGTGACGCCCTCGCGGAGGGTGTCACGGAGCCCTCCGGCCCCGGTGCGGATCCACGTGTCGACCCTGCGGCCCTCCGGCATGCCGCTCTCGGTCACGAGTGCGGTGAATCCGGCGCGCCGGTGCAGGAACCGGAACAGCCGGTGGCGCAGAGCGAAGAACTCGTGCACGCGGTGCATCGATTCGCCGATCGCGACCACGCGGGCGTCGCCGACGATGTCGGCCAGCGGCTCGAGGTCGGAGTCGTCGTCATCGTCCGGATCGAGCGTGCGCAAGGAGTGCGCGTCGTCCCGGATCCAGGTGCCGAGCGCGTCGGGCTCGTCCTCAGGCGACGGCAAAGGAGATCTGCCCCTTCGCGACGTCCGCGGCGGTCAGCGTGACCCGCACCGCAGTGCCGGCGACGGCCTCGGGCGGCAGCGCCACCGACGCCGTCACGGGCGGCTCCTCGATCTGCACCGTGCCGCGTTCGCCGTTGCGCCGGATCACCACCGCGTCGAACGTCTCGCCGACGCGCGGGGCCAGCAGCGCCGCCTCGACGAGATCGATCGTGCGGGAACTGAGCGCCGACGCCCGCTGTGCGGAGGCCCGCATCAGGTCGGGGAGGAGCGGGAGGCTCTGGCGCACCCACGCGGGCACCTCCTCCCCACGGCTCACCGCGAGCGCGACGGTGAGCGACCAACGGTCCACGAGCCGCCGGAGGGGCGCGGTGGCGTGCGCATAGGGGGCGGCGATGGCCGCCTGCGTGGTCTCGGCGGGGACCGTCCCGTCGAAGGCGACGTACCCGGCCCCGCGGAACAGCGCGGACGCCGCCTCCAGGATCGGCAGCGTGCGCGGATCCTCCTTGTCGAGCGTCCGCAGATAGTCGCCGTAGCGTCCGGTCGTCCACGGCACGCCGAGCGCCTCGGTCTGGTGCCGGAACGTCTCGAACGCGGCGTCCTCGGGCTGCGGCATCGTGCGCAGGATCCCGATCCTCGCCTGCAGCATGAGCTGCGCCGCGGCCATCCCGGTCATGAGCGAGAGCTGCGCGTTCCAGTCCTCCACGGGGAGCGGGGTGCGCCGCTCGATCGCATAGGTCCCGTCGTCGTGCCGCATCACCTCGTCATCGGGCAGGTTCAGGCTCGCCCCTCCGCGCTGCGCCTCCTGCGCGAGCCGCAGCCGCCCGATCTCGGGGAGCAGCGCCGCCGGAGAGTCCCGCCCCGCGTCGAGATCCGCCTGCACCGAGACGTAGTCGAGCTTGGCCCTCGAGCGGATCAGTGCGCGCTCGAGCCGGGTGTCCGACACGCTCCCCTCCGCGTCCAGGGCGAAGGTCCACACGAGCGCGGGGCGATCCTGATCCGGCAGCAGCGAGGCGTGATCCTCGCTCAGGATCGGCGGATGCAGCGGGATCGTCCCGTCCGCGGCGTAGAGGGTCTCGCCCCGCAGGCGGGCCGCGGCGTCGAGTGCGCCTCCCGGTGCGACGAACGAGGGCACGTCGGCGATGGCATATCGCACGGTGTAGCCCGATCCGCTCCGTTCCAGCTGGAAGGCCTGGTCCAGGTCCATGGAGCCGGCCGGATCCAGCGTCGCGAAGGCGATGTCGCGCAGGTCGAGGTCGGGCGTCGCGGGGGAGGCCGCGGCGGCCTCGGCGAGGGCTTCCGGAGGGAACCCGGTCGGGGCGTCGAGCTCGGTGCGCAACGTCGCCAGCGCCGTGGCGAGCTCCGACTGCGCGGCCGAGGGGGCGACGTGCGATCGGCGCTGAGGCATGGGTTCAGCCTAAGCCGCCCTCCGCGTCGGGGGCGGGCGTTAGCGTGTTGACCATGACCACCACTGCCGACAAGGCCCGTACCCTCGCCGCGCTCTACGCGGCCCCCGAGATCCTCCGTGTCGTGAACGTCTGGGACGTCGTCTCCGCGCAGGCGATCGCCGCACTGCCCGAGACCACGGCCATCGCCACGGCCGGCCACTCCATCGCGTCGTCGTTCGGCTATGCCGACGGCGCGATCCCGCGCGAGCTCATGCTCGACATGGTGGGCCGCATCGTGGCGGCCGTCGAGCTGCCGGTGACGGCCGACCTCGACGACGGCTACGGCGACCCGGGAGAGACCGTGCGCCTGGCGATCGGCGCCGGCGTCGTCGGCGCGAACGTCGAGGACCGCCTGCGCCCGCTGGACGAGGCCGCGGCGAACGTGGCGGCGATGATCCGCGCCGGCGAGACCGAAGGCGTGCCCTTCGTGCTCAATGCCCGCACCGACGCGTTCGTGCGCGGCGGCGGGCGTCCGGTCGCAGAGTCCCTCGCCGACGCGATCGAGCGCGGCAGGGCGTTCGTCGAGGCGGGCGCGACCAGCGTGTTCGTGCCGGGCATCCTCGACGCCGACACGACGCGGGCGCTGGTCGACGGCATCGGCCATGGCAAGGTCAGCGTGATCGGCCTCCCCGGGGCCCTCACCTCGACCGAGTACGAGGCGCTCGGCGTGGCCCGCATCTCCTACGGCCCGCTGCCGCAGCGTGTGGCGCTCACCGCCCTGCAGGACAACGCGTCGGAGATCTACGCCGGCGGGATCATCCCGCCCGGCACGCGCGCGCTCAACTGATCCGCGCTGCGCGCCCGTCCCGCCCTGCAACGCGCACGGGGCGGGACGGGCGCCTCACTAGACTTGAGCCGTGGTGACTCGTCTCTCGAACTTCTTCCTCCGCACGCTTCGCGAAGACCCGGCCGGCGCCGAGGTCGCGAGCCACAAGCTCCTGATCCGCGCCGGGTACATCCGACCGCAGGCGGCCGGCATCTTCGCGTGGCTGCCGCTCGGGCTCCGGGTGAAGGCGCGGATCGAGACCATCGTCCGCGAGGAGATGGCCGCGGCCGGCGCGCAGGAGGTGCACTTCCCGGCGCTCATGCCGCGGGAGGCATACGAGGCGACCGGACGGTGGGAGGAGTACGGCGACCTGCTGTTCCGCCTTCAGGACCGCAAGGGCGGCGACTACCTGCTCGCGCCCACGCACGAGGAGGCCTTCACCCTGCTGGTGAAGGACCTGTACTCCTCGTACAAGGATCTGCCGCTCACGATCTACCAGATCCAGGACAAGTACCGCGACGAGGCCCGCCCCCGTGCCGGTCTCCTGCGCGGTCGCGAGTTCACGATGAAGGACGCGTACTCCTTCGACGCGTCCGACGAGGGGCTCGCCGCCAGCTATCAGGCCCAGCGCGACGCCTACGAGCGCATCTTCCAGCGGCTCGGGCTCGAGTACGTGATCGTGCAGGCCGACGCGGGCGCCATGGGCGGTTCGCGCAGCGAGGAGTTCCTGCACCCGACGCCCGTCGGCGAGGACACGTTCGTGCGGTCCGAGGGTGGCTACGCTGCCAACGTCGAGGCCTTCTCGACGGCGGCGCCGGAGCCCGTGCCCTATGACGAGTCCGGGGCGCCGGTGATCTTCGACTCCCCGAACACGCCGACGATCGAGACCCTGGTCGCACACGCGAACGCGCATCTCGACGGCGAGTACACGGCCGCCGACACCCTCAAGAACGTCGTGCTCGCCCTCACTCATCTCGACGGCACCCGCGAGCTCGTCGTCGTCGGCATCCCCGGCGACCGCGAGGTCGACGAGAAGCGCGCCGAGGTGGCTTTCGCCCCGGCCGAGGTCGAGCCCGCGACGGCGGACGACTTCGAGAACAATCCGCTGCTGGTGAAGGGATACATCGGCCCGTGGTCGCCCACGGGAGCCATCCTCGGCGAGGAGTCGGCCACCGGGATCCGCTACCTGCTCGACCCGCGGGTGGGGGAGGGCACGAGCTGGATCACCGGCGCGAACATCGACCAGAAGCACGCGCACTCGGTCGTCGCCGGCCGCGATTTCTCGGCGGACGGCGTGGTCGAGATTGCGAACGTGCGAGAGGGCGACCCGGCCCCGGACGGCTCGGGACCTGTGCATCTGGCACGAGGCATGGAGATCGGCCACGTCTTCCAGCTCGGCCGCAAGTACGCCGAGGCGCTCGGACTCAAGGTGCTCGACGAGAACGGCAAGCTCGTGACCGTCACCATGGGCTCCTACGGCATCGGCGTGACCCGCATCCTCGCGATCATCGCCGAGCTCAACAACGATGAGAAGGGCCTGATCTGGCCCGCCTCGGTCGCGCCGTTCGACGTGCACGTGGTCGCCGCGGGCCGCGACCAGGTCGCCTTCGACGTGGCGGAGGACGCGGCGGCGCAGCTCGAGGCCGCAGGGCTGGACGTGCTGTACGACGACCGTCCCAAGGTCTCCCCGGGCGTGAAGTTCGGCGACGCCGAGCTCGTGGGCATCCCGCGCGTGCTCGTCGTGGGCCGCGGCGCCGCCGACGGCCAGGTCGAGCTGTGGGACCGCCGTACGGGCGAGCGCGACACGCTCACGATCGCCGAGGCGCTGCAGCGGCTCGCGGCGCGCTGACCGCGACGGATCCCCTCGCATGGACATCACCCCCGCCGCCTGGCTGAGGTCCCGTCCGGCGCTCACCGGGACCGCCCCCGCACTGCACCCGGGGTCGGTGCCGGACGAGCCGCTCGCGCTGTTCCTGAACTGGATCACCACGGCGGCGGAGGCGGGCGTCCCCGAGCCGCACGCCGCGACGCTGGCGACCGTGGACGGCGACGGAATGCCGGATGCGCGCACACTCATCCTGAAGGACGTCGACGAGCGCGGCTGGGCCTTCGCCGGTCCCCGCTCGTCGGCGAAGGGACGCCAGCTCGCGGCGAATCCCGCGGCCGCGCTGAACTTCTGGTGGCAGCCCGTCCTGCGCGCGGTGCGGGTGCGGGGTCCGGTGCAGGAGGCCTCCGCCGAGGAGAGTGCCGCCGATCTCGCCGCACGCTCGGCCGCCGCGCGCGCCGGAGTGGCCGAGGGCGACTGGGTGCTCTGGCGGATCGTGCCGAGCCGGGTCGAGTTCTGGCAGGGGGCGGAGGATCGCCGCCACACGCGCATCGTCTACACGCGGGCCGCCTCGGGCTGGATCCGGACCTGGCACGGCGGACAGGGTGCCGCAGACCGCACGCACGAGGAGGACGCATGAGCGACTACGAGATCACCGACATCGGAAGCCCGGACGACTGGCGGGCGTTCCACGGCGGATTCGACGAGGCCCGGTCGCGCGACGGCCGTCGCGTCGTCGACCATGAGCTGACCATGCAGTACATCGGGATGACCGCCAACGCCCTGGTGCCCGGCGAGGAGGCCGGCTACTGGCACACGCATGCGCAGATCGAGGAGCTCTACGTGTTCCTCGCCGGACTCGGGCAGATGGGCGTCGGAGACGACGTCGTCGAGGTCGCCCCCGGCACGGTGGTGCGCGTCGGCCAGGGCGTGCCGCGCACCTGGCGCGCCCGTCCGGACAGCCCCGGCGAGCTGCGCTGGCTCTGCATCCGCGCCGGCGGCGAGCAGCTTCCGCACCTTCCCGACGACAGCACGCGCATCACCGACCGGCCGATGCCCTGGGCATGACCGTTCGCGGCGCTTCGGGCCGGCGGCCGCCCCGGCGCGGTCGCGCTCGGGAGGCCGGACGGCGTGACACGCTGGAGCCATGACCGAAGAACTGCTCCCGCCGGCCCTGCGCGCCGAGATCAACGCCGTGCTCGACGACGCCGGAGTGCACGCCGACCGGCGCCTCGTGCTGCGGATGCTGCAGACGGCGGTGCTGCTGGGCGAGGACCGCACCGACCGCCTCGACCTGAAGATCGCCTCGGCGGCGCTCAGCGAGATGCGCGACGCGTTCCGGCTGTTCGCGCCGTTCCGTGGCGTGCCCAAGGTCACGGTGTTCGGCTCCGCCCGCACCGCGCAGGACGATCCGCTCTACCGGCAGGCGCGCGACGTCGCGGCCGCGCTCGCGGCGGAAGGCTGGATGGTGGTCACCGGTGCAGGCCCCGGGATCATGCAGGCCGCGGCGGAGGGCGCGGGGCCCGACCGCTCGCTGGGAGTGTCGATCCGGCTGCCGTTCGAGGAGAAGGCGAACACGATCGTCGCGGAGCAGGAGCACGTCGTCGCGATGAAGTACTTCTTCACGCGCAAGCTCATGCTCATGAAGGAGTCGCGCGGCTTCATCTGCCTCCCCGGCGGGTTCGGCACGCTCGACGAGATGTTCGAGCTGCTCACGCTGCAGCAGACGGGCAAGGCGGAGCCGATGCCGATCGTGCTCCTCGACCAGCCCGGCGGCAGCTTCTGGCACGGGCTGGAGCGCTTCGTGCAGGAGGATCTGGCGCCCACCGGGGTGATCTCGCCGGGTGACTTCGACCGGGTGCGCATCACCGACTCGGTCGACGAGGCCACTGCGGCGATCACCGGATTCTGGCGCAACTACGACTCGCTGCGCTGGGTCGGGGACGTCCTCGTGCTGCGCCTGCGCGCCGAGCCCACGGGCGACGAGATCGCGCAGCTCAACGAGCAGTTCGGGTCCATGCTCTCCTCCGGGCGGATCGAGGGGAGCGGGCCGCTGCCCGTCGAGCTCGCGGACAAGGATCAGCTCGACCTGCCGCGACTCACCCTGCACCTCGACCAGCGCGCGGTGGGGTCCCTGTTCCGGCTGATCGGCGCGATCAACCGGCTGGGAACCGCTCCGTCCGCCTGAGCGGCGCGCCGCGCCCGAACACCCTGCGGATCAGGACGCGACGGCGCGGATCCCCGCCGCGAACGCCGTGAGATCCGCCGGCCGGCCCAGCACGCGCTCCGCCGCCCGCGCACCCGAGGCATAGGCGCCGCCGACGGTCGCGGGCTCGGCGCCCCAGGTGGCCTCGCCGGCGAAGTGCAGCACGCCGTCCACCGGTCCGGCCAGCGCATCGTGGTCGTGGTGCGAGGACCCGGTGGCGAGATACGAGTAGGAGCCCTGCGCGTAGGGATCCTCGCCCCAGCGGGTGATCCGGTGCGCGCTCGGGGCCGGGATCCCGTCCCCGTACAGCGCGCGGAGCGCGGCGGTCGCGTCACGCGCGATCTCCTCGTCGGACAGGCCCTGGATCCGACGGCCGAACGGACCGGCGGCGAAGGTCAGAAGCGTCGGCCGTCCGCTGATCGCGGACACGTCGTACCACGAGTGCCAGTGCTCCCCGGGCTCGCCGAGGGCCCGGACGGCGTAGACCCCGTCCTCCCAGAAGCGTGCGGGGAACTGCAGGAACACCTTGTTGAAGACACCCATCCCGAGGCGCGCGAGCGGTCCCGCGACCGCCTCGGGCAGCGGCGGCTCGAAGGCGATCGTGCCGGCCTTCAGCACGCCGAGGGGCACGGTCACGATCGCCTGGGCCGCCGAGAACGTCCCCCGGTCCGTCTCGACCCGCACGCCGCGGGGGTCGCGTCCGACGCGCCGGACGACGTGCGCGAGGCGCACCTCCAGGCCCGCAGCGATCCGCGCCGGGAGCTCGTCGTACCCGCGCGGGAAGATCACCTCGTCGCCGTCGATCGCGTCCTCGTCCACGCCGTGGGCGTCGAGGTCGCCGATCCAGGCGCCGCACTGCTCCTCGACGCGATGGCGGAAGAACTCGCGGATCTCGTCGATGCGCTCCGGATCCATCGCGTCGGGGAGGCGCTCGAGCCGGTCGAGAGCGCGCTCAGTCACATCGAGGTAGGTGTCGCCGGGGGAGGCCGCCTCGATCTCCTGCGCGACGGCACGGTCGGCGGCGTCGACGTCCGCGACCCACCGGGCGCTCGCGTCGGCCGTCATGCGCCGCCCCTCGCCGTCGAAGTCCGCGATCGGCCGTCCGCCGGCCTGGAAGCTGCCGACCGTGAACTCGAGCGTCGGGATCTCGAGCGCCTGCACGAGCTCGGCCAGGCGCGAGTCCTCGATGCCGTGGATCCAGGAGGCGCCGAGATCGACGGGGAATCCCGCCGAGCGATCGCTGTGCATCCGGCCGCCGATGCGGTCGCGCGCCTCCAGGACGACGACCCGCAGCCCGGCGTCCGCGAGGAGGCGCGCGGCGACGACGCCGGACATGCCGGCGCCGACGACGATCACGTCGTGGCTGGTCGCGCTGTCGTCGTTGGTCATCGGGTCCTCCTGGAGCCGCGCGCGAGCGGCCGTCGATCGCGCAGGGGAGCCGGACCAGGGTATCGTTGTACGGATGTCGTGCGTGCGGATGCGCGCCGACGAGAGCTGAACAGGGAGGCCGCCATGGATATCGATCTCGGATTGCTGCGCACGATCGAACGGGAGAAGGAGATCCCCTTCGACGAGCTGATCGCGATCATCGAACAGGCCGTCCTGACCGCCTACGCCAAGCACGACTCCCACGAGGGCTCGCTCACCGAGGGCACCCGCGTCGAGCTCGACCGCAAGACCGGCCACGTGGCCGTCATGGTGCCGGTCCTCGACGAGGAGGGCGTCGTGATCGGCGAGGAGGACTCCACGCCGGACGACTTCGGCCGGATCGCCGCGTTCGCCGCCAAGCAGGTCATCGGACAGCGCCTTCGCGACATCGCCGACGACGCGGTGCTCGGCGAGTTCCGCGGCAAGGAGGGCGACATCGTCGCCGGCGTGATCCAGCAGGGCCCGAACCCGCGCATGATCCACGTGGACCTCGGGTCCGTCGAGGCGATCCTGCCGCCGGAGGAACAGGTGCCCGGCGAGGAGTACACGCACGGATCCCGGATCCGCGTCTACGTGACCTCCGTCGCGAAGGGCGCCAAGGGTCCCGCGATCACGGTCTCCCGCACGCACCCGGGGCTCGTTCGCAAGCTCTTCGCGCTCGAGGTGCCCGAGATCGCCGCCGGTCTGGTGGAGATCGTCGCACTCGCGCGCGAGGCGGGCCACCGCAGCAAGATCGCGGTGAAGGCGAACGATCCCTCGATCAACGCCAAGGGCGCGTGCATCGGCGAGCTCGGCCGCCGCGTGCGGGCCGTCACCGAGGAGCTGGCGGGGGAGAAGATCGACATCGTCGACTACCACCAGGATCTGGCGACGTTCGTGGCGCACGCCCTGTCGCCCGCGAAGGTCACGAGCGCGTTCGTCCTGGACGCCGGCACCAAGGCCGTCCGTGCCCTCGTGCCCGACTACCAGCTGTCGCTCGCGATCGGCAAGGAGGGGCAGAACGCGCGCCTCGCCGCCAAGCTCACGGGCGCCAAGATCGACATCCAGCCGGACTCGATCCTCGACGCGTGAGGGATCGATGCGGCGTAGCCGCGGTGATGCGGCGCTGATCGAGAGGGAGCGAGGGCGCGCAGCGACCGAGACGACGTCTCCGCTGAGCGTCGCGTAAGGACGCCCCAGATCTGAGGTGTAAGATGGAACCTGTACGAACGTGTGTCGGTTGCCGCGCTCGTGCATCTCGCGCCTCCCTGATCAGGGTGGTCATCCGGAACGGCGAGCTCGTCTTCGACGAGCAGGCCGTGCTGCCGGGGCGGGGTGCGTGGGTGCATCCGACTCCGGAGTGCGTGGAGACCGCCCAGCGGCGACGCGCCTTCGCCCGTGCGCTCCGTGTGTCCCCTGTGCTGGAATTCCCGGAAGCAGAGAACATGCAGACCCTCGAGAAACGGCTGAACGGCTATGGAAACAAAGTGAACGGCTCGAAATGAGACCCGTCCGCGACTAGTGGTCTGCCCTGTCAGGGCGGACCGACCCCTGACAGGAGAATTGTGGCTGGTAAACCACGCGTGCACGAGATCGCCGCTGAACTCGGCGTCGACAGCAAGTTCGCACTCGCGAAGCTCAAGGAGCTCGGCGAGTTCGTGAAGTCCCCCTCATCGACGATCGAGCCTCCCGTGGCGCGCAAGCTGCGCGCGGCGATCGAGGCCGACAAGCCCGCCGGCGCGCCCGCGTCGGCGGCTGCTCCGGCGGCGCCTGCGAAGAGCACGGCGACCCCCGGCGCACCCAAGCCCGGCCCCAAGGCGCCGACCCCCGGCCCGAAGCCGGGTCCGGCCAAGCCGGTCGAGACGGCTCCCGCCCCGGCGGCGGAGAAGCCCGCGGCCCCGGCGGCGCCCGCGGCTCCGGCGGCACCTGCCGCGGAGAAGACGGCGGCGCCCAAGCCCGGCGGCTCGGCAGCGCCGAAGCCCGGTGCCCCGCGCCCCGGCAACAACCCGTTCGCGTCCTCGCAGGGCATGGGCCAGCGTCCCGCCGGCCCGCGTCCGGGCAACAACCCCTTCGCGTCGCAGCAGGGCATGGGTCAGCGCCCGACGCCGGGCAACATCCCGCGTCCGCAGGCGCCGCGTCCCGGTTCGCCGCGCGTCGGCGCGCCCCGCCCTGGTCAGGGTGCAGGGCGTCCCGGTCGTCCCGGCCAGGGCGGCGGTCGTCCCGGCGCTCCGTTCCAGCAGCGCAGCGGCGGTCCCGGCCGTCCCGGTGCGGGCGCCGGCGCGGGCGGCGGCTTCCAGCGTCCCGGCGGCGCTCCGGCCGGCGGTTTCGCCGGACGTCCCGGCGGTGGCGGCGGTCGTGGCCGTGGTCCCGGCGGCGGTACGGCCGGCGCGTTCGGCAAGGGCGGCGGCAAGAGCAAGCAGCGCAAGTCGCGGCGGGCGAAGCGGCAGGAGTTCGAGATGCGGTCGGCGCCGGTCGTCGGCGGCGTCAACGTCTCCAAGGGCAACGGCGAGACGATCCGTCTGCGTCGTGGCGCCTCCATCGCCGACTTCGCGGACAAGCTCGAAGCGCTGAACGGCTACACCGTCCAGCCCGGAACGCTCGTCACGATCCTCTTCAACCTCGGCGAGATGGCCACGGCGACGGAGTCGCTGGACGAGGCCACCTTCGAGGTGCTCGGCGAGGAGCTCGGCTACAAGGTGCAGATGGTCTCGCCCGAGGACGAGGACAAGGAGCTCCTCGAGGGCTTCGGTCTCGACCTCGAGGCCGAGCTGGAGGCGGAGAGCGAGGACGACCTCGAGATCCGTCCGCCCGTGGTCACCGTCATGGGCCACGTCGACCACGGTAAGACCCGGCTGCTCGACGCGATCCGCAAGACCAACGTCATCGACGGCGAGGCCGGCGGCATCACGCAGCACATCGGTGCGTACCAGGTCTGGACCGAGCACGACGGCATCGAGCGCGCGATCACCTTCATCGACACCCCGGGTCACGAGGCGTTCACCGCCATGCGCGCCCGTGGTGCGCAGGTGACCGACATCGCGATCCTCGTGGTCGCCGCCGACGACGGCATCATGCCGCAGACGGTGGAGGCGCTGAACCACGCGCAGGCGGCCGGTGTGCCGATCGTGGTCGCGGTCAACAAGGTCGACAAGCCCGAGGCGAACCCCGCCAAGGTGCGTCAGCAGCTGACCGAGTACGGCCTGGTCGCAGAGGAGTACGGCGGCGACGTCATGTTCGTCGACGTGTCGGCTCGTGCCAACACCGGCATCCAGGAGCTCCTGGACGCCGTGCTGCTCACCGCGGACGCGGGCCTCGACCTCACCGCGAACCCGAACAAGGCCGCGCGAGGCATCGCCATCGAGGCGAAGCTCGACAAGGGCCGCGGTTCGGTCGCGACGGTGCTCATCCAGTCCGGAACGCTGCGCGTCGGCGACGCGATCGTCGCGGGCACGGCCTACGGCCGCGTGCGCGCCATGATCGACGAGAACGGCGATGCGGTCGAGGCCGCGGCGCCGTCCCGCCCGGTGCAGGTGCAGGGTCTGAACTCCGTCCCGCGCGCCGGCGACGTCTTCATCGTGACCGACGAGGACCGCATGGCCCGTCAGATCGCGGAGAAGCGCGAGGCCGTCGAGCGCAACGCCCAGCTGGCCAAGGCCCGCAAGCGCATCTCGCTCGAGGACTTCACCCGCGCTCTGGAAGAGGGCAAGGTCGAGACGCTCAACCTCATCATCAAGGGCGACGTGTCCGGTGCCGTCGAGGCGCTGGAGGAGTCGCTCCTCAAGATCGAGGTCGACGACTCGGTGCAGCTGCGCATCATCCACCGCGGCGTCGGTGCGATCACCGAGAGCGACGTGAACCTGGCGACGATCGACAACGCGATCATCGTGGGCTTCAACGTGCGCCCCGACACGAAGGCCCGCGAGGCCGCATCCCGCGAGGGCGTGGACGTGCGCTTCTACTCGGTCATCTACAACGCGATCGACGAGATCGAGAACTCCCTCAAGGGCATGCTCAAGCCGGAGTTCGAAGAGGTCCAGTCGGGTGTCGCCGAGATCCGCGAGGTGTTCCGCTCCTCGAAGTTCGGCAACATCGCCGGTGTCATCGTCCGCTCGGGCACGATCACGCGCAACGCCAAGGCGCGCGTCATCCGCGACGGCGTGGTCATCGCCGACGGCCTGGCCATCGAGTCGCTGCGTCGCTTCAAGGACGACGTCACCGAGGTCCGCACGGACTTCGAGGCGGGTATCGGCCTCGGCAAGTACAACGACATCCAGGTCGGCGACGAGATCGAGACGACCGAGATGGTGGAGAAGCCGCGCGCGTAAGCGCCTGGTGACGCAGGATGGCATCCTGTGTCGGCCTGATGGGGGCCCGGTCCGCTTCGCGGACGCCCCAACGGCCGCCACAGGATGCCATCCTGCTCCGTTCGTGACTCAGCGGCGGATGAGAGAGTGAGAGGGTAGGGACATGGCCGGAGAACGACAGGCACGACTTGCGGATCGCATCCGCGTCATCCTCGCCGAGCGCCTCGAGAAGGGGCTGCGGGATCCGCGTCTCGGCTTCGTGACGATCACCGACGTGCGCGTCACGGGCGATCTGCAGCACGCGTCCGTGTTCTACACGGTGCTCGGCTCGGAGGAGGAGCGCGTCGCGTCCGGTGCGGCGCTGACCTCGGCGACGGGCCTCCTGCGCAAGGAGGTCGGCCGGCAGCTCGGCGTGCGCCTCGTCCCGACGCTCGAGTTCATCCCGGACGCGCTGCCGGAGAACGCCGACCACATCAGCGATCTGCTGCGCCAGGCGCGGGAGCGCGATGAGGAGGTCGCGAAGCTCGCAGCCTCCGGCAGCTATGCCGGCGACGCCGACCCGTACCGGGTCGAGGAGGACGCTGCGCAGGAGTGATCCGCCGGACGCCGCGATGCGGCACGCCGGAATCGACGAAGGCCCTGGGAGACCGCTCCCGGGGCCTTCGTCGTCTCATGGCGCAATGCCGGGCACATCCCCGTCACTGAGCGCCATGAGCAGCGGTTCGCGCGACGGACATTGCTACGTTCCGAAGACAGCGCACGGCGGCGTGCGCGTCTGCGACAGCGGGGGGCTGGCGGGATGGACGGCACGACACGCGCGCGCCCGGCGGTGCACGACCTCGCACGACGGGGGATCGTCGCCGACGTCGGTCCGCGGGGCACGCGCGCTGCGGAACCCGCCGATGGTCACGATCCCTCGCCGGGGGACGTCGCTGCGCCGCACGTGCGTGCCGCCGTCTCGGCCGCGTGCGCGGGTGATCCGGTCGCCGTCGCCGAGGTGCTGGCGGCGCTGGGCGCAGAGTGCCGGCGCGGCTGGCGCGCCCTGCCCGACCCGCTGCCGAACGTGCCCTCACTCGCGGCACGGTCGCGGAGCCTGCTGCCGCCGGACCTGGATCCCGACCGGGTGCTCGCTCTCGCGCTGTGCGGACGAGGTCCGCTGTCCGTGCTCCATGCGATCACGGGCGGCAGCGCGGACAGGATCGTGTCGTCGCGGTTCGGCCGGCTCGTCGAGGCGCATGGCGGGATCTTCCGCTTCAGCGATGCCGCACTCCGCACGGCCGTGCTCGCCGCGTCGACCGCGTCGGTCCGGCTCCGTGCGCATCGTCTGCTCGCCGCCGCATACGCGACCGCAGGAGATCCGGACGCGGCGCTGTGGCATCGCGCCCGCGGTTCGGCTTCCGGCGATCCCGGATTCGTCGAGCCGCTGGTCGCCCAGTCCCGCGTCGCACTGAGGAGGGGATCCCTCTCCCGCGCCTGGGCGCACGCCGAGGAGGCCGTGGCGCACGCACGATCCGGCACGCCGGCGCATGCCGCAGCGCTGCTGTGCGCCGGTCACGCCGCGCTCTCCGGCGGCTGGGTCGTGGACGCCCTGGAGCGGATCGAGGGAGCGCGCCGCATCGACGGCGCCCACCGCGGAGACGCCACCGCGGCGTACGTGCTCGCCCGCACGCTCCGGCACGGAGTGGTTCCCGCACCCGCCGGCCTGATCCCCGGGGATGCGACGAGCCAGGGATACCGCTCGGCGGCTGTGCGGGGTGCACTCCTCAGCGCGGAGCGCGGCGACCACCGACGCAGTGCGGCGTGGCTCGCCGTCGGCGCAGGGATGGAGCACGACCGCGGAGAGAGATCCGCGCTCCAGGCCTGGTGCGACGTGCTGGCGGGCGGGAGCTCGACGATGACCGCCGGCGGCGGATCCGCGTCCATCGCGCATGCGCTGTACCTCGGGCTGAGCGGGGATCCCCGCGCCGGATTGCACGCTCTCACGGAGACCGACGCCCTCGAGACGGAGGAGATCTGCGCCGGGCTGCCGGCACGGGCGCCGATGCACCGGGCGCGCAGGGCCGTCGCCGAGGTGCTGCTGCACGTCTGGGCGGGGAGGATCGGGATCGCGCTGGATCTGCTCCGCGCGGCCGCCGACGAGCTTCCGGTGGCGCTGCCTTTCGCGGGGCTGGCGGTGGCGCTGTCCCGGCGGCTGGAGCTCGCCGTGGACGGCAGGGTCGGGGCGCTCTCGCGCGATCTCGAAGTGTGCCTGCCGTGGGTGCGCGAGGGCACGGGTTTCGTCGATCGCGCCCTCGGCGCGTTCCTGCAGGGCCGCAGCGACGAGGCCGCCGTGCACATGCGGCTCTGGTCGGACAGGTGCGGGCCGCCCGAGCCGTTCGCGCTGCCGGGGCTCGACGAGATCGGGCCGTTCGGCGCCCCTCGGGCACCGGAGCCGCCGGACGCGACCGCCGCGCGCCTGCTGCGTCAGCGTGTACGGAAGACCCGGACGTCGGGATGGCGCGATGAGCTCGATCAGATCGCAGCGGAGAGCAGGGGGATCCGCTCGCCGTTCGAGCGGGCACGGCTGGAGGCTCTGCTGGGTCCGGCGTGCGCCGTGCGAGGAGACCGGAGCCGCGCCGTGCGGCATCTGCGCGCGGCACAGAGCCTCTTCGACGAGTCGGGGGCGCAGGCATGGCGAGGCATGGTCGACCGCAGGCTGCGCATGTTGGACGCGCCGCGGCATGGCACCGGCAGGGCGAGGGACGACGTCTCGACACCCGTGCTCGAGGTGTGTCGTGCCACCTGGGAGACGATCCTCACCGCCCGCGAGCTGGAGGTCGCGCTGCTGATGGCGCAGGGCTGCACGAACAGGGAGATCGCACTGGCGCTGCACGTGTCCGTGCGGACGGTCGAGGTGCACGGCAGTCGGATCTTCGCGAAGCTCGGCGTCCGCACCCGGCACGAGCTGACGGTGCTCGCGCACCGCACCGAACAGCACCTCTGACCGTCCCTGTGCCTCCCCGGAGCCGGGCGCGGAGGGGTCAGCGGGGCAGCAGGAACTCGCCGTCCTCCGCCTCGATGAGGCCGTCGGCGATGAGGGAGTCGATCGCACGATCGCGCTGCGCCGGATCCGGCCAGTCGGCGAGGACCTCGGCGGCCGGCAGCCGGTGACCGTCGGCGTGCCGCAGCGCGCGCAGCACTCGGCCGCGCGCCTGCCGGTCCGAGCCTTCGTAGCGCGCCTGCCTGCGCCGCCGGTCCTCGCTCTCCGGATAGCCCGCCGCGCGCCAGGCGCAGCTGTCGAGGAGGGGACAGCGCGCGCAGTCGGGGGTGCGCGCGGTGCACACCGTCGCACCGAGCTCCATGGCTGCGGCGTTCACGATCGCGGCGTCGCCCCGATCGTCGGGGAGCAGTGCCAGCATGTCGTCGAGGTCTCGGCGCGAAGGCGGCTCGGGCTGCGCCCTGCCGTGAACGGCGCGGGCGATCACGCGACGGGTGTTCGTGTCGACCACGGGATGGCGGTCTCCGAAGGCGAACACGGCGACCGCACGCGCCGTGTAGTCGCCGATGCCGGGCAGCGCGAGCAGCGACGCCACATCGCGCGGCGTGGTGCCGTCGTGCTGGTCGCGGATGGCGACGGCCGCCCGATGCAGCCACAGCGCACGACGGGGATAGCCGAGGTTCGCCCATTGCTGCAGGACCTCGGCGCCGGTCGCCGACGCGAGGGCCGCAGGGTCCGGCCAGCGGGCGAGCCACGCCTGCAGGTGCGGGATCACCCGTGTCACCGGCGTCTGCTGGAGCATGAACTCGCTCACCAGCACCCCCCACGCGCCGTACCGGGCGAGGTACTCGGGCCGTCGCCACGGGAGATCCCGGGCATGCGCGCGATACCAGGCGATCAGCTCGGGCGCGCCGCGGGTCGGTGAGGGCGGCATGGCTCTAGCCTATGGCTGCGGACGGCGTCGCCGTCGCGACGGGGGACGAGCAACCACACAGAGGGAGACCGGAGATGACCACCACCAGTAGGCTCGCGTGCGGCGCCGTGGCCGTGCTGACCATGATCGGATTGGCGGCGTGCGCGCCGACCGCGACCACCTCGTCGTCTCCGACGCCTTCTGCGTCCCCGGCGGTGTCGCCGTCGACACCGCCGGTCTCCAGCCCCCCTGCCTCGTCGTCGGCGCCGGCCGAGGATCCGTCCTCGCCGTCGACCTGGATCATCTCGACCGCCGGCGTGGGCGCTGTCCGGCTTGGAGACAAGGTGTCGGCGCTGCCGGATCTGGCGGGCTGGTCGATCCGCGACAGCTGCCGATGGGCGGCGCTCTGGGGCGACTCGGAGCTGCAGCTGGTCGCGGCGGGGGACTCGTCCGAGTCCGAACCCGTGGTCTCGGAGATCGCGGTGCTCGGCTCGACGACGGGGCCGCGCCCGCAGACGGACAGCGGGGTCGGAGTGGGGTCGACCGAGGAGCAGGTGCGTGCCGCCTACCCGGGAGCGGCCGAGGGGACGAGCGGCTACGGTCCGTGGATCCGCACGGGCGATCCCGCTCAGGGCGCTGTGTACTTCACGCTCTACCCGGACTCCCGCACGGTGCGTCAGGTGACGGTGACGACTCGGGACAAGCCCTCGGCGGAGTACTGCGGCTGAGTTTCGGGCACCCGGCGTTCCGCCCCTAGGCTGGGAGGATGGCAACCAGCGGGATCCTGCTCGTCGACAAGCCGGGCGGGATGACGAGTCACGACGTCGTCGCCCGCACCCGCCGGGCGTTCGGCACGCGGAAGGTGGGTCACGCCGGCACTCTCGACCCGATGGCCACAGGGCTGCTCGTCGTCGGCATCGAGGCCGCGACCCGGCTGCTGACCTTCGTCGTCGGCGCCGACAAGACGTACCTCGCCACGATCCGCCTCGGCCAGACCACCGGCACCGACGACGCGGACGGGGAGATCGTCTCCACCGCCGACCCGCACGCGGTCGCCGCGATCACCGGGGACCGGATCGAGGCCGGCGTGGCGGCTCTCACAGGCGCGATCTCGCAGGTGCCCAGCGCCGTCTCCGCGATCAAGGTCGACGGACGCCGCGCCTACGACCGGGTGCGCGCGGGGGAGGAGGTCGTCCTCGCCGCCCGTGACGTGGTCGTGTCGCGGTTCGACGTGCTCGCCGACCGTGCGGGGGACGCCGGGACCCGCGATCTCGATGTGGTCGTGGACTGCTCCTCGGGCACCTACATCCGCGCGCTCGCCCGCGATCTCGGTGCCGACCTCGGCGTCGGGGCGCACCTCACGGCCCTGCGGCGTACCCGCGTCGGTCCGTTCGACGTGGCGGACGCCACGGGCCTCGTCGATCTCGCCGACGCGCAGCCGCTCACGTCGGCCGACGCCGCGGGCCGCATCCTGCCCGTGCTCCCCGTGACGGCCCAGGAAGCTGTCGACCTGCGGCACGGCAAGCGCCTCGTGGGTCAGCGCTCCCGGCTCGAGGGCCCGCGCGCCGCGGCGATCGATCCGGACGGCGTCCTGATCGGTATCGTGGAGCGCCGCGGCGACGACCTGAAGAGCGCCATGAACATGCCGGAGGGGGCGTCATGATCCTGTGGTTCACCGTCGTGCAGCTCGCGGTGGCGGTCGCGGCCGGACTCTTCTGCCTGATCATGGGCTTCGCGGGGAAGCGTCCCAACGACTGGACGGTGGGATCCCTGGCGCTGGTGGAGCTCCTCCTGATCGTCCAGGTGGTCATGGCGATCGTCTCGCCCTTCGCAGGCAACCCCGCGCGCGGTGACGGGCTGGAGTACGGGGTGTACCTCGTGTCGGCCGTGCTGCTACCGATCGGCGGCGCGACGTGGGCGCTGCTTGAGCGGTCCCGCTGGAGCACGGTGATCATGGGCGTGGTCTCGCTGTCGCTCGCGGTGATGATCTGGCGGATGCAGGTGATCTGGACGACGCCGATGGGCGGCTGAACGGAACGGTCTCGGCGGACGCCGTGTCCGTCCCGTTCCGTAGAATGGAGACGCCATGAGCACCGCGCGATCCTCGACCCCCTCCGACTCCTCCCCGCAGCCGGAGGGATCGTCCACCGCACCGGTGCGACCGCGGATGCGCGGCATCGGGCGCGTGCTCGTGATCGTGTACGCCGTGATGGCGCTCGGCGCCACGGGCCGCTCGTTCGTCCAGATCGCGCGCGCCTTCGATCAGGCACCGCTCGCCTACACGCTCTCGGCGCTCTCCGCCGTGGTCTACATCGTGGCGACCCTGGCCCTGATCCTGTCGGGCCGGCCGGGCTGGTACCGCGTCGCCTGGGTCGCGATCGCCTTCGAGCTGGTCGGCGTGCTGGTGGTCGGCACGCTCAGCCTCACCCATCCCTCGCTCTTCCAGCACCCGACCGTGTGGTCGCAGTTCGGCTCGGGCTACATCTTCATCCCCCTGGTGCTGCCACTGTTCGGCCTGTGGTGGCTGATCGCGCATCGCCCGTCGGCGCGGCCCGCGGAGATCCTGCCGGAAGGGCCGACCGCATGATCGTCTTCCGGGATCCGGCCGATATCCCCGCCGACTTCGGACGCACGGTCGCGGCGATCGGCAAGTTCGACGGCGTGCACTCCGGACACCGCGCCGTGTTCCGCCGCGCGCAGCAGGATGCCGCGCGGATCGGCGCGAAGACGGTCGCCGTCACCTTCGACCGCAATCCGCTGAGCGTGCTGCGCCCCGATCGCTGCCCCGACGACCTGGTGTCGGTCGAGCGCAAGATCGACCTGCTCTCCGGATGCGGACTGGACGCGGTGCTGGTGCTCACGTTCGACGAGCAGCTGGCCTCGCGCACCGCGGAGGACTTCGCGACGTCGATCCTCGTCGACGCACTGCACGTCGCCACCGTGCTCGTGGGCCGCGACTTCCGGTTCGGCCGCGGCGGCAGCGGAACGCCCGCCCTGCTGTCAGAGCTGGGCCGGGACCACGACTTCACCGTCGACGTGATCGAGGACGTCTTCCTCGAGGGCACGGATCGGCGGGTGTCGTCGTCCTGGGCGCGGGAGCTGCTCGCCGCGGGAGACGTGACGCTCGCCGGCGCCGTGCTCGGCAGGCCCGTGTCGGTGCGCGGAGAGGTCGTGCACGGGCTCAAGCGCGGCCGCGAGCTCGGATTCCCCACGGCCAACCTGCCCACGCTGCTGGACGAGATGGTCCCGGCCGACGGCGTCTACGCCGGACGACTGGTGGACCACACCACGGGGGTCACGCATCCCGCCGCGATCTCCGTCGGGACGAACCCGACCTTCGACGACGTCCCGGAACGCCAGGTGGAGGCGCACGCGATCGACAGTCCGGGCCTGGACCTGTACGGACACGACGTGACCGTGGAGTTCACGCACCGGCTGCGCGGCATGACGGCGTTCGACAGCATGGACGCGCTCGTCGAGGGAATCGCCTCGGATGTGGCGCAGGCGCGCAGCCTGCTCGGCGTCCCGCAGCCGGCCGGTGTTCCGGCGGCCGGGGGAGCAGAGGTCGCGGACTCGCCCGCGTCATGACCGCGTGACCGCACGAGTGGCGTAAACTTACCGCGAACCCGTTGTGTTCGACGTGCGCGATGCACGCCTACGGGGTTCGCCGTCCGCGCGGTCCGCGTACTGCCGACCGACAGTCGCCGTCCGCGGACATCGCATCGCCCGGAGGCACCGTCCATCCGGACGGTCATCGTTCGGACCAGCCGCCGTCCGTGTGGGACGGCATCCACGCTCAGGAGGAGCATGCCGACCACGGCGACCGCCACCCGGCGGAAGAAGACGTCGCGCCGAGACGAAGACGCGCCGCTGATCCCGATCCTCGCGCGCAAGGTGCGCGAGATCGAGGCCAAGGCCCAGCACGGGAAGCTCGGGCCCACGAACCGTGTCAAGTTCCAGGTGATCGCGTTCCTGGTGCGCGAAGAGCGCGCCAGGGTCAAGGGCGACACGGAGCTCGGCGACAGCGCCCGCGCCGAGCAGCTCAAGCGGCTGGACGGCGTCGCGACGATCCTCGCGAAGACCGCTGCGCGCGACACCTCGCTCATTCAGCTGCTCGAGGCCGATCAGGCCACGAGCCCCGTCGCGAAGCGCATGCGGCGGGACTGGCTGCTCGAGTCGGGCGCGGAGCTCGCCCCCGAGGAGCTGGTGATCGCCGACGTGATCCGGGTGCAGCAGGCGCCCGTCGTGCCCGCCGCGCTCGCCGAGCGCCAGGTGACCCCGCCGTCGGTGGAGTCGCGGATGCTCGCGAACCCGTTCCTCGCGCCCGACCTGACGCCGCGTCCTGCCGTGACCCCGCGTCGTCGTCTGGACGGCTGGGAGCTGATGGGCCCGCTGTACAAGGCGTTCGAGACGGGCGCCGGCGGTGCGACGGCCTCGATGGAGCTGCCCCCGTTGCCCGAGTACGACCACATCTCGCCGAAGGGCCTGGAGGTGATGGTGCACCAGTCCCGGTTCCTCGAGTCCGTGCGTGCCGGCCATCGCTCCTTCCTGCTCGCGGACGAGCCGGGCCTGGGCAAGACCGCGCAGTCGGTGCTGGCTGCGTCGGTCGCCGACGCCTACCCGCTGCTCGTGGTCGTACCGAACGTCGTGAAGATGAACTGGGCGCGCGAGGTCGAGCGGTGGACGCCGCAGCGCCGAGCCGCCGTCATCCAGGGCGACGGCCAGGACGTCGACGCCTTCGCCGATGTGTTCATCGTGAACTACGAGATCCTGGACCGGCACCTGTCCTGGCTCGGCGAGATCGGCCTGCGCGGGATGGTCGTCGACGAGGCGCACTTCATCAAGAACCTGTCCTCGCAGCGGTCCCAGAACGTCCTGGCGCTCGCGACGCGGATCAGGGAGCAGACTCCGAACGGACGTCCGCTGCTGATGGCGCTGACCGGCACCCCGCTGATCAACGACGTCGAGGACTTCGACGCGATCTGGCGCTTCCTCGGCTGGACCAACGGCGAGCGCCCCTCCGCGGAGCTCGCGGACAAGCTGGACGCCACCGGACTCACGCCCGCGGACAAGGCGTTCTACGGCGAGGCCAGGGATGCGGTCATCTCGATGGGCATCGTGCGGCGCAAGAAGAAGGACGTCGCCGCCGACCTGCCGGACAAGCTCATCGCCGACCTGCCGGTGCAGCTGGACGACGAGTTCGGCCGCAGCATCCGCCAGGCCGAGGCCGAGCTCGGTGCTCGTATGGCGGCGAAGTACCGGCGCATCATCGAGGCACGCGGGGACCGCGGACTGGCGCACGGCGAGATCGACGAGGACATCGTCCGTCTCGTGGCGCACGGCGAGCTCGAGGAGTCCAAGGCCGCAGGCACCGGGGGCGACAACGTCTTCACCATGGTGCGCAAGATCGGTCAGGCCAAGGCGCTGCTCGCCGCCGACTACGCGGCGCAGCTGCAGCGCTCGGTGGGCAAGGTGGTGTTCTTCGCGAAGCACATCGACGTCATGGATCAGGCCGAGGCGCACTTCGCGGCGGCGGGGATCAAGGCGGTCTCGATCCGCGGCGACCAGTCCACGCCCGCGCGCCAGCTGGCCATCGACTCGTTCAACGGCGACCCGGAGGTCGGCATCGCGGTCTGTTCGCTCACCGCCGCCGGCGTCGGCGTGAACCTGCAGACCGCCTCCAACGTGGTGCTCGCGGAGCTCAGCTGGACGGCGGCGGAGCAGACGCAGGCGATCGACCGCGTCCACCGCATCGGCCAGGACGAGCCCGTGACGGCGTGGCGGATCATCGCCGCGCACACGCTCGACACGAAGATCGCCGAGCTCATCGACCAGAAGCAGGGCCTCGCGGCGCGCGCGCTCGACGGCGAGGCCGTCGAGGAAGGCGCCAGCGAGTCGGTGCAGCTGGCCGCGCTCATGCACCTCCTCCGCGAGGCGCTGGGCGGCAGCTGACGCGGAGTCCGCAACGATCGCAAAGAACGGCGCTTCTTCACCCGCTTTCGGGTGGTGAAGCGCCGTTCTTCGTCAAGAAGCCGAGAACTCGGCGAGCGAGTGCGTAAGAATGCGGGTTTTCGGCGCGCTCGAATGGCGCCGCGGAGCAGATCGGCACTAGTGTCGAACGAGGCAACGGTGCCGCGCTTCCTTTCCCTTCCCTCCCGAGGACGACCCATGAAGATCGGCATCTTGACCAGCGGTGGCGACTGCCCCGGCCTGAACGCGGTCATCCGCGGCATCGTGCTCAAAGGCACCGAGGCGTACGACCTCGAGTTCGTCGGCATCCGCGACGGCTGGCGCGGCGTCGTCGACGGCGACTTCTTCCCCCTCACGCGGCACGAGGTCAAGGGACTCTCCAAGGTCGGCGGCACCATCCTCGGCACCAGCCGCACCAACCCGTACGAGGGTCCGCGCGGCGGCGCCGAGAACATCGCCAAGACGTTGTACGGGCACAAGATCGACGGCATCATCGCGATCGGCGGCGAGGGGACCCTCGCGGCGGCGGACCGCCTGCACAAGGAGGGGATCAACGTCGTCGGGGTTCCCAAGACCATCGACAACGACCTGCGTGCGACCGACTACTCGTTCGGATTCGACACGGCCGTCAACATCGCCACCGAGGCCATGGACCGTCTGCGCACCACCGGCGACTCGCACCGGCGCTGCATGGTCGCCGAGGTGATGGGCCGCCACGTCGGCTGGATCGCGCTGCACGCCGGCATGGCGGCCGGGGCGCACGTGATCTGCATCCCCGAGGTGCCGATGTCGCTCGAGGAGATCGCCGCACTCGTCACCAGCGCGAACGATCGCGGGCGCGCTCCGCTCGTCGTCGTCTCCGAGGGCTTCAAGCTCAAGGACATGGACGAGGCGTACAGCGACAAGGGGCTGGACGCGTTCAACCGTCCGCGGCTCGGCGGCATCGGCGATCTGCTCGCCCCGGAGATCGAGCGGCTCACCGGCATCGAGACCCGGGCGACGATCCTCGGTCACATCCAGCGCGGAGGCGCCCCGTCCGCCTTCGACCGGGTGCTCGCGACGCGACTCGGCATGCACGCCGCCGACGCGGTCGTCGCCGAGGCATGGGGCCAGATGGTCGCGCTGCACGGCACCGAGATCGTGCGGGTCCCGTTCGCCGACGCCCTCGGCGAGCTCAACACGGTGCCCCGCAACCGCTACGACGCGGCGGCGACCCTCTTCGGTTGAACGCCGATCGGCCCCGGTTCTGCTGGGCCGGGGCCGATCGACCGAGAGCAGGCGAACACACGCGGATCCGCCTGATCCCGGCCGATCCGCCTGATTCCGGCAGGCCGGCGCAGGGGAGGGGGGCGAGGCGTCCGCGCGTCAGGCGGCGGCGCCCAGCCGGTCCAGGATCCAGGCGAGCTCGAACGCGCGCTCGCGCCAGGAGTTGTACCGTCCGCTGACGCCGCCGTGTCCGGCGACCATCTCGCACTTCAGCAGCACGTCCTCGGCGCCGGCGTCGCGCAGGCGGGCCACCCACTTCGCGGGCTCGACGTACAGCACCCGGGTGTCGTTGAGCGAGGTGACCGCGAGGATCGACGGATACGCCACCCCGTCGCGCACGTTCTCGTACGGGGTGTACGACTTCATGTAGGCGTAGACATCCGCGTCGTGCAGCGGATCGCCCCACTCGTCCCACTCGATCACGGTGAGCGGGAGCGACGGATCCAGGATCGTGGTCAGGGCGTCGACGAAGGGCACGGAGGCGAGGACGCCGCCGAAGAGCTCGGGGGCGAGGTTCACGACCGCGCCCATGAGCAGGCCGCCGGCGCTGCCGCCCTCGGCCACCATCCGCGACGGCTCGGTGATGCCGGAGGCGACGAGGTGGCGCGCGGCGGCGACGAAGTCGGTGAACGTGTTGGTCTTCTGGCCGAGCTTGCCGTCCTCGTACCACTGCCGGCCCATCTCGCCGCCGCCGCGCACGTGTGCGACGGCGAACACCACGCCGCGGTCGAGCTCGCTCAGGCGCATGACGGAGAAGCCAGGATCGATCGAGTGCTCGTACGAGCCGTATCCGTACAGGTGCACGGGCCGGAGAGCGGAACCGGGCTCTCCGAAGGAGCGCTTCCACACCAGCGAGATCGGCACGCGCGTGCCGTCGTCGGCCACGGCCCAGTCGCGCCGCTGACCGTAGGTGGCCGGGTCGTAGCCCCCGAGCACGGCCTGACGCTTGCGCAGGTGCAGGGTGCGGGTCGCCAGCTCCAGGTCGTACACAGTGGAGGGGGTCACGAACGAGCCGTAGCCGAGGCGCAGGAAGGGGGAGGACCACTCCGGATTGCCCCCGAAGCCGGCGGAGAACAGCGGCTCGTCGAAGCCGAGCTCGTCGAGCGCTCCGGTGGCGGCATCCATCAGCGCGATGCGCTCCAGGCCCTCGAAGCGGTAGGCGACCACGGTGACGTCCTGGAACGCGTCGACGTCGAGCAGGCGGCGCCCCGGCGTGTGCGGCAGCACCACGCGCGGTCCGCCCTGGGGGTCGGCCGCGGATACGGCGACGAGCTCGAAGTCGAGCGCCCCGTCGTTGTGGAGGATCAGCAGCTCGTCGCGGCCGTCGACCACGGCGTGCTCCACGGAGTACTCCACGCCCTCCCTCCGCGGCCAGACGACTCGCGGCGGCGCGGTCAGGTCGTCGAGGTCGACGAGCAGCTCCTCGCTCGTGATCGAGGATCCGACCCCGATCACGAGGTACTTCCGGCTGCGGGTGATCCCCGCGCCGAGCCAGAATCGCTCGTCCGGCTCGTGGAACAGCTGCACGTCCGCCGACACCGGCGTGCCGATCCGGTGCAGCCAGAGGGTGTCCGGGCGCCAGGAGTCGTCGACCGTCGTGTAGATCACGGCCGTGCCGTCCGGGGTGAAGAACGCTCCGGACGTGCCGGGGATCTCGTCCGGGAGCGTCCGGCCGGTGGCGAGGTCGCGCACGTGCACGGTGTAGCGCTCGTCGCCCTCGAAGTCCGTCGACCACAGCAGCCGGGTGGCGTCGTCCGAGACGTCGAAGGCGCCCATCGCGAAGAACTCGTGCCCCTCCGCCTCGGCGTTGCCGTCGAGCAGGATCTGTTCTCCCTGCACGGGGACGGCGGGATCCAGGACCGGAGGCGTCCAGTCGTCGGGGGAGGAGACGGCGGCGCGGCACTGGAGGCCGTACTGCTGTCCTTCGGCGGTGCGCCCGTAGTACCACCAGTCGCCGCGACGCGTGGGCACCGAGAGGTCGGATTCCTGGACGCGCCCCTTGATCTCCTGGAACAGCGCCTCGCGCAGCGGCTCGAGGTGCGCCAGGCGCGCGTCCGTGTAGGCGTTCTCTGCCTCGAGGTGAGCGATCACCTCGGGGTCCTCCTTCGCGCGCAGCCAGTCGTAAGGATCGTCGAACACGTCGCCGTGGTGGGTCCGCAGGAGCGAACGCCGCGCGGCGCGCGGAGGGACGAGCGAAGAGGGGGAGGGTGAAGCGGAGACGGAGGTCACCATCCCACGCTAGCCGAGTTGACCGGTCTGGGCCGGGATGGGAGGATGCAGAGCGGTCCGTTAACGGATGCTGTACTCCCGGTGAACTCTTCGTTCGTCACGTCCCTCCACTTCCCGAAAGCGAACGGTGGAAACCGCAGCCCTCATCGTCGTGCTGGTGATCCTGCTGGCACTCTTCTTCGACTTCACCAACGGGTTCCACGACACGGCCAACGCCATGGCGACCCCGATCGCGACCGGCGCCCTCAAGCCGCGCACGGCCGTCATGCTGGCGGCGGGTCTGAACCTCGTCGGCGCGTTCCTGTCGACCGAGGTCTCCAAGACCATCTCCGGCGGGATCGTGCGGGAGGACCAGATCCACGGGGATCTCTTCCCGGCGCTGATCTTCGCGGGCCTCATCGGCGCGATCACCTGGAACATGCTCACCTGGCTGCTGGGACTCCCGTCCAGCTCGTCCCACGCGCTGTTCGGCGGCCTGATCGGCGCCACGCTCGTCGGGATCGGCATGAACGGCATCGACTTCGGCGCGGTGCTGTCCAAGGTGGTGCTGCCGGCACTGATCGCACCGGTGACGGCGGGCCTCATCGCGTTCCTCGCCACGAAGCTCGCGTATCTGATCACGCGCCGGTACGACGGCAAGCCCGACGGCCGCAGCGGATTCCGCTGGGGTCAGATCTTCACGTCGTCGCTGGTGGCCCTCGCGCACGGCACGAACGACGCGCAGAAGACCATGGGCGTCATCACGCTCGCCCTCATCACGGTCGGCTGGCAGTCCGGCGCCCACCACGAGCCGCAGCTGTGGGTCATCATCGCCTGCGCCTGCACGATCGCCCTCGGCACGTATCTCGGCGGCTGGCGCATCATCCGCACCCTCGGCAAGGGCCTCACCGACGTCAAGCCCGCACAGGGCTTCGCCGCGGAGACGTCCACGGCCGCCACGATCCTCGCCTCCAGCGCGCTCGGCTTCGCGCTCTCGACCACGCAGGTCGCCTCCGGGTCCGTGATCGGATCCGGCCTCGGCCGTCGCGGATCCGCCGTGCGCTGGCGTACGGCAGGTCGCATCGCGATCGGATGGGTGCTCACGCTTCCGGCGGCCGCCGCCGTCGGCGCGCTCGCCGCGCTCATCGTGGTGATCGGGGGCGGCTGGGGCGTGCTCATCGACGCGATCCTGGCGCTCGCCGTGATCATCGGCCTGTTCCTGCGTTCGCGCCGCAACGCCGTCACGGCCAACAACGCCTTCAGCGAGGTCGCCGACTCCGCGCGCGCGGTCGAGGTGCCGGAGGAGCCGCCGCTCACGCCGCGTCAGGCGCGGGCGCAGCGGGCGCGCGAACGGGCGAAGGCTCGCGAGAAGGGGGCGGGACGATGACCGTGGCGATCCACTGGGAGGCGTTCTTCCAGGTGCTCGGGGCCGCTCTCGTCGGCACTCTGCTCGTGGTCGGGTTCTACGCCCTGGGCCTGCGCATGCTCGTGCGCGCCGGCCGCGTGCCCGTCGTCACCCCGGCCGAGTTCACCGATGCGATCACGGTGATCAGCGACAAGGAGGCCAAGCGCGCCGCGAAGGCCGCCGCGAAGGCCGCCCGCAAGAGCCCGCTCAGCGAGGCGCAGAAGTCGCTCGCGCTCGTCGCCGCGTACGCGTGCTTCGCCGTCTGCACGGCCGCGGTGGCCGCGGGGATCCTGCTCATCGTCGTGAAGTAGCACGGGCCCGCCGAGGAGCCGAGGAGCCGCCTCGGGCGCTCCACGCCGGCGTCCGGAGCGCCCGCTAGCCTGGGGGCATGACAGTGCAGTTCGGCCGTTATGCGCCGCCCACGCACACCCTCGTGCATCTGAGCGATCCGCATCTCCTCGCGGGAGGCGCAGCTCTCGGCGGGCGCTTCGACGTCGATCGCACGCTGGCGCGCACGCTCGCCGCGATCGAGAACGCGGTCGAACGGCCGGATGCGATCGTGGTCACCGGCGATCTCGCCGACCTCGGCGAGCCCGACGCGTACCGGCGGCTCCGCGCCGCCGTCGCTCCCGTCTCGGAGCGCCTCGGCGCTCCGGTCATCTGGGTCGCGGGCAACCACGACGAGCGCGCCGTGCTGCGCGAGCACCTTCTCGATGCTCCGCCCACGGAGGACCCGGTGACCGGGGTGTGGGATCTCCGGGGCCTGCGCGTGATCGCGCTCGACTCGACCGTCCCCGGCTGGCATCACGGCGACGTGGACGCCGAGCAGCGCGCCTGGCTCGCCGAGCAGCTGAGCGAGCCCGCCCCGCACGGCACCCTCCTCGCGATGCACCACCCGCCCGTGCCCAGCCACATCCCCTTCTTCGACATCCTGGAGCTGCGTCATCAGGACGAGCTCGCCGAGATCCTGCGCGGATCCGACGTGCGCGGGATCCTCGCCGGACACCTGCACTATTCGCTGCACGCGACGTTCGCGGGCATCCCGGTGAGCGTCGCGAGCGCCACCTGCTACACGATGGACGTGGCGAGCCCGGGCGACCAGGTGAACGGCATGGACGCCGCGCAGTCGTTCCAGCTCGTCCACGTGCGGCCGGAGACGATCGCGCACACGGTGGTCCCTGTGGTCGAGGCGATTCCGGTGGACACCTTCAGCCCGGAATGGGTCGCGAGGATGGAGCGGCTGACACCCGAGGAGCGCCTGGAGGCGTTCTCGCGCAAGCCGGGGCGGTGATCTCGGGCGGCTAGGATGGACGCATCCCCCTTCCCTGTTCGCCATCACCCACGAGGATGTGTCCATGGCCGCCGTTGCGCCTGCCACCCGCACCACACGAACCGAAACCGACTCCCTGGGAAGCAAGGAGATCCCTGCGGACGCGTATTGGGGGATCCATACGCTCCGCGCCGCCGAGAACTTCCCGATCACGAAGCGACCGATCTCGGTCTACCCCGAGCTGATCGAGGCGCTCGCGATGGTCAAGCAGGCCAGCGCCCGGGCGAACAAGGAGATCGGCGCCCTCGACGCCGAGCGCGCCGACCTCATCGACGCCGCGGCGCAGAAGGTGATCAACGGCGAGTTCCACGACCAGTTCATCGTCGGCGTCATCCAGGGCGGCGCCGGCACGTCCACCAACATGAACGCGAACGAGGTCATCACCAACATCGCGCTCGAGCTGGCCGGCCGCGAGAAGGGCGACTACGCGTTCCTCTCGCCGATCGACCACACCAACCGCAGCCAGTCCACGAACGACGTGTACCCGACGGCCGTCAAGATCGGCCTCTCGCTGAACCTGCGCTCGCTGCTGGACGAGCTCGACCTGCTGCGCGTGTCGTTCCTCAACAAGGCGCGCGAGTTCCACGACGTTCTGAAGGTCGGCCGCACGCAGCTGCAGGACGCCGTGCCGATGACCCTCGGCCAGGAGTTCCACGGCTTCGCGTCGACGCTCGGCTACGACCACACGCGTCTGACCGAGAACGCCTGGCTCATGTACGAGATCAACATGGGCGCGACGGCGATCGGCACCGGCATCACCACGCACCCGAACTACGCGCCCGCCGTGCTGAAGCACCTGCGCGAGATCTCGGGTCTGGACCTCGCCACGGCCAGCGACCTCGTCGAGGCGACCAGCGACACCGGGTCCTTCATGTCGTTCTCGTCGTCGCTCAAGCGCAACGCGATGAAGCTGTCCAAGATCTGCAACGACCTGCGACTGCTCTCCTCCGGCCCCCAGGCGGGCCTCGGCGAGATCAACCTGCCCGCGATGCAGGCGGGGTCCAGCATCATGCCGGGCAAGGTCAACCCCGTCATCCCGGAGGTCGTGAACCAGGTGGCCTTCGCCGTCGCCGGATCCGACATGACGGTGACGATGGCGGCCGAGGCCGGTCAGCTGCAGCTGAACGCGTTCGAGCCCGTGATCGCCCACTCGATCTTCCAGTCGATCACCTGGATGCGCCAGGCGATGTGGACCCTGCGGGTGAACTGCGTCGACGGCATCACCGCCAACCGCGACCGTCTGGGTGCGATGGTGGGCTCCTCGGTGGGCGTCATCACCGCGCTGACCCCGTTCATCGGCTACGCGGCCTCCGCGGCGCTCGCCAAGACGGCCCTGCTGACCAACCGCAACGTCGCCGACCTCGTCGTCGAGGCGGGGCTGATGTCGCGCGAAGAGGTCACCAAGCAGCTGTCGCCCGCGCGCCTGTCCGGTCTGGAGACGATCACCGCGGCGATCCCGGTGATCCCGTCGAAGGACGTCGACGCCGGGGCCTGACCCGACGCACCGCACGAACGGTCCGCCACGCGCTGCAGTGGCGGGCCGTTCGGCATTCCTGCTCTTGCATTCCCGGGATCTATGCGCTTAGATCGACGAAGAGCGAGAATCTATGCGCTTAGATCCAGTCGATGGACGCTTCAAGGAGGAAGACGTGAAAAGCAGGACAGCTCTGGCCGGGATCGCGGCTCTCGCAGCGATCGGCCTCGCGCTCACGGGGTGCGGCCGCGCGGACGGCGGGTCGTCCGCCCCCAGCGCCACGGCGGTGCAGCTCGACGACGCGCCGGCCAAGGGAACCATCACGATGTGGGCCATGGGAGCCGAGGGGGAGGCCCTGCCCGACTTCGTCAAGACCTTCGAGAAGGCGAACCCGGGCGTCACCGTCACGGTGACCGCGATCCCCTGGGATGCCGCGCACAACAAGATCCAGACCGCCATCGCGGGCGGCAACACCCCGGACATCGCGATGATGGGCACCACCTGGATGGCCGATTTCGGGGACTCCTTCGGCACCGTGCCCGCCGGGATCGACACGTCGGGATTCTTCGACGCGGCGGTGAGCTCCACCAAGGTCGGCGACCGGGCCGCGGGCATCCCCTGGTACGTCGACACCCGCGTGCTGTACTACCGCACCGACATCGCCGCGAAGTCCGGCTGGACCAAGGCTCCGGCCTCCTGGGAGGAGCTGCAGAAGATGGCGGCGGACATGCAGTCCCAGGGCGGGGCGAAGTGGGGGATCCGCATGCCCGCCGGAAACGACTCCTTCCAGGGCGCGCTGTGGATGCCGTGGTCGGCCGGTGCCGAGGTGACCGACGGCAAGAAGTGGACGCTCGACACCCCCGAGATGACCAAGGGGATCGAGTACTACAAGAGCTTCTTCGACAAGAAGCTCGCGGACCCGAACGCCGACACCTCCGCAGGGGCGGTCGAGTCCGAGTTCGTCGCCGGCACGACGCCGATGGTGGTGGAGGGGCCGTTCCTCCGGGGCCAGCTGGCCTCGGTCGGCGGTGCGGACTTCGCGAGCAAGTACGCCACGGCCGTGCTCCCGGCGGACAAGTCCTCGGTGTCGTTCAGCGGCGGTGCGAACCTCGTGGTCTTCAACGGCAGCAAGAACGCCTCCTCGGCGTGGAAGCTCGCGCGCTGGCTGGCGGATCCGAAGGTGCAGGCCGATTTCTACGCCGCGACCGGCGATCTGCCCGCGGCGAAGGCCGCGTGGCAGGAGAAGTCCGTCTCCTCCGACGCGAGCCTGTCGACCTTCGGCACCCAGCTGGAGACGGCGAAGGCTCCGCCCGTGACGACCTCCTGGGTGCAGGTGGCGGCCAAGGGCGACCAGGCGCTCGAATCGATCCGCCGCGGCGGGACCTCGGTCGCCGACGCGCTCAAGAAGCTGCAGTCCGACGCCGACACGATCGGGCTGAAGTGAGATGACGTCCACCGTCCTCCCCGCCGCCGGAACCCGGACGGGCTCCGGCGGCGGGAACGACCGGGCGGGCGGCGGCATGTTCGCGGCCGCCCGCCGCCGCCGGGCGCTCATCGCGTGGGGCTTCGCCCTGCCGTTCGTCCTGGTCTTCGGCGTGTTCATGATCGTGCCGATCGTGGGCTCGTTCGCGATGTCGTTCACCGACTTCACCGCCCGCGACATCGGCTCGCCGTTCGCCGTGGACGCCGTCGGCCTGCAGCAGTACGTCGCGCTCTTCCGCGATCCGCGATTCCTCACCTCGCTGGGGGTCACGGGGGTGTTCGTGGTGGTGGGCATCCCCGTCACGATGATCGTCGCGTTGGCCCTCGCCCTTGCGCTGAACAGCGGCCAGGGACGTCTGGTGGCGTTCTTCCGGGTCGGGTTCTACGCGCCCGTGGTCACCAGCATCGTGGCCGTCGCCGTCGTCTGGCGCTACATCCTGCAGCCGGACGGCCTGCTCAACACCGCGCTCGCGGCGATCGGCATCGCAGGGCCCAACTGGTTGAACGATCCCGCCTTCGCCCTGCCGTCGCTCATCCTCATGGCGGTGTGGCGCAACGTCGGCACGCTCATGGTCATCTTCCTCGCCGGGCTCCAGGCCGTGCCGGAGGACGTCACGGAGGCGGCGATCATGGACGGCGCGTCGCCGTGGCGGCGGCTCGTCTCGGTCACCCTGCCGCTGCTGCGTCCGACGCTCCTCCTTGGGGCCGTGCTCATCTCGGTGGGATACCTGCAGTTCTTCGAGGAGTCCTTCGTGATGACCAAGGGCGGCCCCCTGGACTCGACGCTGTCCGTGGCGTTCTACACCTACCAGCAGTTCGGCTTCGGCGAGTACGGCCTCGCGTCCGCGGCCAGCTACGTGCTGTTCCTCGTGATCGCGCTCGTGAGCCTGCTGCAGTTCCGCCTGCTGCGTTCGAAGGACTGACCCATGGCTCTCGCACACACAGAAGCCCCGATCCGGTCCCGCCGCGCCCGCCGGCTGAGCGGCCGGGCGACCTCCTACGCCGTGCTGACGGTCGGGCTGGTGATCTGGCTCGTCCCGTTCGTCTGGATGGTGCTCGGATCCGTCAAGACGCAGGGCGAGATCCTGCGCCGGCCGCCGACCTGGTGGCCGCAGGCGCCGACCGGGGAGAACTACGCGCAGTGGTTCGGCCCTCTCGACTTCTGGCACTTCTTCGGCAACAGCCTGATCGTGGCGCTCGTGACGGTGCTCGGCAACCTCGTGTTCTGCTCGATGGTCGGCTATGCGCTCGCGAAGATGGAGTTCCCCGGCAAGCGGATCCTGTTCGGCGCCGTCATGGTCACGCTCATGGTGCCGGGCGTGGTGACCTTCGTGCCGCTGTTCGTGATGGTGTCCAAGCTGGGGCTGGTCAACAGCTATCCCGCCCTCATCCTGCCGTTCATCACGGCGCCGCTCGGGGTGTTCCTGATGCGCCAGTTCATGGCGGGGATCCCCGACGCGCTGCTCGAGGCGGCACGCCTGGACGGCGCGGGGGAGTGGCGGATCTTCCGCTCGGTCGTCATGCCGCTGTGCGGACCGCCCCTGGCGACGCTCGGGATCCTGACCTTCCTGGGCTCCTGGAACAACTTCCTGTGGCCGCTCGTGGCGGCGCAGACCGAGGACATGTACACGCTGCCGGTCGCCCTGTCGCTGTACTCGACGGGCCAGAACGCCACCGACTACGGGCTGCTGCTGGCAGGTTCCGTGCTCGTGATCGCCCCGATCCTGCTGCTCTTCGTCTTCCTGCAGCGGTGGTTCATCCGGGGCGTCGCCACGACCGGCCTGAAATGACGCAACGAGGGAGAGGGACATCCATGAGGGATGAGTTTCGGACGACGGACGAGGGCGTGCGCTTCCGCGACCTCAACGGCAACGGAGTGATGGATCCGTATGAGGATCCTCGGCTGAGCGCCGAGGAGCGGGTCGAGGACCTGCTCGGCCGCCTGTCGATCGAGGAGAAGGTGGGGCTCCTGTTCCACACCGTCATCGAGATCGGCGACGAGGGCGAGCTGCGCGAGGAGCCCGGTGCCATCTCGAAGTCTCCGACCTCGGTGGTCGTGCTGGGCAAGCACCTCACGCACTTCAACGTGCACGGCATGCGCACCGCACGGGAGGGCGCGCGGTGGAACAACCGGCTCCAGGCCCTCGCGGCCCGCAGCCCGCACGGCATCCCGGTGACCATCAGCACCGACCCGCGGCACGCCTTCGTGGAGAACTCGGGCGTCGCCTTCGCCGCCGGCCCGTTCTCGCAATGGCCCGAGCCCCTGGGGCTCGCCGCGCTGGACGACGTCGACCTGGTGCGGAGGTTCGCCGAGATCGCGGGCAGGGAGTACCGCGCGGTGGGGATCAGGATGGCTCTGCACCCGCAGGTCGACCTCCCGACCGAGGCGCGCTGGGGGCGCCAGGCGCAGACGTTCGGGTACGACGCCGAGCGCGTCGCCGAGATGACCGGCGCGTATCTGGAGGGCTTCCAGTGGGAGCGGCTCGGTCCCGACAGCGTCGCGTGCATCACCAAGCACTTCCCGGGCGGCGGTCCTCAGTTGGACGGCGAGGACGCGCACTTCCCCTACGGTCGCGAGCAGGTGTACCCCGGCGGGCGCTTCGAGGAGCATCTGCGTCCGTTCGTCGAGGCGATCCGTCGCGGCACGGCGGGGATCATGCCGTACTACGGGATGCCGGTGGGGCTGGTGCGCCACGGGGAGCCGATCGAGGAGGTCGGCTTCAGCTACAGCCGGCAGATCGTCACGGATCTGCTGCGCGAGGAGCTCGGCTACGACGGCGTCGTCCTGAGCGACTGGGAGCTCATCAACGACAACCACGTCGGGGATCAGGTGCTGCCGGCGCGGGCGTGGGGCGTCGAGGAGTTGTCGCCGCGGGAGCGGCTGCTGCGGCTGCTGGACGCCGGTGTCGATCAGTTCGGCGGCGAGGAGTGCGTCGAGCTCCTGCAGGAGCTCCTCGCCGAGGGGGCGGTCGCGGAGGAGCGGATCGACCGGTCCGCGCGGCGCATCCTGCTCGTGAAGTTCCGGCTCGGGCTCTTCGACGACCCGTATGTGGACGAGGACGAGGCCGAGCGCATCGTCGGCGCGGCGGAGTTCCGCGCCGAGGGGGAGCGTGCTCAGGCCGAGTCCGTCACCGTGCTGCAGAACCGGGACCGCACGCTGCCGCTGTTCCGCGGCGGGCGTCCGAGGATCTACGCCGAGGGCGTCGCGACGGACGCGCTCGCCGGGTACGGGGACCGCGTCGCGGCTCCCGAGGAGGCGGAGCTCGCGCTGGTGCGGATCGGCGCGCCGTTCGAGCCGCGGGACGACCTCTTCCTGGAGGCCTGGTTCCATCAGGGCTCCCTCGAGTTCCCGCCGGGCCTCGTCGCACGGCTGCGACGGATCGCCGCGCACTGCCCGCTGGTGGTGGTCGTGAACCTCGACCGTCCCGCGATCCTCACGCCGCTCGTGCCGTTCGCCGCGGCGATCGCCGTCGAGTTCGGCACCTCGGATGCCGCCCTGCTCGCGGCGCTCTCCGGGCGGATACCGCCGCGCGGCGTGCTCCCCGTCGACATCCCGCGTTCGATGGACGCGGTGCGGGCGGCGTTCGCCGACATGCCGGACGGCACCGAGGATCCGGTCTTCCGCCGCGGCACCGGCCTGACGATCGGCTGAGCGCCCGCTCAGTAGAATCGCTCCGAAAGCGAGGTGCTCATGGCGTCGAGCCGACCCACCGTCTACGACGTGGCGCAGCGTGCCGGAGTGTCGATCGCGACGGTCTCCTTCTCGTTCCGCCGGCCCGACCGGGTGCGCGAGGACACGCGCCGCCTCGTCCTCGAGGCCGCGCGTGAGATCGGCTACGTGCCGAGCGGATCCGCGCGGAGCCTCGCTCGCGGGCGCACCGGGGTGCTCGGGCTGCATCTCTTCGACATGCTGCTCGACCAGGAGCCCGGGGCGTCGCCCTCGGCGGACGGGAGCGCCCGGGTCGACCTGGACGAGCTCGACCTCGACGCCGACGCGGTGACCTGGGACGCCGCCGCGGACGAGCGGGAGAGCGATCCGCGCACGTTCCCGCTGTACGTCGACGAGGTGCAGCGCGGGTTCGTGCTCGAATGCAAGCGCAACGGCACGGCGGTGCTCCTCTCCAGCGGAGGCGTGGGCGTCTCCGACCTTGCCGACACGGCAGGGCGGGTGGACGGTCTCGCGATCCTCCCGGGACGTTCGACGGCCGCGGCGATCGAGGCGGTGGCCGCACGGGTCCCGGTCGTGCAGCTGAGCAAGCGCGCGGGCATCGGACACCGCGTCACGGTGGACAACGCCGGCGGCATGCGGAAGCTCGTGCAGCACCTGCACGACGTGCACGGCGTCGAGACGTTCGGATGGGTCGGGGCCATCGGCGAGGACGATCTGGACGAGCGGCGTGAGGGCTTCCTCACCGCGGTGCAGGACATCCGCGGCGCCCGCGCCGAGACCCTCGACGACGCCGACCTCGAGCGGATGCCCGCCTATCCCGTGCTGCGTGAGCGGGTCGCGGCGGGGACGCTCCCCGCCGCCCTGGTCTGCGGCAGCGACCAGACCGCGCTGCGCGTGATGGACGTGCTCCGCGGCGAGGGGATCCGCGTGCCGCAGGACGTGCTCGTGACGGGCTTCGACGGCATCATGGCGAGTCGGCTCTCGACGCCGACGCTCACGACGGTGCGCCAGCCGATGGAGCTGATGGGACGCATCGCCGCCCACCTGCTCCTGACGGATCCCGGCGACGGAACAGTGCCTCCGCGCACCGTGAGACTCGCGACGGACCTCCGCGTGGGCGGCAGCTGCGGCTGCTGACCCTCGCGGCGGCGGACGTCAGTCCAGGATCCGGCAGTGCGTCGTGAGTTCGCCGATGCCGTCGATGCCGACCGTGACGGTCGAGCGGTCGCGGAGGAAGATCTGCGGGTCCCGAGAGTATCCGGCTCCGCCGGGGCTGCCGGTCGAGATGAGCGTGCCCGGACGCAGGGTGAGCGAGCGCGAGAGATGCGCGATCAGGGTCGACACCGGTCGCACCATCTGCCCGGTCGACGCGTCCTGCACCCGGTGGCCGTCGACGACGGTCCAGATGTGCAGGTCCTGCGGATCCGGGATCTCGTCGGCCGTCACGACCACGGGGCCGGTAGGGGAGAACCCGTCGAAGGATTTGCACCGCGACCACTGCGCCTCGGCGAACTGGATGTCGCGCGCGGTGATGTCGTTGACCACCGTGTAGCCCCAGACATGGTCGAGCGCGTCCTCGGCCGTGACGTCCTTGGCGGGTGCGCCGATGATGACGCCGAGCTCCGCCTCGTAGTCGACCGACTCGGACAGCGCCCGCGGCCACGACGTCGTCTGCCCGTGCCCGGTGAGCGAGTTGGGCCACAGCGTGAACACCGTGGGAGCAGTGTCGGTCTTGAGGCCGAGCTCGCTCGAGTGCGCCGCATAGTTCAGCCCCACCGCGAGCACGACGGGGGGAGCGAGCACCGCGGCGCTGAAGCCGAAGCCGTCGAGGGGGTGCACCGGGGCATCGCCGTCGGCGTGGGCCTCGCGGACCCGGGCGAGGAGGTCGTCGCCGCCCTCGATGAGCTGCTGGAGTGTGGCAGGGGCCGGATCCACGAGATCGGAGACGAGCGTCGCGCCGTCGCCGTCGATGACGGCGAGGACGGGAATGTCGGACTCGGGACGGCGCAGATGAGCGAACCGCATGCATCCACGCTACCGGGCGCATCCGCGACCCCGCCCGAGCGAGCCTCTAGGCTTTGGGCATGAGCTTTGGAGGACACGGCGATCCTGCCGCGCAGCGCCCGGCCTCGCGACCGTCGGCGCAGCCGACCTCGTACGGGACACCGTCCTCTGCGCAGCCGCAGTACGCGCAGCAGCCGCAGTATGTCCAGCCGCAGAGCTACCCGCAGACGGCGTCGACGCCGATCTCACCGGTGTACGGCTCCGTGCTGGCGCAGCGGCCGGAGCATCACGGCGCGGTCGCCTACGACGCATACACGCCGCCGGCTCCGGTGCAGGCAGTGCCTGCGCTGCCGGTCCCTTCGGCGAAGGGGCGCCACGCCTCGGTCTGGGCGTTCGGCGTGCTGGGCTTCGTACTGCTGGGGCTCATCGCGTACTTCGTGTGGGCGCTCGGCCCCGCGGCGTCGATGATCGGCATGGTGCTCGCACTGGTGCCGCTCACGATCGTGTTCTTCGGCGTGTTCTTCATCGACCGCTGGGAGCCCGAGCCCCGGTCGCTCGTCGCGTTCGCGATCGCGTGGGGCGCGATCGCCTCGATCGGGCTGGCGCTGCTCGTCGACCTGCTGCTCACGCTGCTGGTCGGGGAGCGGAGCTCCGATCTGGCGGCCGTGATCCAGGCGCCGATCGTCGAGGAGTCGGCCAAGGGCCTGGGCGTGTTCCTGATCTTCCTGATGGCGCGGCGCACCTTCGACGGTCCCGTCGACGGCATCGTCTACGGCGCGCTCGTGGGCGCGGGCTTCGCCTTCACCGAGAACATCCAGTACTTCGCGATCAGCCTGATCGAGGGCGGGGCTCCCGATCTGACCGTCACGTTCGTGCTGCGCGGGCTCATGTCTCCGTTCGCGCACGCGATGTTCACGTCGGTGACCGGCTTCGCGATCGGACTGGCGGCGCGGCGCGGCGCCTCCGCCGCGCGGGCGCTCGGCTTCGGCGCCGTCGGCCTCCTCGGGGCCATGGCCCTGCACGCCCTGTGGAACGGGTCGTCGATGATCGGCAACTTCTTCGTGCTCTACTTCGTGCTGCAGGTGCCGCTGTTCATCGGCTTCATCGTCGCGGTCATCCTCTTGCGCAAGGAGGAGGCCCGGCTCACCTACGCCCGCCTCGGCGACTATGCGGCCGCGGGGTGGTTCACGCCCCAGGAGGTGTCCATGCTGGCCACGCCCGCCGGGCGCCGTGCGGGCCTGCAGTGGGCGAGCGGACTCCGCGGCGACCGCCGTCCGATCATGCGCGGGTTCATCAAGGACGCGACGACGCTGGCGTCCGTGCGTCAGCGCATCATCACCGGACGGGATCCGCTGGCCGCGCAGGACGAGCAGGCGCTGCTGCACCGCACGCACGCCGCGCGAGACGCCCTGCTGGCGCTGTGAGCCCGCTCAGAGGTCGCTGAAGTCGTCCCCTGGGGCGGCGATCCTGGTGACCGTGCCATCGACGCTCTCGTGCTCGACGTAGACGGAGCCGACGTCTCCCGGAGTGACGAGGGAGTTCGTCCCGGGCTGCTGCGTCGATTCCGAGACGAGGATCTGATGCACAGCGCCGGAGGTGTCGGTGAAGGACGCCGTGGGGGTCGCACCGGCGGCGATCGTCGCCTCCTTGGTCATGCCGACGGACACTCCGATGGCGCTGCGCAGGGAGACGCCGGCGGACGCGGCGGCAAGGAACGTGATCCTCGCCTTCGCGGAATCGGCGTAGACGCTGACGATCACTCCGTCCCATTTCGTCGTCGTGACGTCCCAGGGATCCGTATGGTGCTCCTGGGACACCGGCGCGCCGAGTGTTCGAGAGAGGAGCTGGACGACCGCGTCTCCATCATCCAGACGTGCGGTCCCGGCCACGGCCCCTGAGGCGTCCGCGGCATCCAGATGGCCCAACGACAGCGACAGGGTCGCGATCGCCGCCGGCGTCGGCGACGCGGTCGACGACGGCGTGGGTGCGGGAACTGCTGAGGTCGTCGGGCTGCTCGACGTCGCGGCCGGCGGAGTGACCGCAGCGCACGACGTGAGGACAAGCGCGACGAGGACGGTCGCGGGGGCTCGCAGTACTCGCATGAGATGAATCTAGGGGTGGACGAGACTCGACCGGTGGCTTCCGATATAACGGGACCGCATCGGATTCTGTGCGCGGCGCGGATGCGGTGATCGCAAGACTCAGCGCCCGGTGCTGCGGCGATGCCTGCAAGTCCTCCGGGCGCTGAGTTGATCTGAAAACAGGTTGCACCCGCCGTACGGCGATGTCAAGGATCGCTTCGGGAAACCGCGGAGCCGGCGGGTGTTCGCCGTCGGCGCAGTGCCTCGCGTTGACCTCGCTGTGCGCGCTCGGGTTGGATGGAAGCATGACTGAGCGCACCAAGCCCGAGTTCGACGCCCCTACCGGACCCGCTCCCACGGAGCTCGTGATCCGCGACATCATCGAGGGAACCGGCGACGAGGCCAAGCCCGGCGACACCGTGACCGTGCACTACGCCGGAGTCGAGCACGACACCGGCGAGGAGTTCGACTCCTCGTGGGGCCGCGGCGAGACCATCCAGTTCCCGCTGCGCGGCCTGATCCAGGGCTGGCAGGAGGGCATCCCCGGAATGAAGGTCGGCGGTCGCCGTGAGCTGATCATCCCGCCGCACCTCGCGTACGGACCCGCCGGATCCGGTCACTTCCTCGGAGGCAAGACCCTGATCTTCATCATCGATCTCATCGCCGTCGGCTGAGCGGATCGGAACGAAGGCCCCGTCGTCCGGCGGGGCCTTCGTCGTGTCGTCGACAGCTCTCCGAAAAAGTTCTGCGAGCCGGGAATGCATTCAGATGAATGTAGGTTGGACTCTCATGTCGCCGAGAGCGGCCCCTACGAACACTTCCGACGAGGAGCACCCATGACCATCGACATCCCCGGTTACCGCAGCGGCACCTGGAACCTGGACCCCGCCCACAGCGAGGTCACGTTCAGCGTGCGTCACATGATGATCTCGAAGGTGCGCGGCACCTTCGGCGTGAAGAGCGCCACCCTCGTCGCTCCGGAGAACCCGCTCGAGGCGCGCGTCGAGGCGAGCGTCGACGTGACCTCGCTGAGCACCGGGGACGCCGGTCGTGACGGCCACCTGCTCTCGGGCGACTTCTTCGACGTCGAGAAGTACCCGACGATGGACTTCGTCTCCACGGGTGCGCGCGCCGAGGGCGGCGAGCTCTACGTCGACGGCGACCTGACGATCCACGGCGTCACCAAGCCGGTCACCTTCGAGCTCGACTTCGGCGGCTTCGGGGCCGACCCGTACGGCAACTACAAGGCCGGCGCGTCGGCGAAGACCGTGATCAACCGCGAGGACTTCGGCCTCACCTGGAACGCGGCGCTGGAGACCGGCGGCGTGCTCGTGGGCAAGGACGTCACCATCACGCTCGACCTGCAGGGCGCGCTCCAGGCGTAAGCCCCGGACGACCGTCGAAGGGCGGATGCCGCAGCGCGCGGCATCCGCCCTTCGTCGTCGTGCCGCATGTCTGCAGGCAGCGCGTCTCAGGCGTCGCTCTGCGCGATGAGCCGTGATCCCACCGCACGCAGCGACACGGCGGCCCAGGTGCGGAACGGACGCCAGCCCTCCGCGATGCGCGCGAGCTCCGCATCGTCGGGAGCGTGATCGAGCCCGTAGAGGGCCTGGACGGCGGCGCGCGTGTGGTCCTCCTGGGTCGACAGCACGTCGGTGAGACCGCAGGAGCGGATCACGATCAGGGCGCTGTAGAAGGGGCCGATGCCGGGCAGCTGCTGCACATCGAGCATCGCGTCGGCCGGAGGCATCGCTGCGAGACGTCGCACGTCGAGGCGGCCGTCGAGGGCGGCCCGGGCGATCGCATGCAGTCGCGGGATCCGGTCGGCCGGGAGCCCCGGGAACGCATCGACGCCGAGCAGCTGCTCGGGCAGCGGGAGAGCGGCCTCGGTGCGGCCGGCGACCTCGAAGACCGCTCCGTGCTGCTGCGAGAGCCGCTGGCGCAGCGCGATCCCCTGCCTGCGGGCGCGGCGGGCGGACAGGACCGCCCAGACGGCGGCCTCGTAGGGGCTGTAGAAGTTCGAGGGGCGGAAACCCGGTGCGGCCGCGTGCACGCGCGCGAGCACCGGATCCGCGGCGCACACCGCCGCCCACGCCTCACCATCGTGATCGGCGGACACGACACGGGCGACCTGCGCGGCGATCGCGGTCGGGTCGCCCTCCCCGTGCACGGTCAGGGCGAGCGCGCCGTCGTGCTGTCGCACCTCGACCCCGACCTGGGCGTCGAGCGCGTCGGTGCAGAAGGCCAGGCGCATGACTCCGTCGAAGGCCGCCTCGTCGCGGTGGCCGAACCCCATGAGTGCGACCTCGCGGAGGTCGTACGGCCCCACGAGGGGCAGCGAGATGGTGCGGGTGGCGGTGCTCATGCCCTCACTCTGCCCCGGGGCGGGGACATTCGCCTCCGCTTCCGGGACCGCCGTCGTCAGCGGGTCGGAAGCGTGAGCTCGGCCACACGCGCCGGCCCGGCGAACGCATCGATCGCCGCGATCCGATCGCCGTCGACATCGAACGCCATGACCGACACCGCCCGCCCGCCGACCAGGACCACGACGCCCGGGAGCCCGTCGATCAGCACGGGCTCGAGCACGGCGTCGGGGATCGCGAACATGAGGGCACGGCTCGCCACCGACGCGCTGCCGCGGACGAGCGACGTCGCCGACAGCCCCTGGTCGATCCGGAGCTCGACCTCGGGGGAGAGCAGCGCCACGAGGCGGTCGAAGTCCCCGGCGCGCGCGGCGGCGAAGAAGGCGTCCACGACCGGACGACGCTCGCGGGCGGGCCTGGTTCCGGCGACGTCGGCGGAGCGCATCCGCCTGCGCGCGCGACTCGCGAGCTGTCGCACCGCTTCGGGGGAGCGTTCGAGCAGCTCGGCGATCTGCTCGAACGGGACGTCGAACGAGTCGTGCAGCACGAACGCGACGCGCTCGGCGGGGGAGAGACGCTCGTGCACGGCGGTGAGCGCGGCGCTGATCGCATCCTCCCGCTGCGCCTGCGTGAGCGGATCCGGAGTGCGCGGCTCCGGCTCCACGACCGGGTCGCCCCCGTCGTCGTCCAGGGGGATCTCGCCGCGCGCTGCCCGGGCGCGCAGGATGTTCAGGCACGCGCGCGAGGTGATGGTCGTCAGCCAGCCCCCGATGTTCTGCACGTCGTCGACGCCGGCCGCCGATGCACGGAGCCACACGTCCTGCACGGCGTCATCCGACTCGGACGCCGATCCGAGCATGCGCTCGGCGATCCGCCGCAGCCGAGGACGATGCTGCTCGAACAGCAGCGCGAGCGAATCCTGATCCGTCATGTCACATCTCCTCCGGCCCGCGTGTCATCAGAGTGACCGCGTCGCTCGGCGCGGTCATGACACCGAGAACGGGAAGAGTCTGACATGACCATCGACCAGACCATCGACACCACGGCCGCCGTCGCGATCAAGGCGCGGATGCCGCACCCGGCGTTCCTGCTCGAAGGCGGCTTCGACGCGCTCACCGCGCTCAGCGCCGTGGCGGCATCGACGGAGCTTCCGGAGGCGCTGCTCCACCTCGTGCATCTGCGTGCGAGCCAGATCAACGGCTGCAGCTGGTGCACGATCGAGCACGCCAAGGAGATGCGCGCGGACGGCGCGAGCGACGAGAAGGTGTTCGGCGTGGCCGCCTGGCGCGAAGCGCCGCTGTTCACCGCGTCCGAACGGGCGGCGCTCGCCTTCACCGAGGCGCTCACCCGCATCGCCGACTCCGCCGACCCGGTGCCGGACGAGCTGTGGCACGAGGTGTCGGAGCACTTCGACAGGCGCCAGCTCTCTGCGCTGATCCTCGCGATCAGCACGATCAACGTGTGGAACCGCATCAACGTGGCGATCCGTCAGCCTGCCGGACAGTGCTGACCGTCGCGCCGGATCCGCGGCTCGTTCCGAGGTCAGGGCTGCGGATCCAGGGCGTCGTAGGCGCGGAAGCGCGGGGTGAGGCGCACGAGCACCGCGACCAGGGCGATCACGAGGAGACCGCCGAGCAGGGGCGGGAACCAGAGCGCGGTGAGCGAGGCGAGCGCGCCGGCATAGAGGGCGCCCAGACGGGGGCCGCCCGCGACGACGATGATGAAGACGCCCTGCAGGCGCCCGCGCATCGCATCGGGGACCGCGGCCTGCATCATCGTGTTGCGGTAGATCGAGCTCACGTTGTCGGACGCGCCCGACAGGGCCAGCGCGATGCACGCGAGCACGATCAGCACCACGTCGGGCGAGGACGCCGTCGCCGCAGAGCCGCCCTGACGCAGGGCGCCGCAGACCAGCACGACGCCGAACACCGCGATCGACGCGCCGTAGGCCTGCACCGCACGGGCGATGCCGCGCCCGTGCCAGCGGTAGTGCACCATGCGTCCGGAGAACAGGCTGCACAGGAACGTGCCGACGGCGACGGCCGCGGTCAGCAGGCCGGTGGTGACCGCCCCGCCGCCGAGGATCACCGTGCCGAGCGCGGGGAACAGGGCCAGCGGCTGGCCGAACGTCATCGCGCAGATGTCGAGGACGTACTGCATGCGGATGTTCCCGGCGCGCCGTAGGAAGCGCCACCCGTCGACCAGCGAGGCGAGTCCCGGACGCACGATCTCACCCTCCGGCTTGAGCGCGGGCAGCGTCCACAGGCCGAGGAACATCGACAGCATCAGGATCACGTCGATCGTGTAGGTCCAGCCGTAGCCGGTCAGCGCCACGAGGAGTCCGGCGAGAGCGGGACCCGCCATCACGGTCATCCCGAAGGCGACGCCGTTGAGCGCGGAGGCGGGCGCGAGCATCTCGCGGGGGAGCAGCCGGGGGACGATCGCCGTGCGCGTGGCCATGCCCACCGAGTTGGCGGCCGCGATGATCATGCTCAGCGCGTACAGCCACCAGATCGTCTCGGCATGGGTCCAGGTGAGGGTCGCGAGCAGGGCGGTGGCGGCGAACGTGACGACCGCGGCGATCAGGGCCACCCGGCGGCGGTCGAAGGCGTCGGCGAGCATTCCGCCGTACAGGCCCGCGAGGATCATGGGCACGAGCCCGGCCACCGCGATCATGGAGACCGCGAACGTGCTGTGCGTGAGCGCGAACACGTGCAGCATCACCGTGACCACCGTGAGCTGACCGCCGATGCCGCTGAGCGTGGATCCGATCCACATCCGGGCGAATGCCGGGCTCTGCCGGAAGGGGCTCAGGTCGATCAGATGACTCACTCGTCGAGCGTATCGGCGCGGTGAGGACCCCGGATCCGGCCCGGGCGCGCGGGGGCTTCCGGTGCTGATAGACTTGTGCGGTTGCCGTTCGATCGGCCGCGGATAAAGAGAGCCCACGCATCAGGCGTCGGGCACCGCGCAGCAAAGAGGAAGGGGATCACCTATGGCACTGGATGCAGACGTCAAGAAGGCGATCATCGAAGAGTACGCGACGCACCCCGGTGACACCGGATCCCCCGAGGTGCAGGTTGCGATGCTGACGCAGCGCATCAAGGACCTCACCGAGCACCTCAAGGAGCACAAGCACGACCACCACTCGCGTCGTGGCCTGTTCCTGCTCGTCGGTCAGCGCCGTCGTCTGCTCGGCTACCTCCAGGACGTCGACATCGAGCGTTACCGCTCGCTCATCGAGCGGCTCGGTCTGCGTCGATAAGACGCAGACGCCTCCCGGTTGCTGAGGAGCGACCGGAGGGAGCGTATCGAAGCAGAGCGTCTGGGGCTCCGCCGCTAAGCAGCAGCGCAGCCGCGTACAATCGCGCGAAACATTCTTGCGAGGCCCGTCCCACGGTGTGGGGCGGGCCTCGATCTTTGCCCGGTGCCGCGAACCCCGAGCGGTGCTGCCGATCGTCAGTGGAGCGACACCGGGGACCGGCGGATGACCAGGGCAACTGCGACGGAGAACGCGGCGGAGATCACCGCCATCGCGATCAGCGGCGCACTCCAGCCGTCGGTGGCGTCGTGGAGCGCGCCGAGGGCGAACGATCCCAGTCCCGCGACGGCGTAGCCGACGCCCTGCGCGATCGCCGACAGCGGTGCGGCGGACGCCGCGTCGGCGGCCAGGCTGACGATGAGGCCCATGCCGAGCCCGAAGGCCGCGCTCTGCACGATGCCCAGCATCGTGACGATCACGGCGTCGGGCGAGCCGTCGAAGGCGAACCAGAGGAAGCCGACGATCATCACCACCCCCAGACCGGGGCCGAACCAGGTCAGGATCCCTCGGCGCCGCGCCAGCACCGGGGCGACGAGCGTGGGGATCAGGCCGATGATGCTGAACCAGGCGAGCAGGCCCCCGGCATGGGCCGCATCGGCGCCGCGGGAGACCAGGAGCAGGGGCAGCCAGGTGGTGACGGAGAAGTAGAGCAGGGCCTGGAGGGCGAACACGGCGGTGACGAGCGCGACGGTCGGACGCGCGGAGGGCGGGATCCGGGTGCGCATCCGGGAGCCTGCCGACGCGGCGGCGGCGGGGATCGGGGACACCGCGAACATGGCTGCGGCCGCCGCGGCGGCCAGGATCGCCCAGGCCGCGAGGGACGGGGACGGTGCGCCGAACAGCCGGGACATCGGAACGGACAGGCTCGCACCGAGCGCGGCGCCCACGCCGAACGACATGCTGCTCAGGCCCACCCAGAGTCCGCTCGCGCCGAGCGACTTCAGGAACGGCGGCAGCAGCGTCGCCCCGATCATGATCGCGATCCCGGCCAGGCAGGTGCCGGGCAGGAGGGTCCACGAGGCGAGCACCCGCACGCCGAGCGCGACGGCCAGCAGCACCATCGCCGTCGCGAGCGCGCGGTGCACGCCGATCCGTCGGGCCAGCAGCGGACCGAGCGGGGCGGCGAGGCCGAACGTGACGATCGGCAGAGCGCCGAGGATCCCGCGCTGCAGCGGATCCAGGCCGTAGGTATGGCTGAGCGCGTCCAGCAGGGTCGAGACCGACGTGATCGCGGGCCGCAGGTTGACGCCGACCAGGAGCGCCGCGGTGAGCGCGAGCGCACGCGCCGCGCCCGTCGCCGTGGGGTGGCCCGCGGGGCTGGAGAGAACCGTGCCTTCGTCGACTCCGCGCGCCCGCTCAGCCGGCGAGGACACGGAGCCCGTCCGCGACGACGCGTCCATCGTGCAGGACCGTGCGGTCGGTGCCGCGGTCCATCACGGCACTGGTCGGCGTCTCTCCGTCCACGATCAGCAGATCCGCCCGGTCGCCGACGGCTGTACCAGGGCGATCCTGCACGCCGGTGAGCCGGGGCACGTCGTGGGACATGATCGCAGCGCCGCCCATCGTCGCGACGGCAAGGCACATCTCGATGTGCTCGTCCCGGCGGAAGCTGTTCGTGAACGCGAGCTGCCAGGTGCGATCCAGCATGTCCGCGTTGCCGTACGGGCTCCAGTAGTCGCGCTGGCCGTCCTCTCCGAGGCCGAACCGCACACCCGCCGAGACGAGGTCGACGAGCCGGAGCTGGTTGCGGGCCGCCGGCGCGACGCTCGCCATCGCGATGTCCAGCTCGGCGAACGCCTCGATGAGACGTCGGCTGGTCGCCTCGTCCACGCCGCCGAGCTCGTAGGCGTGCGACATCGTCACCTTGCCCTGCATGCCGAGTGCGCGCACGCGCTCGAGCACGAGCTCGGTGCTGAACACGCCGAGGTGTCCCGGCTCGTGCAGGTGGATGTCGACCTCTACCTGGTACTTCTCGGCCAGACCGAACACGATGTCGAGATGCCGGACCGGGTCGCGGTCGAGCTGGGAGGGGTCGATGCCCCCCATCACGTCCGCGCCCTGCCGGAGCGACTCCTCCAGGTAGTCGACGGTTCCCTCCTCGAGCAGGATGCCGGCCTGCGGGAAGGTCATCACCTGCACGTCGGCGGCACCGGCGAACTTCTCCTTGGCCGCCATCACCGAGTCGAACTTCTCCAGTTTGCAGTCCACATCGACCTGTGCGTACGAGCGCACCCGCGTGGTCCCGCGGGCGATCATGCGCTCCAGGGTGCCCGCGACGATCTCGGCGTGCGGAACGTCGGTGTTGCGCCAATGGGCGCGGTCGTTCAGCATCATGGCCCAGACGCCGGGTGCACCCGTGTGCTCGCGGAAGGGGAGGCCGAGGCGCGTGGAGTCCAGATGCACGTGCACATCGCTGAACGAGGGGAGGAGCAGTCGCCCCCGGCCGTCCACATCCCCCGCCCCGAGCGGGACGGTGCGGTCGTGCGGTCGGACGGCGCCGATGCGGCCGTCCTCGATCACGACGTCGGATGCGGAACCGCCCCACGGGCGGACGTCACGAATCAGCATGGAACTCCTCGGTGCGGGACGGATTCGGCGGGACACGACAGAGCGCCGGCGCCGAAAGGAATGGTATACCATTCTCGGAGCCAGCGCTCTGTGCGGAATCCCGGATCCGCTCGCGCGCGGAGGTCTCAGGCCGGAGTGCCGACCAGATCCGCGTGATGGATCGCCGCGACGTCGGGGTGCGCCCGCAGACGGGACTTCAGCGCGTTCTCGCCGTACAGGGCGTGGATCGGGTTCGACGGGTCCTTGGTGACGCCGCGTGCCTGTGCCGCGAGCTCGGCGGGCAGCTCGATCAGCGGCAGGCGCGCGTCGAGCGCAGGGTTGAAGAAGAAGGGGATCGAGATCCGCTCGTCCGGAGCCTTCGGCGAGACCACGCGGTGGTTCGTCGCCTTGAGGTAGCCGTCGGTCGCGTACTCGAGGAGCTCGCCGATGTTGACGACGAACGCGCCGTCGACCGGCGGGGCGTCGACCCAGGTGCCGTCGCGCTCGACCTGCAGGCCGCCCTTGCCGGGCTCGACCCACAGCAGCGTGAGCACGCCGGAATCCTTGTGGGCGCCGACGCCCTGCTGCGGCTCGGGCTCGTGCGTGCCGGGGTAGCGGACGATCTTGATGAGGGTGGAGGGGTCGCCGAAGTTCTCCTCGAAGTACCCCTCGTCCGCGCCCAGGGCGAGCGCCCAGGCCCGGAGGAGCTTGCGGGCGACGCCGGAGAGGTGCTCGTGCCACTCCTCGACGATCTCGCGCAGCTCGGGCTGCGCCTCGGGCCAGAGGTTCGGGCCGATCAGCCGGTTGTATCCGGGGCCGCCTTCGACGGCGGCGCGCTCGGAGCCGATGTCGATCTGTTCGCGCCAGTCCACGGCGCCCTGCGTGCGCTCGCCGCCGATCCGGGTGTAGCCGCGGAAGTGCGGGCTCTTCACGTTCTCGATCGCGAGCTTGTCGGCCTCGGGCAGGGCGAAGAAGTCCTTGGCCGCCTGGTGCAGCCGTGCCTCGAGCTCGGGGGTGACACCGGTTCCGGTGAGGTAGAAGAAGCCGACGTCGTGCGTCGCCGCGCGCAGGTCGTCGCGGAAACGCGCCGCGGCCTCGGGGCCGGCGTCGAGCTGGGAGAGATCGAGGATCGGAAGGTTCAGTTCGGCCATGAGGCGAGGCTAGATCGGCTCGTCGCCGTCGGCGCGAATGTTGCCGTGGATTACTCGCGGACGCCGTCGGCCCGCGCCGGGAGGTGTTCCGGGGAGGCGTCTCGGGATGCGGGAGCGCGACGGGACGGATGCTACAGTTTTCTGAGGTAAGGGATGCCTTACCTCAGAAACTCGTCAGGAACAGTCCCTCCGTGTTCGCCACCTTCCTCATCGGCCTTCGTGAAGGCCTCGAAGCCGCGCTCGTCGTCGGCATCCTCGTCGCCTACCTGAAGCGGCTCGATCGCAAGGACGTGCTGCCGCGTCTGTGGATCGGCGTCGGCGCGGCCGTGCTGCTCGCCCTGGGGATCGGCGCGGTGCTGACGTTCGGCGCCTACGCCCTCACGTTCCAGGGACAGGAGATCATCGGCGGCACGCTGTCGCTCGTCACAGTCGCCATGGTGACCTGGATGATCTTCTGGATGCGCAAGGCGGGGCGCACCATGAAGGCCACCCTGCAGGGCGGCGTGGATCGTGCGCTCGAGACGGGCACCGTGTGGGCGCTCATCCTGGTCGGTTTCGTGTCGGTCGCCCGGGAGGGCGTCGAGACCACGCTGCTGCTCTGGTCGATGGTGCAGTCGTTCGGGGACGCGCCCTCGGCGATCCTCGGCGCGGCCCTCGGCCTCGTCGTCGCCGTCCTCGCCGGCTGGCTCCTCTCGCGCGGCGCCGTGCGGCTGGATCTCTCCCGCTTCTTCACCTGGACCGGCGGCTTCCTCGTCGTCATCGCCGCGGGCGTGCTCGCGTACGCGATCAGCGATCTGCAGGAGGCCGGCGTCGTGCCGGGCCCCTTCACCTCCGCCGCGCCGCTCGACGGCGCCGGAGCCGTGCTCGTGGGCGCGGCGGGCTTCCCGTTCGGATGGGCCTTCGACGTCTCGGCGGCGATCCGCCCGGACAGTGCGCTCGCGGTGCTGCTCCAGGCCGTCGTGGGCTTCATGCCGAGGATGAGCTGGATCCAGGTGATCGCCTGGGTGCTGTACCTGGCGATCGTCGGCACGCTCTTCGTGCGCGGCCTGCGCCGCGCCGCCCCGCGCGCCGCCGCCCCCTCCGTCTCCGATTCCGTCCCCTCGTCCGCGCCGGCGCTCGTCGCCGCGGAGCCGTCGGCTGCGCACATCGCGCCGACGACCGTCTCTTCCGAAGGAGCCTCATGACTCTCTCCCGCCCCATCGCCGTGCTCGGCGCGGTGACCGTCCTCGGTCTCGCCCTCACCGGCTGCGTCGCGAAGAGCGACGTCGCCGCCGCCGGACGGCTCACGGTGTCGTCGACGGCGGACGCCTGCACCGTCTCGGCGGGCACCGCGAGCAGCGGCACCCTCGCGTTCGACGTCAGCAACAAGGGCGAGGAGGTCACCGAGTTCTATCTCCTCGCGGAGGACGGCGTGCGGATCGTGGGCGAGGTCGAGAACGTGGCGCCCGGTGCGGCGCGCACGCTGACCGTGGTCGCCCAGCCCGGCAAGTACTTCACCGTCTGCAAGCCCGGCATGATCGGATCCGGCGTCGGCAAGGCGGCGTTCTCGGTGACCGGGGCGAAGGTGGCGGAGAACGGCGGAGACGCCGCGCAGAAGCAGAAGGCGCTCACCCAGTACGCCGCGTACGTGAAGGACCAGGTCGGGCAGCTGATCCCGGCGGCGAAGGCGTTCACCGACGCGTACCGCAACGGCGACGATGCGGCTGCGAAGACGCAGTTCGCGACCGTCCGCTCCTACTACGAGCGCATCGAGCCGGTCGCCGAGCAGCTCGGAACTCTCGACCCCCGCCTGGACTTCCGAGAGCTCGACGCCAAGGCCGAGGGCATCGACTGGACGGGCTTCCACCGCATCGAGAAGGATCTGTGGGCTCCGGCTGCCGGTGCCGTGAACTCGGACGGCACGACGCCCGCGACCCAGGACTGGGCGCCGTCGACGCCCGCCGAGCGTGCGGCGTTCGCCGACAAGCTCCTCGCCGATCTGCAGGAGCTCTTCGACCACGTGCACTCGGACGCGTTCGTGAAGGACCTCGAGGCCAAGGGGATCGCGGGGATCTCCAACGGGGCGATCTCCCTGCTGGACGAGGTGGCCAACGGCAAGATCACCGGTGAGGAGGACTGGTGGTCGGGCACCGACCTCTCCGACTTCGCCGCGAACGTCGAGGGATCCAAGATGGCGTTCTCCGTGGTGCGCGAGTTCGCGGAGAGCAAGGGTGCGGAGGGCAAGAAGCTCGTGGGGCAGATCGACCGCGGCTTCTCGGCGCTCGAGGCCGAGCTCGCGGTCCACGGCTCGCTGAAGGACGGCTTCGCGCCCTACTCGACGGTCACCGAGACGCAGAAGCGCGACCTCACGGATCTGCTGAACGCGCTCGCCGAGCCGCTCTCCAAGCTCACCAGCACGATCCTCGGCTGACATGAGCGTCCCCGATCCCGCGGAGGAACAGATCCCGTCGGCCCCGGAGGCATCCGCCCCGGGAGACTCCCGCGCGGCGGAGCAGAGCGACCGGCCCGGCATCAGCCGCCGCGGCCTCATCGGCTGGGCGCTCGGCAGCGGTGTGGCCGGGATCGCCGCCGGAGCCGGCGGCGCGGCGGCGATCGCGTCCAGCGGCGTCCTGGCCGGCACGCCCGCGGCGGACGAGTACGCCTTCGAGGGCGCGCATCAGGCCGGCATCACGACCCGCGTCCAGGAGCACCTGCACTTCGCGAGCTTCGACATGATGCCGCGCGCGAGCCGCGACGACCTGATCTCCCTGCTCCAGGACTGGAGCTACGCCGCATCGCGTCTCACGAAGGGGCTCGACGTGAGCGCCGCGGGCGCTGTGGGCGGCTCTCCCGAGGCGCCTCCGGACGACACCGGGGAGGCGCAGGGGCTGACCGCCGCGGGGCTCACCCTCACGATCGGCCTCGGCCCGTCGCTGTTCCTCGCCGAGGGCGACCGGTTCGGGATCGCATCCCGGCGCCCGGCCGTCCTCGCCGAGCTCCCCGGATTCGTCGGGGATGCGCTCGACGCCGCCTACACCGGCGGAGACCTGTGCATCCAGGCGTGCGCCGACGACCCGCAGGTGGCGGTGCACGCGGTGCGCAACCTGAGCCGCATCGCCTTCGGCCGGGCCCGGCTGCGCTGGTCCCAGCTCGGCTTCGGGCGCACGTCGCGCACGTCGGCCGACCAGCAGACGCCGCGCAACCTTTTCGGATACAAGGACGGCACCGCGAACATCCTGGCGGACGACGCGAAGGCGCTCGCCGAACACGTCTGGGTGGGGGAGGAGGACGAGCCGCAGTGGATGGCCGGAGGCTCGTACCTGGTGGCCCGCAAGATCGCGATGCTCGTCGAGACGTGGGATCGGCTGCGCCTGGCCGAGCAGGACCGCACCATCGGACGGGCCAAGGGCAGCGGGGCTCCGCTGTCCGGTGGTGGCGAGACGACCGAGCCGGTCTTCTCCGGCTCGGCGATCGACGAGCACTCCCACGTGCGCCTGGCGCATCCGACGGTCAACGACGGGATCCGGATCCTGCGCCGCGGCTACAACTACGTCGACGGCAACAACGACCTGGGCCGCCTGGACGCCGGGCTCTTCTTCCTCTCCTATCAGCGTTCGCCCGAGCAGTTCGTCACCCTGCAGAAGCGCCTGTCGACGGATCTCATGAGCGAGTACATCCGGCACATCGGCTCCGGGATCTGGGCGATCCCGCCCGGGGCGGAGAAGGGCTCCTACGTCGGCGCGGGGCTGTTCGCCTGACGCTGCGCAGGCTCCCCGGATCCGCGCTGGCCGGCATCCGGGATCCGGGGAATACTTCTGAGAGGCAGACGTTTCACCAGATATATTCAAGTGAATAGAAATCTGAAGGAGACAGCAGTGAGCGAGTCGAGCACCTGGTCGGGCATGCAGTTCGGCCTCATGTCGGTCAGCGACATCACCCGCAACCCGGTCACGGGGGAGACCCCCAGCGAGCGCGAGCGGATCCAGAACACCCTCACGATCGCCAAGCACGCCGAAGAGGTCGGCCTCGACGTCTTCGCGATCGGCGAGCACCACAATCCGCCGTTCTGGTCGTCGAGCCCGACGACCTTCCTCGCCGCCCTCGCCGCGCAGACCGAGCGGCTGATCGTCTCCACGTCCACGACGCTGATCACCACGAACGACCCGGTGAAGATCGCCGAGGACTACGCGATGCTGCAGCACGTCTCCGGCGGCCGCATGGACCTCATGATGGGCCGCGGCAACACCGGACCGGTGTACCCGTGGTTCGGCAAGGACATCCGGCAGGGCCTGCCGCTCGCGATCGAGAACTACGCGCTGCTGCACGAGCTGTGGACCAATGACGTCGTGGACTGGGAGGGCAAGTTCCGCACCTCGCTGCAGGGCTTCACCTCCACTCCGCGCCCCCTCGACGGCGTGGCCCCCTTCGTCTGGCACGGCTCGATCCGCACGCCCGAGATCGCCGAGCAGGCCGCCTACTACGGCGACGGCTTCTTCGCGAACAACATCTTCTGGCCCAAGGAGCACTACCAGCGCCTCATCGAGCTGTACCGGCAGCGCTTCGCGCACTACGGCCACGGCACCCCCGAGCAGGCGATCGTCGGCCTCGGCGGCCAGGTGTTCATGCGCGCGAACTCGCAGGATGCGGTGGACGAGTTCCGCCCCTACTTCGACAACGCGCCGGTCTACGGTCACGGTCCCTCCATGGAGGACTTCACCGAGATGACGCCCCTCACCGTGGGCTCGCCCCAGCAGGTGATCGACCGCTACGCCGCCATGCGCGACCACTACGGCGACTACCAGCGCCAGCTCTTCCTCATGGACCACGCCGGACTGCCGCTCAAGGTCGTGCTCGAACAGCTCGACATCCTCGGTGGCGAGGTCGTGCCGGTGCTGCGCAAGGAGCTCGCCCAGAACCGTCCGGCGTCCGTCCCCGACGCGCCCACCCACGCCGCCCGCGTGAAGGCGGTCTACGGCGACGGACCGGCGCGTGAAGCGCGTCCCGGTGCGAACCGCGGCGACAACCTGACGGCCGGCTCGCCCTACCAGGACGGCGGCGCGGTCCCGGCCCGTCGAGAGACGCAGGCCGGTGCGGCGTTCGGCGCTGCGGCCACGAAGGGGGCGAACTGAGATGGGCGCGCGTCGCATCGCGGTGATCTCCGCCGGACTCAGCAACCCGTCCTCCACGCGGATGCTCGCGGATCGGCTCGCGGCCGAGACCGCGAACCGGCTCACCGAGCTCGGATCCGAGGTGAGCGTGGACGTCATCGAGCTGCGCGACCTCGCGCACGACATCACCAACAACCTGCTCACCGGATTCGCGCCGCCGGCGCTGGACTCGGCGATCAACACGGTGGTCTCGGCCGACGGCCTCATCGTGGTCACGCCCATCTTCTCGACGAGCTACTCGGGGCTGTTCAAGTCGTTCATCGACGTGCTCGACCCGGACGCCCTGACGGGCAAGCCCGTGCTGATCGGCGCGAACGCCGGGACGGCGCGGCACTCGCTCGCGATCGACTACGCGATCCGCCCGCTGTTCACGTACCTGCACGCGGAGCCGGTCTCGACGGGCGTGTTCGCCGCATCCAGCGACTGGGGCGCGAAGGCCGACGACGTCGCCCCGCTCAGCACGCGCATCGAGCGCGGCGCGCGGGAGCTCGCCGCGGCGATGGCGCGGCGCGAGCCGGCCGCGGACAAGGATCCGTTCGATCCGGGCAGCTATCTCGGTGAGGGCCGCTCCTTCGGTCACCTGCTCGGCGGTCTCGCGGGCGAGTAGCCGAGGGGAGGGAAGGGGCATGACGCCCCTGCGATGTCGGTGCGGCATCGTAGGGTGACGGCATGCCCCTTCCCTCTGCGCTCCACGCCCTCAGCGGCACCTTCGACGGCCCCGTCCTGCTCTCCGGGGACGACGGGTTCGATGCGGCACGCCGCCCCTGGAACCTCGCGATCGATCAGACGCCCGCCGCCGTCGCGACGCCCGCCGGGCTCGACGACCTGCGGCGGCTCCTCGCCGCCGCGCGCGACGCCGGCACCCCGATCGCCGTGCAGCCCAGCGGCCACGGCGCCTCAGGCGACCTGGCCGGCGCCCTGATCGTGCGCACGGCCGCATTCGACCGGCTCGACGTCGATCTCGACGCCGGCGTCGTCGTGGTGGGCAGCGGGGTGCGCTGGGGCGCCGTTGTCGCAGCGCTCGAGGGCACCGGCTGGGCGGCGCCTGCGGGCACCAGCCCCGTCGTCTCCGTCGCGGGCTACACGGTCGGCGGCGGGCACTCCTGGTTCAGCCGGACGGCGGGACTCGGGTCCGACAACCTGCGTGCGGCCTGGGTCCTGCGTACGGACGGCACGCACGAGCGGGTCGACGACGTCAGCGATCCCGAGACGATGTGGGCTCTGCGCGGCGCCGGCGGGATCGCGGGCATCGTCACGGCGCTCGAGATCGACCTGGTCCGCGCACCCGCGCAGTGGGGGGCCGCCCTGACGTTCGACGCGGCCGACTCCGCCGCGGTCATACGCGCCGTGCGCGACTTCGCCGAGCACGCGCCGGCGACGCTGAACGTCTTCACGAACTCGATGCGCATGCCGGACGCGCCGATGCTCCCCGAGGAGATCCGGGGTCGCAGCTTCCTCTCCGTGCAGGCGCTGTCCTCGGACGGCCCGGCCGACGCCTTCCTCGACGCCCTGCGCGGTGCGGCGGCCGTGCAGCGCGAGCTCGTCGGCCCGACGTCGCCCGCAACCCTCGCGGCAGCGTCGGGCGAACCGACCGATCCGACCCCGGGGCGTGGGGCCGCGCTCGCTCTGGCGCAGCTCGACGACGCGACGATCTCGGCTCTCGTCGACTTCCGGCAGGCGCCCGAGCAGTGGCCGATCGTCGGGATCGACCTGAGGATGCTCGGCGGAGCGCTCGACTCGCCGCGTCGTGCCGGGTTCTCCTCACTCGCCTCGGCCGGATGGCTGCTGCATGCCCTCGTCCCGGTCTTCCCCGGAGCCCCGGCCGAACCGGGCGACGCGAGCATCGCGGGCCTGCTCGCCCTCCTCGCCCCCGCGGCCGCCGACCGCACGATCCCCACGTTCCTCGCTCCGGGTCAGACGCTCGAGCGCTGCGGCACGTCGGCCGACATCGATCGGCTGCGTGCCGTGCGCGCGAGCGCCGACCCCGACGGCATCCTTCACGAAGGGCGCCTGCCGCGCTGAGCGCCCCGCGGGCACGCCTCGCGGGCACGCCTCGCACTGTGCCGAGGCGCGGCCGCGGGCCGGGCGGCTCGGCTCAGCCGATCGCCGCGAGGCTCTCGATGGTCGCCGAGACGGCGTCGGCGAGCTCGCGCCCCTTCACCGCGAAGTGCCGGGTGAAGTAGTCGCGATGCTCGGCGTGCTCGTGGAAGTGGTGCGGCGTGAGCACGGCGGAGAACACCGGGACGTCGGTCTCCAGCTGCACGCGCATCAGCGCGTCCACGACGGTCCCGGCGACGAAGTCGTGCCGATAGATCCCGCCGTCGACGACCAGAGCGCTGGTCGCGATGGCGGCGTACCGTCCGGTGACGGCCAGGCGCTTCGCATGCAGCGGGATCTCGAGCGCTCCCGGCACGCGGAAGACGTCGACCTCGTCGATGCCGAGCTCGGTCAGCCGCTCACGGAACGCGGAGACGGCCTGGTCGACGATCTCTGCGTGCCACTGGGCGGCGACGATGGCGATTCTGGGCATGGTGCACTGCTCCTTCTGTCCTCTCTCATCCGGACTCTGACCGTCGGCTCCGGGTTCGCACCGGATCGGCGGTCCCCGCCATGGGGACCGTTCGCGGGCTCGCGCGGCTTGGCCGCGACACCGCCGGTGGGGACTTCCACCCCGCCCTGAGGACAGGACGACGCTATCATCGCGACGGTCAGGATCCGGCGCCCGCCAGCCGGTAGGCCGTCTCCGGCCGTCCGGGGGTGCCGTAGCGGGGCGCGCGGGTGGCGACGCGCGCGTCCACCAGGTGCTCGAGGTAGCGGCGCGCCGTCACCCGGGAGACCCCCACGAGCGGCGCGGCCTCGCCGGCCGACAGCTCGCCGTGCGCGCGCAGGGCGGCGGTGACCGCCTGCAGCGTCTCCGCGGTGAGCCCCTTGGGCAGCACCACCGCACCGGTGGGCGGACCGCCGACGAGGGCGTCGATCTCGTCCTGGCTCGCCGCCCCCGTGATGCCGATCGCGCGCGCCCGGCGCTCCGCGTACTGCTGCATGCGCTCGCGGAACACGCGGAACGGGAACGGCTTGAGCAGATACTGGGCCACCCCGAGCGCCGACATCCTCCGCACGGCGTCGACCTCGCGCACGCTCGTCACCGCGATCACGTCGATGTCCGCGTCTGCGGCGCGGATCTGCCGGAGCACGTCGATCCCGGATCCGTCCGGCATGGTGATGTCGAGCAGGACGAGGTCGATGCGGTCGCCCACCTCGGCGATCGCGGTGAGCGCCGCGCGCACGCCGGTGCATTCACCGACCACCGCGAAGCCGTCGAGCCGCTCGACGTAAGCGGTGTGCAGCTCGAGCGTGAGCGGATCGTCGTCGACGATCAGGACGCCGATCATCGACGTCGCGCCTTCGCCGGCGCCGCGGGAAGCGTCACGCGGAAGGTCGTGGGATCGTTCGTGACCGTGATGCTCCCGCCCGCCGCCTGCACGACGTCGCGGACCAGGGCGAGACCGACGCCGCGTCCCGCTCGATCGCTGGGCTTGGTGGAGACGCCGTGCTCGAACACGCGGTCGCCGAGGTCCGCCGGGATGCCAGGGCCGCTGTCCGAGACCGTGATGGCGACCTCGCCGCCTTCCGCGGGAGCGATCTCCACCCGCACCCAGCGACCGGCGTCGTCGGTCGCGTCCTGGCCGGCCGCGTCCAGCGCGTTGTCGATGAGGTTGCCGACCACGGCGACCGCGTCGACGGGATCCAGGTCCGCGCGCGGCGCGGTGGGATCGACGACGACCTGCCAGTGCACGCGGCGCTCCTTGGCCTGCGAGGCCTTGCCGAGTAGGAGCGCGGCGACGGTCGGGTCCCCGTCGCGCAGCGTCATCTGGTCGATCACCGACTGGCTCTGCACCGACGAGTCCGAGAGCAGCGCGATCGCCTCGTCCTTGCGATCGAGTTCGAGCAGGGCGAGTGCGGTGTGCAGCCGGTTGCCGTGCTCGTGGGTCTGCGCGCGCAGCGCCTCGCCGAGCGTGCGCACGGACTCGAATCCCGCGACGGCGTCGCGCACGTCGCGGGCGTTCAGGTCGCCGGTGATCCTGCGGGTCGCGAGCCGTGCGAGCACCGCGCCCACCGCGCCCAGGGCGACGACCGCGAGGGTGAGCAGCACGATCACGGGCAAGCGGCGCAGCAGCGCTCCGGCGAGCGACTCCACCGTGACACCGGCGGAGACCCAGCCGACGACTGCGCCCCCGGCATCGTGCACGGGCGAGATCGTGCGCACCGACGGGCCGAGCGTACCGGTGTACTGCTCGGTGAGGGTGCGTCCGTCGGCGGGGATCGTCCCCAGGTAGTGCCCGCCCACCTGCGCGGGATCCGGGTGCGTGAGACGCACGCCGTCCCGGTCCATCACCGTGATGAAGTCCAGACCCGCGCCGGTGCGTGCCGACTCCACATAGGCGCGCAGGCTCGCCTCCGCGGCCGGACGGTCGCCCGCGGTCACGGCCGACCGCACGAGCGGCGCGGCTGACAGGGCGTGCGCGATCGCGGCGGTGACGTGCTCGGCCTCCTGCCGTGCCGAGGTCTGCGCCTCCCAGGTCAGGAACACGCCGATCGCCGCGCCGATCAGCAGCACGGATCCGATCAGCAGCGCGAAGACGCGCGATGCCGCGCTGCGCACCCGCGCCCGTCGTGTCGTCGCCATCGCCGATCCTGACCTCCTCAGCCAGTATGCGCGAGGCCGCACGGTGCGCGCCGGGTCCGTCGCGCTTTCAATACGAACAGAACTCGTCCCCGCCTGCCGGTCGTCCGCAGGATGGTCGGCACGGCCCGCCCGAAGTGGTGCGGGCGTCCTGTAATCCAGCGGAGGCGATGATGGCTCTCACCGAAGGTTTCTCACTCCCACGGCACGACTGGCGCCGCGGCAAGAGCTCCTGGGACAAGCACACCTGGCTCTATGTGTCCGTGCTCATCGCGGTGGCCCTCGGAATCGCGGTGGGACTCGTGTTCCCGCAGTTCGCGCAGGGCCTCGAGCCCGTCGGCAAGGGCTTCGTGAGCCTGATCAAGATGATGATCGCGCCGATCATCTTCTGCACGATCGTGATCGGCGTCGGATCCATCGCCAAGGCGGCGACGGTCGGCAAGATCGGGGGGCTCGCCCTGATCTACTTCATGGTGATGTCGACGTTCGCCCTCGCGATCGGCCTGGTCGTGGGCAACATCATCCACCCGGGAGAGGGCCTGCACATGGCGGGCGCCACCTATCAGGCGACCACCACCGAGGCCAAGACGACCCAGGACTTCATCCTCGGCATCATCCCGGCCACGTTCTTCGGCGCCTTCACCGGCGAGAGCGTGCTGCAGGTGCTCTTCATCGCGCTGCTGGTCGGCTTCGCGCTGCAGGGGCTGGGGGAGCGCGGCGCCCCCATCATGGGCGCGATCAAGCACCTGCAGACGCTCGTGTTCCGCGTGCTCGGCATGATCCTGTGGCTCGCCCCGGTCGGCGCCTTCGGCGCCATCGCCGCCGTCGTCGGCAAGACCGGTGTCGCCGCGATCTGGAGCCTCGGGATCCTCCTCGGCGCGTTCTACCTGACCTGCATCGTGTTCATCGTCGTCGTCCTCGGCGGGATCCTCATGCTCGTCGCCCGCGTGAACATCTTCCAGCTGATGAAGTACCTCGCCCGCGAGTACCTGCTGATCGTCGGAACCTCCTCGTCGGAGTCGGCGCTGCCGCGCCTGATCGCGAAGATGGAGCACCTGGGCGTGGCGAAGCCGGTCGTCGGCATCACGGTGCCGACCGGCTACTCCTTCAACCTCGACGGCACCGCGATCTACCTGACCATGGCGTCGCTGTTCATCGCGACCGGGCTGGGGCAGCCGATGTCCATCCCCGAGCAGATCGGCCTGCTGGTGTTCATGATCATCGCGAGCAAGGGCGCCGCCGGCGTCACCGGTGCGGGACTCGCGACGCTCGCCGGCGGACTGCAGGCCTACCGGCCCGATCTGGTGAACGGCGTCGGCGTGATCGTCGGCATCGACCGGTTCATGTCGGAGGGTCGCGCGCTCACCAACTTCACCGGCAACGCCGTGGCCACGATCCTCATCGGCACCTGGACGAAGCAGATCGACGCGGAGCAGGTGCGCCAGGTGCTCTCGGGCGCTCGGCCGTTCGACGAGTCCCTGCTCGACGGCGTGGGGCACGAGGCGGGCACGTCGCCGGGCGCGGGGGCGGAGCCGGTCAGCACCGAGACGCTGGGCCGTGCGGCCGTCGACGAGATGGCGGCGAAGCAGGAGCGCGCCCGCGCCCGCGCAGGACGCGGCTGAACCGAGCTCATCGGACCGGGCCGGGCAGGAGCCGTACGAGGTTCCTGCCCGGCCTCCGTCCGTTGCGGAGTCCGCCGTCGAGCGAGGAGGGCGATAGCGTCGGAGCATGCCCGTCGTCCAGGCCGCTGTCGTCGTCCCGATCCCGCCCGACCTCGCGTACGCCGTGTCGCAGACCACGGGGCCGGTGCGCCGGCGCTGGGACGGCTTCATCAGCGAGCAGCACTTCCTCGACGGATCCACGTCGCCCGCCAAGGGCGTGCGCACATTCACGCGGCAGCGGTTCGGCCTGTCGATGGTCACGCGCTACGTCTCGTACGCGCCGCCCACCAACGTCGGGATGACGATGGAGAAGGGGCCGTGGTTCTTCCGCACCCTCGGCGCCGGCTGGCGCTTCGAACCCGCCGAAGGGGGCACGCGGGCCGTCTGGAAGTACAACTTCACGTGCCGACCGGGCTGGCTCGCGCCGATCGCGGAGAGGATCGGATCCGTGGTCCTCGGCTACGAGATCCGCCGGCGGATCGCCGGGTTCGCACGAGGCTGCGCGGATCCGGTCGTGCTCGACGCGGCCCGCACGGCGCTCGCCGCGCCCTGAGCGCGTCCGCTCAGTACCAGTCGTTCGCGACCTCGTGCGCCCAGGCGCCGCACGGGGACCCGTACCGCCCCTGGATGTAGCTCAGCCCCCAGTCGATCTGGGTGTTCCCGTTCGTGCGCCAGTCGGCCCCCGCCGCCGCGAGCTTGTCGGCCGGGAGAGCCTGCGGGATCCCGTAGGCCCCGCTGTCCGGGTTCAGGGCGTCCGCCCGCCAGCTCGACTCCTGCATCCACAGCCGGTACAGGCAGGGGAACTGGTCCTGGCCCCACCCGTAGTTGCCGAGCTGCCCGGCGGCGTAGGCCTGCGCGCCGGCAGGATCGACGTTCACGCCGTCTCCGCCGAGGCCGTCCCAGCCTCCGCCGCTTCCGCCGCCGGACCCTGCCGCAGCAGCCGCGGCCGCTTCGGCGGCTGCGGCCTGCTCCCGGGCCTGCTCGGCGACCTGCTGTCCGATCCGGTAGCGGCGCTCGACGTCGGCGGTGGTGTTCTTCAGGGCCGCCAGCTGCGCGTACAGCGTCGTGATGTGCCCCTGCAGGTCCTGCACCGCCGCGGCCTCCGCGTCGGCGGCCGCCTGAGCCTGCTGTGCGGCCTGCTCGGCGGCCGCGGCGAGCCGGTCGCGCTCTGCACGGGCCGTCTGCGCCTGATCCCGCAGCGATGCGGCGACGCCCTCTTCGGCGAGAGCCCGGGAGCTGAGGCTCGCCCACGTCGCGTCGAGCCTCTGCATCACGCCGAGCCGGGTCAGCAGCTGATCGGGGTGGGCGGACGTGAACAGCCGCACCGGCAGGGGCGACGAGGTCTCCGTGCGCGCACGTCCGGCCACCACTGTGCCGACACGCTCGTGCGTCTGCTGCGCGGTCTGCGCGGCGGCCTCGGCCTGCGCGGTGAGCTGGTCGGCACGGGCGGCCGCCGCCGCGGCGTCGGCACGCGCAGCGGTCGCGGCCTGGCCCGCCTTCAGCGCCGCTGTCGACGCTTCCGCGGCCTTCTGCTGCGTGCTCGCCAGGGCGTCGCCGACCTTCGAGATCTGATCCTGCGTCGCCTGCTCGTCGCCCTGGGCGTTCTGCACGTCCTGCCAGGACGGGTAGTCGTCGGCGCGGGCCGGCGTCGCCAGCAGCGGTCCGGCGAGGAGCGCCGCCGCGGTCAGGAACGCCGCGAGCGGGCGCACGGCGCGGCCCCGGCGCAGGGGCGCTGCCGTGGTGCGGTTCGGGTCGCTCACCATTCGACGCTAACTCCGTTGTCTGTGGATCGCCACCCGATCCGTGGAGCGCCTGTCGCGGGCGGACGCAGAAGGGGCGCCGGCGTTCGCGCGCCGGCGCCCCTTCTGGATGGAGGCGGGTCAGCCGCTCTTGCGGCGGAACTCCCGCTTGGTCTGCGCGGCATGCGTGCCGTGCACGGCGGAGTCGCCGTCCAGATGCGCTTCGCCACGATGCTGCTGGGCGTTCTTCTTCTCGAGCGCCTCCTTGAACTTGCGCTTCATGTCCGCGGCGGCGGTGTCGTCGGTACTCATGCGCGCCAGCCTAGCCCCGTCTCCGCGCGAGGGGCCGGAGGAGCAGACCGCCGTCCGGAGGAACGGGACGGAACCGGCGCGCGGCGTCGTGGAGGACGCGCGGTGACCGATCGCGGTGCATTCGGTGAACAGTGCGCGACGCCGCCCGTCCCGGGCGTTTCCCGGCGTCGCGGAGCGGGATCCTGATCACGTGAGAGCAGCGATCGTGACGGAGTCCTTCCTCCCGCACATGAACGGCGTGACCGGGAGCGTCCTGCAGATCCTCCGCCATCTCGAACGACACGGCCATGAGGCGCGGGTGTACGCCCCGGCCGCCGCCGACATGCCGCGCATGATCGGACACGCGCGCATCGAGCCCATCCCGTCGGTCGCCCTGCCGGGCTATCGCACCGTGCGGGTGGGCACGTCGAGCGCGCACCGGCTGTCCGGCGCGCTGGCCCGCTTCGAGCCCGACGTCGTGCATCTCGCCTCGCCGTTCGCCCTCGGCTGGCGGGGAGCGCTCGCCGCGGAGCGCATCGGCGTGCCCGCGGTCGCCGCCTACCAGACCGACGTCGCGGCCTACGCCGCGCGATACGGCGTCTCGCTCACGACGGCCCTGGCCGAGGCGCACATCGCCCGCCTGCACCGCCGTGCCACGCTGACGCTCGCGCCGTCGACCGAGTCGGAGCAGCAGCTGGCCCGCCTCGGGGTCGATCGGGTGCGCCGGTGGGGGCGCGGCGTCGACGCCGAGCGCTTCCACCCCGACCGGCGTGCAGTGGCATGGGAGCATCGCGGAGGAGCGGAGGTCGTGGTCGGCTACGTGGGCCGGCTCGCACCGGAGAAGCAGGTCGAGGATCTGCAGGTGCTCGCGGACATCCCCGGCGTGCGTCTCGTGATCGTGGGGGACGGCCCGTCCCGCCCCCGTCTGCAGGCGCTGCTGCCCGGGGCTGTGTTCCTGGGGCATCTCAGCGGTGCCGAGCTCGCCCAGGCGATGGCGTCCTTCGACGTCTTCGTGCACCCGGGGGAGAGCGAGACGTTCGGCCAGACGCTCCAGGAGGCGCACGCGAGCGGCGTCCCCGTGGTCGCGACCGGCCGGGGCGGTCCGCGGGATCTCGTGCGGATGGGCATCGACGGCTGGCTCTATCGTCCCGGCGATCTGCAGGACCTGCGCGAGCGGGTGCGGGATCTGGCGGGCGACGCGCGCAAGCGCGCGGCGTTCGGGCGGGCGGGCCGCGAGGCGGTGGAGCGGCGCAGCTGGAGCGCCGTGTGCGAGCAGCTCGTCGGTCACTTCGCGGAGGCGCAGGAGCTGCATCGCGCGGACGCGGGACTGCGCGCGCCCCGGGCCGTGCGGCCCGAGCTGTCGGTCGCGGTGGAGCGCAAGCGGTGGCGTCGCTACGTCGCCCTCGGAGACTCCCTCACCGAGGGACTGTGCGACCCGGGACCCGACGGCGGGCTCCGCGGCTGGGCGGATCGGCTGGCGCTGCTGCTGGCCGCGCGCGAGCCCCTGGACTACGCGAACCTGGCGATCCGCTCCAAGCGCGTCGAGGACGTCTGCGGGACGCAGCTGGACCGCGCGCTCGAGCTGCGTCCGGATCTCGTTTCGATCCTCATCGGGGCGAACGACCTGGTGAAGCGGCGGGCGTCGATCCCGCTGCTCGCCGCGCGGCTCGAGGATGCGGTGCGCCGGCTGCGCGCGTCGGGGGCCGACGTCGTGCTGGTCACGGCGTTCCTGCCGGGCAACCCCGCGGCGCGGATCTACGCCCGGCGGTTCTCGGCGTGGGCGACCGCGCTGACCGGCATCGCGCGCAGGCAGGGCGCGATCCTCGTCGACACCGATCTGCACCCCCAGCTCGCCCGCCGCGAGAACTGGGGCGAGGACCTGGTGCACCTCTCCAGCCGGGGCCATCGCTTCCTCGCCTATCGCGTCGGCGTGGTCCTCGGCGTGCCGCTGGCCGACGAGCTCGGCGCCCTCGACGAGGTGCTGCACGCCACGGAGCGCACGGGTGCCGGGGTGTGGTGGCGGCGTCACGCGCTGCCGTGGGTGTGGCGTCGTCTGCACGGTCGCGCTGCGGGCGACGGGCGCAGCGCCAAGCACCACGACTACATGCGCCTGGGGCGCGAGCGCGGCGTGCGCGCGCCGAGCGAGGTCTGAGCGCGCGCCGGGAGATCGCGGTCGGGGACGGCTGAGGCGCCTCCCGCTGATAGGATCGGACGGGATGCCTCTGTGCGCATCCGTCCATGCTCGCGCTCCACACGGGAGAGCGAGCCTAAACAAAGAAGGAGAGACCTCTTGGAAGGTCCTGAAATCACTGCCACCGAGGCCGTTCTCGACAACGGCCGCTTCGGCACCCGCACCGTCCGCTTCGAGACGGGTCGTCTCGCTCAGCAGGCGCAGGGCGCGGTCGCCGCCTACCTCGACGAGGAGACGATGCTGCTCTCGGCCACGAGCGCCAGCAAGTCGCCGCGCGAGGGCTTCGACTTCTTCCCGCTGACCGTCGACGTCGAGGAGCGCTCCTACGCCGCCGGCAAGATCCCCGGCTCGTTCTTCCGCCGCGAGGGCCGTCCGTCCACCGAGGCGATCCTGGTCTGCCGTCTGATCGACCGCCCGCTGCGCCCGTCGTTCGTCGACGGTCTCCGCAACGAGGTGCAGATCGTCATCACCGTGCTCTCGATCGCGCCGGGCGAGTACTACGACGCGCTCGCGATCAACGCCGCGTCGGCGTCGACCCAGATCTCGGGTCTGCCGTTCTCCGGCCCGATCGCCGGTGTGCGTCTCGCGTTCATCCCCGGCCACGGCGAGCACGCCGACCAGTGGGTCGCGTTCCCGAACGCGGAGCAGGTCGAGCAGGCCGTCTTCGACCTCGTCGTCGCGGGCCGCGTCGTCACGAAGGGCGACGGCACCGAGGACGTCGCGATCATGATGGTCGAGGCCGAGGCCACCGAGGGAAGCTGGAACCTGATCAAGGCCGGCGCCACGAAGCCCAGCGAGGACATCGTCGCGCAGGGCCTCGAGGCCGCCAAGCCGTTCCTGAAGCAGCTCGTCGAGGCGCAGGCCCAGCTCGCCGCCACCGCGTCCAAGGAGCCGGGCGTGTACCCGGTCTTCCTGCCGTACAGCGAGGAGACGTTCGACTTCGTCTCGTCCCGCGCGTTCGCCGAGCTCGTCGACGTCTACCAGATCGCCGACAAGCAGGAGCGCCAGAACGCCGACGACGCGATCAAGGACCGCGTCAAGGCCGAGCTCGTCGCCGCCGTCGAGGCGGGCGAGCAGCCGGAGATCGCGCTCAGCGAGTTCTCCGCGGCGTACAAGTCGGTCACCAAGAAGATCGTGCGCGGCCGGATCCTCACCGAGGGCGTCCGCATCGACGGCCGCGGCCTCGCGGACATCCGTCCGCTGGACGCCGAGGTGCAGGTCATCCCGCGCGTGCACGGCTCCGCGATCTTCCAGCGCGGCGAGACCCAGATCCTGGGCGTCACCACGCTGAACATGCTCAAGATGGAGCAGCAGATCGACTCGCTGTCGCCCACCACGAGCAAGCGCTACATGCACCACTACAACTTCCCGCCCTACTCGACCGGCGAGACCGGCCGCGTGGGTTCGCCGAAGCGTCGCGAGATCGGGCACGGCTTCCTCGCCGAGCGCGCCCTCGTGCCGGTGCTCCCGACCCGCGAGGAGTTCCCCTACGCGATCCGCCAGGTCTCCGAGGCGCTCGGATCCAACGGCTCCACGTCGATGGGCTCCGTCTGCGCCTCGACCCTGTCGCTGCTGAACGCCGGTGTGCCGCTGCGCGCCCCGGTCGCCGGCATCGCGATGGGCCTCGTGTCCGACCAGGTCGACGGTGAGACCCGCTACGCGGCGCTCACCGACATCCTCGGCGCCGAGGACGCTCTCGGCGACATGGACTTCAAGGTCGCCGGCACCAGCGAGTTCGTCACCGCGATCCAGCTGGACACGAAGCTCGACGGCATCCCGTCCGAGGTCCTCGCGGGCGCCCTGACCCAGGCCAAGGACGCGCGTCTGACGATCCTCAACGTGCTCAACGCCGCGATCGACAGCCCCGACGAGATGGCCCCGACGGCGCCGCGCGTGATCAGCGTGCAGATCCCGGTGGACAAGATCGGCGAGCTGATCGGCCCGAAGGGCAAGACGATCAACGCGATCCAGGACGAGACCGGCGCGCAGATCTCCATCGAGGAGGACGGCACGGTCTACATCGGCGCGACCGACGGCCCGTCGGCCGAGGCCGCCCGCGCCCAGGTCAACGCGATCGCCAACCCGACCAACCCCGAGGTCGGCGAGCAGTTCCTCGGAACGGTCGTCAAGATCGCGACCTTCGGTGCGTTCGTCTCGCTGCTCCCGGGCAAGGACGGCCTGCTGCACGTCACCGAGGTGCGCAAGCTCGCCGGGGGCAAGCGCGTCGAGAACGTCGACGACGTCCTCTCCGTGGGCCAGAAGATCCTCGTGAAGATCACGAAGATCGACGACCGCGGCAAGCTCTCGCTCGAGCCCGTCATCGACGAGGCTCCGGCGGACGCCGCCGAGCCGGTCGCCGAGACCGCCGAGGTCTGATCCCTGCAGAAAAGGCCCGTCGTGTCCGCCGAAAGGAGGACACGACGGGCCTTTTCGTGTATTCGTGACGAAACCGTTACGCATTGTTCCTCTCCTGGCCGTCTCAATGAACGGAACCGTCCGAGGCCTCCCTTACTCTCGTAGGGAGCCGCACCGGGGGGTGCGTCTCAGAAACGCAACGCAGCAGACACGGGGGTGATCGCATGCGTCTCTTCAGCGTCGGACCCGGGTCCGCGACCGATGGCGTCTCGCATGCCGTCACGACGGCACCGGCGGTCGTCCCGCCGCACCCGTCTGCGCCGATCCCGGTGGTCGGGCCCGGCATCGGATCCAGCCTGCGGGTGCCCATCGGCGAGACCGGTATCCGGTCGTTCCCGCTGATCCTGGGCGGCGCCGAGTTCGGCTGGAACACCGACGCCGACACCGCCCTGCGCATCCTCGATCGCTACGCCGAGTTCGGCGGCAATGCGGTGCACACCGCCGACAGCTTCGCCGCGGGGCGCAGTGAGCACATCATCGGGCGCTGGCTGGGCGCCCGCCGCAACCGCGACGACATCGTCCTGAGCGTGCGTGTGGGCGGCCATCCCGACAACCCGGGCATCGGTCCCGTGAACCTCGTGCGCGCCGTCGAGGCATCGCTCAACCGTCTCGGCGTGGAGTGCATCGACGTGCTGTATCTCGACGGCACGGTCGACGACGGCAGCACCCTGGAGGACACGCTGGCGACGGCGGAATGGCTCGTCGAGGCCGGCAAGGTGCGCGTGCTCGGAGCCTTCGGATTCTCCCCGGAACGGCTCGTCGAGGCCCGTATCCTGGCCTCGGCCGGCTACCCGCGCATCGAGGTGCTCGATGAGCCCTACAACCTGCTGCGCCGGGTCGGCTTCGAAGGCGACCTTCGACTGGTAGCGGCGGCGCAGGGCCTGGCGGTCACGCCGTCGCACGCGCTCGAACACGGCTTCCTCTCCGGCCGGCACCGCTCGAAGCAGTCGCTCCAGGGCGTCCGAGGCATGCAGCTGCGCGGCAACATCAACCGCCGGGGCATCAAGGTGCTCCGCGCGCTCGACATCGCCGCCGAAGAACTGCAGGTCCCTGTGGCCGCGGTCGCGATCGGCTGGCTGCTCGCTCAGCGCACCGTCACGGCGCCGATCGTCAACGCGTTCGCGACCGAGCAGGTCGACGAGCTCATGCAGGGGGCCGGCGTCGCCCTCGGCCGCGCACAGCTCGCGGAACTCACCCGGGCGGCGAGCTGACCCTGTCCGTGTCCGATCCGTGACATAGGCTGAGAGCACCCCGGCCACCGAGTCGGAGACGAGGCGAGCGGTAGTGACCCATTACATCTATCTTGTCCGGCACGGCGAACATCAGGACGCCGAGCACGGTCTCACCGACGGACCTCTTTCGCCCCGCGGGCGGCGCCAGGCCGAGCTGATCGCCGACCGCCTCTCCGGGCTTCCGCTCGACGCGATCTGGCACTCGCCGCTGCTGCGTGCCGCAGAGACGGCGCGCGCCATCTCTGAGCGGATCCCCTCCGTCGAGGCGGAGCCGTCCGCGCTGCTCTTCGACTGCGTGCCCACCGGCATGACCGAGGAGACTCCCGCCGCGTTCGAGCCGTTCTTCGGATCCGTCACCGAGGCGGAGATCGAAGCGGGGCGGGCGCAGATGGGCGACGCCGTGAATGAGTTCCTGGTGCGCAAGGCGGGCGACGTGCACGAGGTGCTCATCACCCACAACTTCGTCATCGGCTGGTTCGTGCGCGAGGTGCTGGAGGCGCCGGACTGGCGCTGGATGACGTTGAACCAGGCCAACTGCGGTCTCTCCGTGATCGCGCAGAAGCAGGGACGTCCGTGGAGCCTGCTCGCCCACAACGACCTGAGCCATCTGCCCATGGAGCTGCGCACGGGCCTCCCTGATCCGCTCGCGGTCTGATCCCGCCGGCGCTCCGCGCGGCCCGGATCCCGATCGCTGCGACGATCCGCACAGCCGGTGACGGTCAGCACACAAGATCGCCGAATCTGCGTGCTGATCGTCGCATCCTGTGCTGATCGTCACGACGGGCCGGTGACCGGAGCCGGGTCAGCCGACGCGTTCCCAGTCGGCGATCGGACCGTCCTCCACGACGAACAGGGGATGCGGGTCCGGCAGCGGCAGGCTGTGCCAGCGCTCCCACGCCGCCGGTGTCCGCACTTGGAGCTTGCGCAGCAGGTGCCCCCACTCGTATTCGAGCTGACCGCGGGCGACGGGGATCCGCTCGACAGGACCGGTGCGCAGGATCTTCTCCCGCGCGAACCGGTAGCCGCGCGCGTCGGCTTCGTCCACGACCGAGGACAGGTAGTCCCCGATCGTGGCGAGTGGATCCTGCGCCGCGCGGAACCGCTGCAGCTGCGGGTGGTTCGCGTAGCCGCGCCGGGAGGGGTCGGCGATGACCGCCTGTGCGAGCAGGCCCTCGCGCCAGCACGCCGTGAGCGCTTGGCGGTCGTAGAAACGGGGGTGCACGGACCAGAGCCTCATGCGCGTGTCGCCTCCAGATCCTTCCGGTACCACCGGGTCGCGTTGGGGTTGTCGTTGTAGCGGGGGATCTCCACGAAGCCGCTCTTGCGGTACAGGTGTCCCGCGGCCTCCAGGGTGTGGTGGGTGTCGAGCACGAGCGCCTGGGCGCCCAGCGCGCGAGCGCGTGCCTCCAGCTCGTCCAGCAGCAGGCGGCCCCAACCGCGTCCTCGCGTCTCGGGGCGCAGGAACACGTGCTTGATCTCGAACACGTCGCCCTCGCCGTCCGGCATCGCCACCCGGCGGATCCCGCCGCAGCCGACGACCGCTTCCTCTTCCTCGAGAAGGAGGAAGACCCCGTCCGGAGCGCGGAACGCCGCGGCGGACGGATACGTGGGGGTGTAGTTCCCGCCGGGGAAGTCCGCGGCGCGGAGCGTGAAGTAGTCGACGAGTACGGCGTGGGCGTCGGCGTCCTCCGGGGAGGAGATCCGGAACGTGGGCATGCTCCGACGCTATTGCCCCGGAGGCCCGCCCCGGTGCCAGCCGCGCGGGAAGCCGCGTCCGTCGTGCTGAATAGACTGAGGGCATGACGACGCGCGTGGCCCTGGTGGGCGCCTCCGGCAAGCTCGGCACCATCATCGGCGACGTGATCGCGCACCTCGACGGGTTCGAGATCGGCGCGGTGCTCGGCTCGAACAGCACGATGGACGAGCTCGACGGCGCCGATCTGGTCGTCGACGCGACCACGCCGGCCTCGAGCGTCGAGATCGTCCGTGCGGCCGCGGATCGCGGCATCAACGTGCTCGTCGGCACCTCCGGGTGGTCGGCCGACCGCATCGCCCAGATGCGCCCGGTGATCGATGCCGCCGGCACCGGCGCCCTGTTCGTCCCCAACTTCTCGCTGGGCTCGGTGCTCGGCACGGCCCTCGCCGCCCTCGCGGCGCCGTTCTTCGGATCGGTGGAGATCGTCGAGGCGCATCAGCATACGAAGATCGACTCGCCCAGCGGCACGGCCGTGCGCACGGCGGAGCTGATCGCCGCCGCCCGCGCCGAGCAGGGACCGGTCGACGCTCCGCACGTCGACCAGCGCGCTCGTGGTCAGCAGGTCGCGAGCGTGCCCGTACACTCGCTGCGCCGGCCCGGCGTGCTGGCCAAGCAGGAGGTCATCCTCTCCGGTCCCGGGGAGTCGCTCTCGATCGTGCATGACACGGTGCAGCCGGCGGCGGCCTACGCCCCGGGGATCCGCCTCGCGCTGCCCTACGCCCGCGACCTGCGCGGTGTCGTCGTCGGCCTCGAGAACGTCATCGACCTGGGGATCCGGCCGCGCGCATGACGGCGCGCATCGGCGTGCTCGGACCGGTGCGGATCGCGGATCGCGACGCCGGTGGCACTCCGATGCGCGCGATGCTGGCCGCGCTGGTGCTGGCCGGCACGGGCAACACCCGTTCCGTGTCGGCTCTCGCGGACGACGTGTGGGGCGAGGAGCAGCCGCAGAATCCGCGGGCGGCTCTGCAGACCCTGGTCTCGCGGGCCAGGGCTGCGGCCGGGGCGGACGCGATCGTCAGCGCCCCCGGAGGGTACGCGCTCGGCACCGACGACACCGACCTCCATGTCGCCCGCCGGCTGCATGCGCGCGCCGATGCCCTCTCGAAGGGAGATCCGGAGCGGATCCGGCTGCTGCAAGAAGCGGTCGCGCTGTGGCGGGGGGAGCCGGGCGCCGATCTCGGCGGTTCACCCCTCGGGGACGATCTCGCCGCCGTGGCCGCGATGCTGCACCGTGCCCTGCAGAGCGACCTCGCCGGGGAGCTCGTGGCGGCTGGACGACCGGACGAAGGCATCGCGCTCCTCCGCGACCTGGCTGCAGCGCGTCCCCTCGACGAGACCGCGCATGCCGCGCTGATGTCGGCGCTCGCCGTCGGCGGACGCGCAGGGGAAGCGCTCGCGGTCTTCGCGGAGCTGCGCACGGCCCTGCGGGATGCCCTCGGCGCCTCACCCGGTCCGGAGATCACCGAGCTGAACGCGCGCCTGCTGCGCAGCGCCGACGACGGCCCGCGGGTGCGGATCGGAGTGCAGGCGGCGCCGAACGAGCTGATCGGCCGCGTCGAGGCGCTCGTGCGAGCGCGTGGCCTGCTGGACGGCGCGCGACTGGTCACGATCCTCGGCGCCGGCGGGCTCGGCAAGACCCGTCTCGCGCAGGCTCTGGCGGCGGAATCCTCGATGGCCGCCGTGATCGTCGTCCCGCTGGCCGGCGTGCGGGACGACGCGGGCGTGCCGGTGGCGATCGCCGCGGCGCTCGGCATCAGCGAGAACGCCCCCGGTGGGAGGCTCGGAGAGCAGCGACCGCGCCCCGACCTGTCGGCCCGCATCGTGGCCGCTCTCGGCGACCGCGAGACGATGCTCGTACTGGACAACTGCGAGCAGGTGATCGACGCGGTGGCGCGGTGGGCGGCCGACCTTCTCGCGGCCGTGCCGATGCTGCGTATCCTGACGACGAGCCGCACGCCCCTGGCGATCGCGGCGGAGCGCGTGCTCGCTCTGGAGCCCCTGGAGATCGCGCCCTCCGACGCGGCGCCCGCGGTGCGCCTCTTCCTCGAACGGGCCCGCGCCGCGCGCCCGGCGGCGACGCTCGAGCTGGAGGTGGTCGCACGCCTGTGCGCCCGGCTCGACGGGCTCCCGCTTGCGATCGAACTCGCCGCGGCGCGGGTGCGAACGATGACGCCGGAGCAGATCGAGCGCCGCCTGGAGAACCGGTTCGCCCTCCTCACCACGGGAGACCGCTCCGGCCCGGAGCGGCATCGCACGCTCGAAGCCGTGATCGAGTGGAGCTGGGATCTGCTCGACGAGGAGGCTCAGCGCGCACTCGCCGCACTCTCGGTGCTGCCCGGCGGCTTCTCCGCGGAGACGGCCGAGGCGGTGCTGGCGACACCGGCGGACGACGTGCTCGAGCAGCTCGCTGCGCACTCTCTCCTGAACGTGATCGACGACGGCGGGGTCGACGCGGTGCGTTTCCGCATGCTCGAGACCGTGCGCGAGTTCGGCCGCGATCGGCTCGTCGAGGCCGGGGCGGAGGACCGCGCATGGGAGGCCGTCGTCGCCTGGGCCGTCGCGTTCGCGGAGGAGCACGGCGCGAGAGCCCGCGTGTTCCCCTCTGGCCTCACCGCGCGGTCGCATCGGGCCATCACCCGGGAGCACGACAACCTCGTGCACGTGCTGCGCCATCTGGTGGCGGCGGGGCGCGGGGCCGACGCGGTGCGGCTGTTCACGGTGCTCGGGCAGTCGTGGTTCATCCGCGGCTCGTTCACCGAGTTCATCGGCTACGCCGCCCCGATGCTCCAGGTGATGGACGCGATGCCGGACGCCGGCATCGATCCCGATCTGCGGGTCATGGCTCTCGTCATGGCGACGCTCGGCCTCATGATCGGCGGGGATCCGCTGGCGGCCCGCGGCGTCGTCTTCACTGCGCGGGCGATGACAGCGGCCGGTGCGGGGCTGGCTCCGGCGTGGGGGCTGGTCGCCGAGGCGCTGCTCGCCGTGGGGCGAGGCGGCCCGATCGGTTCGGTGCCGGAGCTTCCGGAAGGATCGGATCCGTGGGGCCTGCTGGCCACGGATGTGCTCCGCTCGCACCGCGCGGAGAACGACGGCGAAGCGGAGGTCGCGATGGACGCGGCCCGCAGCGCCTGGCATCGGGCACGCAGCCTCGACGAGCGCTGGGCCGAGGGGATGGCCGCCGACCTGGCGGCGCAGCTCGCCGCCCAGTCAGCGCGGCCGGCCGAGGCCATGACCTGGATCGACCGTGCGACGGTGGTGTTCGAGGAGTTCGACGCCCAGGATCAGATCAACCACCAGGAATGGGTGCGCGGAGGCGCGCTGCTCTGGCTGGGGCGCAGCGCCGAGGCGCGGGCGCTGTTCACACGTCTGATCGAGGAAGGCGGCCTCAGTCAGGACGGTGTGGAGCTGGCCTCGATCGGGCTGTACGGCCTCGCCGAGGCGGAGCTCATCGACGGGCGCGTGGAGAGCGCGATCGAGGCGTTCGCGCGTGCGATGGCGGCGTTCGTCGATCCGGTGCAGCGCCGCTCGCCGTGGTACCTGATGGCGCTGGCGGGGTATGTCTCCGTCGCGGTGCGATCGCTCGGCGTTCCCGACGCGGACGTCGCGGTCTGGGAGCGCCGACTCCGCGCGCGCACCATCGCCGCGTGCCGGCTGCGCCGAGAGGGGGCGGATCGGCCGGTGCTCGGCACGGCCCTGCTGGCCTGGTCGGCCTGGGCCGTCCGCCGGCCCGAGCTCGTGGCCCGTGGCGTCGACGCGATCGCGCTGGCGGAGGTCCTCGGCGGGAGGCAGAACATGCCGAGCCTCGATCTGGCCGCGCACCTGGCCGACGCCGAGCGGATCGCCGGAGCCGATGCTGTGGCCCGGGCCCGCTCCGCCGCCGCGGCCCTCGAGCCGGCGCAGCGGGTCGCGCGCGGGCTCGAGGTGCTGGGCGCACGCGTCGGCCCCTGACCCGGACGGGTTCAGGGGCCGACGACCGTCGCGACGAGCGGATCAGGCCTTGCGCATGTACGCCTTCACGGTGAGGGGGGCGAAGACCGCGACGATCACGGCCGCGCCGAGCAGCGACACCCAGGCGTCGACCCCGAAGGCGCCGGTGTTGACGAGGTCCCGCACCGCGGTCACCAGGTGCGAGACGGGGTTGATGTTCACGAACCACTGCAGCCAGCCGGGCATCGTGTTCACGGGCACGAAGGCGTTGGACAGGAAGGTGAGCGGGAACAGGATCATCATCGAGATGCCCTGAACGCTCGACGCGGTGCGGGCGATGACGCCCGCGAAGGCGAAGATCCAGCTGATGGCCCAGGAGCAGACGATCACCAGCAGGCCCGCGCCGATCACCGCACCGAGTCCGCCGGCGGGACGGAAGCCCATGAGGAAGCCCATGGCGAAGGTGAGCACGGTGGCGATGCCGTAGCGGATCGTGTCGGCGAGCAGCGCCCCGGACAGCGGGGCGATGCGCGCGATCGGCAGCGAGCGGAACCGGTCGAACACGCCCTTGTCCATGTCCTCGCGCAGCTGCACGCCGGTGACGACCGAGGTCGTGATCACGGTCTGGACGAGGATGCCGGGGATGATGACCGGCAGGTAGTTCGTGACGTTGCCGGAGATCGCGCCGCCGAAGATGTACGTGAACATCAGGGTGAACAGGATCGGCTGCAGCGTCACGTCGACGAGCTGCTCCGGCGTCCGCCGGATCTTGATGAGACCGCGCGCCGCCATGGTGACGGTGTTGCGGAGGGTCAGCGACAGGCTCGGACGGGGGCTGAGTCGACGCTCGGCGGCCGGGACGATGCGCCCGGCGAGCGGGGTGAGAGCGGTCATGCGCGGACCTCCTGGGTCTGGGCGGGGGCGGAGGGACCAGCGGCGTCCTCGTCGGCCGGATGACCGGTGATCGTGAGGAACACCTCGTCGAGGGTGGGCTTCTGCACGCTCACCTCGGCCAGCGGGATGCCGGCTTCGCGGAACATGATCAGCAGGTCCGCGATCCTGTCGGGATCCGTCATCGGGGCGGTGATCCGGGACGCCTCGGGGGAGAGCACGCCGCGCACGCCGAGCGTCTGCTCGATCGCCCGCAGTGCATCGGCGGTATCGCCGGCATCGCGCACGCGCAGCTGCAGGGACGAGGTGCCGACCGAGGCCTTGAGATCGTCGGGAGTGCCCTCCGCGACCACCTTCCCGCGGTCGATCACGGCGATCCGGTCGGCGAGCTGATCGGCCTCGTCCAGGTACTGCGTGGTGAGCAGCACGGTGGATCCGGTGTTCACGAGCTCGCGGATCGTGTCCCACATCTGCCCGCGCGTGCGGGGATCGAGGCCCGTGGTGGGCTCATCGAGGAAGATCAGCGGCGGTTGCGCGAGCAGGGAGGCGGCGAGGTCGAGGCGGCGCCGCATCCCTCCGGAGAAGTTCTGCAGCGGGCGCCGTGCAGCCTCGGAGAGGCCGAACCGCTCGAGCAGATCGACGGCCTTCGCGCGGGCCTCGCTGCGGCTGAGCCCGAGCAGGCGGGCGAAGATCATGAGGTTCTCGGTGGCGGACAGCGTCTCGTCGACGGAGGCGAACTGTCCGGTCACTCCGATGAGCTGGCGCACGATGTGCGGCTCGCGGACGACGTCGTGGCCGAACACGCGGCCGGTGCCGCCGTCCGGACGCAGCAGCGTCGCGAGCATGTTGATGGTCGTGGTCTTGCCGGCGCCGTTGGGGCCGAGGACGCCGTAGACGGCGCCGGTGCGCACCTGCAGGTCGACGCCGTCGACCGCACGGTTCGTTCCGAACACCTTCACGAGTCCGTCGGCCTCGAGGGCCCAGTCGGTGGTGGGATTCGTCATGCTCCGAGCATCCGCCGCCGCACTTTCGCGCCGCTGTCGTGGCGCTGTCACGCGCTGTCGGGCGCTGTCGCCCGGCACCGCGTGCCGCGGGCGGTGCCGGCGCGGGGCGGGGGGATCCTCCCGACCTAGGATGGAGGGATGGGATCCCGCATCGGCGTCGCCGTCATGGCCGTGCTCCTCGTGCTGTACATCGCACTGGTCGGCTGGCGCGCGGTGGTGCTGCTCGGCTCGGGGCAGGCGCTCGGCATCACGATGGGCGTCGCCCTCCTGGTGATGCCGCTGATCGGCGCCTGGGCGCTCGCGCGGGAGCTGCAGTTCGGTCTCGCGGCCGACCGGCTCGGCCGCACTCTTGACGCGGAGGGCGGGATGCCCGCTGCTCCCGAGCATCTGCGATCCAACGGACGGCTGCTGCCCGAGGACGCCGACCGTCTGGTCGCGGAGTACGGTTCCGCAGCGGCCGCGGAGCCCGAGGACTGGCGCGCGCAGTACCGGCTCGGCGTGGTGCAGGACGCGGCAGGTCACCGCAAGGACGCGCGCGCCGCGATCCGGGCCGCGATCCGCCTGGCGAGGTAGACCCGTCCTGCCGGCATGACGAAGGGTCGCATCTCCGAGGAGACGCGACCCTTCGTGCGATGCGGGACGATGCTCAGGCGAGAGTCGCCTCGAGGGTGATCTCGATGCCCGACAGCGCGGCCGAGACGGGGCAGCCGGTCTTCGCCTCCTCGGCCAGACGCTGGAAGGTCTCCGCGTCGAGCCCGGGGACGGACGCGTTCACGTTGAGGTGGCTGCCGGTGATGCCGACGCCGGGCTTGAACGTGACCGACGCGGTGGTGTTCACGCGCTCCGCCGGGGTCCCGTTGCCGGCCAGGGCGTGCGAGAGCGCCATGCTGAAGCACGACGAGTGCGCCGCGGCGATGAGCTCCTCGGGCGTGGTGGTGGTGTCGGAGCCCTCGGAGCGCGCCTTCCAGTTCAGCGGGAACGTGCCCAGGTGCGAGGAGGAGAAGGAGACGGAACCCTCACCCTCGATGAGACTTCCGGTCCACGTGGCTGCGGCTTCGCTGGTGACGGACATGGGGATCCTCCGATCGGGGTGGTGTGGCTGCCAGCCTACCGATCAGCCGGCCGCGGGTCGGGTTTTCAGGGAAGTCTCGGAGCCCGTCCCAGGATCCCGGCGCGCTGCAGCAGGAGGTACAGCTGGCAGCCCAGGCACAGTCCGAACGCGGCGTTCAGGAACGCGGCGACGAACGCCATCGCGGTGGCGATGGGCAGCGCCCACGGGACGCCGAGCAGGTGCAGCAGCAGTCCGACCGTCACCACGAACAGGCCGACGCCCTGGGCGAAGCGCGGGGGTCGCGGGTCCTCCAGCTCGGTCGGCGCTGCGAGGCGCGGGCGCACCACGGTGCGGAACAGGACCCCCCACGGCTGGGTGCGGGGCGAGAGCACGCTCCAGAGGAACAGCAGCGCGATCACCAGGGTGAGCAGGAACGCGGGCTGCGTCGCCCGGAACAGCAGCACGGAGCCGGCCCCGGGGGTGAAGCTCGCGTTCGCGAGGGGCTGGTAGGCGAACCAGCCGAACGCGGCGGTCGACGTCTGCGAGGCCTCGGTGAGGCCGAGCACCGTCGCGACGAGCAGCAGCGCGGACGTGATCCAGGCCGCGAAGCGCGGGCCGCGGGGGTCGATGCCGGGGGGAGTGGTCATGAGCGGACCTCCTGGAGGAGCGTGTGGTCGAGTGCGGTGAGCACGTCGGCGCGCGTCGGGACGCCGGTGAAGCGGGAGCGGATCCGGCCGTCCGGATCGACGACGAGCGTGGTCGGGGTCGACAGCACCTTGTACCGGGCGGCGAGGTCGGAGCGCGACGTGAGATCGACCTCGGCGTGCACGACGCCGGCGCGCTCTCCGGCCACCGAGCCGAGCATGCGGCGGACCTGCGGACAGCGCGCGCAGAACTCGGTGCTGAACTGCACGAGCGTGGCCCGGCTGCCGAGCGGTCGCATGAGGTCGGCGGGATCGACGTGCCGGTCGCCGTGCACCGCGACGGCACGACCGTCCCGGCGGCGCAGGAGCAGACCGGCCACGACGGTCGCCGCGAGCAGCGCGACGCCGATGAGGAGGGCGATCGGCAGGGACATGGTCCGAGGCTACGTCCGCGACCCGGGCCGAGGGGCGGATATGACGGATCGAGTCAGCGCGCTCCGGCCCGCTCCCGGTCGGCCGCCGGTACGCTGAAAGCCATGAGCGCCGCGATCCCCACGCCCTACGAAGACCTGCTCCGCGACGTGCTGGCCACGGGCACGCACAAGGACGATCGCACCGGCACGGGCACGACCAGCGTCTTCGGGCGTCAGATCCGGTTCGACCTCTCGCAGGGCTTCCCCCTGATCACCACCAAGCGCGTGCACTTCAAGTCGATCGCCTACGAGCTGCTCTGGTTCCTGCGCGGCGACTCCAACGTGCGGTGGCTGCAGGAGAACGGCGTCACGATCTGGGACGAGTGGGCCGACGCCGACGGCGACCTCGGTCCGGTGTACGGCGTGCAGTGGCGTTCGTGGCCCACCCCGGACGGCGGCCACATCGACCAGTTGCAGCAGGTGATCGATCAGATCCGCGATTCGCCGGACTCGCGGCGCATCATCGTGTCGGCCTGGAACCCGGCGGACATCCCCGGCATGGCTCTCGCGCCGTGCCACGCGCTGTTCCAGTTCTACGTCGCGGACGGCAAGCTGTCCTGCCAGCTGTATCAGCGCAGCGCCGACCTGTTCCTGGGCGTGCCGTTCAACATCGCCTCGTACGCCCTGCTGACCCTCATGGTGGCGCAGCAGACCGGCCTCGAGCCGGGCGACTTCGTGTGGACCGGCGGCGACTGCCACATCTACGACAACCACGTCGAGCAGGTGCGCGAGCAGCTCACCCGGGAGCCGTACCCCTACCCGACGCTGCGGATCACTCGGAAGCCGGAGTCGATCTTCGACTACGCGTACGACGACTTCGTGGTCGAGGACTACCGCCACCACCCCGCGATCCGGGCAGCGGTCGCGGTATGACCCGGATCGGGCTCATCTGGGCCGAGGCGCAGGGCGGCGTGATCGGCGCCGGCGGCACTATGCCCTGGCATGTGCCGGAGGACCTCGCGCACTTCAAGGAGGTCACGCTCGGCGCACCCGTCGTGATGGGCCGGCGCACCTGGGAGTCGCTCCCCGAGCGGTTCCGCCCGCTGCCGGGGCGGGAGAACATCGTCGTGACCCGTCAGGGCGACTGGTCCGCGGACGGCACCCGGACAGCCGGATCCGTGGACGCAGCGCTGGACGGCCTCGACGAGGCGTGGGTGATCGGCGGCGGAGAGATCTTCCGCGAGGTCGTCGACCGCGCCGACCGGCTCGAGGTCACCGAGCTCGACCTCGACGTCCCCGGCGACGCGTTCGCCCCCTCGCGCGACGGCTTCCGACGCGTATCCGAGGGGGAGTGGCAGACGAGCAGGACCGGGATCCGCTACCGCTTCCTCACCTACGAGCGCTGAACGGACGGCCCGCATGCCCACCGCACTCATCACCGGCGCCAGCGCCGGACTCGGCGCGGAGTTCGCGCACCAGCTCGCCGACCGCGGAGCCGACCTCGTGCTCGTCGCGCGATCCCGTGATGCCCTGGACGCTCTCGCCGGAGAGCTGGCGGAGCGCCGCGGCGTCGCCGTGGAGGTGCTCGTGGCCGACCTCGCGGTGGAGGCCGACGTCGCCCGGGTGGTCGCGCGGATCGCCGATGCCGCGCGCCCGATCGACGTGCTGGTGAACAACGCCGGGTTCGGGCTGCCGCTGCGGTTCGCCGACAACGACATCGCGGACGAGGTGCGTCATCTGCGCGTCCACGTCGAGGCGCCGATGCGGCTCATGCACGCCGCCCTCGGAGTGATGCGCGGGCGCGGCGGGCGGATCATCAACGTCGCCTCCGTGGCGGGATTCATCTCTCGGTCGACGTACTCGGCCTGCAAGGCGTGGCTGATCGGCTTCAGCCGGTGGGCGAACACCGAGTACGCGCCGGACGGCGTGACGGTCACGGCGCTGTGCCCCGGATTCGTGCACACCACCTTCCACTCCCGGATGGGGCTCGCCGAAGGCCAGGAGGGCGTGCCGCGCATCCTCTGGCTCGACGCCCCCTATGTCGTGCGGGCGGGCCTGCGCGCCGCCGCCCGCGGCCGCGCCGTGACCATCCCGTCGCTGCGCTACAAGGCGATCGTCGCCCTGTCGAGACTCGTGCCGCGGTCGCTCACCGCGGGCGTCGCCCGGCGCGGCCGCATGTAGGCCGCTCCGGCCTTGGTCTGCCGCCGGTTCTGCCGCCGAGTCGGGCCGTTCTGCCGCCGAGTCGGGCCGTTCTGCAGGGAGCCTCGGCGTTCTGCAGGGCCGCGAGCCCGAATCGGGCGCCGAGGTCGCGATTTTCCGGGGAGCGAGGTCGCGATTTTCCGGGGAGAGGGACGCGACGGATGGCTCCCGGGCCCTGCGCCTCGGCGCACCCTCCCTGTGCAACGGCGTGCACGCCCTCGGCACCATTCGTCCTCCCCAAGCCAGCACCCGGCGATGTTGTCCACCGATTGCGTGATCGGCGACCCGCACGATGGCGCGGGCGAGCACGATCGGGCAGATGTCGATCGAACGAGTTCTGGCCGGGTACGGCGACGTGGCGCGTCGCTCGCAGCTCGAAGCCCACGGCATCCGGCGAGCGGCGATCGCGCGGGCTGTCGCCGACGGCGGGGTCATCCTCGTGCGCAAGGGTGTCTATGCCCTCGTGCACGTCGATCCGGAGGTCCTGACCGCGGCCAGGCACGGAGGCGAAGTCGCGTGTGCCGGTGCTCTCCGGCGGCACGGAGTGTGGATCCTGGACGATGCCGAAACCCACGCCGATGCCGTTGACGGGAGAGCGGCGCCGTCGTGTCGACCCCATGTCTGGATCGGCCCATCCGGCCGACAGCACGCACACGCGGCATGCCGATGCCGGACGCATCACGAGACGGGCGAGCGCGGTGCCGGGTTCGGCGTCGTGGACGTGCTCCTCGCAATGATCCAGTTCGCGTGCTGCGCCTCGCCCGAGGCCTTCTTCGTCGCTCTCGAGTCCTCGCTGCACCTCGGTCTGATCGGCTTCGCCGGCCTGCGACGGCTGCGCGAGCGCCTTCCTCAACGACTCCACGAGCTCCTGGATCTCGCGGATGACCGTTCCGAGAGCGGACTGGAGTCTCTGCTCAAACTGCGCCTGCGACGTTGCGGGATCGCATTGGCGGCGCAAGTGCAGATCGAGGGTGTCGGTCGCGTCGACTTCGTGTTCGGCGGCCGGATCATCCTCGAAGTCGACGGGCGTCTGAACCACGATGGCGCGTCGCACCGGCACAAGGACCTGATGCGCGATGCTCGGGCTGCCGCTCTGGGGTATGAGACCTTGCGGTTCGACTACGCGATGATCGTGCATGACTGGCCGACTGTTCTCGCGGCCATCGAAGGACGGCTCGCCGTGCTCGGAGCCGTTGTGCAGGGAGCTTCCGCCGTTGCGCAGGACCGTTGAGCAGAACGGCTGGTGCCCAGTGCGAGCTTCCGGGGATGTCGGCGTATGGCGACGAGGTTTCCCTGCAGAACGCCCGGCCCGCCCTGCACATCGGCGCAGGCATCCGGAAGCCGGGATCAGCGGAAGCGGCCGAGCCGGATCCCCGCGTACGCGAGCGCGGCGACCGTCTCGCCGTCGCTGATCCGCCCGTCGGCGACCATCTCCAGCGCCTCGGAGAACGGCACCCACGCGACCTGGTCGATGCCCTCTTCGGCGCGACTGTGCGCGCTGTCCCCGGCCTGATGCAGCCCTCGTGCGAGGAACACGTGCTCCGGGGCGACCGTGACCCCGTTGAGCGCGTTCATGGTGCCGATCGGCGTCCACTCCTCGGCCTCGAGGCCGGTCTCCTCGCGGAGCTCGCGGCGGGCGGCGACGAGCGGATCCTCCCCGTCCGAGCCGCCGGCGGGGACCTCGACGGAGCGTCCGGTGGTGTAGCGGTCGATCGTGACGAGGCACACCCGGTCGTCCTGGTCGAGGGCGACGATGAAGACCGCCGGGTGCTTCAGCGTGACGACGCCGTAGATCCCGTCGCCTGCCGGGCCGGTCACCGCGTCCTCGCGGACGGAGATCCAGCGGTTGTCGTAGACGATGCGCGAATCCCGCGTGTGCCATGCCATGGCGTGAGCCTAACCGCCGCCCGCCTAGGCTCGGATGCATGGGCTGGTTCGGGAAGAAGAAGGATCCGCCGGACGCGAACGAGTTGCTGCGCCGGTACAACGAGCAGGAGGCCGCGCGTCTCGCCGCGGCGGGGATCGGACAGGCGGGCGCCGTCACCACGACGCCGGGCGTGGTCGCGAGCTCCGCCGTCGCCGAGTTCGCCGTGGAGGACGTGTTCTCGATCACGGGGCGCGGCCAGGTGGCGACCGGCACGACGACGAGCGGCGTGCTGCGCGTCGGGGACGCCGTCGTGGTGCTCCGCGGAGCCGCGCAGATCGGTGCGAGCACGATCACGGGGATCGAGATGTTCCGCAAGAAGGCGACGGAGGCGCCCGCGGGGACCGCGGCCGGACTGCTGCTGAAGCCGAGCGTCGACCTCGCCCGCGGCGACGTCATCCGGACGGCGCCGACAGCGTGAGGATGCCGCGAGCAGATACGCTGGAGGCATGACGCACACGGGCAATCCCTTCGGACAGGTGCTCGTCGCCCTCATCACCCCGATGACGGCCGACGGCGAGGTCGACTGGCCCTCCGTCGAGAAGCACATCGACCGTGTGATCTCGGACGGCGCCGACGGCATCGTCGTCACCGGGACGACGGGGGAGACCTCGACGCTCACGGATGCCGAGAAGCTGCGTCTGGTCGAGGTCGGCAAGGACGTCGCGGCGGGCCGGGCGAAGATCATCACGGGCGGCGGATCCAACGAGACCGCGCACGCGATCGAGCTCTACAAGGCCAGCGAGAAAGCCGGCGCCGACGGCATCATGATCGTCACGCCGTACTACAACAAGCCGACCCAGGCCGGCATCCTCACGCACTTCCGGCTGGTCGCGGACGCGACCGACCTACCGGTGATCCTGTACGACATCCCCGGCCGCACCGGCGTGCCGATCAAGTACGAGACCATCCTGCGTCTCGCCAAGCACCCGAACATCCTCGCCGTGAAGGACGCCAAAGGCGACTTCTCCGAGGTCAGCCGCGTGCTCAACCAGACCGACCTGATGTACTTCTCGGGCGACGACGCGAACGTCCTCCCGCATCTGGCGATCGGCGCGACGGGCCTGATCGGCGTCACGGCCAACATCACCTCCGCGCCGTACCGCACGATCGTCGATGCGGTGAACCGCGGCGACCTGGCCACCGCCACCGCCGAGCACAAGCGACTCGAGCCGCTCGTGCGTGCCGCCATGACGCACGTGCCGGGCACGGTCTCGGCGAAGTACATCCTGCACGGCCTCGGCCGCATCACGAGCCCCCGCGTCCGCCTGCCCCTCGTCGGGCCGGAGGAGTGGGAGGCCGCTCTCATCGAGGATGAGCTCGCGCTCGTCACCGGCGTTCCCGGTGCGGACTTCTCGGACTTCCGCCCCGACCGCAATGCCGCCGCCGGCGGCGCCCTCCCCAAGGTGCACGGCACGACCCGCTGACGGGCAGCGTCGGGTCCTTCGGCAGGCTCAGGAAACAGATCTTCGGGCGCGTCGCGCCCCGCCTAGGAGGCACCACATGACCCTTCCCCTCGCCGAGCCCGAAGCGCTCGCACCCGGCACGCTCCGCGTCACGCCCCTGGGCGGTCTCGGAGAGGTCGGCCGCAACATGACGATCTTCGAGTACGACGGCAAGATCCTCGTGGTCGACTGCGGCGTGCTGTTCCCCGAGGAGCATCAGCCGGGCGTCGACCTGATCCTCCCCGACTTCGAGCCCATCAAGGACCGTCTGGACGACATCGTGGGCGTCGTGCTCACGCACGGCCACGAGGACCACATCGGCGCCGTCCCGTATCTGCTGCGCCTCAAGGGCGACATCCCCCTGATCGGATCCGGGCTCACGCTGGCGCTGGTCGAGGCGAAGCTGAAGGAGCACCGCATCAAGCCCTTCACGCTCACCGTGAAGGAGGGGCAGCGCGAGCAGGTCGGGCCCTTCGACCTCGAGTTCGTCGCGGTGAACCACTCGATCCCCGACGCCCTGGCGGTCGCGATCCGCACCCCGGCCGGCATGGTGCTCGCGACCGGCGACTTCAAGATGGACCAGCTCCCGCTCGACGGGCGCATCACCGACCTGCGGGCCTTCGCGCGCCTGGGGGAGGAGGGCGTGGACCTGTTCCTCGTCGACTCCACGAACGCCGACGTCCCGGGCTTCACGCCCACCGAGCGCTCGATCGGGCCGGTGCTCGACCAGGTCATCGGCAAGGCTCCGCGCCGGGTGATCGTCGCGAGCTTCTCCAGCCACGTGCACCGCGTCCAGCAGGTCATCGACGCCGCACACGCGCACGGCCGCCGCGTGGCGTTCCTCGGACGGTCCATGGTGCGCAACATGACCATCGCGGAGCAGCTCGGCTACCTCAAGGTGCCCGACGGGGTGCTCATCGATTACAAGAAGGCGCGCGACCTGCCCGACGACCAGATCGTCTACATGTCGACCGGATCGCAGGGCGAGCCGATGGCGGTGCTCAGCCGCATGGCCAACCTGGACCATGCGATCGAGCCGGGTCCGGGCGACACCGTGATCCTCGCCTCGAGCCTCATCCCGGGCAACGAGAACGCGGTCTACCGCGTGATCGACGGCCTCACCAAGCTGGGCGCGAACGTGGTGCACAAGGCGAACGCGCGCGTGCACGTCTCCGGCCACGCCGCCGCCGGCGAGCTCATCTACTGCTACAACATCCTCAAACCGAAGAACGTGCTGCCCGTGCACGGCGAGTACCGGCACCTGATCGCGAACGCCAAGCTCGCGCAGGACACCGGCATCGACGAGGAGCGCACCATCGTCGGCTCCAACGGCACCGTGATCGATCTCAAGGACGGCGTCGCCCGTGTGTCCGGGCAGCTCGACATCGGATTCGTGTACGTCGACGGCTCCACGGTCGGCGAGATCACCGATGCGGACCTGAAGGACCGCCGGATCCTCGGCGAGGAGGGCTTCGTGTCCGTCATCGTCGTCGTCGACTCCACGACCGGGCGCATCATCTCGGGCCCGGAGATCCACGCCCGAGGCGTCGCCGAGGACGATTCGGTCTTCGACGACGTCGCGCCGAAGATCGTCGCGGCGCTCAAGGAGGCGGCGTCCAACGGCGTGCGCGACAACCACGCGCTGTCCCAGATCGTGCGCCGGACGATCGGACGCTGGGTGAACCAGAAGCTGCGCCGCCGGCCCATGATCGTCCCCCTCGTCATCGAGGCCTGACGCCCGAGCGCCCGAAGGCGGATCCCGGCCCGCAATCCCGCGGAAAGCCGCGTCATTGCGGGCCGATGTCGGTCTGCGGCCGTAGCGTGGAGGCATGCCCAGGAGTTCCTCTGCGACCAAGAGCGCGGCCGACAAGCCCGCGGCCCGCGGTCGTTCCACGTCCGGGGCGAAGCCGCGCACGCCGGCAAAGGCGGCGCCCGCCCCGAGGAAGTACGTCGACGAGCCGGACAAGCCGCCGGTGATGGTGCGCGCCTGGACGGGCCTCGCACACGGCGTCGGCGGACTGTTCCGCGCCTTCGGGCTCGAGACCCTCGAGAAGGATCAGCGCCGGGACGGGTTCCCGTTCCTGCTCGTGCTGCTCGCGATCGCGGGCGCGGTGAACGAGTGGTTCTTCATCGGCAGCACCGTCGCCGCGAACATCAGCGCCTACTCGGTGGGCGCGCTCATCGGTCGCGCCGCCTTCATCATGCCTGTGCTGCTGCTCCTGCTCGCGGGCTGGCTCTTCCGGCACCCCTCGTCGGTGCACGACAACGGACGGATCGGGATCGGCTTCGGGTTGTTCGTCGTCGCGCTGGCGGGCTTCTGCCATGTCGCGGGGGGCATGCCGCAGCCCCGCCAGGGCATGGTGGCGCTCAGCGCCGCCGGCGGTCTGTTCGGCTGGCTGCTCGGGCAGCCGCTCAGCTACCTGACCGCGATCCCCGCCTACATCGTGCTGTCGCTGCTCGCGGCGCTCAGCGTGCTCATCCTCACCAAGACGCCGCCGAACCGCATCGGTCAGCGCCTGGGCGACCTCTACGCCTGGATGTTCGACGCGGAGCGCGCGCCGAAACCCGCCGCGGCCGAGGAGGCGTCGGTCGACGACGCCGACAAGGTCGACGATCCCGATGTGCTGCCCTGGTGGCGGCGCAACAAGACGGGACGCGAGGAGGATCCGGACGACAGGGTCGGCTCGCAGGACCTCACCGAGCTGCTCACGGCGCAGGACGACGTCCCCACGCTCGCGCAGGCGACCGCGTACGACCAGGCCGTCATCAAGGACGACGATCCGTACGACGCCGCCACCGAGATCCTCACCGACGTGCGCGCCGTGGCCGACTCCCTGGCCGAGCAGCAGTCGACGGCCCTCCTGGACGACGGCGACACCGGGGAGCTCGAGCTCGCGGGCTTCGACGGCTTCGGCACCGACGGCCCCGGGAAGGACGGGCTGCAGGCACCGGTCGCGCCCTACATCCTGCCCTCCCCGGGAGCGCTGAAGGCGGGCCCGCCGTCCGTCGCGCGCTCGGAGGCGAACGACCGGGTGGTCGAGCAGATCACCAACGTGCTCACCCAGTTCAACGTCGATGCGAAGGTCACCGGCTTCTCGCGCGGCCCGACGGTCACGCAGTACGAGGTCGAGGTCGGCCACGGCGTCAAGGTCGAGAAGATCCTGCAGCTGAGCAACAACTTCGCGTACGCGGTCGCGTCGAACGACGTGCGGATCCTCTCGCCGATCCCGGGCAAGAGCGCGATCGGCATCGAGATCCCGAACGCGGACCGCGAGACCGTGGCCCTCGGCGACGTGCTGCGCTCGGCGGCCGCGCAGAAGAGCACGCACCCGCTCACGATCGGCGTCGGCAAGGACGTCGGCGGCAACTTCGTCGTCGCGAACCTGGCCAAGATGCCGCACCTCCTCGTCGCCGGATCCACCGGATCCGGTAAGTCCAGCTTCGTGAACTCGATGATCACGAGCCTGCTGATGCGCGCGCGTCCCGCGGACGTGCGCATGGTGCTCATCGACCCGAAGCGCGTGGAGCTCACGAGCTACGCCGGCGTGCCGCACCTGATCACCCCCATCATCACGAACCCGAAGAAGGCGGCCGAGGCGCTGCAGTGGGTCGTGAAGGAGATGGACATGCGGTACGACGACCTGGCGTCGTTCGGGTTCCGTCACATCGACGACTTCAACCGCGCGGTGCGCGCCGGTGAGGTCGAGGTGCCGCCGGGCAGCGAGCGCGTGCTCAAGCCGTACCCGTACCTCCTCGTCGTGGTCGACGAGCTCGCCGATCTGATGATGGTCGCCCCGCGGGACGTCGAGGATTCGATCGTGCGCATCACCCAGCTCGCCCGCGCGAGCGGCATCCACCTCGTGCTCGCCACGCAGCGGCCCAGCGTCGACGTCGTCACCGGTCTGATCAAGGCCAACGTGCCGTCGCGCCTCGCGTTCGCCGTGACGAGCGTCACCGACAGCCGCGTGATCCTGGACAGCCCGGGAGCCGACAAGCTGATCGGGCAGGGCGACGCGCTGTTCTCGCCGATGGGCTCCTCCAAGCCCTTCCGCCTGCAGGGCGCGTGGGTCGATGAGAGCGAGATCGACGCGGTCGTCAAGCACGTCACCGGCCAGGCCCGTCCGGAGTACCGGCCCGATGTCGCCGAAGCGGTCGAGGGCAAGAAGAAAGAGGTCGACGAGGACATCGGCGACGACCTGGAGCTCCTGCTCGCGGCCGCCGAGCTCATCGTCTCGTCCCAGTTCGGGTCGACGTCGATGCTGCAGCGCAAGCTGCGTGTCGGCTTCGCCAAGGCAGGGCGCCTCATGGATCTGCTCGAGTCCCGCGAGATCGTCGGTCCGTCCGAGGGCTCGAAGGCGCGCGACGTGCTCGTCACGCCGGAGCAGCTGCCCGGCGTGCTGGCGCGGCTGCGCGGCGAGGACGTCCCGTCCGCGCCCGCGGCTCCGGCCGCCGCGCTGCCTCCCCGTCCGGCCGATCCGGTACCGGCGTCGTCGGGATACGAGGCGGACCGTTACGGCGAGGACCCCCTGGAGGCGCAGTACCGCGGGCTCCCGGAGGTCGAGCCCGAGCCGGATGAGGACGCCTGGGGTCTGACGGGGCGCGACTGATGGCCATCCCGAGGCAGCTGCCGAACGCGATCACGATCGTGCGCATCCCGCTTGCGATCGTCTTCTTCGTCCTTCTGCTGCTCGGCGGCACGGACGGAGCGACCCATCCGGCATTGCGCTGGGTCGCTGCAGGCCTCTTCATCCTGGCGATCTCGACGGACTGGGTGGACGGCTATCTCGCCCGCCGGTACGACCTGGTCAGCGACTTCGGCAAGCTCTGGGACCCGATCGCCGACAAGCTGCTCACCGGAGCCGGTTTCATCGGCCTGGCCATCCTCGGCGAGGTGTGGTGGTGGCTGGTGCTGATCATCCTGGTGCGGGAGTGGGGGATCACGATCCACCGCTTCACCCTCGTCAAGGAGCACGTCGTCGCCGCCGCCTGGATGGGAAAGGTCAAGACGACCGTGCAGGCGATCGCCCTGTCCTGGGCGCTGCTGCCCCTGCATCAGTGGATCGGTCTTCCGGCCTGGACGATCACCACGACCGTACTGATGATCGCGGCGCTCGTGCTGACGATCCTCAGCGGCATCGACTACATCGTCGCCCAGGTGCGCGGATCGCGTGCGGCACGCGACGCCGGCGCGTGATGGACGGAGCGACGCCGCAGGCCGCGGCCGTGCTCGACGCGCTCCGCGAGCGGGGAATGACGCTGGCCGTGGCGGAGTCCCTCACGGGCGGAGCGCTGTCCGCGGCTCTCGTGGCGGTTCCCGGGGCGTCCGATGTGCTGAACGGCGCGGTCGTCGCCTACGCGACGCCGGTCAAGGCGTCGGTGCTCGGCGTCGACTCCGACGTGCTCGCCCGGAGAGGACCTGTCGACCCGGAAGTGGCGCGGCAGATGGCTCTCGGTGCGCGTTCGGCGCTCGCGGTCGAGGGGCGCATCGCGGACGCAGGCGTGGCCACGACCGGCGTGGCCGGCCCCACGCCGCAGGGCGGCAAGCCGGTCGGGACGGTGCACATCGGCGTGAGCATGGGGGACCGCTCGCTGAGCCGCGCGTTCCTGTTCCCGGGAGACCGCGCCGCGATCAGGGCGGCGACGGTGGAAGCCGCCCTCGTCTTTCTCCTGGAGGTGATCGCGGGCCCCGAGCCGGCGCGCGACGCGCCCGTCCACGAAGGCGGGGAATAGAGTGCCCGTGGGTGAAGTTGAGTCGAGTGTGCTCACATTCAATGCACAGGACGAAACACTAGTGTCGAACACGACAGGTCGGGTTAGACTGACCATCCGATCCGGCGGAATCGCCGGGGCGATGGGGGAGAGGAGGTCCCGATGATTCTCGTACGACAGGAGATCGGCGACGTGCTGCGGGACTTCCGTCTGCAGAAGGGTCGCACCCTCCGTCAGGTCGCCGGCAAGGCGTCCGTCGCTCTCGGATACCTCAGCGAGGTCGAGCGTGGTCAGAAGGAGGCCTCCAGCGAGATCCTCGCCTCGGTCGCCGAGGCGCTCGATGTGCCCATCTCCACGATCATGCGCGAGGTCGGCGATCGCATCGCCGTGCTCGAGGGTCTGCAGGTCATCCCGGACGTCGTTCCCGACGAGCTGGTGGCCTCGGTCGAGTCCGAGCTCTCGCTGCGCTGATGCGAAAGTCGCCCGAGCAGGGAGCAATCCGCATCATCCCTGTCCGTCATCCGGCAGAGGCCCGCTGACCGGGATGCGGCGAAGCGAGTTCCTCCGAGCGGTCGATGCGGAGTTCGGGTCGCGCGGTGCTGCCCTGGTGGCGGATCTCGTGCTGTCCGCTGTGGGCGGCCGGACGGCCGCGCAGGCCGTGGAGGCGGGTGTTCCTCCGCGCGAGGTCTGGCTGGCGCTGTGCGCCGAGACCGATGTGCCGGAGTCGCGGCGTCACGGCGTGGGACGGCTCGAGCCGAAGCCGCGCTGAGTCCTTCGCTCGGGCTCCCGGTGTTCGATCGACTTCTTCTGCGTATCGGCGTGTCGTCGAAGACATGTTCGAAATGGGCGTACTGTCCTGCACAGATGGTTTCGTGATCAGGATCTGCACGGATCGGCGAGACTCCGACGCGATGTCGGTGGCCCCTCCTACCGTGTTCGATATGGCCACCGAGCCATGCGCCTTGTCGGAGAGCTCGCCCCAGCCGGGGCGGCCGCGACAGCCTACAGGCGGCAGTTCACGAGCACGAAGGAGCACGTCATGCCCTCACCCGCAGACCGCGAGAAGGCCCTGGAATCGGCACTCGCCCAGATCGACAAGCAGTTCGGAAAGGGCTCGGTCATGCGACTGGGCAGCGACGAGCGCGCTCCCGTCGAGGTCATCCCGACCGGTTCGATCGCTCTCGACGTCGCTCTCGGCGTCGGCGGACTGCCGCGCGGCCGCATCATCGAGATCTACGGCCCGGAGTCCTCGGGTAAGACGACGCTGACGCTGCACGCGATCGCCAACGTGCAGCGCGCCGGCGGCATCGCCGCGTTCGTGGACGCGGAGCACGCGCTCGACCCCGACTACGCGAAGAAGCTCGGCGTCGACATCGACCAGCTGCTCGTGTCCCAGCCGGACACGGGGGAGCAGGCGCTCGAGATCGCCGACATGCTGATCCGCTCCGGCGCGATCGATCTCGTCGTGATCGACTCCGTCGCGGCCCTCGTGCCGCGCGCCGAGATCGAGGGCGAGATGGGCGACTCGCACGTCGGCCTTCAGGCCCGCCTCATGTCGCAGGCCCTCCGCAAGCTGACCGGTGGGCTGAACCAGACCAAGACCACGGCGATCTTCATCAACCAGCTGCGCGAGAAGATCGGCGTGTTCTTCGGCTCGCCCGAGACCACCGCCGGCGGTAAGGCGCTCAAGTTCTACGCCTCCGTCCGCCTCGACATCCGCCGCATCGAGACGCTGAAGGACGGCGCGGAGGCGGTCGGAAACCGTACCCGCGTCAAGGTCGTCAAGAACAAGATGGCGCCGCCCTTCAAGCAGGCCGAGTTCGACATCCTGTACGGCACCGGCATCTCGCGGGAGGGGAGCCTGATCGACTTCGGCGTCGACCACGGCATCGTGAAGAAGTCCGGTGCCTGGTACACCTACGACGGTGACCAGCTCGGGCAGGGCAAGGAGAACGCCCGCAACTTCCTGCTGAAGAACCCTGACATCGCCGAGACCATCGAGACGCAGATCAAGCAGAAGCTCGGCATCGGCGGCGCAGCGGCTCCGGCCGCCGCAGCCGACGAACTGGCTCAGCGTCGTCCGGCCTGATCATGACCGACGAGAACGGGGGCGGGGCGTCGTCCGACGACCAGCGGCTCGCCCCCGTGATCCCTCTCTTCGGCGGACAGGGGGCATCCGGAGCGGCTCGGCGCAGTCCCGCAGCCGACCGTTCCGGGACACCCTCCACCACGGAGGAATGGCGCTCGACGTGGGCGGAGGAGTCCGCTGCGGAGCGACAGGGCCCCGGGCCGCGGCACCCTGCGGCGGCGGCACTCGCTGCCGGTGAGCGGTCGACTGCGCCGCACGGACGGAGTGGCCTTCGGGCCGTCGCGCCGCGAGACGACCACGGCGAGGAATCCGCGGATCCGATCGCGGATGCGACCGAGGTGCTGGTGCGCCGGCTCCGAGGCAAGCAGCTCTCCAGCCGCGAGGCCGGAGATGTGCTGCGCGAGCACGGTATCCCGTCCGCACAGCGGGACGACATCGTCGCGGAGTTCGAGCGCCGAGGCTATCTCGACGACGCCTCGCTCGCCGAGCTGCTGGTCACATCGGGATCGGAGCGGAAGGGCCAGGGCCGTGTCGCGATCTCGCGCACGCTCAGCCAGCGCGGCATCCCGCGTGAGATCGCGGACGCGGCACTGTCCGTTCTGGAGGACGACGATGCGGAGCGCGCTCTCGAGTACGCCCGATCGAAGATGTCGGGCCTCCGCCGCTACGACGAGGACACGGCGATCCGCCGTCTCGTGGGGCAGCTGTCCCGGCGCGGCTATGGCGGGAGCGTGGCGCTGACCGCCGCGCGCACGGCGTGGCGCGAGACGCAGCGCGGCAGCGGCACGGGACGCGTGCGGTTCGAGGAGAGCTGACGTCGGGCGCCCACGCGAGATCAAGCGCTCGTCGCCGCATGAGACGGATCGATTCCCACCAGGCGAAAGTAGAATGGCAGGCACTATGACCATTCCCCTCTCCGAGCCCACGATCATTGCGCCCTCCGATGCGGCGATCGACGAGGGCGGGCGCCCGCGCACCTACGAGGTGCGCACCTTCGGCTGCCAGATGAACGTGCACGACTCCGAGCGTCTGTCCGGATCGCTGGAGAGCGCAGGCTACGTCCGCGCTGAGGCCGACGACGAGGCGGACATCGTCATCATCAACACGTGCGCGGTGCGCGACAACGCGGCCGGCAAGCTCTACGGCACGCTGGGTCACCTGAAGAGTCGCAAGGACAAGCACGCCGGCATGCAGATCGCCGTCGGCGGCTGCCTCGCGCAGATGGACAAGCAGGCCGTGCTCGACAAGGCGCCGTGGGTCGACGTGGTCTTCGGCACCCACAACATGGGCTCGCTCCCCGGGCTCCTGGAGCGCGCCCGCCACAACGGCGAGGCCGAGCTCGAGATCCTCGAGTCGCTCGAGGTGTTCCCGTCCACGCTGCCGACCCGTCGCGACTCGGCCCACAGCGGCTGGGTGTCGATCTCGGTCGGCTGCAACAACACGTGCACCTTCTGCATCGTGCCGAGCCTGCGCGGCAAGGAGAAGGACCGCCGTCCAGGTGACATCCTGAACGAGATCCGCCTGCTCGTCGAGGACGGGGCGATCGAGGTCACGCTGCTCGGGCAGAACGTGAACTCCTACGGCGTGGAGTTCGGCGATCGGCAGGCGTTCGGCAAGCTGCTCCGCGCGGCGGGGGAGATCGAGGGGCTGGAGCGGATCCGCTTCACCAGCCCGCACCCGGCCGCGTTCACCGACGACGTCATCGACGCGATGGCGGAGACGGCGAACGTGATGCCGCAGCTGCACATGCCGCTGCAGTCCGGCAGTGACCGGATCCTGCGCGCGATGCGTCGCTCGTACCGCAGCGACCGGTTCCTCGGCATCCTCGACCGCGTGCGTGCGAAGATCCCGCACGCCGCGATCTCCACCGACATCATCGTCGGCTTCCCGGGCGAGACCGAGGAGGACTTCGAGGACACGATGCGCGTCGTCGAGCAGGCCCGCTTCGCGAGCGCGTTCACCTTCCAGTACTCGATCCGCGAGGGCACGCCCGCCGCGACCATGGAGGACCAGGTTCCCAAGGAGATCGTGCAGGCGCGCTACGACCGGTTGATCGCGCTCCAGGAGCGCATCTCGCTCGAGGAGAACCAGAAGCAGCTCGGCCGCGAGGTCGAGGTGCTGGTCTCCGTCGGCGAGGGCAAGAAGGACGCGGAGACCCACCGTCTCACCGGGCGTGCGCAGGACAACCGCCTGGTGCATTTCGAGTTGCCGGAAGGATCGGACAGGCCCCGTCCGGGCGACGTGGTGACGGTGACGATCACGCACGCCGCGCCCTTCCACCTGCTTGCGGACACGCCGGACGGCGCACCGCTGCGGATCCGGCGCACGCGCGGCGGCGACGCGTGGGACCGTGCCCAGTCCGAGTCGTGCGCGGTGCCGGCCCCGGTCGCCGACGGGAAGCCCCGCGCGGTCTCCCTCGGCCTGCCGACGCTCCGCGTCGGCGTGTGACCGGGGAGGGGGCCGGGCCGGCCTCCGAGGTCTCCGAAGCGCCCGGCATGACCGCGCCGCGGCTCTGGGTGATCGTGGGCGCCACGGGCACCGGCAAGAGCGACCTCTCGCTCGATCTCGCAGAGGCGCTGGCCGCACGCGGTCGTCGCGCGGAGGTCGTGAACGCCGACGCGATGCAGCTGTATCGGGGCATGGACATCGGCACCGCGAAGCTCGCCGAGCACGAGCGACGCGGCATCCCGCACCAGCTGTTCGACGCGCTCGAAGTGAGCGCCGACGCCGCCGTGGCCTGGTACCAGCCGAGTGCGCGCGCGGCGATCAGCGAGATCCTGTCCCGCGGTGCGGAGGCGATCCTCGTGGGCGGTTCCGGGCTCTACGTGTCCAGCGTGCTCTACGACTTCCGGTTCCCGCCGCGGGATCCCGACCTCCGCTCGCGGCTCGAGGCGGAGCTGGAGGAGCGGGGTGCGGGCCTTCTCCTGGCCCGTCTCCAGGACCAGGACCCGGAGACCGCGGCGCGGATCGACCCCCGGAACGGGCGGCGGATCGTGCGGGCTCTCGAGGTGCTCGCCCAGGGCGAGCGCACGCACGGCGCCGCGCTTCCGGAGCGTCCCGTGCTCTGGCGTGCGGACTCGCGGGTGCTCGCGCTCGGAGTCGCGCGGGACCGGCTGGTCGAGCGTCTCGATCGCCGCGTCGAGCGGATGTGGGAGCAGGGCATGCTCGCCGAGGTCGAGCGGCTGCGTGGCGAAGGGCTCGAGAACGGGACCACCGCACGACGCGCGATCGGCTACGCGCAGGCGCTCGCGCAGCTCGAGGGAGCGCTCACCGAGCACGAGGCGATCGCCGAGACGCAGGCCCTGACCCGCCGCTATGCGCGGCGTCAGGTGTCGTGGTTCCGCAGATACGCCGAGGCGGAGTGGTTCGACGCCCTCGCGCCGATCGACATCGACGCCATCGTGGAGGGGAACGGGAATGGCTGACGGATTCGGAATCCGGGCGTTCGAGCGGCGCGACACGGATGCGGTCGTCGCGCTGTGGGAGGACGCCGGCCTCACCCGGCCGTGGAACGACCCTCGCGCCGACATCGAACGCAAGCTCGCCGTGCAGCCGGAGCTCTTCCTGGTCGCGGAGGACCTCTCACGCGGCGCGGAGCGCATCGTGGGATCCGTGATGGCGGGCTACGACGGGCACCGCGGCTGGCTGTACTACCTGGCGAGCGCCTCGGACCTCCGCGGTACCGGCATCGGCCGTGCCCTCGTCACCGAGGCCGAGCGGCTTCTCCTCGCGATGGGATGCCCCAAGGTGCAGCTCATGGTCCGGGCGGGGAACGAACGGGTGCTGGGCTTCTACGACGCGCTCGGCTACGAGCGCTTCGAGGTGGGCAATACCGGCAAGCGTCTGATCCACGACGTCTGATCCGCGCGCGGGCGGATCATCCGGCCTTCACACCGGCAGCAGTCCCTGCCGGGTCGCCGCCGCGACGGCGCGGCCTCGGGTCGGCTCGCCCAGCTTGCGGAGCACCGCCGCGATGTGATGCTCCACGGTGCGTCGTGACAGGATCAGGCGCTCGGCGATCTCGGGGGTCGAGAGGCCTTCTCCGAGCAGGCCGAGCACCTCCAGCTCCCGTGCCGTGAGCTGCGCCGGATTGCCGCGCGCCTGTGCGCGAGGGCGGCGGGGGAGGACGAGGCCGTGTTCGCGCCGGGTGCGCAGAAGAGCCTCGATCGCCGCGGCGGCACCGATCCCGTCGAGTGCGCGCACGGCCTGGTCGGCGACCGATGCGTCGGGATCGAGCATCGCGGCGTACGCGGCCCAGATCGGGCAGTCGCGTTCGGTCCACATGCCGATCGCCCGCCGATCGCCGACGAGCATGAGCGCGAACGGCTCCGCCATCCGCCGAGCGCCCGCATGCGACGCCCCGCCGAGCATGCGCCACCACGCGAGCTCGCCCGCAGCCCACTCCTCGTCATGCGCGAGAGCGAGCGCCCAGGTCGACTCCGTCAGCTCCCCGATGGCGCCGGGATCACCGGACAGCCAGGCGTGCTCGGCGGCGGCGCACACCGCCGGGGCGAGGCGCTGCAGCTCGCCCGCCTCGCGGGCAAGTCGCAGGGCGAGGTCGAGCCTCGGCGTCGCGTCGTCTCCGCGGCGCGCCAGCACCCGGGCTGCCGCGCCCGCTGCCGGCATGAGGGAGACCGGCGCCGTGCCGACGTGCTCCAGCAGCGGGTCGGCGGCGGCCAGCGCCTCGTCGAAGCGCCCCTGATCGGCGAGGGCGAGACTGAGGCAGGCCGCCATGTAGCTCGCCCAGGAGTCCAGGTCACGGTCCTCACAGAAGGCGATTCCCGCTCCGAGCGCCTCATGCGCGTCCACGAAGCGCTTCTGCAGCACCGCCGAGGATCCGAGATTCGTGTACGCGCGGGCCACGTGCTCCGGCAGGTCTGCGGCGCGGGCGATGTCGAGGCTGCGATTCAGATCCTGCCGCCCCTGCGTCACTCGGCCGGACTGGAGCTCGGCCGTGCCGAGGTTGTTGAGGGCGTGGCTCTCGATGTCCGCGCTGCCGAGCGTGCGGGCGAGCTCGAGTGCCTTGCGGCCCCACCGCTCCACCTCGTCCGGCTCCTCGGCGAGCATCCGCAGCTGCGCGTAGTTGCTGTACGCCCAGGCGAGCTCGACACTCGGCGGGAGCTGTTCCAGGGTGACCACGGCCCGGAGTCCGTATCGCTGCGCGTCGTCTCCGTGCCCGGAGAACCACGAGAGGCGGGAGAGCCATCGCTCGTCGTCGCCGCGGCGCAGAGCGTCTCCGGCGAGCTCGTGGAGTTCGAGAGCCTGCTGTCTCGCCGTGAGCGCCTCGGGCAGCTGATCGGTCAGATAGCACTCATAGGAGAGGGCCACGAACAGCGCCGCGCGTCGCGTCGCGCCGCCGCAGTGCCGCAGCGCGAGCCGGTAGTGCTCCGCCGCCTCGCGATGGGCGCTCCCGTGCGCGGCCCTCTCCGCCGCGGCGACCGCATGGGCGACGGCCGCGGCCTCATCCCCGCAGCCCGCCGCGTGATGCGCCAGGGTGCGATGGTCCTCAGGGCTCCGTTCGGTGAGGGCGCGCAGCGCACGGCCGTGCAGCTGCCGACGGCGCACGGCGGAGAGACTCTGCTCGACGGCTTCACGGGCGAGCTCATGGCGGAAGCCCAGGGTGCCGTCGACCTCGATCAGCACTCCGGCGTCCGCGCACTCGTCGACGGCGTCCAGGTCCTGTGCGCCGATGCGGGCGAGCAGCTCGGCATCGGCACCTGCGCCCAGGATCGCCGCCGCGGCAGCCACGTCCTGTGCCGCGGGCGTCAGGCGGGCGACCCGGGCGAGGATCGCGTCGCTGACCGAGGCCGGCAGTGCGACGCCGCGGACGGCCAGGCTCTCGGTCACGAAGAACGCGTTCCCTCCGGTGCGCAGGTGCAGCGCGGTCGGATCGACGGCGTCGCCCGCAGCGGCGACGAGCCGCGCGACCCCCTCGACCGTCAGAGGCGGCACGAGCAGCCGCCGCACCTCGGTCGCGGTGGCGAGATCGCCGAGCAGAGCGGTGAGCGGATGCCGGGCCGTGATCTCGTCATGCCGGAAGGTGGCGACCAGCAGCACGGGAACCGGCTCGATGCGCCGTGCGAGGAAGCGGAGCGCGTCGAGGGTCGCCTCGTCGGCCCAGTGCAGGTCCTCGATCACGAGCAGGCCCGGCGTGGCGGCGATCAGATCGCGGAGCCGCCGGAACAGCCGGATCCGGTCCCCGCCCGCGGCGACGGACTCCGCGATCTCCGGCACCGCGTCCTGGAACGCGCCGAGCGCGCCCGGTGTCGTGATGTTGTCGGCGCCGCCGATCCGCACCCGACCGCGCGGCTCGGCCATCCGGGCGAGCGCGCGGACCAGGGCGGTCTTGCCCACTCCGGCCTCGCCGCCCAGGAGGACGACGCGACCGGATCCCGCGAGCGCGTCGTCGAGATCGGTGACGAGCTCGGCGAGGAGATCATCTCGTTCGACGAGCACGCTCCCATTCAACCGCTCAGACGCCCTCGTTGACGAGATGGATCTCGTCGGCGACGAGGCCGTGCGCCTCCCGGTGCACGGTGTTCGCGGCCTCTGCATCGGGCGCGTCGACGAGGCAGAAGATCTTGCCCGCCGACTCGTCCACCCAGTAGCGCAGGTAGTGCACGCCGTGCTGGTCCTGCGTGGCCAGATCTGCGGCGTGCGCGGCGGCGACATCCGCCATCGTGACCGGGCCGTCGAGCGTGTGGACATCCATGTAGAGCGCCATGAGCGTCTCCTTCCGTGAGGGTGCGGAGTCGTTCCGCTCCTCGATTCCAGCGCCCGAGGAGCCGTGCGGCATCGGTGAACTCACCCATCTTTCCCGGGTGACCGCGGGATTCTGCTCAGAGCGGATCCGCTCGCGGCATCGCGGCGGCGGTGCCTAGCATGGCGCCATGACCGCCACCCCCGAGATCCCCCGCATCGACCGCACCTCCGAGGACCAGAAGCGCACCCCGCGCGGCACCGAGCCGGAGCGGCTCTGGCGCACGGTGGTGGGGGAGCTGCTGCGCGATGCGCGAGCGGACCGCGGCGAGACCCTCGCCGAGACGGCGCAGCGCGCGGGCGTCTCGCCGCAGTACCTGTCCGAGATGGAGCGCGGGCGCAAGGAGCCGTCGAGCGAGATGCTCGCCGCCGTGTCCGGGGCGCTCGAGCTGACCCTGCTCGACCTCACGCTCGGGGTGGCCGAGCGCATCGCCGCGGGGACGGCTGCGCCGGTCCGTGCGGCGGCGCAGCCGGCCCGCGCGTTCTACGCGCTCGCGGCCTGAGCCCGATCACCCGCCTCCCGCGGCACGTTCCGCTCGGGCGGCGCCTGCTCGACCACCTGATCGACGAGGCCGTACTCACGGGCTCCGTCGGCGGTCAGCACCAGATCCCGGTCGGTGTCGGTGCGCAGTCGCTTCGCGCTCTGGCCGGAGTGGGCGACGAGGATCTGCTCGAGGCTGTCGCGCACCCGCACGACCTCGTCGGCCTGCAGGATGAGGTCCGGGATGGTGCCGCGTCCCTGCGCGGCGGGCTGGTGCAGGATCACCCGGGCATGCGGGAGCGCCGCGCGCTTGCCCGCCGCCCCGGCGGCGAGCAGCACGGCGCCGACGGCCACGGCCTGGCCGACGCAGAACGTCGCGACGTCCGAGCGGATGAAGCGCATCGTGTCGTACACGGCGAGCATCGCGCTGGGATCCCCGCCCTCGCAGTTGATGTACAGCTGGATGTCGCGGTCGCTTCCGGTCGAGTCCAGGTGCAGCAGCTGCGCGACGAGCACGTTCGCGACGTCCGCGTCCAGCGGGGTGCCGAGGTAGATCACCCGCTCGGCGAGCAGATGCGAGTAGACGTCGAGCACGCGGTCGCCGCGCGGCGACGTCGCGATCACGTTCGGGACGAGGAACGAGGCCATGTCAGGCTCCTTCTGCGGTCAGGCCGATGCTGCGGCGGGTGAGGGGCGGCAGCACGTCGGCGAACGCGGAGACGATCTCGTCGACGAAGCCGTAGGCGAGCGCCTCTTCGGCGCTGTACCAGCGGTCGTGCAGGGAGTCCTCGAAGACGCGCTCGAGCGGCTGACCGGTGTCGTCGGCGATGAGCCCGAGCACGGTGTCGCGCGTGTGCCTCAGATCCGCTGCCTGCAGCTCGACGTCGACGGCGGTGCCGCCGATCCCCGCGGAGCCCTGGTGCAGCAGGATGCGGCTGTGCGGGAGGGCCCGCCGCTTGCCCTGGGTGCCGGCCGAGAGCAGGAACTGTCCGGCGCTGCAGGCGAGGCCGAACGCGACGGTCGCGACATCGCAGGGGACGGTGCGCATGAGATCGCGGATCGCGAGCATCGCGGGCACGGATCCGCCCGGCGAGTGGATCCAGAGGGTGATGTCGGCGTGCGGGTCCTCGGCGGCGAGGGCGAGCAGCTGGGTCATCAGCAGCACGCCGTTGTCGTCGTCGAGCACTCCGTCGAGCACGAGCACCCGTCGCGCGAGCAGCATGCGGCGCGTATCGGCGTCGAAGAGGTTGCGGGGCATGTCATCGGTCATGACGGAAGCCTCGCCCCGCCCGGCACGGCGGCGCGAGCGGATCTGCTCCCGGCGGATCCGCCGTGAGCAGTGCACAGCGGCGCCCGGGCGGCCGCGGCCGGCGCAGAGGCGCGCCACCCTAGAATCGACGCATGGTCGCATTCACCAAGGGGCACGGTACCGGCAACGACTTCGTCATCGTCGCCGATCCCGACGGATCCCTCGAGTTGGGCGTGGAGCAGGTCGCCGCGCTCTGCGACCGCCACTTCGGCATCGGCGCCGACGGACTGCTGCGCGTGGTGCGCTCCTCCGCGCTTCCTGAGGGGACGGCGGCGCTCGCCGAGCACCCCGATGCCGAGTGGTTCATGGACTACCGCAACGCCGACGGCTCCGTCGCGGAGATGTGCGGCAACGGCGTCCGCGTGTTCGTGCACTATCTGCTTCGGAGCGGTCTGGCCGACCTCGACGACGGCGCGGCGCTTCTGATCGGCACCCGCGCGGGCGTGCGTGCGGTCACCCGCAGCGCGGAGGGCTACCGCGTCGACATCGGCGCGTGGCGCCTGTCCGGACACGACCCGCTGGCGCGTGCCACCGGGCTGAGCGTGCCGCGCCCCGGCCTCGGCATCGATGTGGGCAACCCGCACGTCGTGGTGGCGATCGCCTCGGACGCCGAGCTCGAAGGCCTGGAGCTGACGCACGGGCCCGAGCTCGCACCGATGCCCGAGCACGGCGCGAACGTGGAGTTCGTCGTCCCGGCGGAGCCCCTGGTGCAGGACGGCATCGGCCGGGTGCGCATGCGCGTGTTCGAGCGCGGCGTGGGGGAGACCCTCAGCTGCGGGACGGGCATCACCGCGACGGCGCTCGCCGTGCGGCACTGGGCGGGTGCGGGCGCGCCGGACGAGTGGCTCGTGGAGGTTCCCGGCGGCACGCTGCGGGTCACCATGGCCCCGGGTGCCGATGGGGAGCACGTGTTCCTGTCCGGCCCCGCGCAGCTCGTCTACTCCGGCGAGATCGAACTCGCCTGATCCGGGGCGTCTTCGGCGAGCCGGAGGCTAGGGGAGCTCGATGCTCTCGGTGCGCGGCGTGCCGTGGCGGCGGACCTTGAGCACGCGGAACCCGCGGCCGGTCGTCGCCCGCCAGACGCTGTAGCCGCCGTCGAACGTCGCGGCCATCCAGCGCTGCAGGGAGTCCGCCCCGAGATTGCGACTCACGACGAACCAGCCGTCGGCGCGTTCGTCGAGGCGCGGGATCCACCGCTCCAACAGGTCGTGCAGCTCGCTCTTGCCGACGCGGATCGGCGGGTTGGAGCGGATGGTCCGGAAGGTCACGTCGGCGGGAACATCGTCCGGGGTCACGGCGTTGACATTGTCGAGGCCGAGTTCGGCGGCGTTGCGACGGACGAGATCGAGCGCGCGCTCGTTGACATCGACCGCCCACACGGTCGCGTGCGGCGCGGCGAGCGCCAGGGACAGCGAGATCGGCCCCCAGCCGCATCCGAGATCGAGCAGGTGCCCGCCGGGCGGCGGAGGCGGGGTGTTGGCGAGGAGCACGGAGGTTCCCACATCCACGTGGTCGGGGCTGAAGACCCCGGCGGCGGTGGTGAGTTCGACCTCTCGGCCCGCAAGGGTCACCCTGATCCTGCGGAGGTTCTCGGGGCTTGCGGGAGCCGCAGTGAAGTAGTGGTCCGACCCCATGCAGCGAGCGTAGCGGACACTCCCAGATAAAGTTAAGGCGCCCGCACGAAACGTCGGGCGCGAGAAAGGTGCGGATGACGCAGTCCACGACACAAGACGAGCACGGCGACGCGGTCGAGCGCGTCCTGCAGGCAGCGGAGCGACGGGCGGAGTCCCACGTGTTCGGGTCCGCGCAGGCGCTGCAGGACACGGCCACCGCCGGGCACACCTCGGCCGACGGCGAGCAGTGGGATCTGGAGGAGCGGCACGCCCTGCGACGCGTGGCGGGCCTGAGCACCGAGCTCGAGGACGTCACCGAGGTCGAGTACCGCCAGCTCCGGCTGGAGAACGTGGTGCTCGTCGGCGTGTACCCCCAGGGCGCACAGGAGGACGCCGAGAACTCGCTGCGCGAGCTCGCCGCACTGGCGGAGACCGCCGGCGCCGTCGTGCTCGACGGGCTGTTGCAGCGGCGTCCGCATCCCGACCCGGCGACGTATCTCGGCCGCGGCAAGGCGCAGGAGCTCAAGGACATCGTCGCCGCCGTCGGCGCCGACACCGTGATCGCCGACACCGAGCTCGCGTCCTCTCAGCGCCGAGCGCTCGAGGACGTCGTCAAGGTGAAGGTCATCGACCGCACCACGGTGATCCTCGACATCTTCAGCCAGCACGCCAAGAGCCGCGAGGGTCGTGCGCAGGTGGAGCTGGCTCAGCTCGAGTACCTGCTCCCGCGCCTGCGCGGCTGGGGCGAGTCGATGAGCCGCCAGGCCGGTGGTCAGGTCGGCGCCGGCGGCGCGGGCATGGGCTCCCGTGGTCCCGGTGAGACGAAGATCGAGCTGGATCGTCGCCGTATCCGTACGCGGATGGCGATGCTGCGCAAGCAGATCCGCGACTTCACGCCGGCCCGGGAGGCCAAGCGCGCCGAGCGCAAGCGCCACACGATCCCGTCCGTCGCGATCGCCGGTTACACGAACGCCGGCAAGTCGAGCCTGCTGAACGCGCTGACGAGTGCCGGGGTGCTCGTCGAGAACGCGCTGTTCGCGACCCTCGACGCGACCGTCCGTCGCTCGGAGACCGCAGACGGGCGCGTCTACACGCTCACCGATACCGTCGGGTTCGTGCGCAACCTGCCGCATCAGCTCGTCGAGGCGTTCCGCTCGACGCTGGAGGAGGTGGCCGACGCCGACGTCATCGTTCATGTGGTGGACGGATCCCACCCGGATCCGGCAGGGCAGATCAAGACGGTGCGCGACGTGATGGGCGACGTGGGCGCGCGCGGGATCCCCGAGATCGTCGCGTTCAACAAGGCCGATCTGCTGGACGACGACGAGCGGATGGTGCTGCGCGGGCTCGTGCCCGGCGCGCACTTCGTGTCGTCGCGCAGCGGCGAGGGGATCGACGAGCTGCGCGCCGCGATCGACGACGCTCTCCCGAAGCCGGCCGTCGAGATCCGCGCCGTCGTGCCCTACGACCGGGGCGACCTCGTCGCCGCCGTGCATGAGACCGGTCTTCTGCTCGAAGTCGCGCACGAGGAGGCGGGCACGCGCATCCACGCGCACGTCGGAGAGAGGCTCGCGGCGGAGCTGGCTCCCTTCGCCGTCTGACATCGTGCGCCAACCGGTATTTCGGTTGGCGCACGATGCGTGCCAGCATGAGGCTATGAAACGCGCCGCCTCGGGACTCCTCGTCGTTCTCCTGACCGTCGGCGCGCTCGCGCTCGGCGCCCCCGCCTCGGCGGCGACGGGCACGCCCTGGGCGGACTGGAGCGCCATGACGGGCTCGGGCGGCGCGTACACGGGCAGCGTGCAGATCGCGTCGCCGGAGCTCACGGCCGAGTACACGAGCGATTCGCGCGCCGGTTCGGTGGGCGTCGTGTCCGGCGCGAGCGTCTGGCTCTCCGCGGCGACGGATGTCGGCGCGAAGTACGGGAGCAGCCGCGATCAGCAGTACCTCAACCTGCGGCCGCGCGCCGACAGCCCGACGGCGCCGTCCGAGACGACCTACAGCTTCTCGCGTCCCACGCCGACAAGGAACTGGACCTTCGTGCTCGGCGACATCGACGCGGACCAGGTCCGGATCACGGCCATCGGCCCCGGCGGGAACACGCTGACCGCCGCCGAACTCGGATTCCGCGGCGGATTCAACTACTGCGCACCGGGACTCGCCGGAAAGCCGTCCTGCACGGGTGACGCGGCCGACGTCCCCACCTGGGACGCGGCGACGACGACGCTCACCGGCAACGCCACGGCGACGGACACGAGCGGCGCCGCGGCGTGGTTCGAGCCGAACGCACGGATCTCGTCGCTGACCTTCACGTTCACCCGGCGTGCGGGATTCCCGGTGTACCAGACCTGGTTCGCCGCCATCACGCGAACGATCTCCGGCACCGTGACCGACACGACGGCCGGAGGTCCTTCGAACGGGACGGTCGTGCGTCTGATCGGGGCCGACGGCGCAGCGCTCGGCGAGACCACGACCTCGACCGACGGCACGTATTCGTTCCCCGATGTGCTCGCCACGGACGGCTACCGCGTCGTGATCACGCCCCCGACGGGCAAGACCTCCGACGAGCCGGCGCGCGCCGTCGACGTCACCTCCGCGGACGGCACAGCGGACTTCGCCGTGCGCGACATCGTCCCGGTACCGGTTTCGGGCACGGCTCGGGACCAGCACGGCACGCCGATCGCCGGTGCGACGGTGACGCTCGACGGGCAGCGCAGCGTCGTGACAGGCCCCGATGGCGCCTACCTCATCGATGATGTGCCGGTGGGCACGCACGCCGTCACCATCACCGTTCCGGACGGGTACGCGCTGGTCTCGTCGCCGAGCCCGTTCACCGTTGCGGACAACGATGAGACGCCGATCACAGGCCGGGACTTCGTGCTGCAGCAGCTGCCGTCGCTGTCGGGGGTCGTGCGGGCGGCCGGATCCGGGGTGGGGGGAGTGGTCGTCACCGCTGACGGGCCCGACGGCGCGATGCAGACGGTGACCGCGGCCGATGGTTCGTACTCCTTCCCGCGCCTGCCCAGCGGTGACTACGTGATCACGGTTCGGGCCCCCGAGGGCTCTGTCGTATCGGGCCCGACGTCGCGGTCGGAGACGGTCATCGCGCTCGACGTCACCGGCGTCGACTTCGCCCTCGCGCGATTCGGCTCCGTCGCCGGTGTCGTCAGTGACGACGGCGGCGCACCGCATGCCGGAGCGATCGTGACCGTCAGCGGACCCGGCGCCCCTGTGACGCTGAACACGGCGGACGACGGCAGCTATGCGCTCGGCGACCTCGCCCCCGGCGACTACACGATCACGGTCACCGTGCCGGACGGCTACACGGGTGCGGCGCCGCTGCGCCGCACCTTCGTGATCACGGACGCCGGTGAGCTCATCGAAGGTCAGGACTTCGTGCTGACGCCCGCGATGGTCACGCCGACGCCGACACCGACACCGACCAGTAAGCCGACGTCTTCGCCGTCGCCGGCTCCCGTCGGCACAGACGCGGGAGCGCTGCCGGCGACGGGGGCGGAACCGCTCCCGGGGCTCGGCGTCGCACTCATGCTGCTGCTCGCGGGCGCGATCAGCGTGATCGTCGCTCGGCGCCGACGGGCGTGAGTCTTCCCAGCGTGACGGTGTCGGTCGGCTATGCGGCGATGAAACGAGCCTCGACGGTCGCGGATACGCTGATGTCGTCGCCCTGCAGCTCGAGGCCCGCAGGGCTCGCGGGAGCGGCGAAGGCCCGCATCGCCTTCGGTGCGGCGTCGGCGACCCCGCCCTCGGCGAGCAGTCCCGCGTCGGCGATCTCGATCGGCTGGACCGAGGTCAGCCCCAGGGCCGTCGCGTAGGCGCCGGCGCGCGCGACGGCGATCCGGACGGCCTCGGCGGCAACCTCCTGCTCGATGCGCGCCCGGGTCTGCGGCGTCAGGATCCACTGCGTTCCGTCGATCGACACGCCCTCCACGACCGAGACGTCGCCGACCCAGGCCGACAGGGCGGCGAAATCGACGAAGGTCGCGCTGAAGTCGACCGACGCGTGGTGCACGAGGGCGAGCCGGGTGCCGTCGCCGCTCCAGGGGCGCTCGGACCGGACCGCGAGCCGCCTGCTCGACCAGGTCTCCACCGCGCCACTGCTCTGCCGCGCGGCGAGCGCTTCGCGCACGGGATCTGCGAGCGCCAGCGTTCGTGAGACGACCAGGTCCCGGTCGGGGCCGTCGAGTGCGACGGACAGCGTGACGACTGCGCGCTCCGGTGCGACGCGCACCTCGTGCTCGCCGCGGACGGTGATGACGACCTCGCTCATGCCGTGACTCTACGGCACATGCCGGCCTCCCTTCACGGGGCGCGGACACGCGCGTAGAATTCGGCCACCGCGGCGCAGTTCCGCGCCTCGGCGAAGGTGAACTGCGTGAAGGAGGACCATCAGATGAAACGACTGGCGATCGGCTGTGCGATCGCGCTGGGGCTCGTTGCAGCGGGATCCAGCGCGGCCTTTGCAGGCGAGACGAACGGGAACGGAGACCCGACTTCCGGCCCGTCCCACGCCTCGTCCGAATGCGCCTATTCCGGGTTGGACAGAGCGGATTCGGTCGAGAACAACCCTCCCGGATTCGATGACGACGCCATCGCGGTGCGGGGGAACCAGAGTCCCGGCGGGGTCGACAGGTATCACGGCGTGCAGTCCTACGGCTCGTTCGTGAAAGCCGGCCTGAAGGAGTTCGTGCCGTCACCGGGAGTGGCGTGCAACGGAAGCGGCAAGTGATCGGGCGACGCAGAGGTCGCTGATCGGCAAGGGTGCCCTGGCGGCGACGCCGGGGCACCGTCTCGACCCGCGCGGAATGGCGCGGCCCTCGGATCCGTTGTAGTCTGTGATGCTCGGGCGCTGCGGCGCCCGCTGGTAAGTCAACAGTGCGACAACGGTTCCTTCGCAAGAAGGTCCACGGGGCTGATCGGTTTCGACAGCGCCTGTGAATCCACGAGAAGCGGGCCGAGGATGCAGGGTTATCTCGTGAACGCTCCCTGCAAAACAATAAGTGCCAATGCAAAGCGCACTGACTTCGCCCTCGCTGCGTAAGCGAGCCCGATAGTCCGTCAGGCCGTATGTGATTCCGATACGGATCCTGGCGTCATCTAGGAATCTTGCTGCGTGACGGCGTCTGGACGTCACGTGGGACTCTTCCCAGGCTGGGCTTGTCGACTTAGGTGTCTGTGACAAAGGTCGGAGCCGAGCAGAACGTCTGCACAGACTGCGCCCGGAGAAGGCGTGGAGACTCAGCGTTGGACGGGGGTTCGATTCCCCCCAGCTCCACCAGACCGTTGTCGTAATCGATGAGGCCCGCCTCCGCAGTGAACTCTGCGGAGGCGGGCCTCATCGCGTTCCGGGCTCACCCACCAGGCAGCGGCCCCGCGGTCAGATCATTCGGACGAGGTTCCGGCGTCTCACCGGCTCAGCTCGAGATGAAGGATCGGGTACGGGCGGCCGTCTCCGTCGAGCTCACTCCGTCCCGTCTGCGTGAAGCCGCGGCTCCGGTAGAAGCCGTGCGCGCCGGCGTTCTGCTCGTTGACGTCGACGCGCGTGACCGCGAATCGCTCGATGACGTCCTGGAGAAGGAGCGTGCCGACACCCGTTCCCCGAGCTTCGTCGGAGACGAACAGCATCTCGAGGTTGCCGTCGGCGGCTCCGGCGAATCCGATCAGCCGTCCGTCGCGCTCAGCGACGACCAGCGACACCGCGGGGAAGTACGACGAGGCGAGGCTGTTCTCGATACGAGCGAAGTCCTCATCGGCCAGGAAGTCGTGCGTCGCGCGGACGGCGCTGCGCCAGATCTCGACGAGCCGAGCGTATTCGGACGGGCCGGCGACCGGCCTGATCGATACGCCAGGCTGTTCGGTCCGCATCCCTCGATCGTGCCACAGCGTCGGGGAGCCGGCCGTTCAGGCGTTCACGAGCTGACGCACGCCGGGGCCGAGGATGTGCTCCTCGGGGATGAGGACACCGCCGGAGGTGTTCGCGGACGTCGCGTAGGCGTGGATCCTGGCCGGGTCCAGCGGCGGCGGGGTCGGCTCTTCGAACTCGAACCGCAGCTGGATCGACGGGTGCAGCCAGATCGTGGAGCGACCGCGCGGCTGGTCGTCGTCGTGCTGCCAGGAGAGCGTGAAGCTCTCGTTGCGCCGGAGCTTGGTCGCGATCACGACCTTGAGGTGTGCGAGGGCGACGTCGTCGATCTCGATCGGATGCTCGGCGCTGCCATAGAAAAGTACACCCATGAGGGTTCACCGTTTTCGCCTGTTGTCGCCACGGAAACCCGTTGCCAAGAGGCACGACCACGATGATCGCTGTGTGGTGAGTGTTCTCAGACTCGCACAGATCAGGCCGTGAGGGGAGGGGATTGACGCCGTGTCCTGGTCAGGCTCGGCGCATTCCCACCCCCGGTCCGTAGTGCATGCCTTCGCCGGTCCACAAGCCCATGTCGGTGCTCCCCGCCGGGGTCGTAGCGTGCCGTCTGCCGGGTGCACCTGAGCCCGAGTCTGCGCGGAAGAAGTCCCGAATGGCCGTCATCGATCCCACTGCCGGATCCGAGCCCGAGCTCACGCCGCCGCGAGAAGACGGGCCAGAGGCGGACCAGCAGTCGAAGCGCAATCCCGTGATCCGCTTCCTTCGCGTGCTGGGGCCGGGCCTCGTGACCGGCGCCGCAGACGACGATCCCTCCGGCGTCGCGACGTACTCGCAGGCCGGGGCGACGTTCGGCAACGGACTGCTGTGGACCGTTCCGCTCTCTTTGCCACTGATGATGGCGGTGCAGGAGATCTGCGATCGGATGACCCTGGCGACCGGAGACAGTCTCGGACGGCTGATCCGCCGCAGGTTCCGTCGTAGCGTGGGCATCGCCGTCGGAGTGCTGATCGTCGCACTGATCGCGGCGAACTGCCTGAATCTCGCCGCCGACCTCAACGCGATCGGTCAGGGCATGCAGCTCCTCCACGCCGGGCCGGCCTGGATCTGGAGCATCGTCGCGGGCCTGGTGATCCTCGTGACGGTGATGCTCGGTTCGTTCGAGCTGATCGGGAAGATCTTCAAGTGGCTGTGCCTGGTGCTGCTCGTCTACATCGCCGTGCTCTTCGCCACGCACGTGAACTGGGGCAGCGTCGCCACAGGCCTTGCGGGCTTCCAGTTCCAGCTCTCGCCGGCGTACCTCGGTCTGGCCGTCGGGGTGCTGGGGACGAGCATCTCCCCGTACATGTTCTTCTGGCAGTCCGCGCAGCGCGTCGAAGAGCTCGAGGAGGAGAAGCGCGGCGGGGACGACGCTCCCGCTCTCGAAGAACGCCCCGCGAAAGAAGCGCGCCGCAGGCTGCGCAACGGACGCGTCGACGTGTTCACCGGCATGGCGTTCAGTGTCCTCATCATGTTCGCGATCATCGCCTCCTCCGCCGCCACCCTCGGCGCCCACCACAAGACCGTCTCCAGCGCGGCAGAAGCCGCCAAGGCGCTCGAGCCCATCGCCGGCAATTTCGCCAGCGTCCTCTTCGCGCTCGGGTTCATCGGCTCCGGCATGCTCGCCGTCCCCGTGCTCGCAGCCGCCGGAGCAGCCGGGCTCTCCGCGCTCATGAACAAGAACTGGGGGCTGGACAAGAGCCCCCGTCGCGCGCCTCTGTTCTACGTGCTCCTCGGCATCGGGATGATCGGCGGGACGATCCTCGCGGTCGTCTCCACCGACCCGATCGGGCTCCTGGTGCTCAGCGCGATCGTCAACGGGATCGCGGCGGGGCCCTTCCTGATCATCATCATGCTGATCTCGCGCGACCGCACGATCATGGGCAAGTACCGCAACGGCAGGCTCGCGGCGACGCTGGGGTGGCTCACCACGGCGATCATGTGCGTCGCCGGTGCGTACGGCGTCTGGTACACGATCGCGGGCGGGTGACCGCCGGCGCAACCGCGTACGCTCGGGCCATGGCGCACAAGGGAGCAGACGTGGCGGCGAGACCGGTGGGGCGTTCGCTCTGGGGAAGGTGATCAGCCCTTCGGGTCGATCAGGATCAGGCCCTGCTTGGTGTCGGACACAGACACCCAGCCGCGTCCGAACAGGTAGGTCATGCCGTACCCGTCCGCGTCCTTGCTGAGGGCGGTGCGCGGATCGGCCGTGATGTAGACACCGCGGTCGCTGTCCTCGCGGATCCAGCCCTCCGAGACGAGCTCGGCCTCGCGCGCCGCCGCGTCGACCCCCGAGATCGGCGCCCAGCCGTAGAGCAGGCCGTGGTCGGAGGCGGTGGTCGGATCGGCCCACAGGCATGCGATGCCGCTCGGGACCGGATCCGGACCGAAGGCGAAATCCCGCTGCGCCGCGGACCAACCCTGCTTGTGCAGAGCCGCGACGGTGTCGGCGGGGATGAGGGTCTCGCAGTCCAGCGGGCGCGGAGACGCCGCAGGGGCGTCGGTGGCGTCGGGCGAGGGCGTGGGCGATGCCGTGACGCGGGTTCCGGGGCTGGAGGATGTGGCCGGAACGGGGGAGTGCCCGCTGCTGCAGGCCGTCGCCCCGGCGAGGGCGACGACCGTCATTCCCAGCGCTGCCAGCACCCGGGTGGCGGAGCGCATCAGCGATCGGCCGCCGGATGGTCGTCGTGGCCGTGCAGCTGGACCAGGAACGCGTCGTGCAGCACGCCGTTCGTCGCGAGAGCGGAGCGCCCGGCGAGGGTGGGCGTCCCGTCGAAGGCGGTCGCGGTGCCGCCGGCCTCCGTGACGATCGCGAATGCTGCGGCGATGTCGTACTCCTTGACGTCGAACTCCGCGACCATGTCGATGCGGCCCTCGGCGAGCATCATGTACGAGAAGACGTCGCCGTAGGCGCGATCACGCCACACCCGACGGCTCAGCGCGATGAGGGTGTCGAGGTGGCCCGCCTGATCCCACTGCGCGATGCTCTGGAAGCTCACGCTCGCGTCGTCGAGGCTCGCCACGTCGGAGACGCGGATCGCGCGCGGCTCCGTGTCGGTCGACGCCCACGCACCGAGTCCGGGCGCCGCCCACCAGCGCCGTCCGAGCGCAGGCATGCTGACCACGCCGACGCGCGCGACGCCGTCGATCGCGAGACTGATCATGGTGCCCCACATCGGGACGCCGCGCAGGAAGTTCGCGGTGCCGTCGATCGGGTCGATGACCCACTGACGATGCGCATCGCCCGACGTGCCGAACTCCTCGCCCAGGATCCCGTCCTCCGGGCGCTCCGTCTGCAGGATCGCGCGGATCGCGCGCTCCGTCGCCAGATCGGCATCGGTGACGTGAGAGCGGTCGGCCTTCAGGGAGACGCTCAGATCCGCGGCGTCGAAACGCGGCAGCGACTGTGCATCGGCGGCATCGGCAAGGCGGAGAGCGAGGTCGAGGTCGCTCTGGAAGTCGGCGGCGGCGCGGGTCTCAGGCACCCGACCAGGATACGGGGGCGCGGTGAGCGAAGCCTGGTCGGACGCGGCCCAGAGCGCACTCCGGGCTGACGACACGCCAGGGATGCACGGGGAAGCGGTGCCGATTTCGCTTCCGTCGGATCCGCTGGTAATGTGATTCCTCGGCCGGGGAACCGGCCCGCCGAGCACCTCTAGCTCAATCGGCAGAGCAACTGACTCTTAATCAGTGGGTTCAGGGTTCAAGTCCCTGGGGGTGCACCAGCACAGAAGGCCCGGTCGGAATTCACCTCCGACCGGGCCTTCTGCATGCTCCTCATCGCCACTAGACTCGCGCCATGACCGACGGGGACGGAACGGCGGAGAGCCCGTGGCTGCTTCGCACAGCGCCGGGTTCGAGCGAGTACACGATGCACCGGGAGGGGGACGAGCTCGTCTGTAAGGTGGGCTCGACCACTCTTCGCTACCAGGCCCGGGCGATCGAGGACCTGCATGCGTGGCTGGCCGCTCAGGGCGACTGGGTGCCGCTGGGTGCAGCCGATGAGCAGAAGCCGGCGGTGCCGGGAACCGTCGAGGCGTTCGGCCGCGCCGAGGACAATCCGGTCGGCGGCTGGTACGGGCTGCGCAAGGGCTATCGCGGGCGCTTCGGCATGTACCTTCCGCCGCTGCTCGAAGCCCTCGGCCTCGTCGAGCTCGAGCACAACGCCCGCAACAACCGCGTCCGCGCGATCTGACCGCCCGCCGGCCGCGTGATCGGGCTCAGGGCTCGCTCGGGTCCGCGACCGGATAGTCGACGAACGCGAACGCGGATCCGTCAGGCGCCCAGCTCGGCACGTTGATCGTGCCCTGCCCGCCGTGCAGTGCGACGATCGTCGTCGGCCGGGTCCAGTCGTCCACGGAGACGAGGCGCAGCTCGACCGCGAGGTCGGCGGGGTGCCCCACGGTGCCCGGCGGATAGCTGAGGTAGACGGCGACGTCGCCGGTCGGTGCGACGTGCGGGAACCAGTTCACGCGGTCGTCGAAGGTGAGCTGCTCGAGTTCCGCGCCGTCCGGTCGCACCCGCGCCAGCTGCGCATGCCCCGGGGCCTGGGAGAACTGCTCCGTGTTGAAGACGATCCACTCGCCGTCCGGGGTCCACGCGCAGCCGTCGGCCGGGCCCGGGTCCGTGGTGACGGCCACGTCGTCGTCACCGTCCACGCCGATCGTGTGGATCGTCGCCGACGCCCACCAGTTCTCACCCTCGGGGTCGAGGCGCACGTAGCCGAGGCGCGTGCCGTCAGGGCTGACGCCGTGCAGGAAGTGCATCCCGCCGTCGTCCCGAGTCACCCGCCGCGCCGCTCCGCCGTCGAGCGGCAGAGTCCAGATGTGCCAGTCCTGGGCCGAGGCGAACACCGTGCGGCCGTCCGGGGAGAGGACATGATCGTTGTTGGCCTCGGGAAGACCGACGGCCGGGATCGCCTCCGGTGCCCCGGAGCCGTCGGCGGGGAGGAGCCAGAGCCGCCCGTCGCCGTTCACCAGGAGCCGGTCGTCCTTCGTCCAGTTCGGCGCCTCATAGCGTCGAGAGCGGGACGCGTGCACCGTGCGGATCGCGCCCGTGGCGCGCTCCCACACGCGGATCCGTGAGGTCTGGCCGGGAAGCAGGCCGCCGTCGGTCGCTGCCGCGTCGTCCATCGTCGTCGGATCCGGTCAGACCGCGCGTACCGAGAGCAGCTGATACCCCTCGGGGACCTTGGCCTCGAGCGCCGTCAGGTCGTCGGCCTCGATCTCCTGCACGCCGTCGCGCCGGACGATCGTGCCCTCGGCGGTGAGGATCGTGTCCTTCTTCGCCATCGCGACCGGCGCGGAGGCGAGCTGCCAGCCTTCCGGAGTCTGGGCCGCGAGGAGGGCCTGGATCTCGTCCAGCTCCTCGGCCTGCACGGTGTGGGTGGCGGATTCGACGGGGCGGATGACACCGATGAGCATGTCTCCAGCGTATGCCCCGCCGCCGACGACGAAGCCCGTCCCGCGCAGCGTTGTGCGGGACGGGCGGTTCGCGGCGCCTCGGGCAGGCGCTGATCCTCTCAGGCGGCGTCGCCGATGAGGATCGCCTCCGCATCCTCCGCGACGTCGTGCGAGCCGCGGTCGATGTGGGCGAGGGCCCGGCGGCCGAGCAGCACCACGAGCGCCGCGATGAGCACCGAGACCCCGGCGAACAGGTACGGCACGGTGTCGCCCCAGAGGTGCGACAGCAGGGCGGCGAGGGGCGGGGCCACCGCGCCGCCGATGAAGCGGACCGCGGAGTACGCCGACGACGCCACCGAACGGGGCAGATCCGTCGCCTCCATCACGGCCTCCGTGAGCACGGTGTTCATGATGCCCAGCAGCAGACCGCCCACGATGATGCAGATCACCAGGGCCATCGGGATCGCGACCAGGATCCCCGCGACGACCAGGTCGACGGCGAGCAGGGGCAGGACGAACAGGATGATCCGGGTGATGGGCATGCGGCGCAGCAGGATCGGCGCGACCCAGACGCTCGTGACCGCCAGCGCGATGCCCCAGCCGAAGAAGGTCAGACCGATGCCGATGGCGCTGAATCCGAGCGGGAACGGCGAGAACGCCAGCAGCACGAAGAATCCGATGTTGTAGAACAGCGCGGCGACCGCCAGCACGCCCAGCGCGGGACGGCCGAGCGCCTTGAACGGCGCGGAGAACGGCACGGGCTCGCGCTTCTCGAACGGGCCGCGCAGCAGGGTGAGCACCGCGATGAAGCCGATCGCCATGAGCACGACCACGCCGAAGAACGGACCCTGCCAGGCGACCTCGCCCAGCAGGCCGCCGAGCAGCGGGCCGATCGCGATGCCGAGGCCCAGCGCCGCCTCGTACAGGATGATGGCCGCGCTGGAGCCGCCACTGGCGGCGCCGACGATCGTGGCGAGAGCGGTGGAGATGAAGAGCGCGTTGCCGAGTCCCCAGCCGGCGCGGAAGCCGATGATGGCGTCGACGCTGCCGCTCAGCGCGCAGAACAGCGCGAAGACCACGATGAGGGCGAGTCCCACCAGGAGGGTCGCCTTGGCGCCGATCCGGCTGGAGATCCAGCTGGTGAACAGCATCGCCACTCCGGTGACGAGCAGGTAGCTCGTGAACAGCAGCTCCGTCTGGACGGGGGTGGCCTTCAGCGATTCGGCGATCGCGGGCAGGATCGGGTCGACCAATCCGATGCCCATGAACGCCACGACGCAGGCGAACGCGACCGCCCACACCTGAGCGGGCTGTCTCCAGATGGATACCGAGGAACCGGTGGAACTCAACGTGCTGTCCTTTCCAGAAGCGAATGCGTGTGCAGGATCTCCGCGGCGCGGGCGAGGTGGTTCCAGTCCGTGTCGTCGAGGTCGCTGAATCGGGGGGCGAGGATCCGCTGGATCTCGTCGCGCCAGGCGTGCAGCAGGGTGCGCCCGGCGTCGGTGATCGTGACCACCGTCGCCCGGGAGTCCTCGGGGTCGGGGGAGCGGAGCACCAGGCCGTCCTGCTCGAGCTGCCCGAGCAGGCGGGTCATGCCGGGCTGCGTGGTCCTGCTGGCCCTTGCCAGCTCTCCCACGCGCTGTCCGTCATTGCCGTCGAGCAGGCTCAGCGCCCGCCACTGCGCCGCAGGAGCGTCGTTCCCGGCTTCCTGGGCGGCGATACGGGTGAGCGCGTGCGTCGAGAACACGATCGACTGCAGGATCTCGCCGTGATTCATACCAAAAGTATATATCTGTCGGTATGTAAATGGCAAGCGGGCGCGTCAGCGCGCGGCGCGGCCGGCGATGCGTGCGGAGAGCTGGTGCGCGTGGGCGAGCAGCGTGCGGCCGAGCGCGGGCAATCGATCCGGGCCGAACCGGAACTCCACGCCGGTGAGGCTCAGCGCCCACTCCGGCCGTCCGTCGCGGTCGAACACAGCCGCGCCCATGCCCCAGCTGCCCTCGACGATGAGGCCGGGGTTGACGGCGTACCCGCGCGCCTTGGTCTCCTCCAGCCGTCGGCGCAGCGGCTGCTCGGCGTGGGTGCGCCCCCAGCGCTCGCTCAGCTCCGGGTGCCGGGAAAGGTAGGCATCCACATCGTGGTCGGGGAGGAAGGAGAGGATCGCGAGGCCGGCACTGGCCACGCCGAGGGGGAACCGCACGCCTTCGCTCAGCACGAAGGAGCGGATCGGGAACGCCCCCTCCTCCCGCAGCAGGCATACCGTCTCGTCCGCCCTGCGCACAGAGAGGAACGCGCTCTCCTCGGTCTTCACTGCGAGCGATCGCACGATGTCGCGCGCGATCTCGGTGATGTCGTAGCGCGCCGCGGCCACTGTTCCCATGAGATAGAGCTCCGGTCCCGGCATCCACCGCGCGGTGTGCGGATCCTGGTCCACGAGCCCCTCCGCCCGCAATGCGGACAGCAGCCGGTGCACGGTGGGGCGGCTGAGGCCCGAGGTCGTCGCGAGCTGATTGAGGGCCGCGCCCTCGGGGGAGGCGGTCACCAGGCGGAGCAGCTCCGCGGCGCGCGCGATCGCCTGGGCGCCCGGCACCGAGCGCTTGACCGTCGACGGCTGTTCCATGATGTGGACGCTACCGAGCATCCCGTCCACATGGCAAGCGTGCGCTTGAGGACGCCGACGGCGCGGCGCACAGTGGAGGGGGACTCTCACGAAGGAGTGACGTGTGATCGACAAGCAATGGGCTTCCGCCGCCGACGCGGTCGCCGACATCCCCGACGGCGCATCGCTCGCCGTCGGAGGATTCGGACTCTCGGGCAATCCGAGCGCACTGATCCAAGCGCTGCTGGATCAGGGGACGTCGGGACTCAGCATCGTCAGCAACAACTGCGGGGTCGACGACTGGGGGCTCGGGCTGCTGCTCGGGGCGCAGCGCATCCGCAAGATGACCTCGTCGTATGTGGGCGAGAACAAGGAGTTCGAACGCCAGTTCCTCTCCGGCGAGCTCGAGCTCGAGCTGACCCCGCAGGGCACCCTGGCGGAGAAGCTGCGGGCGGGCGGATCCGGGATCGCCGCGTTCTACACGCAGACGGGCGTCGGCACCCAGGTCGCCGAGGGCGGACTGCCGCGGCGCTACGCGAGCGACGGGTCGATCGCGGTCGCCTCGCCGCCGAAGGACGTGCGCGCCTTCCCCGTGAACGGCGTGCCGCGAGACTTCGTGCTCGAAGAGGCGATCACCACCGACTTCGCGCTCGTGCACGCGGCTCTCGGAGACCGGCACGGGAACCTGATCTTCAACAAGGCCGCGCGCAACTTCAATCCGCTCGCCGCGATGGCCGGGCGCATCTGCATCGCCCAGGTCGAACGACTCGTCGAGCCGGGGGAGCTGGATCCTGACGGCGTGCACCTCCCCGGCGTGTTCGTGCACCGGATCGTGGAGGTCGGCCCGGACATCGAGAAGCGCATCGAGCGGCGCACCGTGCGTCCCGCGGCCGACGCGGCAGGGGAGGCCTGAACATGGCGCTGACACGCGACGAGATGGCGGCGCGCGCCGCACGGGAGCTGTCGGACGGCTCCTACGTGAACCTCGGCATCGGACTGCCGACGCTCGTGCCCAACCACGTGCCGGACGGCGTCACCGTGGTGCTGCAGTCGGAGAACGGCATCCTCGGCGTCGGTCCCTATCCCGTCGAGGAGGCGGTCGACCCCGATCTGATCAACGCCGGCAAGGAGACCGTGACGACGCTGCCCGGGGCGGCCTTCTTCGACTCCGGCCTGAGCTTCGGCATGATCCGCGGCGGAAAGATCGACGCCGCGATCCTGGGCGCGATGCAGGTGAGCGCCGCGGGCGACCTGGCGAACTGGATGATCCCGGGGAAGATGGTCAAGGGGCCGGGCGGGGCGATGGATCTGGTGCACGGCGCCGGTCGCGTGATCGTGCTGATGGAGCACGTCGCGCGCGACGGGTCGGCGAAGATCGTCGACGCGTGCTCGCTCCCGCTGACCGGTCGCGGCGTGGTGCATCGGATCATCACGGATCTCGCGGTGATCGACGTCACGCCCGAGGGCCTGCGGCTCGTCGAGCTCGCGCCCGGGGTGAGCGTGCAGGATGTGAAGGACGCGACGGAGCCGCCGCTGCTCGTCGCCGAAGGACTGGAGTGATCATGAGTGCAGACGACATCGTCATCGTCGCGGCGTCCCGCACGCCGCAGGGGCGGCTGAAGGGGCAGCTCGCCCCGTTCACGGCGCCGCAGCTCGGCGCGCTCGCGATCCGCGGGGCCCTGGACCAGAGCGGCGTGGACGCCGCCGACGTCGACGCCGTGATCGTCGGGCAGGTCCTCGCCGCGGGATCCGGGCAGAACGCGGCGCGGCAGGCCGCGATCGGCGCGGGGATCGGCTGGGACGTTCCCGCGCACTCGGTGAACAAGGTGTGCTTGTCCGGCCTGACCGCCGTCATCGACGCCGCGCGCATGATCCGCACCGGCGACGCGCTCACCGTGGTCGCGGCGGGCATGGAGTCGATGACCCGTGCGCCGCACCTCCTCATGGGGTCGCGCGACGGCTGGACTTACGGATCCGTCGAGGTGCTCGACCACATGGCGTACGACGGGCTCACCGACGCCTACGACGCGGAGAGCATGGGCGCGTCGACCGAGCGGCACAACGAGCGGTTCGGGATGACCCGCGAGGCGCAGGACGAGGTCGCGGCGCGCTCTCACCAGCGTGCCGCCGCCGCGCGCGAGGCAGGCGTGTTCGACGGCGAGATGGTGACGGTCTCCGTGCCGCAGCGCAAGGGGCCCGCGCTCGCGCTCACCGCCGACGAGGGCGTGCGCCCCGACACCACCGTCGAATCGCTCGCGGGCCTGCGGCCGGCGTTCGCCGAGGGCGGGTCGATCACGGCCGGAAACTCCTCGCAGATCTCCGACGGTGCTTCCGCGGTGATCGTCACGACCCGGGGCAACGCCGAGAGCCGCGGCTGGCCCGTTTTCGCGACGGTGGGGGCGAGCGGACAGACCGCGGGCCCCGACAACTCGCTGCACGAGCAGCCGGCCACCGCGATCCGGCGTGCGCTCGACAAGCAGGGGATCACCGTCGAGGATCTGGATCTCGTCGAGATCAACGAGGCGTTCGGCGCCGTCGTCGCCCGCTCGGCGACCGAGCTCGGACTGGATCCGGAGATCGTCAACATCCACGGCGGGGGCATCGCGATCGGCCACCCGATCGGGGCGAGCGGCAACCGGCTCGTCGTGCACATGGCGCACGAGCTCGTGCGCCGCGGCTCGGGCACGGCGGTGGTCGCGCTGTGCGGCGGCGGCGGTCAGGGCGAGGCGCTGATCCTCACCCGCTGAGCGGTCTCGCATCGGGGCGGTGCGGATGCCGTGCCGCCCCGTAGGATCGGCGCATGACGACGATCACCGCGCTCACCGAGGCCGACCGCGACGACTGGCTGTCGCTGTGGCAGGCGTATCTGACGTTCTACGAGTCGGAGGTGGCCGACGACGTCACGGCGTCGACCTTCGCGCGGATCGTGGATCCCGCCGGCGAGATCCAGGGCGCTGTCGCGCGCGACGACGACGGGCGCGCCGTCGGGATCGTGCACTGGTTCTCTCACCCGGCGACCTGGTCGAAGATGCACTACACCTATCTCGAGGATCTGTTCGTGGATCCCTCCGCCCGGGGCGGAGGCGTCGGTCGCGGGCTGATCGCGCACGTCACCGACGCGGCGCGGGCCTCGGGCAGCGACAAGGTCTACTGGCTCACCGCGGAGACCAACGCGACGGCGCGCACGCTCTACGACCGCGTCGCCGAGCGGAGCGGGTTCATCCACTACCAGATCGACCTGGTCTGACCGGAGCGCGCCGCGGATCGGTCGAGCGGAGGGCCCGCGGGGGCTCAGCTCCTCTTCTGGGCCTTCTGCTCGGCCTTGAGCGCCTTCTTGGCGCGCTTGAACTGCACCGGCGCGACCGGTGAGTCGAACGACACCGTCTCGCCGCGCTCGTCGCGGCGGAAGTCGACGATCGCACCGATGGCGAGGGCGATCGTGATGCCCCAGCTCAGCCAGGCCAGCACGGCGCGCCACGTGATGGGAGCGTCGCGGGTGCCGCGCAGCAGCGCGATCCCGCTGGTGATCGCGCCGAACAGACCGCTTGCGAAGAGGTAGTTGCGCATGTCACCACGCTACCCTGGTGACATCACCGTTGTGCATTACCGGCCGCCGGCTCTTCCGGCGGAAAGCGGCGGCACCTGATCCGCGTCGCTCTCGCGGCGGCGCCAGAGACCTCCTCCGCCATGACTTCGCCGCACACTCCTCCCGCCACCGTCGCCCCGAGCCTGTTCCGGCGGGTGGGACTGCCCTACTTCCTCATCGCCTTCATCGCCCGCCTTCCGTTCGCGATGATGGTCGTCGGCGTGCTCACCGTCGTCGTGGCCGCGCGGGATTCGGTGGGGCTCGGCGGCCTGACCTCCGCGGCCGTGGGCATCGGCACCGCCTGCTTCGGTCCGCTGCTGGGAGCCGCAGCCGACCGCCGAGGACAGCGGATCGTGCTCGGCATCGTCGCCGTGGCCAACGCCGCGGCGCTCATCGGCTTCACCCTCGTCGTCTACTCGCCGGCGCCGGAGCCCCTCGTGCTGCTGAGCGCCTTCGCGATCGGCGCCACCGCGCCCCAGGTCTCGCCGATGTCGCGGTCGCGCCTGGTCACGATCATCGCCGAGCGCATCCCGGAGGAGCGCCGCGCGCGTACGACGTCGTCGACGATGTCGTACGAGTCCGCGGCCGACGAGACCGTGTTCGTGTTCGGCCCGTTCCTCGTGGGGGTGCTCGCCACCGGCATCGCGCCGTGGATGCCGCTCGTGATCGCAGCCGCGCTGATCCTCGTGTTCGTCGGCGCCTTCGCCCTGCATCCGACCGCCGCGCAGGTGTCCGCGCAGCGCGGTGCCGACGGGCGCGCCACCTCCCGCGTGTCGGAGCTGTTCCGTCCGCGGCTGCTGATCGTGGTGGTCGGGATGCTCGGGGTGGGCGTGTTCTTCGGCGCGATGCTCACGTCCCTCACGGCCTTCATGACCGAGCACGGCCGTCCCGAGGAGGCGGGACTCCTGTACGGGGCGATGGGGGTCGGATCCGCGATCCTCGCGCTGGGGGTCGCGTTCCTGCCCGCGCGGTTCACGCTGCCCGGTCGCTGGCTGCTGTTCGCGGGCGTGCTGTTCGGCGGCAGCCTGATCCTGCCGAGCGTGCACGACGTGACGGGGATGCTGATCGCCCTGGCGGTGATGGGGTGCGGGATCGGGCCCACGCTCGTCACGCAGTTCAGCCTCGGGGCGGCGTTCGGCCCGGCCGACCGATCTGCCACGGTGATGACGATGCTCGGATCCGCGCTGGTCGTGGGTCAGGCGATCGGAGCAGTGGTCACGGGGCAGATCGCGGACGCGGCGGGGGCGCAGCCCGCCCTGCTGCTGCCGGTGATCGCGGCCGGTCTCGTGCTGGCGGCCGGCGTCGTGAACGCCGTGCTGGCGCGCCCGCGCCACGCCGCCGTCTGACGCGCGGCGTTCCCCGCGGTCGCGGGTTGGCTAGCCTGGGGGAGCAGCCCCCGCTGCCGTGAGGAGCGTTCCATGCCTACGTCCACCCCCACCTCGTCGTTCGTGATCGTCGCCAACCGCCTTCCCGTCGACCGTGTGCAGGGCCCCGACGGCTCCGAGGTCTGGCGCCGCTCCCCGGGCGGCCTGGTCGCCGCGCTCGAGCCCGTGATGCGGGCCGTCGACGGGGCCTGGGTCGGCTGGGCCGGACAGCCTGACCTCGAGCTCAAGCCGTTCACCGAGGACGGCATCCGCCTGCTCCCGGTGCCGCTCTCCGCCCAGGAGGTCGAGGAGTACTACGAGGGCTTCGCCAACGACACGATCTGGCCGCTGTACCACGACGTCATTGCGCCCCCGCAGTTCCATCGCGAGTGGTGGGACGCCTACGTCCGGGTGAACCGGCGCTTCGCCGACCGCGCGGCGAGCGCGGTGTCCGAGGGTGGCACCGTGTGGGTGCACGACTACCAGCTCCAGCTCGTCCCCGCGATGCTGCGCGAGCGCCGGCCCGACCTCACGATCGGGTACTTCCACCACATCCCGTTCCCGGCGCACGGCCTCTATGCCCAGCTGCCGTGGCGCGACCAGGTGCTGCAGGGCCTCCTCGGCGCCGACGTCGTCGGCTTCCAGCGTGCGCAGGACGCGACCAACTTCCTTGCCGCCGTGCGGCGTCGCCTGCGGCTGGACGTCAAGGGATCCACCGTGTCCGTGCCGTACGGCGGCCCGCGCACCTCCGTCGCCCGGGCCTTCCCAATCTCGATCGACACGACGCCCTACGTCGAGCTCGCCGCCCGTCCGGACGTCCGCGCCAGGGCCGCGGAGATCCGGGAGGGGCTCGGCAACCCGAAGAAGATCCTCCTCGGCGTCGACCGCCTCGACTACACGAAGGGGATCCGGCACCGGATCAAGGCCTTCGGCGAGCTGCTGGATCAGGGGCGCATCTCGGTCGAGGACGTGACGCTCGTGCAGGTCGCGAGCCCCAGCCGTGAGCGTGTGGACGCCTACGTGCAGCTGCGCGACGAGATCGAGCTCGCGGTCGCCCGGATCAACGGTGACCACGACACGATGGACCACACGGCGATCCGCTACCTGCACCAGGGCTTCCCCCGGGAGGAGATGGTGGCCCTCTACCTCGCGGCCGACGCGATGCTCGTCACCGCCCTGCGCGACGGGATGAACCTGGTCGCGAAGGAGTACGTCGCCACCCGCGGCGATCACCGCGGCGTGCTCGTGCTGAGCGAGTTCACGGGCGCGGCCGACGAGCTGCGCCAGGCCGTGCTGGTCAACCCGCACGACATCGAGGGGCTCAAGGATGCGATCATGCAGGCCGTGGAGATGCCTCCGCGCGAACAGGCGCGCCGGATGAGGGCGCTGCGCAAGCGGGTGCTGGAGAACGACGTGAACGCCTGGTCCCAGGAGTTCCTGACCGCCCTCGAGAACGTACGGAGCAGCCGATGACGCGCGACTGGACCCCCGCAGGCGAGCCGGATCCCGCCCTTGCGGAGATCGCCCGCACGCCGCGCCTGCTGGTCGCGCTCGACTTCGACGGCACCGTGTCGCCGCACGTCGCAGATCCGATGGCGGCCAGGGCGCTGCCGGCGGCCGTCGCCGCGGTGAAGCGCCTGGCAGCGCTTCCCGAGACGTTCGTCGCGTACGCCTCCGGCCGGAGCCTGCACGACCTGCGCGAGATCACCGAGCACGAGGACGGCTCGCCCATCCTGCTCGCGGCATCGCACGGCGCGCAGTTCTGGTTCCCCGACACCGGGGAGGAGACGGATCTCTCCTCCGAGCCGGCGGACCGGGCCGAGGTCGTCTCCGAGCTGCGGGCGCTGATCGCCGATCTCGACGGCGTGGTGCACGAGCCCAAGACGTTCGGCTTCGGCGTGCACACCCGCACGGCCGCGCCCGGGCAGGAGGAGATCGCGTTCCTGCGCGTCGAGAAGTGGGCGGCCGAGCGGATCCCGTCCTGGCGCAGGCGCACCGGCCACCACCTGCGCGAGTTCTCCTGGCGCGACGAGGGTAAGGACGCGGCGCTCGCGCGGCTGCGCGCGCACGTGCACGCGACCGGGGTGCTGTTCGCCGGCGACGATGTCACCGACGAGGACGGCATGCGCACGCTGGGACCCGCGGACCTCGGCGTGCGGATCGGCACGGGGGAGACCGCGGCGACACTGCGCGTCCCGGATCCGGCCGCGTTCGCCGGTCTGCTCCACGCGCTGGCCGAAGCGCGGGCGGCCGCGCAATAGACTGCTTCCATGCGCGCGCAGCACGGTTCCGGTCGTCCGGTCGTCGCGCGCGCGGGCGTCCAGGGCCGCCGCGATCATGCGTTAGGCTTGATGCACGTTCGATCCGTGATCGGCACAACCGGATCCCGGATGGAACGCAGAGCTTCGGCGGCCTCGCAGGCCGTCGGGCGCGATGGTGATCTGATTCGGGTCGATATCGCGGCTCGCGCTCTCGGCTCACTCGCCGGGACGCCAGAGCCGGGCTCCTTCCGCGACGAGGTTCGTCGCGACGCAGAGCCGACCTCTCCGCGCTGCACCCGAGGCGTTCCAGCCCCCTTTTCCCGACCCGTGCGGCCCGCTCCCGGCGGACCGGGTCGGACAGTCGTCCGCGGCAGGACTCCGTCCTCCCGCTTCCGCCGATCGTTCATCACCGCAAGGAACCTTCATGACCGCTGATACCGCTCCAGCCGTCCCTCGTCCGCCTGCTCGTCCGACGGCGGCCCCCGTTCTCACCGGCGCGCAGGCCGTCGTCCGCTCCCTCGAGCTCCTCGGGGTCACCGATGTGTTCGGCATCCCCGGCGGGGCGATCATGGAGGTCTACGACCCGCTGATGGCGTCGACCGAGCTCCGTCACATCCTCGTGCGTCACGAGCAGGGCGGGGGCCACGCGGCCGAGGGCTACGCGACCGCCTCCGGAAAGGTCGGCGTCACCATCGCGACGTCCGGCCCCGGTGCGACCAACCTGGTCACCGCGATCGCCGACGCCTACATGGACTCCATCCCGATCGTCGCGATCACCGGCCAGGTCTTCTCCCGTCTGATGGGCACGGACGCGTTCCAGGAGGCCGACATCGTCGGCATCACGATGCCGATCACGAAGCACTCGATCCTGGTCAAGCGCCCGGAGGACATCCCCGGCGCCATCGCCGCGGCGTTCGAGATCGCCAGCACGGGACGTCCTGGCCCCGTGCTCGTGGACATCACCAAGGACGCGCAGCAGGCCACGGCACCGTTCGTGTGGCCGCCGAAGTACGACCTGCCCGGCTACCGTCCGGTGACGAAGGCGCACGGCAAGCAGATCCAGGCCGCGGCGACGCTGCTCGCCGAGGCCAAGAAGCCGGTGCTGTACGTGGGCGGCGGCATCATCCGCGGCCGCGCGTCGGAGGAGCTGCTGGCGCTCGCCGAGCTCACCGGCGCCCCGGTCGTGACCACCCTGATGGCCCGCGGCGCGTTCCCCGACTCGCACCCGCAGCACGTCGGCATGCCCGGCATGCACGGCACGGTGCCCGCCGTGCTGGCGCTGCAGGAGGCGGATCTGCTGGTCGCCCTCGGCACCCGGTTCGACGACCGCGTCACGGGCAAGGCCGAGCTGTTCGCGCCGAACGCCAAGGTCGTGCACGTCGACATCGACCCGGCCGAGATCTCCAAGATCCGCACCGCCGACGTCCCGATCGTGGGCGGCGTGCGCGAGGTCATCACCGATCTGGAGGCGGCGTTCCGCGGCCTCACCGGCGGGGCCAAGGGCGACATCGAGGAGTGGTGGGCCTACCTCGACGGCCTGCGCGCCGAGTTCCCTCTCGGCTACACGGCTCCCGAGGACGGCCTGATGTCGCCGCAGCACGTGATCCAGCGGATCGGCGAGCTCACCGGCCCGGAGGCGGTCTACGCCGCGGGCGTCGGCCAGCACCAGATGTGGGCGGCGCAGTTCATCAAGTACGAGCGCCCCAACTCCTGGCTGAACTCCGGCGGCGCCGGCACCATGGGCTACGCCGTGCCCGCGGCGATGGGCGCCAAGGTCGCCGAGCCGGAGCGCGTGGTGTGGGCGATCGACGGCGACGGCTGCTTCCAGATGACCAATCAGGAGCTGGCGACCTGCGTCATCAACGACATCCCGATCAAGGTCGCGATCATCAACAACTCCTCCCTCGGCATGGTCCGCCAGTGGCAGACCCTGTTCTACGAGGGCCGGCACTCGAACACCGACCTGAACACCGGGCACGGCACGATCCGGATCCCCGACTTCGTCAAGCTCGCCGAGGCGTACGGCTGCCTCGCGATCCGGGTGGAGAAGGAGGAGGAGATCGACGCCGCCATCAAACTGGCCCTCGAGACGAACGACCGTCCCGTCGTGATCGACTTCGTCGTGAGCGCCGACGCCATGGTGTGGCCGATGGTGCCGCAGGGCGTCAGCAACAGCTACATCCAGTACGCGCGCGACCACGCGCCCGCCTTCGACGAGGAGGACTGATCCATGTCCACGCATGTGCTGAGCCTCCTGGTGGAGGACACCCCGGGCATCCTGACCCGCGTCGCGGGCCTGTTCGCGCGCCGCGGCTTCAACATCGAGTCCCTCGCCGTGGGCGTGACCGAGGTGCCGGGCGTCTCCCGTATCACGGTCGTCGTCGACGTCGAGGAGTTCCCGCTCGAGCAGGTGACCAAGCAGCTGAACAAGCTGATCAACGTCATCAAGATCGTGGAGCTGGAGCAGAACTCCTCCGTGCAGCGCGAGCACATGCTCATCAAGGTGCGCACGGACAACAACAGCCGCTCGAACGTGCTCGAGGTCGTGAACCTCTTCCGCGCGTCCGTCGTGGACTACGCGCCCGAGGCGCTGGTGGTCGAGGTCACCGGCGACAAGGGCAAGGTGGACGCGCTGTTGAGAGCGCTCGAGCCGTTCGGCATCAAGGAGCTCGCCCAGTCGGGCCTGCTCGCGATCGGCCGCGGCGGCAAGAGCATCACCGAGCGCGTGCTGCGCAGCTGACCCCCCCCGATCTACGAAACCCCGCCGGTCCCTGAGCCTGTCGAAGGGCCCGGCCCCCAGAACCCCAACAAGGAGAAACACACAGTGAGCACCGAGATCTTCTACGACGCCGACGCGGATCTGTCGATCATCCAGAACAAGAAGGTCGCGATCGTCGGCTACGGCTCGCAGGGCCACGCGCACGCGATGAACCTGCGCGACAGCGGCGTCGAGGTCGCGATCGCCCTCAAGGAGGGCTCGCGCTCGATCGCCAAGGCGGAGGAGGCCGGCTTCCCGGTCAAGACCGTCGCCGAGGCCACGCAGTGGGCCGACCTGATCATGATCCTGGCGCCCGACCAGCACCAGCGCGGCATCTACAGCGAGTCGATCGCGCCGAACCTGACCGCGGGCAAGACCCTCGCGTTCGCGCACGGGTTCAACATCCGCTTCGGCTACATCGACGCGCCCGAGGGCGTGGACGTCATCCTCATCGCCCCGAAGGCTCCGGGTCACACCGTGCGTCGCGAGTTCGTCGCCGGCCGCGGCATCCCGGACATCATCGCCGTCGAGCGCGACGCGTCGGGCAACGCCTGGGCCACCGCGCTCTCGTACGCGAAGGCGATCGGCGGCACCCGCGCCGGCGTCATCAAGACGACCTTCACCGAGGAGACCGAGACCGACCTCTTCGGCGAGCAGGCCGTGCTCTGCGGTGGCATGAGCCACCTCGTGCAGGCCGGCTTCGAGACCCTCACCGAGGCGGGCTACCAGCCGCAGATCGCCTACTTCGAGGTGCTGCACGAGCTGAAGCTCATCGTCGACCTGATGTGGGAGGGCGGCATCGCCAAGCAGCGCTGGTCGATCTCCGACACCGCCGAGTTCGGCGACTACGTCTCGGGCCCGCGCATCATCGACGCCGGTGTGAAGGAGCGCATGAAGGAGGTCCTCTCGGACATCCAGTCCGGCGCCTTCGCGAAGCGCTTCATCGAGGACCAGGACAACGGCGCGGTCGAGTTCCTCGCCCTTCGCGAGAAGGAGCAGGGCCACCCGATCGAGGCCACCGGCAAGGAGCTGCGCGCTCTGTTCGCCTGGAAGTCGCAGGACGAGGACTACGTCGAGGGCAGCGCCGCGCGCTGACCCTCGCCTCACCGGAACGGGCGTCCCTGCGGGGGCGCCCGCTCTGTGTCTTCGGGGGAGGGTCTACGCGTTTCGTGTCGGTCGCCTGCGGGCGTCCTCGCTCAACGGCCCCAGAGGGGACCGCGGGGGCCGGGGCTATGCCGGGAACGCCACGCCCTCGCCGACCACGCGCAGCGCGACCCGCTGGCCCGGCCGGGCGAGAGCCGGGTTCGCGTGCCGGATCGTGATGACGGGCGGCACCGGATCCAGGCGCGGATCCGCGTCCGCGCGCGGCTCGAGCCGGATGCGGGCGGAGGTCTCGGATCCGAAGTACACGCCCTCCTCGACCGTCGCGCGGATCGGGGAGTCGGCGACGAGCTGCACCTGCTCCGGACGCAGCATGAGCTGCACCCGGCCCTGCGCCGGGGGATTGCGCACCGGCACGTAGCCGAGCGCGCACGAGGCCAGGGAGCCGTCGAGCCAGGCGTCCAGCACGATCGCCTCGCCGAGGAACTCGGCCACGCCCCGATCGGCCGGGCGGGTGTAGACGACGAACGGGTGCCCGGTCTGCACGAGCCGTCCGTCGCGCATGACCGCGACCTGATCGGCGAAGCTGAGGGCCTCGGACTGATCGTGCGTGACGAGCAGGGTGGTGGTCCCGGCATCGGTGAGGATCCGCGCCACCGCCTCACGCGTCGCCGCGCGCAGGCCCGTGTCGAGCGCAGAGAAGGGCTCGTCGAGCAGCATCAGCTCGGGCTTGCGGGCGAGCGCGCGGGCGATCGCGACGCGCTGCTGCTGACCGCCGGAGAGCTGGTCGGGACGCCGGTCGGCGACGTCACGGGGCAGGGACACCAGGTCCAGCAGCTCGGACACGCGACGGCCCCGCTCCGCGCGGGACAGATCGTCCAGGCCGAAGGAGATGTTGCGCGCGACCGAGAGATGCGGGAACAGGCCGCCGTCCTGCGTCACGTAGCCGATGTCGCGACGGTGGACGGGAACCCAGGATCCGGGCCCGGCGACGGTCGTGGATCCGAGCACCACCTCGCCGCCCGAGGGGCGCTCGAAGCCGGCGATGATGCGCAGCAGCGTCGTCTTGCCCGAGCCCGACGCGCCGACGACGGCCGTGATGCCGCCGTGCTGCACAGCGAGGTCCACGCCGTGCAGCACCCGGTGCCCGCCGTAGGACGCGGTGACTCCGGCGATCTGCAGGTGCGCGGTGGGGAGCGGTCCGGTGCCGGGCGAGGGCACGGCTCCGAGGGATCCGAGGTTGCGCGCGGTCATGTGGTCTCCGCCTTCGAGGATGCGGTGGTTTCCGGTTCGACGGCGGCCGGGTCGGCGGCGCGCCCGGTGGACAGGACGGCCGACTGCCGGAAGAGCAGGTACGTCATGGGTGCGGACAGCACGATCAGCAGTGTCGCATAGGGGGCTGCGCCGGCGAAGTCGATCTCGCTCGACAGGCTCCAGAACCGGGTGGCGAGCGTCTGCACGCCGATCGGCGAGAGCAGCAGCGTCGCGGTGAGCTCGCCGGCGACGGCGAGGAACACCATCGCGAGGGCGGCAGCGGTCGCCGGCGCGACCAGGCGCAGCGTCACGCCCAGGAACGCGCGCGCCGGACGCCGGCCCAGGGCCTGCGCCGCCTCCTCGAGGCTGCGCGGCGCCTGCGCGATGCCCGCCTGCAGCGGCACCAGCGCGCGGGGGAGGAAGAGCAGCGCGTACGCGATGAGCAGCAGCGCCGTGGTCTGGTACAGCGCGGGCACGAAGAAGAGCGACACGGTGACGAGTGCCAGCGCGAGGACGATGCCCGGCATGGAGCTCGTCACGTAGTTGGTGCGCTCCAGCAGCCGGCTGAACGCACCGGGCCGGCGCACCGCGAGCCAGGACAGCGGGAAGGCGGCGAGGACGGTGACCACGCCGCCGCCGAGCGCGAGACCGAGGGTCTGCAGCAGCGTCGGCACGAGATCGGGCGCCGTCCAGACCCCCGCGCCTCCGTACGCCAGCCACCCGCCGATCACGACGGCGGGCACGCCCAGCGCGGCGATCCCGAGCGCGAGCAGAGCCAGCTGTGCCGGGATCTGCCATCCCCGCAACCGGATCCGGCGGGGCGGTGCGGCGGTGCCGGATCCGATCCGCGCGTAGCGGGCGCGTCCGCGGGCCCGGCTCTCCAGGAGGAGCAGGGCGAAGCACAGCAGCATCAGCACGCCCGAGAGCATGCTGCCCGCCGAGCCGTTGAACGTGGAGCGGTACTGGTCCATGATCGCGGTCGTGAAGGTGTCGAACCGGATCAGCGCGAACGCGCCGTACTCGCTGAGCAGATGAAGGCCCACGAGCAGCGCCCCGCCCAGCAGCGCGAGCCGCAGCTGCGGCAGCACCGTGCCGAAGAACACCCGCACCGGACTGCGCCCGAGGCTCGCCGCGGCCTGCTCGAGTGCGGGATCCAGCCGGGCCAGTGCCGCACGCACCGGCAGATACACCAGGGGGAAATACGACAGCGTCGCCAGCAGCACACCGGATCCGAGTCCGGCGAGCGACGGGATCGCCGACACCCACGCATAGGAGTTCACGAAGGCGGGGATCGCGAGCGGCATCGCGAGCACCGCTCCCCAGGCGCCGGCGCCCGCAAGCGACGTGCGCTCCACGAGCCAGGCGCCGCCCACGCCGATCACCGCGCACAGCGGCACGGTGATCGCGACCAGCAGCACGGTGTTCGTCAGGAGCTCGCCGACGCGGGGCCGCAGGATCAGGGACGCCGATTCGGCCCAGCCGATCTGCGCCGCTGTGGTGACCACGAAGATCAGCGGCAGCAGGGAGAGCGCCGCGACCACGACGCCCGCGGCGATGACGAGCCACGATCCGGTGCTGCGGGAGACGCCGCGGGGCGGCCGGAGCCGTTGCGCTCCGGCCGCCCGTCGGGAGGTGGTCGTCGTGGTGATGTCTGCGCCTTAGAGCAGGCCCGCCTGGGTCATCAGATCGGTGACCTGCTTGGAGTTCAGCGTAGCCGGGTCGATGGTCGGCGCCTGCAGGTCCTTGAGCGGGACGAGCTTCGGGTTGGCGGCGACGCCGGATCCGACCGGGTACTCGAACGAGGTGCCCGTCTGCAGGATCTTCTGTCCCTCGGGGCCCGTGACGAACGCCAGGAACTTCTGCGCCGCGGCCTGGTGCTTGCTCGACTTCAGGACGCCGCCGCCGGACACCGACACGAACGCCCCCGGATCCTGGTTCTTGAAGTAGTGCAGCTGCACGTTCTTCGAGTTCTCGCCGGTCGCCGCCTGATCGCCGAACCAGTAGTAGTGGTAGATGACGGCGCCGTCGATCTCGCCAGCGTTGACCGCCTTCATCGCGGTGGAGTTGCCCTTGTAGGCGACCGAGTTCGTCTTCATGGCCTTCAGCCACTCCTCGGCGGCGTCGGCGCCCTTGAGCTGCACGAGCGCCGAGACGATGGCCTGGAAGTCGGCGCCGGAGGGCGATGCGGCCCAGCGGCCCTTCCACGACGGGTCGGCGAGATCCATCAGGGACTTCGGCAGCTGCGCCTCGGTGAGCTTCGACGTGTTGTAGGCGAACACGGTCGAGCGGGCCGCGATGCCGACCCACTTGCCGGAGGACGGACGGTACTCGGTGGGGACGTTCTTGAGCGCCTCCTCACCCGGCGAGGTGAACAGCCCTGCCTTCTCGACGGCCGACATCGAGGGCGAGTTCTCGGTGAGGAACACGTCGGCGGGGGAGCGGTCGCCCTCCTGGATCAGCTGCTGGGACATCTCGGTGTCGTCGCCGTTGCGCACCTGGACCTTGATGCCGGTCGCCTTGGTGAAGGCGTCGATCCAGGACTTGGTGAGCTCCTCGTGCTGGGCGTTGTAGACCGTGATGGTCTGCCCGGCGAGGTCGTCGCCCCCGGAGGTGCTGGACGTGGGCGCGGAGGAGCCGCTGCACGCGGTGAGCGCGAGGGCGAAGGCGGAGGCCGCAGCCGCGGCGGAGAGCAGTCGGAGGGAACGGTTCACGGGGAGTCCTTCAGGCGGGAGTGGTGCGAGAGTCGCGACTCACATCATAGGTAAGGCAATCCTCACCCGCCAATCCGGTGACTTTCCTGTGAGACCCGCATCGCGGACGGCGAGAGCGCCCGTGAGGGCGATCACGTCAGGCCGTAGAACCGCGCGGCGTTGCCCCAGAAGAGGTCGTCGGCGTCCAGGTCGCGGTGCGCGGCCCAGTCCTCGACCGTCCGCGCCCAGAGCTCGCGGCGCTCCGGCCGGTAGCCCGCGGCGCCGGCGGCGACGGCGGAGACGGGCCAGTCGCTGCCCCAGAGCAGCCGATCCGGTCCGAAGGCCTCGGCCGCCGCGTCGAGGAACGGGTTGACCTGCGCGCCGTCCCAGTCGCCGCCGGACTCGGCAGGGAGGCCGGAGAGCTTCACCGACACGTTCGGATGCGCGGCGAGCTCACGGATCCCGCGCATCCACGCCGCGTCGGGCGCCTGGGGTCGCGAGGGGGTGCCGACCGCGGGCTTGCCGAGATGGTCGAGCACGATCGCCAGGTCGGGCACGGCCGCGGCGAGAGCCGACACGTCCGGCAGCTGGGGGGCGCGCACGCACGCGTCGAAGCGCAGTCCGCGCGCCGCGAGAGCCTCGGCCCCGGCGAGGAAGGCGGGTGTCGTCGCCGTCGCGAGAGGCTCTCCCTGCAGCAGATGACGCACGCCGACGACGAGCGCGGTCTCCGCGAGGGCGTCGAGGTGCTGGATCGTGGCCTCGCCGCGATCGAGTCGTGCGCCGGCCACGATCCCGATGACGCCCGTGTCCGCGGCCGTCTCCGACACCCAGCGCACCTCGTCGAGGAACTGGGCCTGCACGCACTCGGCCTGCACGAAGACGGCGGCCGTCTCGGTGCCCGCCGGCGCCTGCGCGAGCTCGTCCGCGGTGAAGCGGTTCGCGAGAGGACCTTCGAGCCAGTCGTAGTCGAGCCGGGACGGATCCCACAGGTGCAGATGGGAGTCGAGGACGCGCATGGTCACATCCTTCCGCATCCCGGTCCTCGGCGTGCCGTAGACATCCGATGAATGCGCGAAGCGCATAGGATGACGCCATGGCAGTGACCGACGAGGCGATCGAGAAGATCAAAGCGATGATCGTGTCGGGCGAGCTCGGCCCGGGAGATCGGCTGCCGCCCGAGAAGGAGCTGGCCGAGCGCCTCGGACTCTCCCGCAACTCGATGCGCGAGGCCGTCAAGGCCCTCGAGGTCATCCGCGTGCTCGACGTGCGCCGCGGCGACGGCACCTACGTGACCAGCCTCGAACCGCACCTGCTGCTCGAGGCCATCACCTTCGTGATCGACATGCACGACGACGACTCCCTGCTCGAGCTCTTCGCGGTGCGCCGGATGCTCGAGTCGCAGGCGACGGGGCTCGCGGCCACGCACGGCGATGCCGAGGCGATCGCCGCGCTGCAGGCCGAGATCGCCGGCGTCGACTCCGGCGTCTCGATCGACGACCTGGTCGCGCACGACATCCGATTCCATCGGGAGATCGTGCAGATGACCGGCAACGCCTACCTCGCGAGCCTCATCGAGAGCCTGTCCAGCCAGACCATCCGCGCGCGGGTGTGGCGCGGCCTCACCGAGCAGGGCGCGGTGGAGCGCACGCTCTCGGAGCATCGTGCCATCGCCGATGCGATCGCCCAGCACGATCCCGCCCTCGCGACGTCGCTCGCGACCGCCCACATCGCAGGCGTGGAGCGCTGGCTGCGCCAGGCCGCCCAGGCCTGAGACCGGCACCACGCGCCGGCAGCCTACTCGGCGCGCAGGCGGAGCTGCGCCATGCCGCCGTCGACCTCGATCGACGTGCCCGTGGTCGAGCCGGAGGCCGGGCTGACCAGGTACGCGACGGCGCCGGCGACCTCGTCCGGCGACACCAGCCGGCCATGCGGCTGACGTGCGTTGAGAGCGGCCCGCTCGGCCGCGGGGTCGGCGGCGGCGTCCAGCAGACGACCCACCCACGGGGTGTCGGCGGTGCCGGGGTTGACGGCGTTCACGCGGATCCCCTCGCGCAGGTGATCCGCGGCCATCGCACGGGTGAGAGCCGACACGGCGCCCTTCGACGCCGAGTAGAGTGCGCGCTGGGGAAGGCCTGTGGTGGAGGCGATCGACGCGGTGTTGCAGATGGCCGCCGCGGGGGACCGGCGCAGCCACGGCAGCGCCGCCGCCGACACGCGGGCGATGCCGGTGACGTTGATCGACAGCACGCGTGCCCACTCGTCGTCGTCGTTGGCCGCGACGTCGCCCTGGGCGCCGATGCCGGCGTTGTTCACGAGGATGTCGATCCGACCGAAGCGCTCGCCGATCGCGGCGACGGCGGCGTCGACGCTCGCGCGGTCGGACACATCCGCGGTGAAGGCGGCGAAGTGCGGATCCGCACCGGCGACGTCGCGGTCCAGCACGGCGATCTGCGCACCCTGCCCGTGCAGCTGCGTCGCGATCGCCGCGCCGATGCCGGACGCGCCGCCCGTGACGATCGCGACGAGCCCCTCCAGCGGCGCTCCCTGAGTCTGTCGAACGGTCATGCTCGTGCCTCCCATGCGGTGAATTCCTGACGCTGGCTGCCCAGCCCCTCGATGTCGATCTCCACCACGTCGCCGGGGCGGAGGTAGGGGAACCTGCCGCCGAACGCCACGCCCTGCGGCGTGCCGGTGAGGATCAGATCGCCCGGCTCCAGCGTCATGTACTGCGAGATGTGATGCACGATTTCGGCGACGGAGAAGATCATGTCGCTCGTCGACGAGTCCTGGCGGGGCTCGCCGTTCACGAAGCTGCGCAGACGCAGGTTCTGCACGTCGACCTCGTCCGGGGTGACCAGCCAGGGGCCGGTCGGGTTGAAGCCGAAGGCGGCCTTGCCCTTGGACCACTGTCCAGCGGACACCTCCATCTGGAACGCCCGCTCGGACACGTCGTTGCACACCACATAGCCGGCGATGTGGGCCGCGGCCTCGTCGGGGGAGTCGAGGTATGCGGTGCGTGCGCCGATCACGACGCCCAGCTCCACCTCCCAATCCGTCTTCTCGCTGCCGCGCGGGATCGTCACCGCGTCGTCCGGGCCGACGACCGTGTTCGGGGTCTTCAGGAACAGGATCGGCACCGCAGGCGGCTCCGCCCCGGACTCGCGGGCGTGCGCCGCATAGTTCTGGCCGACGCAGATCACGGCGCTGGGCCGGACGATCGGCGCGCCGATGCGCAGGTCCTCTGCGCCGGCGAGCTCGGGGAGGCGGCCCGAGGCCAGCGCGGCCTGCGTGCGCCCGACCGGGTCGGCGGCGAGGAAGTCACCGTTCACATCGGAGGTCACCGGCCTCAGATCGTAATGGCGGCCATCGACGATGACGACGGGGATCTCGGATCCGGGATCGCCCAGACGCGCGAACTTCATGGTTCTCCTGCCTTCTCAGGGGGACGGGCGGGAGCCGGCGCGACGACGAGTCTGCGAAGGATCCCTGCGTTGACAGTATAGACATCGGATGTTTACACTCCAACTGTCACGCAGTGCCCGGTCATCCGAGCCGGCGCTCCGCGACACCCGGCCCAGAACAGGAGAACCGTGAGCCGTATCGTCGCGCTGGAGACCAGCGACATCCGCTTCCCCACGTCGCTCAGCCTCGACGGCTCTGATGCGATGAACCCCGATCCCGACTACTCTGCGGCGTACGTGATCGTGCGCACCGACGCGGAGGACGGGATCGAGGGGCACGCGTTCGTGTTCACGATCGGCCGCGGCAACGACGTGCAGGTCGCGGGCATCGACGCGCTCGCCGGGCATCTGGTCGGACGCGAGGTCGAGCCGCTGCTCGACGACATGGGCGGCGTCTTCCGCGAGCTCATCGGCGACTCGCAGCTGCGCTGGCTCGGCCCGGAGAAGGGCGTCATGCACATGGCGATCGGCGCCGTGATCAACGCCCTCTGGGACATCAAGGCCAAGCGGGCGGGCCTGCCGCTGTGGCAGCTGCTGAGCAGGATGACCCCCGAGGAGATCGTCGATCTCGTCGACTTCCGCTACCTCACCAACGCACTCACCCGCGACGACGCGCTGGCGATCCTGCGCGCGGCGGAGCCCGGTCGCGCAGACCGCGAGCGGGAGCTGCGGGCGACCGGCTACCCCGGGTACACGACGAGCCCCGGCTGGCTCGGCTACTCCGACGACAAGCTCGAGCGGCTGGCGCGCGAGGCCATGGCGGACGGCTTCACACAGATCAAGCTCAAGGTCGGCGCGGACCTCGACGACGACATCCGTCGCTTCCGCAAGGCCCGCGAGGTCTGCGGCCCCGACTTCCCGATCGCGATCGACGCGAACCAGCGCTGGGAGGTGTCCGAGGCCATCGCCTGGGTCAACGCGCTCGCCGAATTCCACCCCGCCTGGATCGAGGAGCCGACGAGCCCCGACGACGTCCTCGGGCACGCCGAGATCGCGCGCGGCGTCGCGCCGATCCGCGTCGCCACCGGCGAGCACGCGCAGAACCGCGTCGTCTTCAAGCAGCTGCTGCAGGCCGAGGCGATCCAGGTGATGCAGATCGACGCCGTGCGCGTCGCCGGCGTCAACGAGAACATCGCGAACCTGCTGCTCGCCGCGAAGTTCGGCATCCCGGTCTGCCCGCACGCGGGCGGTGTGGGACTGTGCGAGGCCGTGCAGCATCTCTCGATGTTCGACTTCGTCGCCGTCTCCGGCAGCCGGGAGGGGCGCATGATCGAGTACGTGGATCACCTGCACGAGCACTTCGTGGTGCCGACCGACATCCGCGGCGGCTCGTACACGGCGCCGATCACGCCGGGCAACGGCATGGAGATGAAGAGCGCCAGCCGTGCCGAGTACGCCTGGACCGGCGAGCACCGGACGGAGGGTGTCCATGTCTGAGCGGCCGACCGCATCCGGCACCCTCTCCGCCGACTCCCGCCGTTCCGCTTCCCGCACCGGCGTGGCGGCCCTGGGCTACGGGGCCGCGAACGTGGGGAACCTGTTCCGGCCGCTGACCGACGAGCAGGCCTGGGCAGTGCTCGACGCGGCCTGGGAGAGCGGCATCCGTGCCTACGACACCGCCCCGCACTACGGCCTCGGACTCTCGGAGCGGCGGCTCGGCGCGTTCCTGCGCACCAAGCCGCGCGACGAGTACGTGCTCTCCACCAAGGCCGGCCGCCTTCTGCGTCCCAATCCCGACCACGTCGAGGGCGGGCTCGACACCGCCAACGACTTCTTCGTGCCCGACGAGCTCCGCCGCGTGTGGGACTTCTCCGCGGACGGCATCCGCGCCAGCCTCGACGAGTCGCGCGAGCGCCTCGGGATCGAGCGGATCGACATCCTGTATCTTCACGACCCCGAGCGCCACGATCTGGATCTGGCTCTCGCCGAGGCGTTCCCCGCCCTCGAGGCGCTGCGCGCCGAGGGGCAGGTCGGCCGCATCGGCATCGGGTCCATGACGGCCGACGCCCTGACGGCGGCCGTCCGCTCGGCCGACCTCGACACGATCATGGTCGCGGGACGCTACACGCTGCTCGAGCAGCCGGCCGCCGCGGAGGTCATCCCCGCGTGCGCCGAGCGGGGCACGCGCATCGTCGCGGCGTCGGTCTTCAACTCCGGCCTCCTCGCGCAGGACGAGCCGCAGCGCTCGGGGCGCTACGAGTACGGCGCCCTGACGGAGGAGCTGTGGCAGCGCCTGGTGCGGATCGCCGACGTGTGCCGTGCGCACGGCGTGCCGCTGCCCGCCGCCGCGATACAGTACCCGCTGCAGTCGCCGGTCGTGGAGGCCGTCGTGGTCGGCGGCAGCCGGCCGGAGCAGCTCCGTCAGAACGCCGAGCTGGCGGCGCTCGAGATCCCCGCCGGCCTCTGGCGCGACCTGGCCGACCAGGGCCTCATCCCGGCCTGACGCAGGCCGCGCAGCGACAGCAACCGCAGGACGAGAGGAAGCGCATGCTCGAAGGAATCCACCCGCTGCTCACCGGTGAGCTGCTGCTGCATCTGGACCGGATGGGTCACTCCGACGCGGTGGTCGTCGCGGACGCGCATTTCCCGGCGTGGGCGCTCGGCGCGCGCGTCGTGGATCTGCCCGGCACGACGACGCCCGCCGTGGTCGCGGCGATCCGCTCGGTGCTGCCGCTGGACGATGTGCCGGGCATGGACCTGATGACCTCGGCCGACGGCGTCGTGCTGGACGTGCAGCGCGAGCTCATGGATGCCGCAGGCACCGACGAGGACAGCACGCGCTTCGTGGAGCGCTTCGCCTACTACGACGTCGCCCGCGGCGCGTACCTGGTGGTGCGCACGGGGGAGACCCGCAAGTACGGCAACGCCCTGCTTCGCAAGGGCGTCGTCGGCCACCCTTCCGCCTGAGCGGATCCGCCGAGGATCAGAGGAGAACGAGCAGAGATGCGACAGCAGTGGTTCGATGAGGCCCGGTTCGGGATGTTCGTGCACTTCGGCCTGTACAGCGGGGCCGCCCGGCACGAATGGGTGCAGAACTACGAGCGCCTGACCGCGGAGGAGTACCGGGTGTACTTCGACCATTTCGACCCCGACCTGTTCGACGCCGTCGCGCTCGCGCGTCGGGCGAAGGCGACCGGGATGGGGTACGTGGTCCTCACCACCAAGCACCACGACGGGTTCTGCCTGTGGGACTCGGCGCTGACGGACTACACGTCGGTGACCGCCTGCGGCAGGGATCTCGTCCGCGAGTACGTGGACGCCCTGCGCGCCGAAGGCCTTCGCGTGGGCCTCTACCACTCGCTGATCGACTGGCATCACCCGGACTTCACCGTCGACGCGAACCACCCGCGTCGGGACGACGCGGTCGAGCACGAGCGCAACGCCGGGCGGGACATGGCGCGTTACCGCTCCTACCTGCACGGGCAGGTGCGGGAGCTGCTCACCCGGTACGGCGACATCGACTACCTGTTCTTCGACTTCACCTACCCGGAGGGATCCGGCGGGTGGGCCGGCAAGGGCCCGCAGGACTGGGATGCGGATGGGCTGCTCGCGCTGTGCCGCGAGCTGCAGCCGCAGATGCTCGTGAACGACCGTCTCGGCATCGCCGCCGACTTCGTCACGCCGGAGCAGTATCAGCCGACGGCGCCGATCGTCGTGGACGGGGTGCCCCAGGTGTGGGAGGCATGCCAGACGATCAACGGCTCGTGGGGGTACCACCGCGACAACCACGACCAGAAGTCCGCGGTGCTGCTCGCGCAGATGCTGGCCGATTCGGTCTCGATGGACGGCAACATGCTGCTCAACATCGGTCCCGACGGACGGGGGAGCATCGCGCCGCGGGACGAGGCCGTGCTCGCCGAGCTCGGCGAGTGGATGCGCCTGCACCGCTCCGCGATCGTCGGCGCCGGTCACGCGGCCTACCCTGCTCCCCGCGAAGGGGTCTACACGCGCCGCGGCGACCGCCTCTACCTGCACCTGTTCTCGTGGCCGCTCGGCTATGTGCACCTCGAGGGGCTCGCGGGCCGCGTCTCCTACGCCCGGCTGCTGAACGACGGATCCTGGCTGAAGACCTCGGTCACGGATCCCGAGCAGCAGGCGACCCTGATGACCCCGGCGGGGGAGGCCGAGGGCACGCTGACCGTGCACCTGCCGGTGCGCCGCCCCGACGTGCTGATCCCCGTGATCGAGCTCACGCTCGCGCCGGGGGCCTGAGCGCCCCCGGTCACGCCGGCGACGCGTCAGGCGACCGGGTCGACCAGTTCCATCGCCAGGCGCGCCGCTCCGTAGAGCGCCGCGTCGGGACCCGTCCGCGCGGACTCGATACGCAAGGTCTGGGTGGCGAGCGGATGGCACGCCTCGTACACCCGGCTGCGCACCGCGGCGAGGAAGGGTTCGCTCGCGCTCATGCTCCCCGTGAGGAACACGGCGTGCGGGTTGAAGAAGTTGACCACGCCGGACAGCACCTGGCCGAGGTGCGTACCGGCCGTGCGCACCAGCGTGGTGGCGATCGGATCTCCGTTGCGCGCCAGCTCCAGCACCTCGGCGGCGCCGGCGGCGGCCACGCCGCGCTCGCGCATCTGCCGGACGAGGCCCGCCCCGCTCGCGATGGTCTCCAGACAGCCGTGGTTGCCGCAGGAGCAGGGGATGTCCGCGGCTTCGGCGACGCGCGTGTGGGTGATGTCGCCGGCCGCGGACGTGGCACCGCGGTGCACGGCACCCGCCACGATGATGCCGCTGCCGATGGCGGTCCCCGCCTTGACGGTGATGCTGTGCTGGTGGCGAGCGAGGCTGCGATGGTGCTCGCCCAGGGCCATGAGGTTCGCATCGTTGTCGACCACGGCGGGAACGCCGAAGCGCTCGGCCAGCGCGTCGCCGACGCGGAATCCTGGCCAGCCCGGCATGCGGGAGGGCTGATCCACGCGGCCGGACTCGAAGTCGACCGGCCCGGGGAGCGCCATGCCCACTGCTCGGATGTCTGCATCGTCGGCGAGATCGCGCAGACCGGCCTCGACGAGCGCGAGCGTCGCCTCGGGACCGTCCGCGATCGTGATCGGAATCGTCGCCGTCCGGTCGAGGTGGCCGCCGAGATCGAGCAGTCCGAGTCGGGCGTGCTCGCCGCCCAACTCCGCGGCCAGTATGCGATGCGGCGTGCCGCCCAGGGAGAGACGGCGTGCGCGGCGTCCTCCCGAGGACTGAGCCTGACCGTTCTCCCTCAGGACTCCGGCGTCAACGAGCTCCTGGACTCGCAGGGAGACGGTCGACGGGGCGATTCCGAGCAGTCGGGCGAGGTCGGATCGTGACAGTGCTTCGCCGCGCGTCACCAGTTCCACGATCTGCCGGGCGTGGTCACCAGACGCTGCGGGTTCGCGGCGGTCCGTGGACCGGTCTGCGGACTGTGTCATGACACTTCCTTCGAGGTCGAATGAAGATCACTCTAGCGGAGTGTGTCCATCGTGCCGGGAATCATCACGGAAATCTCACGATCGAGTGCAGACATCCGATGTTCGGATGGAGTTTCTCGCGTTCATCTGACAGGATGAAGGCACAACCCCGAATTACTTCGTTCGAACTCAAACGAAGCAAGATCTGTTCGTGCCTGAGGAGGCATTCAATGAAGAAGACGCACCTCGTCCCTGTGGCGGCGTTCACCGTGGGCGCCGCCCTCGTCCTGACCGGCTGCGGAGGTTCGAGCAGCAGCGCCGGCGGCGACGACAAGACCGTCGTGGTCGACATGTGGGCCGGATCCGCCGACGACACCAAGGCGCTGCAGGCGCAGGTCGACGTCGCCAAGAAGCAGAACCCGGATCTGAAGATCGAGCTGCGCACCGCCCCCTGGAACGACTTCTTCACGAAGCTCACCACCAACATGGCCTCGGGCAACATGGCGTGCGTCACCGGGATGAACAGCGGCATGCTCTCCAGCTACACCTCCGGCTTCCAGAAGCTCACCGCGGACGACCTGAAGGCCGCCGGCCTCAAGGAGAGCGACTTCGCCGCCGGCACGACCGAGATCCTCAAGAACAAGGGCGAGCTCTACGGCCTGCCGTTCGACACGGCCACGATGCTCGTCTACTACAACGCGGACCAGCTGAAGGCCGCCGGCGCCGCCGAGCCCAAGCCGGGCTGGACCTTCGACGACTTCGAGAAGACCGCCAAGGCGGCCACCCGCGACGGCAAGCAGGGCTTCGCCGTCGGCATGGGCGACTTCCAGTGGCAGGCGCTGCCGATCGCCAAGGCGGGCGTGCAGCCCGCGACCAAGGACGGCAAGCTGCAGCTGACCGACAAGAAGTTCTCCGACGCCGCCACCTGGTACGCGGGCCTGGTCACCGACCAGAAGGTCGCCCTCCCGGTCGCCAGCGCCTCCGACGGCGGCTGGGGCGAGGACCAGTACTCCAACGGCAACGCCGCGATGGCCGTGGACGGCACCTGGAACGCCGTGAGCTACCTGAAGAACCAGGCGGGCTTCACCGCCGGCATGGCGCCGCTGCCGGGCGAGGGCAAGGACTCCCTGAGCCTCATCCTCGGCTCGGGCTACGGGATCTCGAAGACCTGCAAGAACAAGGACGCCGCGCTCAAGGTGCTCGGCTCGCTGCTCAGCAAGGACTCGCAGGACTACATCGCCTCCTCGGGCCGCAGCTACCCGGCGCGCACCGAGAGCCAGCCGCTGTACTTCCAGTCCATCGACGAGAAGTTCCGCCCGCAGGTGGAGGAGGTCTTCAAGGCCGCCTTCGCGAACGTGCAGGGACAGTACGTCACCGACAACTGGTCCAAGGTCGGCAGCTACATCCAGCCGCAGCTGGTGAGCGTCTACAACGGCCAGACCCCCATGTCCGAGGTGCTCAAGAACGCCCAGGACCAGTTCGGCAAGTGATCGACTCCCGGCCCGGCGGATCCGTCCGCCGGGCCGGGACACCATCCCGGAAGAAGGAGGAACGGTGACCATCGCCGCATCCCGCCGCCGCGCGTCGCAAGGCCGTCGCGGTTCCTCGCCCCGTCGCGGCTCCCTGAGCCGCACGGAGGGCCGTCAGGCGCTCGGCTTCGCGAGTCCCGCCCTGATCGGCCTCGCCGTCTTCACGGTCGTGCCGGTCGTGCTCTCCATCGTGATGAGCTTCTACAACTGGCCCACCTTCGGCGACAAGACGTTCAACGGCGTGGGCAACTACATCAAGCTCTTCACCGCCAGCCCCGACTTCTGGCCGGCGATGCGCAACACGGCGGTGTTCACCCTCGTCTACGTGCCGCTGAGCATCGTGTGCTCGCTCATCCTCGCGATGGCGCTCGGACCCCGGATCCGCGGCCGCGGTGCCCTGCGGGTGCTGTTCTTCATCCCGGTCGTGACCCCCATGGTCGCGAGCGTGCTGGTGTGGAAGATGATGCTGCAGCCGCAGGGGCTGTTCAACGGCATCGCGCAGGGCTGGTTCGGCATGAAGCTCCCGAACTTCCTGGCCGACCCGTTCTGGGCCATGGCGATGGTGATCATCATGAGCGTCTGGCAGGGACTCGGCTACAACATGCTGATCTTCTCCGCGGCGCTCGAGCAGCTCCCGGAGTCGGTGATCGAGGCGGCCAGGATCGACGGCGCCTCCGGATTCCGGATGCAGTGGAGCGTCGTGGTCCCGATGATCTCGCCGTCGATCTTCTTCGCGACGATCATGACGATGATCACATCGCTGCAGGTGTTCGCCCAGCCGCAGCTGCTCACCGGCGGCGGGCCGGGCAACGCGACGCAACCGCTGGTCCAGTTCATCTACAACCAGGGCTTCAAGTTCCAGGACCTGGGCATCGCCGCCGCGGGAGCCTGGATCCTGTTCGCGCTCATCATCATCATCACCGCGCTGCAGTTCGGCGCGCAGAAGAAGTGGGTGCACTATGAGCACTGACCTGCAGCAGGCGGCGATCGCCGATTCGACCGAGGCCGTGGTCGTCCCCGCCGAGGATCGCGTGAAGCGGCCGAAGGCGCCGTTGTCCGGCGGCGAGCGCACCCGCCTGATCATCGCCCACGTGTTCGTCTACCTCGCCGCGCTGATCTTCGTGTCCCCGCTGGTGTACTCGTTCTTCTCGGCGCTCAAGCCGAACAACGAGATGTTCTCCATGCCGCCCAAGCTCATCGGATCCGAGATCCGGTGGTCCAACTTCGCGGACGTGTTCGCCTACGGTCCGTTCCTCACCTACATCGGCAACTCGTTCTTCGTCGCGATCGCGGGCACCCTCGTCGTGCTGATCGTGTCGACGACTGCGGGGTACGCCTTCGGACGGCTGCGGTGGAAGGGGCGCGACGCCGTGTTCGTGCTGTTCCTCGCGACGCTCATGGTCCCGGCCGAGGTGCTCGTGATCCCGATGTTCCAGGTGATGCAGTGGCTCAACTGGGTGGACACGTACCAGGCCCTCATCTTCCCGTTCGCGTTCACCGCGTTCGGCACGTTCCTCATGCGCCAGTTCTTCCGCGGCATCCCGTACGAGCTCGAGGAGGCGGCCCGGGTCGACGGCGCCGGGCCCGTGCGCTCGTTCCTGCAGATCATCCTGCCGCTGGCGAAGTCCGCGGTCGCGGTGCTGTCCGTCTTCACGTTCCTGTCCTTCTGGAACAGCTACCTGTGGCCCCTCATCGTCACGGTGGACTACAACGCGCACGGCACGCTCCCCGTCGGCCTGGCGACGTTCTCGGGTCTCACCGGCACGCGCTGGGATCTGCAGATGGCCGCGGCGATCATCTCGATGGTGCCGACCACGGCGCTCGTGATCGTGCTGCAGAAGCACCTGGTCAAGGGCATCGCGATGGCGGGGCTCGGCGGACGATGAGCGATCACGCAGGAACCCGGTGCGCCGCGCCCGGGAGCGCCGTCGCGCCCGCGATCGCGGGCATCGACATCGGCGGGACCAAGATCTCTGCGGTGCTGACCGACGCCGAGGGAGCGCTGCTCGCGAAGGGCGTCGTGCCCGCCCCGGCGTCGGAGGGCGGGCCCGCGATGGCCGACGCGGCCGCCGACCTCGTGCTGCGGCTGTGCGACGCCCTCGGCGCGTCGCTTGCCGGCGCGGGGGTGGGGGCGGCGGGGGTGATCGACCAGGAGCGCGGCGTCGTCGTCGCCGCCTCTGCGACCTTCACGGGCTGGACCGGCTTCCGGCTCGCCGACGAGCTCGTGGCCCGCCTCGATGTCCCCGTGTGGATCGAGAACGATGTGAACGCCTTCCTGCTCGGCGAACTGCGCTGGGGCGCCGCGCGCGGCGCGAGCGATGTGTTGGGGATCATGCTCGGCACCGGCGTCGGCGGGGCGATCGCCCTGCACGGCGCGCTGCACCACGGCACGCACGGGGCGGCCGGGGAGATCGGGCACACGCCGGGGTTCAGTGCTCTGCGCTGCACCTGCGGGCAGACCGGCCACCTCGAGACGCTCGCCTCCGGCACCTCGATCGCCCGCCGCTATCGCGAGGCCACCGGGACCGAGGCGACGACTCCCGAGATCGCGGACCGCGCCCGCGCCGGCGAGGCGTCGGCACGCGCCGTGTTCGACGACGCCGCCCGGGCGACCGCGCTCGCCGCCTCCACCACGGCATCGCTGCTCGACCTCGATCTCGTGGTCGTCGGCGGCGGTGTGCACGCCGCGTGGGACCTGCTCGAACCCGGCATCGCCGAGACCCTCCGCAGCGACGGCCCGGTCTCCGGCATCCCGCTGCGCGTGGTGCCGGCGGAGATCTCCGCCGACGCCGTCGCGCGCGGGGCCGCGGCCCTCGCCGCCGCCCGGCTCGCCGACCCCGAGACGACACCGCTCGTCGCCGTCTGATCCGTCCGCATCCCGAGAGGAAGACACCCGCCCATGACAGCGTCCACCGCGCCGCACCCCCGCCCCGAGGCCGACACGGTCTGGATGGGTCCGCTCCCCGTGGTCGAGGAGGGCGGTCTCGCGCGGCCCCGGATCGGCATCGCGGGGATCTCGATCGAGTCCAGCACGTTCTCGCCGCACGTCTCGGGCGACGAGGCGTTCACGATCCGCGAGGGTGCGGAGCTCCTCGGCTACTACCCGTTCCTCGACGAGGGACGGGAACTGCGCGAGGCCGCGGAGTGGGTGCCGGTCCACCACGGTCGCTCCCTGCCCGGCGGGGCGGTGGCACCGCAGACCTATCAGCGGATGAAGGACGCGATCCTCGACGGCATCCGCGCCGAGATCGAGTCCGGCGGGCCGTTCGACGGCTTCTTCTTCGACATCCACGGCGCGATGAGCGTCGTCGGGATGCAGGACGCGGAGGGGGATCTCGCCGCAGCCGTGCGGGACGCGCTCGGCGACGACGTGCTCGTGTCGACCTCGATGGACCTGCACGGCAACGTCTCGGAGGTGCTGCGGGACGCGCTCGACCTGCTCACCTGCTACCGGATGGCGCCGCATGAGGACTGGATGAACACCAAGGAGCGCGCGGTCTGGAACCTCCTCGCTCGCCTGCGGGGGCGGCACGGATCCGATCCGCTGCAGCGTCGTCCGTTCAAGGCCTGGGTGCCGGTGCCGGTGCTGCTGCCGGGGGAGAAGACGAGCACGCGGCTCGAGCCGGCGCGTGGGATCTACGCGCAGGTGCCCGACGTCGAGGCGCTCGACGGCGTCGTCGATGCCGCGATCTGGGTGGGCTACGCCTGGGCCGACGAGCCGCGCAACATGGCGATCGTGATGGTGACCGGCGACGACCGCGAGGTCATCGCGCGGGAGGCCGAGCGCCTGGCCCGGCGGTACTGGGACGCGCGCGCCGACTTCGTCTTCGTCGGGCCGACCGCGACCCTCGGCGAGGCGCTCGACCGCGCCCTGGCCCCCGAGGCGGCGCGCCCCTGGGTGATCTCCGACTCGGGCGACAATCCCACCGCCGGCGGCGCCGGCGACGTCTCCTGGACGCTGGGCGAGCTGCTCGCCCGTCCCGAGCTCGCCGAGCCGGGCCGCGTCGTCGTGCACGCCTCGGTCTTCGACCCCGCGGCGGTGGCGCAGGCGGCGGCCGCCGGCGTCGGCGCGACCGTGAGGCTGGAGGTCGGCGGCAGAGCGGATCCGGGTCCGCGCGGGCCTGTGACGATCACCGGCGAGGTCTTCTCCGTCACGGACGGCGACCCCGAGGCCGGCACCCAGGTCGTGATCCGCGCCGGCAGCGTGCACGCGATCGTCACCGAACGGCGCAAGCCCTTCCACCACCTCGACGACTTCCGCATGCTCGGCCTGGATCCCGAATCCGCGGATGTCGTGATCGTGAAGATCGGGTACCTCGAGCCCGAGCTCTACGACCTCGCCGCGGACTGGACGCTCGCCCTCACGCCGGGCGGCGTCGATCAGGACCTGCTGCGCCTCGGCCACCACCGGCTCGCCCCCGGCGTGTTCCCGTTCGACACCACCGGCACTCCCGCGCTCACCGCGCATGTGAGCCGCCGCGGAGAGGAGCTCCCCGCATGATGAACTTCGAGAAGCGCACCGGCCCGGATCTCGGCGCGGACGCACCCGTCTATCCCACGCAGGGCGTGCCGGACTGGTACCGCGACGCCAAGCTCGGCTTCTTCGTGCACTGGGGCCTGTACTCGGTGCCCGCTTGGGCGGTGCAGCACGGGGAGGGAGTGAACATCCCGACCGAGGACGCCTACGCCTGGCACCAGTACGCGGAGTGGTACGGGAACACCGTGCGGATCGCCGGAAGCCCGACCTGGGAGCGCCATCAGCGTCTGTACGGGCCGGGCACCTCGTACGAGGACCTCGCGGACCTGTGGGACGCGTCCTCCTTCGACCCGGACGCGTTCGTGGGCGAGCTCGTGGACGCGGGCGCGCAGTACATCGTGCCGACCACCAAGCACCACGAGGGCTTCTGCCTGTGGGGCACCGGCACCACCGGGTTCAACGCCGTCGCCCGCGGGCCGCGGCGCGATCTCATCGCCGAGCTGCACGACGCGACCCGACGGGCCGGGGCGCGCTTCGGGGTGTACTTCTCCGGGGCGCTGGACTGGCACGCGAGCGACTTCCCGCCGATCGAGTCCGACACCGATCTGTTCCGCCACCGACGCAACGACATCCCCTTCTCCCGTTACGCCGCCGCGCAGCTCGACGAGCTGGTCGAGCGCTTCTCGCCCGATCTGCTCTGGAACGACATCGAGTGGCCGGACGGCGGCAAGGGACGCGACGACTTCGCGGTCGCCGCGCTGCTGCAGCGCTACTTCGCGCAGGTGCCCCACGGGGTCGTCAACGACCGATGGGGCGTGCCGTACCACGGCTTCCTGACGCGCGAGTACACGCACATCCCCGGGATCCTCGATGCGCCCTGGGAGTCGACGCGCGGTCTGGGCTACTCCTTCGGCTACAACCAGGCGGAGGACGAGCGGCAGACGCTCTCCGGGCCGGATCTGATCCGGATGCTCGTCGACGTCGTCTCCAAGAACGGCAACCTGCTCATCAACGTCGGCCCCGATGCGGCTGGGCGGATCCCGGAGCTGCAGCGCCGCACCATGCGCGAGCTGGGGGCGTGGATGCGCACGAACGGCGACACGATCCGCGGCACCCGGCCGTGGCTGCGCTTCGGGGAGGAGTGCGGGGAGCCGCGCCGGTACACCCGGTCGGCGTCCGGCGTGCACGTGCATGCGCTCGATCCGCGGTCCGGAGAGATCCGGCTTCCGGCGGAGCTCTCCACCGGAGATGCGCGCTGGGCCGACGGCTCCGCGGCGGAGTCGGCCGGGCTGGACGACGGCGTGCGCGTCGTGCGGGTCCCGGACGCCCTCCGCGCCGAGCCGGTCGCCACGCTCACGGTCTCGCCGTGACGGCGGCTGCTCTCGAGATCGCCGTCGACGGTCCCGCGGGCGCGCGGACCGCGTTCGCGGCAGGGGCGGACCGGGTCGAGCTCTGCCAGGCGCTCGCGGCGACGGGAGGGCTGACGCCGTCCGCCGCCACCGTCGATGCCGTGCTGGCCGCCGCGGGCGCCCCGGAGCGGGTCGCCGTGCTCGTGCGACCGCGCGGCGGCGGCTTCGTGTACACCCCGGAGGAGGTCGCGCTCGTCGCCGAAGACATCGCCGAGGTGGTGCGCCGCGGCGCGGGCGGCGTGGTGGTCGGCGCGCTGACCTCCGACGGCGCCGTCGACCTGCGCGCCCTCGACCGGTGGCGACAGGCCGCCGGTGACGCCGAGCTCGTCTTCCACCGGGCCATCGACGCCATCGCGGAACCCGCGTCGATCGTCGAGGATCTCGTGGTCTGCGGCGTGCGGCGCGTGCTCAGCAGCGGGCGCGCGGCCCGCAGCATCGACGGGCGGGCCGCTCTGCGCGCGCTCGTCGCGGAAGCGGGCGGGCGCCTTCAGATCATGGCCGGGGGAGGCGTGCGCGTCGAGGACATCGAGGCGCTCCTCGCCTGCGGCGTCGACGCGATCCACCTCTCCGCGCGGCAGCCCTCGGGCGACGACGCGCCGAGCGGCCCCGGCGGCGGGGTGCCCGGTTTCGACGTCACGGACGCCGATATCGTCCGCCGTGCGGCGGCGGCGGTGCACGCCCGGTCGTGAGTCCCGGCCGCTGCCCGGAAAGACGAGAGCGCGACGCCCCGTGTGCGGACGTCGCGCTCTCGTCGTCTCGGCGGTCAGGCCGGGTCGCTCACGGCGTGGTGGTCGGCGCGGGCGTGGAACCGGACGAGGAGGCGTCGGGCACCGAGATCGGCGCCTGAGTGCCGTCGGCCCACACCGGAGCCGGCAGCGTGGTGCCGGTCTTGCCGTCTCGGATGGCACGCAGCGCATCGGCGATCGCGGGCGAGTTCTCCGGCACGGGGAGTCCGCACTTGCGCAGCTCCGAGGCGAACTCGAGGGTCAGACGCGTCTTGCCTGCCTCGACGGCCTGCGCGGTCGTCCCCGTGCGCTTGTCGCTGCCGGTCTGGATCGCCGGCACCTCCTCGCAGACGTGGTAGACCGTGCCGCCGTCGACCCAGACGACCTGGTCCTTGCCGAGCAGCTGGATCACGGTCGACTGGTCGGCGGTGTACTGCTCGACGGACGGTGGTGTGAAGTCGATGCCCAGCACGACGGCGAGGGCCGCGAGCGCGATGCCCACGATGCCGGCGATCGTCTTCTGGCCCTTGTCCATGTCCTTGTTCAGGAACACCAGGATGATGAGCGGCACGAAGGCGATGATCGCGATGATCGCGCCGAGCTGGTTCTGCACGAAGAACCGCACGGTGTCCGAGCGGCGGGCCGGGTCGAGGCGATTGGCCTTCTTCCACAGGAAGGATCCGGTGATGGAGAGCGCGGCGATCACGACGAACAGCACGAGCAGCGTGATGAACGCCCACTGCGGGAAGGTCGTCGTCGCGCCCTGCTGCTCGAGCAGACCCGTGTCGGGGTTGCGGACGTACTGGCCGTCACCGCCGGTCACCTGGCGCTGCCGGAGCAGCCAGAAGATGCCGACGGCCTCGGCGGCGATCGCGACGACCCAGAGCACCACGGCGATCCAGCGCAGGCGGGTCGCGGTCGCCTTGGCCTCGGGAGTGGGCGTCCAGCCGGCGGGCGGATCCGCGGGGCCGTCGGCCGGGGCGGCGGATGCCGCCGCGGCGGGTGCGGGTTTGCGCGCCGCGCTGCGGGCGGGCTTCTTGCTGCTGTTCTCAGGCACGGTGGTCCTTCCCTTCCCCCTGATGCTGGACCTGAGCCTAGCGGCGGCGACGCCGCGCGCGGGGGATATCGCTCGCTACGCTGGACACATGACGAGCGATCCGGACGACGCGCTGCGCTGGGAGGGCGACGAGCCCGAGGCGCCGACCGCCCCCGCGGCCCGCACTCCTGCTGCCGCCGCCCCGCCCGCACCGGTCGCAGACGAGGCCGCGCACGACGAGGCGCCCGCGACGGAGGCGGCCGCCGACGCGGGGGCGGCGACGGTCGCCGAGCGCTCGGCGGCACCGGGCGACGCCGAGGAGGAGGCGGACGAGCCCGCCGGCGTCGGCAACGCGGCGCTCGTGTTCTACGGCATCATCGGCGGCGTCTACCTGCTCTTCGCGGCGGGCTGGATCGTCGGCGGCTTCCGGCTGCGCCCGCGCGCGTCGCTGCTGCTGGGAGACTGGACCTACTTCCCGTGGATGTGGCTGGCCGCCCTCGCCCCGGTGCTCTGGTTCGCGGCGACCTGGGCGCTGACGCGCGGCAAGGCCTCGTGGATCCGGATCCTGGCCTTGGTCGCCGGCGCGGTGCTGCTCGTGCCGTGGCCCTTCGTGATGTTCGGGACGGTGGGAGCATGAGCGCCGAGACGATGACGACCCTGGATCCGCGCCGACCCCGCTGGATCCTCTACACGCTCCTGGGCGTGTTCGGGCTGCTCTACGCATACGCGGTCTGGAACGCGGTGGCCTACATGATCCCGCTGGTGGGGATGGCGCTCGACGCGACGACCTGGGTGGCGCTCGTGCTCGCGATCGCGATGCCCGTGATCGTGTTCGTCCTGGCGGTCGCGCTCACGCGGCGCCGGGGGCTCGGCGCGGTCGCCCTGGTGCTCCTGGCCGGGCTCGGCGTGGTGGCGGTGTTCTGGCTGGACGTGGTCGGGTACACCCTCTCAGGCGGGCACTGACCTTCTCAGGCGGGGACTGACCGTCTCGGGCGGGGGTCGACCGACGGCGTCACACGGTCCGGGGGCGCGTGCGCACTCCGGTAGAGTGTTCGCACCATCGCGCCCCGACGGTGCGGCGCATCCGGATCCCCCTTCCCAGCCCCGAAGGATCTCTCTGTGCCCGAGAACGCCGTGAACACGTCCGCCCGCAAGCCCGTCGTCCTGCTCGCAGAGACGCTCTCGCCCGCCACGGTGGACGCACTCGGTCCCGACTTCGACGTCCGCTCCGTGGACGGCACCGACCGGGAGGCGCTGTTCGCCGCGCTGGTCGACGCCGACGCGGTGCTGATCCGCTCGGCAACCAGGATCGACGCCGAGGCGCTCTCGCACGCGCCCGTCCTGAAGGTCGTCGCCCGTGCCGGCGTGGGCCTGGACAACGTCGACATCAAGGCGGCCACCGCCGCCGGCGTCATGGTCGTGAACGCGCCCACCTCGAACATCGTCTCGGCCGCGGAGCTCACGGTCGGTCACATCCTCAGCCTCGCGCGGCGCATCCCCGCCGCGCACGCCTCGCTGTCCGCGGGGGAGTGGAAGCGCAGCTCCTACACCGGCGCCGAACTGTTCGAGAAGACGGTCGGCATCGTGGGCCTCGGCCGCATCGGCGCCCTGGTCGCCGCGCGCCTGGCGGCGTTCGACATGCGCGTGGTCGCGTACGACCCGTACGTCACCAGCGCGCGGGCTCAGCAGCTCGGCGTGCAGCTGCTGAGCCTCGACGAGCTCGTCGCAGAGAGCGACTTCCTGACGATCCACATGCCGAAGACGCCGGAGACCACCGGGATGATCGGCGCCGAGCAGTTCCGCGCCATGAAGCCCACCGCGTACGTCGTCAACGTCGCCCGTGGCGGCCTCATCGACGAGGAGGCGCTGCTGGTCGCGCTGCAGAACGGCGAGATCACCGGCGCCGGCCTGGACGTCTTCACCTCCGAGCCGCCGGTGGAGGGATCCGCGGCCCGCGCGCTCACCGCGCAGCCGAACGTCGTGGTCACCCCGCACCTGGGCGCGTCGACCGACGAGGCCCAGGAGAAGGCCGGCGTCTCGGTCGCCCGCTCGGTGCGCCTGGCGCTCGGCGGCGACCTCGTGCCCGACGCGGTGAACGTGGCCGGCGGCGTGATCGACCCCTACGTGCGTCCCGGCATTCCGCTCACCGAGAAGCTCGGCCAGATCCTCTCCGGCCTCGCCCAGTCGCCGCTCACCAGCCTCGACGTCGAGGTGCACGGCGAGCTGAACGGGTACGAGGTCGGCGTGCTGCGTCTCGCCGCGCTCAAGGGCGTCTTCACGCCGATCGTCAGCGAGACCGTGTCGTACGTGAACGCGCCTCTGCTCGCGGAGCAGCGCGGCGTCGCCGTGCGTCTCGTCCAGGACGACGTCAGCGAGGAGTATCGCAACGTCATCACGCTGCGCGGCGCGCTCGCCGACGGCAGCCAGGTGTCGGTCTCGGGCACGCTGACCGGCCCCAAGCAGATCGAGAAGCTCGTCGCGATCAACGGCCATGCGGTCGAGCTGCCGATCGAGAAGCACCACGTCGTGATGCTCTACACCGACCGCCCCGGCATCGTCGCGGTCTACGGTCAGCGCTTCGGCGACGCCGGGATCAACATCGCCGGCATGCAGATCGCGCGTGAGACCGCGGGCGGCCAGGCGCTCAGCGTCCTGACCCTCGACTCGCCCATCCCCGAGACGCTCCTCGACGAGGTGCGCGAGGCGATCGACGCCGACCTGTTCCGCCAGATCGAGCTCGTCGAAGCCTGACGACCCCGCCCGCGAGCGGAGCGAGTCGAAACGCGGTGCCCTTGCGAGGGTGCCGCGTTTCGTCTCGGTCGCCTGCGGCGTCCTCGCTCAACGACCGGGGGCGAGGTCAGCTCGCCACCGACCGGAGCACCAGAGCGACGAGCGCGTCCAGCTCGGCGCCTGAGGGGACCACGTCGTCGGATCCGTCCGCATCCACGGCGTTGTTGAAGAACAGCCCGTCGCTCAGCAGCATCACGAGGTCGAGCGCGGCCTGATCGCGCACGTGCGGGCGGATCGCCTCGGCCGACTCCTCGCGCATGCGGTGCAGCGCCTCGGTGGCGGCGGTGCTTCCGCCCTGCGCCAGGCGCGTCGCGGCGATGATCGCCCGGTCGAGGTCGTCGTCCATCATCACCGAGGTGCGCAGGTAGTGCTCGACCGGTCCTTCCGGCGCCGTGCGGATCCTCTCGACGTCCTCGATCCCGAGCCGCTCGAGGCGCGCGATCATCGCTGCCGCGAGCTCGTCCTTCGAGGCGAAGTGGTACAGCAGCCCGCCCTTGGAGACGCCCGCGGCGCGAGCGACGGCGTCGAGGGTCGCGGCGCGCTCTCCGTCGGAGATCAGCATCGCCTCGTAGGCGTCGAGAACGCGCTCGCGGGCATGCGGAGGTCTGGCCATGTCTGTTACTATACCAGCTGGACGGTTAAGTTATCCGTCGCCACATCGAAGAACCGAGAGGTGCACCATGTCCGCAACAGCGTCGATCTCCCTGCCGGGGACCGAGGAAGGCCCCCGCGTCGGCGCACGCGGCTGGGCGGCGCTGGTCGTGCTCATGCTGCCTGTGCTGCTCGTCTCCGTCGACAACACCGTGCTGTCGTTCGCGCTGCCCGAGATCTCCACGGCCCTGCGGCCGAGCGGTGTCGAGCAGCTGTGGATCATCGACGTCTACCCGCTCGTGCTCGCCGGCCTCCTGGTGACCATGGGCACGCTCGGCGACCGCTTCGGTCGTCGCCGTCTTCTGCTCATCGGCGCCACCGGATTCGCTCTGGTCTCCGCTCTCGCGGCCTTCGCTCCCACCGCGGCCCTGCTGATCGCTGCACGCGCGGCACTGGGCTTCTTCGGCGCGATGCTGATGCCCTCCACCCTGTCGCTGCTGCGCTCGGTGTTCCAGAACCGCGACCAGCGCCGTCTGGCGATCGCGATCTGGGCGGCGGCGTTCTCTGCCGGCTCCGCGCTCGGCCCCATCGTCGGAGGCCTGCTGCTGGAGCACTTCGCGTGGGGCTCGGTGTTCCTCGTGGCGGTGCCCGTGCTCATCCCGCTGCTCATCCTCGCGCCGATCCTCGTGCCGGAGAGCCGCGACCCGAACCCCGGCCGCATCGACCCGATCAGCATCGCGATGTCGATGGCGACCATGGTCCCCGTCGTCTATGCGATCAAGGAGTTCGCGGTCCACGGCATCACCCCGCTCGTGGTGATCCTGGTCGTGCTCGGCGTCGGCGTGGGCGTGCTGTTCGTGCGCCGTCAGCTGCGCGCGGAGACCCCGATGCTCGACATGGCGCTGTTCCGCCGGGGGATGTTCAGCGGCGCGATCCTGGTCAACCTCCTCAGCGTCGTCGCCCTCGTCGGCTTCCTGTACTACGTGTCGCAGCATCTGCAGCTCGTGCTCGGGCTCAAGCCCGTGCAGGCGGGACTCGCGCTCATCCCGGGTATGGCCATGATGATCGTCTCCGGTCTGATCGTCGTCCCCATCGCGCGCCGGGTTCGGCCGCAGGTGCTCGTACCGGCGGCACTCGTGTTCTCGCTGGCCGGCTACCTGGTGGTGGCCTTCACCACGCACGCGCACGGCGTCGCGCCCCTGATCGTCGCGTTCGTGCTGCTCGGCATCGGAATCGGTGCCGCGGAGACGGTGTCGAACGAGCTCATCCTGGCGGCGGCCCCGCCGGAGAAGGCGGGAGCGGCGAGCGCCGTGTCCGAGACGGCGTACGAGCTGGGCGCGGTGCTCGGCACCACGATCCTCGGCGGCATCATCACCGCGTTCTACCGCAACTCCCTCGTCGTCCCCGACGGGGTGCCGGAGGCTGTGGCCGCACGTGCCACCGAGACCCTCGCGGGGGCGTTCTCGGCGGCCGCGCAGCTGCCCGACGCGCTCGGGGCGGCGCTGCGGCAGGCGGCGGCCGAGGCGTTCGGCACCGGCGTGATGGTCACCTCGCTCATCGGCGGACTGCTCGTGATCTGCGCCGCGGTGATCGCGGCGCTCACGCTCGGCCGCCGCCTCGGCCGCTGAGCGGGGTTCCGCGCCGCGGATCCGCGACATGCGTGCATGGGGGATCCCGCGCGCCCGATAGCCTGGGATCCTCCACCCGCAACGATTGAGGAGCGTCCGTGTCCGAAGCCTCGTCCCGTGTCGTCAAGCTGGCCGTCATCCCCGGTGACGGGATCGGCCCCGAGGTCGTCGCGGAGGCGGAGAAGGTGCTCGACGCGGTCGTCGCCGACAGCGGCGTGACCTTCGAGAAGACGCGGTTCTCGCTCGGCGCCGGCCGGTTCCTGGAGACGGGCGACACGCTCACCGACGAGGACCTGGATGCGATCCGCGCGCACGACGCGATCCTGCTCGGCGCGGTCGGCGGGCAGCCGGGGGACCCGCGCCTCAAGGACGCGAACATCGAGCGCGGTCTGCTGCTCAAGCTCCGTTTCGAGCTCGACCACTACGTGAACCTGCGTCCGTCGAAGCTGTACCCGGGGGCACCGGGTCCGCTGGCGGATCCGGGCGAGATCGACTTCGTCGTCGTGCGCGAGGGCACCGAGGGTCCCTACGTCGGCAACGGCGGGGCGATCCGCAAGGGCACTCCGCACGAGGTCGCGAACGAGACCAGCGTCAACACCGCGTTCGGTGTGGAGCGTGTCGTGCGCTACGCGTTCGCCCTCGCCGAGAAGCGCCGCAAGAGGCTCACGCTCGTGCACAAGACCAACGTGCTCGTGCACGCCGGGGCGATCTGGAAGCGCGTCGTCGACGAGGTGGCGCGGGAGCACCCCGATGTGGCCGTAGACTACCTGCACGTCGATGCGGCCACGATCTTCCTGGTCACCCACCCTTCGCGCTTCGACGTGATCGTCACCGACAACCTCTTCGGGGACATCCTCACGGATCTGGCCGGCGCCGTCACCGGTGGCATCGGCCTCGCCGCCTCGGGCAACATCAACCCCGACGGCGCGTTCCCGTCGATGTTCGAGCCCGTGCACGGCTCGGCACCCGACATCGCGGGTCAGCAGAAGGCCGACCCCACCGCGGCGATCCTCTCGGTCGCCCTGCTCCTGGACCACCTGGGGCTCGGCGCACAGGCCGCGCGCGTGCAGCGCGCGGTCGAGGAGGACATCGCCTCGCGGGAAGGCACCCGCACCACCGAACAGACCGGCGCGGCGATCATCGCCCGGCTCCAGGCGTAACCTGAAGTCACGCGCACGACGCCGTCCCCTTCGACCTGTCAGGACACACTCATGACCATCGAACTCCCTCTTCAGGCACCGTCTCCCGCCGGACTCATCTGGCGGGTCACCCGCAACGAGGAGCCGCGCTCGGACGCCGAGCGCGAGACGATCTTGCAGAACCCCGGATTCGGGCAGTACTTCACCGACCACATGGTCGACCTGTGCTGGTCGGAGAAGGGCGGGTGGCACCGCCCCCGCGTCTCGCCGTACGGCCCGATCGAGCTCGACCCGGCCGCCGCGGTGCTGCACTACTCGCAGGAGATCTTCGAGGGCCTCAAGGCGTATCGTCACGCGGACGGATCGGTGTGGACCTTCCGTCCCGACCGCAACGCCGCCCGCCTGCAGCGCTCGGCCGCGCGCCTCGCGCTGCCCCCGCTGCCCACCGAGCTGTTCATCGAGTCCCTCAAGCAGCTGGTCGCCGTCGACTCCTCGTGGGTGCCCAGCAACCCCGAGGAGAGCCTGTACTTCCGCCCCTTCATGTTCGCGAAGGAGGCGTTCCTTGGCGTGCGCGCGGCGAAGAAGGTGGCCTACTACCTGATCGCCAGCCCGGCCGGCGCCTACTTCCCCGGCGGCGTGCAGCCCGTCAACATCTGGCTGTCGCGCGAGTACGCGCGCGCCGGACACGGCGGCACCGGCGCGGCCAAGACCGGCGGCAACTACGCCTCGAGCCTGCTTCCGCAGGAGGAGGCGTACAAGAAGGGCTGCCAGCAGGTGCTGTTCCTCGACGGGGACTACATCGAAGAGCTCGGCGGAATGAACCTCGTGCTCGTCACGCGCGACGGCAGGCTGCTCACGCCCGCGTCGGACTCGATCCTCGAGGGCATCACCCTGGCGTCGATCCTGGAGCTGGCGAAGGATCGCGGACTCACGGTCGAGCAGCGCAAGCTCTCGATCCAGGAGTGGCGCGACGGCGCCGCATCTGGCGAGATCGTCGGCGCGTTCGCGTGCGGCACCGCCGCGGTGGTCGTGCCGATCGGGAAGCTCCTGGCCGACGACTTCGAGATCGTGCACGAGGGCCCCGAAGCGACCGAGCTCGCGATGTCGCTGCGTGAGGAGCTCACCGACATCCAGTACGGCCGCCGCGAGGACACCCACGGCTGGCTCGTCCGCCTGGACGCCTGAACCCCGGCACGACGCACGCCGCTTCCGACGCGGAGGCGGCGCACGAACCGCGATCCCTGACAGGAGAGGACCCTGCTATGAAGCTGGCCATGGTCGGACTCGGACGGATGGGGGCGAACATCGTGCGCCGCCTCATGCGCGGAGGGCACGAGTGCGTCGTCTACGACGTCAACCCGGATGCCGTCGCCGCCCTGGTCGCGGAGGGGGCGATCGGCGCGACCGACTACGCCGATCTCGCGGCCAAGCTCGACGGCCCGCGCGTCGTCTGGCTCATGATCCCCGCCGGGCTCACCGGCCGGGTCGTCGACGAGCTCAGCGAGGTGCTGCAGCCCGGCGACATCCTCATCGACGGCGGCAACTCGAACTACCGCGACGACGTGCGCCGGGCCAAGGCGCTGCGGGAGAAGGGGCTGAACTACGTCGACGTCGGCACCAGCGGCGGCGTCTTCGGCCTCGAGCGCGGCTACTGCCTCATGGTCGGCGGCCCGGACGAGGCGTTCGCGACGATCACGCCGATCCTGAAGACGATCGCGCCGGGAGCCGGCGAGATCGAGCGCACGCTCGGTCGCACCGGCGAGCTCACGGACGAGGAGCTCGGCTTCCTGCACTGCGGCCCTTCGGGGGCCGGGCACTTCGTGAAGATGGTCCACAACGGCATCGAGTACGGCGTCATGGCCGCCCTCGCCGAGGGCCTGAACCTGCTGGAGAACGCCGACGCGGGCATCCGCGAGGCGGAGCACTCCGCGGAGGTCGCGCCCCTGGAGGAGCCGGAGTACTACCAGTTCGACATCGACACCCCCAAGGTCGCCGAGCTGTGGCGCCGCGGATCCGTCATCTCGTCCTGGCTCCTCGACCTGACCGCAGCCGCGCTGCAGGGCAACCCCACGCTCGACGGCCTCGCCGGCCGCGTGTCCGACTCGGGCGAGGGGCGCTGGACGGTCAAGGCCGCGGTCGACGTCGGCGTGCCGGTCCCGGTGCTCGCCGCGTCCCTGTTCGAGCGGTTCGCCTCGCGCGACGAGGATCTGTACGCGAACAAGGTGCTCTCGGCGATGCGCCTGCAGTTCGGCGGGCACAAGGAGCTTCCCGCGGGCGACGTGCTCGAGGCGGGCGGCAACAAGGCCGAGACGACGAGCTGATCGCGCGCCGTCGCTAGGCTGAGCCTGTGAAGATCGCACGGTTCAGCCACAACGACGGCATCAAGTACGGGATCCTCGACGAGGCGGAGCTGGTCGTGCTGGCCGGCGATCCGATGTTCGCGGGCTACGAGACCACGGGGGAGCGCGTGCCGCTCGTGGACGTGGCGCTGCTGGCGCCCGTGATCCCGCGCTCGAAGGTGGTCTGCGTCGGCAAGAACTACCACGACCATGCGGCCGAGATGGGCGGCGAGGCTCCGGCCGAGCCGCTGCTGTTCCTCAAGCCGAACACGTCGGTGATCGGCCCCGGAGACACCATCGTGCGCCCGACCGCGCTCTCGGAGCGCACCGAGTACGAGGGCGAGCTCGTGGTCGTGATCGGTCGCATCGCCAAGAACGTGTCCGCCGAGAACGCGCACCAGTACGTCTTCGGGTACACCGTCGGCAACGACGTGACGGCCCGGGATCTGCAGCGCAAGGACGGCCAGTGGTCGCGCGCCAAGGGCTTCGACACCTTCTGTCCGCTGGGTCCGTGGATCGAGACCGAGTTCGACCTCGACGCCGCGGAGCTCACCACCCGGCTCAACGGCGAGGTGCGCCAGCACGCGCCCCTCACCGACATGATCCACTCCGTCGCCGACGTCATCGCCTACGCCTCGGCCGTGTTCACGCTCCTGCCCGGAGACGTGATCATGACCGGCACCCCGGCCGGGGTGGGCGCCTTCGAGGCGGGCGACGCGGTCGAGGTCGAGATCAGCGGCATCGGCACGCTCCGCAACGCCGTGCGCGACGCGCTTCCTGCGTCGTGACCGGCGTCGTCCTGTCGCAGGCCGACCGGATCAGGATCCAGCGCCGCACGGTCGGCATCCTGTCCTTCGGGCAGGTGCTCGGCGGGGTCGCCTTCGGCGCCACGGTGTCTCTCGGGGCGCTCCTGGCGAAGGACATCTCCGGCAGCGACGCCCTGTCGGGGCTCGCGACCGCATCCGTCACGCTCGGTGCTGCGCTCGCGGCGATCCCGCTCGCGCGTCTGGCGAGCACCAGAGGGCGCCGCTTCGCGCTGACCGCGGGAAACCTGCTCGCGCTCGTCGGTATCGCGATCGTGATCTCGGCCGCCGCGGTGCGCTCGTTCCCGCTCCTGCTCACCGGCATCGTGCTGATCGGCATGGGCAACGCCGGCAACCTGCAGTCGCGCTTCGCCGCGACCGATCTCGCAGACCCTGCGCATCGCGGGCGCGACCTGTCGATCGTCGTCTGGGCGACCACGATCGGCGGCGTCGCCGGACCCCTGCTGCTGGGCGCGGGGGAGCAGCTGGGGCGCGCGATCGGCATGCCGGTGCACACCGGGTCCTACCTGTTCTCGCTCGTGGCGCAGATCGCGGCCTTCACGCTGTATCTCGTCGCGCTGCGGCCGGATCCGCTGCTCGTCTCCCGCGAGCTCCCCGAGACCGCATCCGCCGACGGGGTCGTCGAGCGCGTCGATCGTCCCCTCGCCGCGCGCTACGCGATCTTCGCCGTCGCCGGCTCGCACGTGACGATGGCGTCGGTGATGGCCATGACGCCGGTGCACCTCGTGAACATGACGATGGCCGGCATGGACCACGGCGCCGGATCCCTGGGCTCGCACCCGATGGCGGACGTCGACGTGACGGTGCTGGTCGGGGTCACGATCGCCCTGCACGTCGCCGGGATGTACGGCCTCTCTCCGGTGTTCGGCATCCTCGCCGACCGGTGGGGCCGCCTGCGCACGGTGCTGCTCGGACAGGCGCTGCTGGTCGTCTCGCTGTGCTTCGCGATGTTCGCGGGGGAGACCGCGTGGGGCGTCATGGTCGCGCTGATCCTGCTGGGGCTGGGCTGGAGCGCGGCGACCGTCGCCGGCGCCGCACTGCTCACCGAGGCCTCGGCGCCTGCGCTGCGCACCCGCCGTCAAGGACGCAGCGACTCGCTGATGAGCCTGAGCGCGGCGGGCGGCGCGGTGCTCGCCGGCGTCATCCTGCAGAGCTTCTCCTACGCGGGGCTCGCGATCGCCGCGCTCGTCGTGGTGGTCGCGATCGTCGTCCTGTCGCCCTTCGGCCGGCGCTGAGACGGCAGGTCTCGAGCCGACCTTATGAGACGGCTGAACATCCGGTAGCAGCGCGCTGATGCGGGTGTAGCGTCTTGCTCGGTCCCGGCGCGCCGACCCCGTGCGCCGGGTGATCCGTCAACAAGGAGGTTGGCATGTCCCGAATGAGGACCCTCGGCGCCGTACTCGGCGTCTCCGCGATGGCCGGCGCGACCGCGCTCGCCCTCTCACCGGTAGCCTCGCCACCCCCGGCGGCCGCGGCAGTGGTTCCCTTCGCCGCGCAGGCGCCGGATTCGGCCTTCACATCGCAGGCCGATGCCGGAGGACCTGCCGCCTGCACCAGGCCGGCTCCCGACAACCGCGTGTCCACGACCATCCACTGCTACACGCCCGACCAGCTGCGCGCGCACTACGGCCTCGGCCCGCTCGCCTCCAGCAACGACGGCGCCGGTCAGACGATCGTGCTCGTCGACGCATACGGCAGCCCGACGGCGGCCGACGACCTGAACTTCTTCGCGCAGACCTTCGGAGGTCCCGCCCCCGACTTCGAGGCCGTATCGCCACTCGGCACGCCCGACTACAAGAACCCGACGGGGAAGGGCGTCGGCCAGTCCGGCCCGAACTCCGCCGCCGGCTGGGCGGGGGAGGCCAACCTCGACGTGCAGTGGGCGTACGCGATGGCCCCCAAGGCGCACATCGTGCTGCTGTCGACGCCGCCGGCCGAGACGCAGGGCGTGCAGGGCGTGCCCAACCTGATGAAGGCCATCGACTGGGCGATCCAGAAGTACCCCTCCGGCACGGTGTTCTCGATGTCGTTCGGCACGGACGAGCAGACCTTCGGATCCGCGTCCGCGGCGAAGAGCCAGTTCGCCAAGTTCGACCAGACCTTCCAGCGCGGCCTCGCCAAGGGCGACACGTTCTTCGCCTCCTCCGGCGATGACGGATCCACCGGCTACGTCCGCTCGCACCGTGCCGGCACGGTCGGCTCCACTCCCGAGGTCAGCTACCCGAACGTCTCGCCGTACGTGACGTCGGTCGGCGGCACCCAGGTGCAGTCCGGATGGACGTGGAACCCCACGCAGGACGTGCCGTATCTCGCCGACGGCGCCCGCAACCCCGCGTACTGGGCCTGGAACGCCGGGGGTGAGAGCGAGGCCGTCTGGAACGAGGGCGGCTTCCAGATCGGCACCGGCGGCGGCCTGTCGACCGTCTACTCCCGTCCCGCGTTCCAGGACGGCGTCGCGGGCGTGGTCGGCACCGCGCGCGGCGTTCCCGACCTCGCGTGGAACGCGGCGGTGAACGGCGGCGTGCTCGTGTTCCACTCCTACTTCCCGAGCACCGAGGGCCCCGCGGCCTGGGGCGTCTACGGCGGCACGTCGGCGGCCTCGCCGCAGGCGGCGGCGGCCACGGCGATCGCCAACCAGGCGCGCGCCGCCGCCGGGAAGGGCCCGATCGGCGACCTCAACAAGGCGCTGTACAGCGGATCCTTCGACAAGTCCGCGGCGTTCGGCGACATCGTCCCGCTGCAGTACGGCACGACGCCGAGCGGCGACCTCGCGAGCAACCGCATGTGGGCACTGGCCGATGACGGATCCCTCACCCCGAACGCCGTGCCGGGGTACGCCACCACAGGCGGCTACGACCTCACGACCGGCTGGGGCGCGCCCCGGATGCCCGGCTACGTGGATCAGCTCGTCGCGCAGTAGCGCCACCCTCGGTTTCGAGGAACGATGTCCGCTCCGACCTCGTCCGATCCCGGACGGACATCGCTCCTCGAAACCAGGATCCGCCGTCAGGGGGAGCCGGACGCCCGCAACTAGAATCGAAGGGCTATGGCTACTCCCGATCCCCGCACCACCACTGCGTCCGGTGCCGACGTCCGCGTCCGCTTCTGCCCCTCGCCGACCGGTCTGCCGCACGTCGGCATGGTCCGCACCGCCCTCTACAACTGGGCGTACGCCCGGCACACCGGCGGCAAGCTCGTGTTCCGCATCGAGGACACCGACGCTGCCCGGGACAGCGAGGAGAGCTTCCGGCAGCTCGTCGACGCGCTCACCTGGCTCAAGATCGACTGGGACGAGGGCGTCGAGGTCGGCGGCCCGCACGGGCCCTACCGGCAGTCCGAGCGCGGCGACATCTACCGCGAGGTGATCGAGAAGCTCGTCGCGTCTGGAGCCGTGTACGAGAGCTACTCGACCGCGGAGGAGATCGACGCCCGCAACGAGGCGAACGGGCGGGCCAAGCAGCTCGGCTACGACAACCACGACCGTGATCTGACCGACGAGGAGCGCGCCGCGTTCCGCGCCGAGGGCCGCCAGCCGGCGCTGCGCCTGCGCGTGCCCGACGAGGATCTGACCTACGTCGACCTCATCCGCGGCGAGGTGACGTTCCCGGCCGGATCCTTCCCGGACTTCGTGGTCGTGCGTCCGAACGGCGCCCCGCTGTACACGCTGGTGAACCCGGTCGACGACGCGCTCATGGGGATCACCCACGTGTTGCGCGGCGAGGACCTGATGCCGTCGACCGCGCGCCAGCTCGCGCTCTACGGCGCGCTCATCGACGCCGGCGTGACGACGTTCGTGCCGCGCTTCGCGCACATGCCGCTGGTGCTGGGGGAGACCGGCAACAAGAAGCTCAGCAAGCGCGACCCGCAGGCCGACCTGTTCCTGCACCGCGAGCGCGGCTTCATCCACGAGGGTCTGCTCAACTATCTCGCACTGCTCGGCTGGTCGATCGGTCCCGACCGCGACGTCTTCTCCCTCGAGGAGTTCACGGCGGCGTTCGACATCGTCAACGTCAACCCGAACCCGGCTCGCTTCGACCAGAAGAAGGCCGAGTCGATCAACGGCGACCACATCCGCCGGCTCGAGCCCAAGGACTTCGCCGAGCGGATCCTGCCCTATCTCGCGGCCGCCGACGTGTTCGACGGCGAGCCCACTCACGAGCAGATCGTGCAGGCGTTCCGGGCTGCGCCGCTGGTGCAGGAGCGCGTGCAGCTGCTCGGCGAGGTGCCGGGACTGCTCGGCTTCCTCTTCGCCGATCAGGTGTCGTACGACGAGGACGCGCTGAAGGGCCTGCCGGACAACGCGGCGGAGGTGCTGACGGCGTCCGCCGCGGCCCTCGAGCCGCTCGAGACGTTCACGCCCGAGGCGATCCAGGACGCGCTCTCCGCGGCGCTCGTCGACGAGCTGGGCCTCAAGCCGCGCGTCGCCTACGGCCCGCCCCGCGTCGCGCTCACCGGCCGCCGCGTGTCGCCGCCGCTGTTCGAGTCGATGGAGCTGCTCGGCAAGGACGAGACCCTGCGCCGCCTGCGCGCGCTGGCCGAGTTCCTGGGCTGAGAGAGTCCGGATCGGGGCGGGGGAGCGCGACGCGCGCGGGATCCCGCCCCGGTTTGGATCCCGGGATGAGCTCGGGTAAGCTTGACTCTCGGTGCGAGGCCCAGGTTTCGCCCTTGGGGTATGGTGTAATTGGCAACACGGCTGATTCTGGTTCAGTTGTTCTTGGTTCGAGTCCAGGTACCCCAGCCATACGAACGTTACTCGAACCATGGTCAAATGAACTGGCCATGGTTCGTTGATTTTCTGAGCTCCTCGCGATTTCGCGGGGAGCTTTTCCGTTCTCCGAGCCCTGTGTGCCCGGTGCGGGCTGAAGCTGCCGCACGCCGACGTTCGCGGCGTTTCGCTCACCTACGACCCGGATCTTGTTGCCTTCCACACGAAGCACGAGACGCTCGAAGTAGGCGGTCAGCAGGTCGCGGCGCACGGTGTCCGAGGCGCGCTGGTAGAGATTCCCAGGATCCTGAAGAAGGTCGATGTAAGCCATTGCTGTATCGGCGCTGTACTGCAGACGGTCGATCGTGACGTCGAGCTTCTCGCGGATCGCTTCTTTCTGGAGCGTGGTGTGCTCGATGCGTTCGCGGATCTTCGCGATTGGGAGCGATCCGGTCGCGGCGAGCTCGATCAGTCGTTCTTCTTGAGCTTCCAGCTTGTTGAGCTGCTTGCTCAGCTGTGCTTTGGCCTCGCGGTCGGATGCGAGCAGGTTGTTGATGGCGTCGGTGACGTCGGCTCGCATAGCGTCGATGACCTCGGCGCTGAGCCGTTCGCCGTTCACGGCGGTAGTAACTTCACCTTCGATCTGTTCGACGCGGAGCCACGGCGTGGTGCACTGCTTGTGCTGCCGTGCGGCGCAGACGAGGTACTCGTAGGTGCCGCCATTGCCAGCGTTCTGGCTGTAGACCATGCGGCTGGTGCGCCCGGCGTCGAGACACTCGCCGCAGTAGACGAGCCCCTTGAGGTAGTGGAAGTGGACGATGTCGCGATCACCTTTGCGATTGCGGTGATCGAGTACTTCCTGCACCTCGAGGAAGGTCTCCTTCGAGACGAGCGCTTCGTGGCGGCCGACGTAGAGCTTGCCCTTGTAGCGCATCACACCGGTGTAATACGGGTTGCGGAGCATGAGAGCAAGACGGCTGCGGCTGATCTGCTGGGCCGGCCTGGACGGCGACGGTCGGGTTGTGAATCCGCGTTCGTCGAGAAGATCCTTGAGCTGGCTGATCGAGTATCGTCCGGTGGCGTATTGCTCGAAGGCCCAGGCTACGAGCGGCGCACGTTCGTAGTCCACATCTATGGTGTTGACGAGGCGTCCGCTGAACTCCTTGCGGACGTTGAGATAGCCGAGCTTGGCACGTCCGACGGTGCCGCCTTGCTCGACCTTGTGCGCCATCTTGACCTTGACGTCCTCGCCGTTCATGCGGACTTGGACTTCGTTCATGATGTCGGTGATGGCTTCCATGGCGTCTGCCATGTAGCCCTCGCCGAATTCTTCCTTGGCCGAGATCAGGCGCACGCCCTTCTCGAGGAGCTGGCGCTTCGTGATCGCGGCGTCGGTGAAGTTTCGGAACACGCGTGATCGCATGTAGATCACGACGTACCTCACCTCGGGGTGGTCGTCGATGTAGCGCAGGAGCTTCTTGAACTCGGCGCGCTTCGAGATCGTCTGAGCGGACTGGCCCGGCTCGACGAATTCCTTGACGACGGTCGCGCGTAGTTCGCGCACCTTGCGCATCGCCTCGACGCGCTGGGTGGCGATGCTGTTGCCGTCTTCGTCGAGGTCGGCGGCGGTGTGTAGCTGACGAGGTGTCGAGACGCGCAGATAGGTCACCGCCTGTGCGACTGCGACCTGTTGGGCGGCTTCAAGGCTGTCGGTCGGCGATGAGAGCAACTGCTCGAGTCCGTCGAGTGAGTTGGGTGGCGCTATATCAAGAACGCCAGTGAGTTCGTTATCCATGGGTGGGGTACCTCCGTTACGGTCCTCCGGATTAACCCTCTCTTCACCCTGGAAGTCCAGTCCTGCGGCGCGGTTCAGGGGTTCTTCAGCGCCTCCGACCGGGGTGCCGTCTGCGATGTAGAAATCACCTCGTTCATCGGGCTTTATCATCGGGTTCTCCTCGCGTTCCAGGCCGTTGATCTACTCGGAGTCGGTCGACTCGGTCGGGCGAGCTTCGTAGCGTTCTTGAGCGAGTCGAAGGAGCGCGCGCCCCAAGTTGTGGGTATCGATCTGCGCACGCCGCACGCCGTGGATGCGAATGTTGCGGTTGGTTTGCAGGCTGGCACCTCGACGTGGAGGGCGCCGGGAGCCGCCTGGCCTACTTCTGGAAGACATGGAGCTCTCCGTTCTGCTCGACGACGTCGAAAATGTCGCGGACTCGGTCGAGCAACCAGTCCTCGTTCGGCGTGAGCGCGTCGACGAAGAAGCCGCGTTCGTTGGCGTACTCGTAGATCTCTGTTTGCCATTCCTCCATATCGAGTAGAGCGTGAATCGCCGTCTCAGCGTCGGCGAAGGTGCCGACGAAGTTCTCGTGGAAGCCCTCCATGAGCATCGGTGCGTTCGCATCAACGTCCGGCAGGGTCAGGAAGGCCTGCAGCGCTGAGTCGTCGTGGATCGACAGGCGAAGTAGCTCCTCGATCAGCATGTCGGTGTCGCCGGAGTCCAAGGACGCTGGCAGGTGCACCAGATAGTTCCGGCCCTGCACCGACAGCTCGGTGCGCACGAGCAGGCGCTCGAGGTTGGGCTGCTGGTACTCGTTCATGTAACGGCGTTTGCTGCCAACGTTCTCCTGCTGGACGAGGAACGTCCCGAACCAGTCAATCCACTCTTTGGTGATGGCATCGGCGTCGGCGGCGGCGTAGATCGTCAGGTACTCGTCGCGAAGCGTCAGGTAGTTGCCTTCCCCGGTTCGGCCGTACTCTGAGAGCGCGGATTGGGCTCCGTAGGCGCGGCCGAGGACGTGGGCGATGCAGCGGGCGGTGTCGCCGTCGATCTCGTTGCGAGTGGCCATGGCTTCGGCCAGGCCGTCGGCCACGCGGCCTATCCAATGATCGCGTGCGACTTCGAGGCGTCGGAAGTCTGGTTCGTCGCGATAAGTCGCGGGTTGCGCTTCGGGCTGGCGCTGCGGTTCGTGCTCGTTCACGATCGGGCTCCGCTGGTGACGATGTGCTTGCCGAGGGCGTCCACCCAAGGCTCGCTTTCGAGGGGAACGACAAGGTCGTTGAGTTCAGAGAGCGCGGATTCGGGATCGAGCTCGCCTGTGGCGGCAAATCGTTCGAGAGCCGTAGCCGGGCCGCCGTGGATGCTTCCGGCGATGAGCCGCGCCAGCGTCTCGCTGCGCGCGTCCGGATCGAGTGCGAGTCCGAGTTCGATCAGGTGTCTCGCCTTCTCGGTTTCGTCGAGCTTGGCGCTGAGCGTGATGTGTATTGATGAGTTCATAGGTTTCCTCCTTTCGGGTTGGTGGTGATGTCGCCTACGGAGTTGGTGGGCGGGGCGTACGGCGCGAGGTGATCGAGCGCCTGATCGGTCGTGGTGATCCAGAACAGGTCGGCGTCGAGATCTCGGGCAGCTTTGATGGCGTCTTGGATGGCGCGGGCGCGTGCGGTCGTCGGGACGAGCCAAACGACGGCCGGGAACAACCCATGACGGGCTTGCTCTTCTCCGGCGCGGTAGCACCGCTGGTAGGTCCGGCATTTGCGCAGCACGGCGGGCAGGTGCTCGGTGCCGAGATCGACCTCGATGAACGAGTGCGTCTCGGTGGTGTGATCGGCGGTGATTACGAACAGGTCCGGCTTGAGCGTGATGGCACTGGATCCGACTGTGAAGGTGCGCCAGCAGGCGGGTTCGGTTGCCAGGTCGAGGATCTCGAACCATCCTGCGCCGGCGTGCTCGCCGAGCATCACAGCGACCTCGGCGATGGCAAGCATGTGGCTGGCAAACTGTCGTCCAGGCTCCAGATACTGAGCGCGGGCGGTTTCGCCTCGTCTCTGACGGAGATAGCGCTCGCCGGAGTACCCGAGTTGCCAGATCGTCAGGGCGGAACCGTGCTCCTGTCCGCCGATGCGCCGCTCGAGCCGTGCGACGGCTTTGAGGCGTTCGAGCCTAGTGAGGATGCGTGTCGTGCCGCGGGTGGCGGCGCTGACGGTGGCGTGGTCGCCGTAGGGTTTCGCGGGCAGATGAAGGCGTTGGATCTGACGTGTTGTTAGGAGCCGGAAGCGTTCCAGATCTTCTAGGACGCGGATGTCGCGATCGGTGAGGTGGAAGCCGAGGTCTCGTGTGTGCTTGGAGCTCATCGGGCCGTCTCCGAGGAGCTGCGAGTATCCGCTGCGACGCAGCGGGAGTCCCTTGCTGAAAGTGGCGGAAGTCGCCGGACTGCGGGGACGGCTGGAGGTGGGTGCTCCTGGTGAAGCGAACACCGAACGGAACACCGACCGGACGATCGCTCACACTTCTCCATCGTCATCAACGCGACGTTCATCGCCGCCTCTCCTTCTGATGCGATCGCCGCATGGGCAGTGGGTGACCCACTTGGTCGTGTTCCTTGGGTGACCTCTGCTGTGGTGGCGATAGTTCGGGAGCTGCGGGCCGTGCGCCGTACTGTTCGCGGCTGGCTTCCCGGATGACGTCGGCTGCGCGCAGGTTGGGCTCGGGAGGCAGCACCGCGGCAGAGCACCAGTCAGTGGGAACGCCACCCGCGACGAGACGCGCGTAAACCTGGTGCTTCGGCAGCGTTTCGAAGTCCGCGGCAGTGAGGTCCGGTGCGCGCTTCGCCATCGCTCCGGCGTCGTCGCTGTCGAGGGCAAAGCAGATCTTGGTGCGGGCGTTGGCGTCAAGGCCGCTGCGCATCCCGGCTGGCAGCTGGTCACGGTACTGATGGGCGACGTGCAAGCCGACGCCGTAGGAGCGGAACACGCTCATGGCGTTCTCGACGCTGGTCGGCAGATGGAGATAGTTCTGGACTTCGTCGATGAAGATCATGCCGGGACGTTTCATCGGTTCCTTTTCCGCTGCGCGTTCGGTGGTGGCAAGGAACAGTTCGGCGACGATGAGGCTGCCGAGCAGCTTGGAGGCGCCCTCGCCGAGGAGCGCGTCGTTGAGCGGCACCAGCACGGTCTTCTTCTCGCGGAAGATATCCCGCAGGCGGTAACGCGGCTGGGACTGCCCGAGCACCCGCACGAGGGGTTTTCGCATCACGATCTTTCTCAGCTTGTTGAGTGGCGATGCGATGACCGCAGCCCGCTGCGCCGGGCGCATGTCTTCGAACTCCGCCCAGAAGGCGCTAAGGGTCAGGTCGTCCTGTACCGCGGCGATGACGGGGCGACGGAACGCGGCGTCGGTGAGGAGTGTCGGCAGGTCGATGAGTGTGAATGGGATGCCGCGCTTCTGCCCTGCCCTCGCCAGTGACAGCAACGCGCCCTGCACCAGGTACTCCGTGCGCGGCCCCCAGCCCTCGTGGAAGACAGCACCGAGCGCAGCAAGGATGCCGTCGACGACGATGTGCGGGTCGCGGTCACCGACGTCGAGAGGATTAAACCCGACTGGTGCGTCGGTATCTGTTGCGTCGAGCACGACGATCTGCCCCGCGGCTTCGGCGGGTGCCGCGTCGAGTATGCGCTCAACCAGCTGGGCCTTGGGTTCGATGACGCAGCAGGCCCGTTTGGCGGCGATGTCGGCGAGGATCAGGTGCTCCAGCAGAGTGGACTTTCCGGAGTCGGTCGGCCCGAGCGCGATGAGATGCCGTAGGCGGCTCTGCGGGTCGAGCCCGATGGGTCGCTTGGGGCCGGGCGCGGTCCCGATCGCGAACACGGACTCGGTGCGAGAAACGATCTCCGGCACCGGCAGGAGCCGCGGGTGCAGCGCCGGAACACCGGCATAGTCGCCGTCGCCGAGCGGCCACCCGAGGAGCGGGACGAGTTCGCTGGTCGTGAGGCGCAACCTCGTGCCCGGGCCTGCCTGCGCGCTCTTCCACCGGGCCGGAGCATCACGAACGAGGGAGAACCGGACGCCGGGACTTTCCAGCGACTGCAACGCGCCGAACACTTCCCAGATCAGAGCATGGCGGCGCTTGGCCGTATCGGCGGCGACTCCGATCCGCAGGACGGTATCGATCCTGGCTTGCGCGATGTGGGTGTGCATGCGCTTGCGGGTGTCGGTAGGTGCGGGGCGGATGCCGTCGAGGAGTCGGGATCCGAGCGGCTGCAGCGGGTCCAACGCCGTCGCGCGGAGTTCCTGCGGGCGGTGGGCTCGTCCCAGGAGGAGCTGGACGCCGAGCACCTCCTGGCCACGCCGGGCAGCCAGCGCCTGGTGGATTCCGGCGACGATACGCTCGGGCTCGACGTCGGCCAGGGGGAGCCCGCCTGGACGAGCGGTGAGGCGGCTGACAGCGGCCACGTCTGGTCTCGTGGCGGTCCCAAACCCGACCCCGGGCAGTAGGCCCGTCAGGAGCCGTTTCAGGCGGTGAACCGCCGTTGGCGCACACCCGAGAACCGTCGTCACGCCATCGGCGCTGGCGAGGATCTCCAGGGACAACGGTCTCGGGATGTCGCTGCCGAGCAGCCGGGTCAGGAGTGTGTCGAGCGTCTGAGCTCCGATTGGGCGCGGCAAGTAGAGACGGGTGAAGACGAATGCTTCAGGCATGACCGACCTCCTTCGGTTTCCTGGCATCGGTGCGGGCAACTTCAGCCTGGGCGGAGGCTTCAAGCCGAGCCTGCTCCAGGCCAGCCGCAGTGAAGGCCTTCGAAGTGTGCTGAGGGCGAAGACCGTGGTTGACATCGGAGAACACCCGGGCACGCTGTCCGGAGCTCTTGTGGTTGCGGCGGCGTGCGCCGTGGGCATGACTACTCATGCGGAACCTCCTTCCCACCTCTGCTTTGGGTTTGCGTAACGGTCGCGGAAGGACGCTGGGATCGCTCGTAGGCATAAGCCCGATGAGCACGATGGCGCTTGTTATGAACTCGAACGCTTGAATTGTCAAGCGGAATGGCGCGCCGTTGTCCATTCCACAACGACGTGACAGAGGTGAACGTGCTTGTGCTTTTCATCGCCCACCCCACCAGTAGCGGTAGGCGTAGACCGCGGCACACAAGACGAGCACGATCACGCTTATCAGCAGGATCCAGCCCCAGAACTGGGCCAGGAGCTCCAGCGCGATCCACAGCGCGAGGATGCCGCCGAGGATGAGCAGGCAGGCGCGGAAGAAGCGTTGCACGATCGTGGGTGGCTTTGGATCGGACATCACGCATCTCCGTTCTCTCCTGCGTCCGGCGTCGTGTGCCGGGTGAAGTCGGAGGGCACCGGGTAGCCGGGGACGGTGATGTCGGAGTCGATCTCGTTGCCCCACACTGACCAGTCCGCGTGGCTGTTCGGGCGCTGCCGGGCGAACAGTTCGAGGTACGGGCCGTCCAGCACCCTCTCGATCAGTGGAATCATCTCTTCGGGCTTGTGCGAGTGGTCTTGGCGGGGGAACAGGAGCGTCGAGCGTTGGCCGCGGAACTTGAACGGGGCCTTGCCGCGCACCCCGTGGAGCAGGATTTCGTGGGTCGAACGAAAGTAGTTCCCGAGACCGAGGTAGTACTTGTCCCAGATGGCGTTCGTCTTGTACTCGAAGCCCCAGGCCTTCATGACCTCCAGCGCGCCGGGGAGCGCGGCGTTCGTCGTCCACAGCAGCAGCGTGGCGTTGTCGGCGGCGAGGTCGGCGACCGGCATCCGTTTGATGCGGTCGAGGGTCATCAGGTCGTAGTGGTTGATCGCGCCGCGCTTCCCCTGCTGGGCGATGTCCCAGGGTGGGTCGGCGTAGACCACGGCGAAGCGCTTCGCCTGCCCCTTTCGGGACGACGCCGCATCGGTCCGGTTGATGTTGCTGCTGCTGATCATGTCGAAGTACTCCTCTCTCAGGCCCGCAAACGTTTGGCGGGTTGTGGCGATGACTGGTTATGCGCCAGGTGGCGCGAGTCGTCAATGTTCTGGTCGGGGTCGTTGCGAAAACCACAACGACGAGATGGGCGGGATATCAGGGGCGGTCGCGCCCGCCGTTCACACGTCGGGCGCGACCTGACCTCACTCGTCGCAGAACATCAGCTGCGTTCCCTGTGTCTCGAGTGCGGAGATGTGTACCTCACGGTCATCGAGGGTGAGGTCCGCGAAAACGGAGCTGGGAACGAAGAGTTCTCTGGTCGGATGCTGAGCCACGAACTCCAGGAGCTTGACGATTCGCATGCTCGCCCAGAGCGTTTCGGGGACGTGCGTACAGAACAGGTTGTCATCGCCCAGCGTGACGCCCTCTTGTTCGGCGCACGCGTTCATGTCATCCAGTTGCTGTCGCCACGTTGCTCCGCCAAACGCCGCGGGAGCTGCCATCGGGACGGCTCCTGTGCTCGTGATCCACAGGAGCCCGGCAGCCGACAGCGCCTCCCTCTTCCTAGCGTTGGTGTTGTTGGTCATGTCGCCCCCTTTCATGAGGTCCGGCAGCCGTTCGGCTGCCTATTCAGTTGTTGGTTCCTCACCTACTGGTGAGGTCTGGTGCCCGCTCTTGTCCGGTCGCTTGGTATGCATCGGTCGGGAGCGGAAGTCAATGTTCTGGTCGCGGTTGTCGTGAAGATCACAACGACCGACTCGGGAGGGTGGGCCTGTCGGCTGCCGGGCTCCTGTGGATCACGAGC